>QHYI01000152.1 GCA_003223245.1 Acidobacteriota bacterium
CCTCATGCAAAGCCCCGCAGGCGCGCTAGCGTGCTGCGAAGAGGTTTGACCCATCCACCCCAAAATGTTATAAAACTGCGACTTGTGCTTGCCCTGGCGCCCAGCCTTATAGGCGCCTCGCCGGCGGTATCGAGGGGTAAGTCGGACCGGCGCGCGGGCGAGTTTACCCCCATCGAAGATTCCGATGCTGTCGGGACTCCGGTCGGGGCCTCTTGCCGGTGGAATGAGAAAAAAATTACTGAAGCTCGCATACGATTGGGACGAGTCATTTGGAGTGCGGCGGCTTGCTTGTCCTGAGCGCAGTCGAAGGGCCCCGCTTTTCTCACCTGCTCGGTCTCTCTGTTTTGCGAGAGGCAAGGATGTGTGGCTCTGCATGGAAAGCGCTCGGCGGGGTAGCCGCGGCTTTACGCCGTGGCCGAAAACGTATGGCAGTAGGCGGCCCGTCCAAGAACGTTCACACCGCAAACTTTGCCATCAGGGGAGGATTTTGAATGCGCACCTGGCTAACGAATGCCTGGTCCCATGTTTCGAGACTCACCAAGGTTGGTGCGGGAGCGGCCCTCTTCTCGCTGCTCGCCACGGCCTCCGCGCGCGCGGAGCAAGCTGCCGGCGAAGCTAATTTGAAGCTGCCCGACCTTTCCCAGGTCACCTTCCTCGGCATGGACGGCCACAAACTCTTGCTTTTCGGGATTCTCTTCTGCTTGTTCGGCTTGGCCTTCGGACTCACCATTTACACGCGCCTGAAACATCTGCCGGTCCACCAATCCATGCGCGACATCTCCGAGCTCATTTACGAAACTTGCAAAACCTATCTCCAAACGCAAGGCAAATTCCTTCTGCTGCTCTGGGCCTTCATTGCCATTGTGATCGTGCTGTATTTCGGCTTCCTTGCCCCCATCCCGGGCAAGCCCATCGCCATCGCCCTGCCCATCATTCTGGCTTTTAGCCTGCTGGGCATGGCCGGCAGCTACAGTGTGGCGTGGTTTGGGATTCGCGTGAACACTTTCGCGAATTCGCGCACGGCCTTCGCCAGCCTTCGCGGCAAACCGTATCCCATCAATCATATTCCGCTCGAAGCGGGCATGAGCGTGGGCATGATGCTCATCAGCGTCGAGCTTTTACTGATGCTGATTATTCTGCTTTTCATTCCAGGCGATTACGCCGGCCCTTGCTTCATCGGATTCGCCATTGGCGAATCGCTCGGCGCCGCCGCCCTGCGCATTGCCGGCGGCATCTTCACGAAGATAGCGGACATCGGCTCCGACCTCATGAAAATCGTCTTCAAAATCAAAGAAGACGACGCGCGTAATCCCGGCGTCATCGCCGATTGCACGGGGGATAATGCGGGAGATTCGGTAGGACCGACCGCGGACGGATTTGAAACCTACGGCGTGACCGGCGTTGCGCTCATCACTTTCATTTTGCTCGCAGTAAAAAATCCCGTCGTGCAAGTGCAACTGCTCGTTTGGATTTTTGTGATGCGCATCATCATGCTGGTGGCCAGCACGGCCGCATATTTTCTCAATGGCGCAATTGCCAAAGCAAAATACGGCAATGTTGACGACATGAATTTCGAGGCGCCGCTCACTTCCCTGGTGTGGATCACCTCCTTCGTTTCCATCGGTCTCACGTATCTGGCTTCGTGGTTCATCATTCCCGAGTTGGCTGGCGACTCTACGCAATGGTGGAAGCTGAGCACCATCATCACCTGCGGCACGCTCGCGGGCGCCATCATTCCGGAACTGGTGAAAGTTTTTACTTCCGTCGAATCGCGCCACACCAAAGAAATCGTTACTTCCGCTCAAGAAGGCGGGCCCTCGCTCGGAATTTTGTCCGGCTTCGTCGCGGGAAATTATTCCGCCTACTACCTGGGTCTTTCGATGGTCCTGCTGATGTCCATTGGCTATCTGGTCTCGCGCGGAGGACTGAGCAACTTGATGGTGGCCGAACCGGTGTTTGCCTTCGGTCTCGTCGCGTTCGGTTTTCTGGGTATGGGGCCGGTGACGATTGCCGTGGACTCGTACGGCCCGGTGACCGACAATGCGCAATCCGTTTTCGAGCTTTCGCTCATCGAGCAACTCCCCGGCATCAAACAGGAACTGAAGAAGGACTACAACTTTGAAGTGAACTTTGAGCGCGCCAAGCACATGCTCGAAGCGAACGACGGCGCGGGCAACACGTTCAAAGCCACCGCAAAACCGGTGCTCATCGGCACTGCGGTCGTCGGAGCAACCACGATGATTTTTTCCATCATCATGGCGCTCACCAACGGCCTCGCCGCCAACGTGGACAAGCTCTCGCTGCTCCACGCGCCATTTGTTCTCGGAGTCGTCACCGGCGGCGCGATCATTTACTGGTTCACCGGCGCCAGCACGCAAGCGGTGACCACCGGCGCGTACCGCGCGGTGGAATTCATCAAAGCCAACATCCGGCTTGACGGCGTGGAAAAAGCCAGCATCACGGACAGCAAAAAAGTCGTCGAAATCTGCACGCGTTACGCGCAAAAGGGCATGTTGAATATTTTCATCGCCGTGTTTTTCGCTACGCTGGCGTTCGCTTTCGTTGAACCGTTCTTTTTCATCGGCTACCTTATCTCCATCGCCACGTTTGGCTTGTATCAGGCGATTTTTATGGCCAATGCCGGCGGCGCATGGGATAACGCCAAGAAGATTGTCGAAGTCGAGCTCAAGCAAAAGGGCACGCCGCTGCATGACGCGACCGTTGTCGGCGACACCGTGGGCGATCCGTTCAAGGACACGTCTTCGGTCGCGCTGAACCCGATTATCAAATTCACGACGCTTTTTGGCTTGCTGGCGGTCGAGCTCGCCGTGAGCCTGACTAGCAGCCAGCAAAGCACCATGCTGACCCACATTCTGGCGGCGGCGTTCTTCCTTGTCTCGTTCTTCTTCGTCTACAAATCGTTCTACGGCATGCGCATCAAAGGTTCCGCCGCGTAAGCGCGGTCGTGCAGGGGCGCGCTTTAGCGCCTCCCCAAACCGGGCGCGATTCGCGCCCCTGCGGTGCTCGCGATCTGGCAAAGGCGGAAGTTTACGCTCATAGCTTCCCAAAAAGCTGGTTCAGGCGGTTACCGGATGCCGCATTTTCCAGATTCGCGGTAAAATCCCGGGCGCTTAGGCTGCGAGGTTAAACGATGAAAAAAATTGGTCTGTTTTGTGTTTGTGCATTCGTGTTAGCAAGCCTTCCCTCCGTTTGCAACGCACAAGTGGATACAAGGTGGGAAATCCACGATCGCAACCGGCCCCTGCCGCCGGTGATCGATCCAGGGACGTCAAGCACGCAAGATGCGCCAGGGCGTCCGCCTTCGGATGCCGTGGTGCTCTTCGACGGCAAAGATCTTTCGCAGTGGGTCGAGAAAAAAGACGGCAGTCCCGCCAAATGGAAAGTCGAGAACGGTTATTTCGAGGTGGTCCCAAAAACGGGGGACATTCAAACACGCGAAGCCTTCGGCGATTGCCAGTTGCACGTGGAATTTGCCGAGCCGTCGCCCCCGAAAGGAGAAGACCAGGACCGCGGCAACAGCGGCGTTTTCCTCCACGGGCTCTACGAGACGCAAGTTCTGGACTCGTACCAAAACAAAACCTACGCCGACGGACAGGCCGCGGCCATCTACGGCCAATATCCTCCGCTGGTCAATGCTTCGCGTCCGCCTGGCCAGTGGCAGACCTACGACATCGTTTTTCACGGCCCGCGCTTTGACGCTTCGGGAAAGCTGACGCGCCCCGCGCGCGAAACCGTTTTTCACAATGGCGTTTTGGTGCAGGACAACGTCGAGCTCACCGGCCCCACCGGGCACCATGTGCGCCCGCCGTACAAACCAGGACCCGACAAGCTGCCGCTGGCGCTGCAGGACCACAACCATCCCGTGCGCTACCGCAACATCTGGATCCGCGAATTGAAATCTGCTGAATGAAACAAAGCCGCTCTTTTTTGGGGCGTGCAGGGCTCTTCCCTCTGCGTTCTCTGCGCTAAATGCTTGTCTTAGGCTTTGATGAGCCCCGGGAATTTGCGGGGATTGTTGTCGAAGCCGGGGAACACCGGCTTCAAATCGGCGACGCCGATGTGTTTGGTGAGAATCTCGCCGAGCACCGAACGAAAATCCGTGGTCAGCCGAAGGTCGCGGCCTTCGTTGAGCTGATGATCGTTCAAGCCGGGCCATTTGCCGTAAACCTCTCCGCCGCGCACATCGCCTCCCATCACGAACATGCAATTCGCATGGCCATGGTCCGTGCCGCGATTGCCGTTTTCGCGCGCGGTTCGCCCGAATTCGCTCATGGTGACGACAACGATGTTCTCCATGCGGTCTCCCATGTCCTGATGAAACGCCGCGAGGCCCTGGCCGAGATCGCGCAGCAGATTTGAGAGCTGGCCCTGCACGCCGCCTTCGTTCACGTGATTGTCCCAGCCGCCGCAATCGACAAACAGAACTTCCACGCCGATATCAGCTTTCAGAAGCTGGCCGATTTCCTGCAAGCTCCGCCCGAGGCGGCTGGTGGGATACTGCGCGCCATTTTCCGGCTGATATTTTTCGGGATCCGCTTTGCGCAGCAAGTCGATGGCTTCAAATGTTTCCGTGCCCGTGCCTTGCAACGCCTTCTCCACCGTTCGCGCGTACATGGCCTCGAAGCCGCCCTCCACCACCTGGCCCATCCCAGGCGCTTGCTCCATCACTTTGAATTGTCGCAGGTCGCGCAGCGCGATCGCGGGCTCTGCGCCTTGCAGCATGCGCGGAAGATTCGGCCCCATCGCGACGGCGCGGAACGGCGAAGCGTTTTCTTCCGGAACCGTTTTGAGCGCGCGATTCAGCCAGCCGTCTTCGGTGGATTTCAGGCCCGGCGTGCCCGATTCCATAAAATCCTGTGCGTCAAAGTGCGAGCGCGTGGGATCCGGCGAGCCGGCGGCGTGCACAATGGCGAGTTGATTTTTGTGAAAGAGCGGCTCAAGCGGCGCGAGGCTTGGATGCAAGCCAAAAAATCCGTCGAGGTCGATGGCGGCATCCGCGCCGCCGCGCTTCGGTTCGGGAATCGCGATGCTCGCCCGCATGCGGTAATAATTCGGTTCGCCAAAGGGCACGACGATGTTCAAACCGTCCGCCGCGCCGCGCTGAAACAGTACGACGAGTTGCTTCTTGTTCGGCACCGCTGTTGCGGCGACGGCGCGCTGCAAAAACACGGGCATGGCGCTGAGACCCACCAACGCCACGCCACCCTGCTTGAGGAAATACCGCCGCGAGAATTTCAGCCCGCGCAGGCCTTCACAGCATTCGTAGCTCATTGCACCCTCTCAATACCCGGACTAAGGTTTTACTGTAGCGCCGCGCTCTGGGGTGGCATCTTCCTCGTCGGAGAAACTAAGGTGCCGCGTTGAAGCACGGCGCTACATAAAAACCTGCGGCCCTAAATTCCGAAGCCGCTGCCGGCAGGATAAACCCGCCGCCAGAGATTTTTACCGGCGGTGAAATTCCGGCGCGTCGGAGCAAAGCAATAAAAAAATGATCTCTTAGCCTCTTCGACCTTTAACTCTTTGACTTTCAACTTCGCACTTCCTTCTTTATCTCCTTTGAAATTCCGGCGCGCCGAGCACTAAGCCTGCGATCACGCCCAGATCCACTTGCTTGTGCGGATCGTCCAGTTTCGCTCGCAGCACTTGCGGATTATCCAACTGCTTCTCGAGCGTCTCTACGGTTGTTCGCGCAGCTTCGCCGCCGAGAAAAACCTGCACCGCGCGATCAAGGGCGATTTTCGGATCGGCCGCGGAATCCACTCCCAGCAGCGAACTTACGTCGGTGCGAGCGCCGCGCATGCGGTTGCCGGCAAGCGCCAGCGAAAAATTCAGGCGATTGAGCAGCGCGCCCGTGTTCACCCAGGTTTCGCCTTTGTCGGAATAACCAGTCGGCGGCTGGCATTGATACAGCGGCTCGCCGATGCGGCCAACCCACTGCACCAGCGGCAGCGGCGAGTCCACGTCGGTGCCGAGAGCGCGCGCCGCCGAAACCACCAATTCGAATGGCGTTTTGATTTTTGCGCGATAGGCTTCTCGCGACCAGAACTCCGGCGACCAGATCATGGTCTTCATAACCGCGCGAATGTCGCCGTCGCTGGATTGAAAAGTTTCCGCCATCCGTTCCACCAGCGCGGGCGGCGGATTGTCCGAAACAAAGCGCCGCGCAAGTTCGGTGGAGATAAATTTCGCGGTGCTCTGCTGATGCGCCAGCAAGTCGAGCACTTGCTCGCCATCTTTCATGCCCCCCGCGTGAATCTTTTTGCCCAGCACGATTTTCAGATCGGGATCGTGCAAACGGTCATCAAATTTGAAATCGGCGTAGACGCGCGGCTTGTCAATCGTCCAGCCGGTGAACGCGCGCGCGACTTCAGTAACGTCCTTCTGCGTGTACCCGCCGTCCACGCCCACCGTGTGCAGTTCCATCAGTTCGCGGCCGTAATTTTCGTTCAGGCCACGTTCATTCTTTTTGCCCTGTTGCGGATTCACGGGCGGGCGCGGCGGCCAAGGCCGTCCGAATCTCCCGTGCCGCATTTGCTGGCGCATGGCGCGTTCCATGGCGATACGCTGCTGGGCGCGCGGATCGGTGCTGAGAAAATTGTCAAGATAGAAAAGCATCGCGGGACTTTTCGCCGTCGCGGTGAGCAGGTCCTTGAATTTGCCAAGCGTGTGCGGCTGGATGACGTCGCGTTCGTAGGAAGTGAGGTAGTAGCGGTCTTCGCCTTTTCCGGCGAACACGTTGAAGTGATTGAACCAGAAATCGTCCATGACCTGCTGAAGCTGGCGCTCGCTATAAATCGCGCGCGTCACCTTGGCCATGGCGAGTTCCGCGACGATGCGTGCGGGCCGCTTGCTGTCATCGGCGATAGAGCGCGGGACGTTGTTTGGGTCGCCTCCCCCGAGCGCCTCGCGGCGGGGCCCGCCTTTCGGGGCGCTTTCTGGCGGCATCTCTGTCACTTTCATGGGAGCGGGGGCGTTGGGGTTTTCCGCTGCGGATTGCGAAGCGGATTCGGAAGTGGCAGTGCCGCTCTGCGCGTCGGAACTTGCACCCTGCCCCTGCGAAGACTGCATTTCTTTGTCGGGAGATTTTTCCGCCGCAGCGGCCGCATCGGCGCGGCGCTGTTCTTCTTGCGCTCTCTCCCGCGCCTGCCGCTCCGCTTGAACAACCGCAGGCTTGGGCTGTGGGTATTCTTCGATCAACTTTGCCGTAGACATGCGCAGCGTTGGGTAATCCTGCAGCCGCGCCTCCATCGCTTTGTCGTCGATGGAGCCGGGATTGAGCTGCTGCTCAATCCATTTGGCCAAGCCCATTTGTTTAACGCGCGCAATGTCGCCCGGCCGCGGGCCGTAGGCGAGACGATTTAGGGCGTGTAAGATGGCCTCGTCGGGGGTTAGCTCCATGATCGGTAGCCCTTTCAGAGTGGGATCCGGCTTCTGTTTTTTTCCTTTAGCGGCGGGAGGCGTGGCGGCAACGGCGGGAGCAGGCAGATCCACCCCCAGGGGTAGGCAAGAGAAAGAGAGAATCAGCGCAAGAAATGACCGCAACAGGGGAGATGCAAGCTGCACGGCAGTCTTTCGCCGACTTCCGCGCAGAAAAAGCAGATCCCTCACCCATATTCGCAAAAACCGCGACTCGGTTCGGGATGACGGCGGGGTTGCGGCAATCGAAGGGAATCGAAAATGAAAAAAGCTGGACGCGCGGAACTTCCTTGACCTCATTGCATTCTCCTGCGCTTTCTCCTGACCAGGAGGCAAACTTCGAGCTGGACTCTACACTTTGTAGAATAACCCGCGGCGGGCGAAAAAGTTCCTGAAGCTCGGCCGAAAATGTCGAATCCCTACAATTCACCTTATCCTTTGAGAAGAAAGGCTTATTAAGGGTCGCAAAATACAGAATTGATGATCCTTGTCAATCGGGAGCTGCTGCTTGAGCCGTTACATGCACACCCCAGGTCCAGAGATTTTCTCCGCCGAGTGGGTCTGCCGGACGTGCTTCTCCAACGATTCAGAGAAAAAAGAGTTAGCACGTATGGAGGTTTTTTGCGACTTTGCAACCTCGAACGGTTGAACTTTTCGCGCGCTACTCGCCGATGCAGAAATCGGCCATGCGGTTGGTCAAGGTAAGTCTCCCGCACCTCCGGGAGAACTAGCGCGTGCCAAGCAAAAGCTAGGCAACGCGAGCATCAACATCAATTACCCTATTGGGGAATTGCGCCAAGCTTGAATCATTCATTGAAGACGTGAACTGCTATGCGCCTTTTCCGGTGCGAGCAAGCTCCAGTCCCAACGCAAAGGTGTTCGGCCCATCGGGGTGACAATAAACGACTCGCGCAGTCGCCCACAGATCGCCCATCCTAGATGTAAGCCTTAAGCGGCTTTCCGGCTTCCAGGGCCGGTCGGTTCGGACGCGCATTCCGTTAGAACTGATATTTTCGGTGGAAGCCCACTCCCCGGACAGGCGCTGCGTCCCACCGAAGAGCAGCACTTCTACCCTCTGGTGACTGCGCTTCTCTTTTCGGCCACCGTTCATGTCTTGAAATAGCTCGGATGGTGGGAGGCAAGCTGTGGCTGAAGCGTGGGGCGCAACCTAAGCCTGTCCTCCGGTGATCGTCCCGAAACAATGTAAAAAGGATGTAAGAATAATGTAAGGGGTGGAGGTGGCAATCAGGTGAACCCAGTAATTTGAGCACATTTCTGTCCAGCCATTCCGACTGCGGTACGACTGACCTTAGCTCGAAGTCAGAAATGGAGGCATCCAAGACTGTGTACACGATGGTATTTCGCGTATTTTCAAGTGGTTACACTGTGAAAATCCGACTTCGACGAACCTTGTTCCGGTCACGGGCCCGCATCTGTCATTTCAACCCTCAGGCTGACGGGTGGCCCGACCGACCAGGAGACGGAAGGGTACCAGGCTTGGTTTCTTAAACCAGGGTCCCTAAGGTCTCTCCTCCCGTTCCAAAGCCTCCAACGTTCCTGGCCCTACTCGGTGATGTCGAAATCGACCATGCGGTTGGGGGCGTTGTTCTTCGCGGAATCCACCGCTTGCAGCACCAAGCGGTAGGAGCCGGGCTTCAGGTCGTCGACTTTTACCTTCATGCCAATGGGAACGACAGGGTTTCCCTTTTGGATGAATTCTTCCGCGCGCACCGCGCCAGTCGAAAAGAGCTTCTGGTTGCTGGCGCGACTGAAAATGGTGTAGCCCATGGCAACCACGGGCGGGTTTTCCGAGGTCAGCAGGGGCTCATAGATTTCGCTGTATACGATCACGTTGTCGGTGTGTTTGAAGCGGTTGGTGGGGGAAGGAACGATCTGCATGCCTTTGACCACTAGGGGGGCGCGATCCTCAAGCAACACCGAATCGAGGCTTTCGGGAATATCGTTCACCCGTTGCGGCGAGTTGGTGAGCGCGATGCCGCCAAGACTGAAATGTTTGCCGTCGTACGGGTCAATCGTAAGCGGCGACTCGAATTTTCCAAAAGCATCGCCGCCGGCGCTCAGGACCACGGTGAGTTTGTAGTCTCCCGGCGTAGCGTCGAATTGATTCTCGTACTGATAGGGCGACTTAGTGAACTCCTTCCATTCGTCTTTTTCCAGGTCGAGGTTCACAATGTCGCTGAACTTCGCGCCGATGGTTCCGTCGCTGCGATAAGCGATACCAAGAACGTTCAAGCTGGCGTGATACTTCCGTTTTTCCTTGTTGAATTGAAACGAATCGGAAGGAATTTCCATGGCCAGATTCACACGCGCGGTGTTCGGCCCGGTGTAGAAGTACGGATCCTCGAGCACGCCGTGAATCGAGCCGGCTTGAGAGCCCGTCGCGTGTGCTTCGAGTTGCTTTTCGACCGGCTTGCCTTCGAGCACATGGGAAGTCTTGACATTGCAGTAGCCGCTGCGCGAGCGCACGTGGAGGCCGCCTTCATTCATTTTCACTTTCAGGGTGTGGCAACTGCCTTCGGGAGTGTCCGGCGGCGCGTATCCCAGGATGTAGAATTCATTTTGCTCGCGTGCGATTTTTTCCAATCCGCCAAGCAAATCGTTGGTGTTAAAAATCGTGAAGCCGCCGGTGCCTTCGGCCAGAGCGGCAAGAATTTGCTGGTTCGTGGCTACGGAAGTTGGAAAAGTAGGAACGATGGTGCGCGGCTGGCTGTAAGTGGAATTGTACAGGTTCGAATTCGGGGTTCCACCGCCGCGTGTCCCTCCGCCCGTCCCACCACCTCGCGTTCCACCTCCCGAACCTCCGCCGGGTCGGTGGCCCTCCTCCTCCCCCTCCCGGCCGGCCGCCGCCTCCTCCCGTACCACCTCCGCCGCCTCCCGTACCACCTCCGCCGGGGCGCTGCGGGTCAGGAATGGCCGCCGCCGGATAAGCCGCGAGCACCAGCCGGACATGCGACGAGGAACGCTGACTGCGGTTTCGCGAAGACGCAGCAAGCAATTTCGCCTTACTCGGAGCCGTTCGGTTCAGAGAACTTCCGGGCGCGGTGGCCTGAAGACCTCGCGCGTCCACTGCGTAGATGGCTACGTTGGATTTGTTGCAGGCATCAATCGTGGCCGTCAGTTCCGATTCGTTTTCTGGTGTCAGCGGGAAGCCGCCGGAAAAGAGAATCATCATTTTGCGGCCCGGAATACTGCGCAGATTTTTTGCCACGCTACGCACCGCGAGCAGCATGGTGCGCGCGCCAAAATCGGCTTGCGCATTAAGGAGCGAGGACATCCCGAGGGGGGGCATGGCGGTTGAGGCCACCGTGACATCCGGAGGAGGCGCGTTAGGATCCACTGCGGAAGTTTTCACGCCAGAAACGGCCGCGCTCAGCAGGCTGGCGTTGGCGGTAAAGTTCTGGACGATGCGGAGGGATCCGCCGAAATCCACAACGGCCATCAAACTTTCCGGGCTCGCGTTCGCTTCGATGAATTTCTGCGCTGCGCCGCGCGCCTGAATCTGATCCGGGGCAGCCATGGTCGAATTGTCGAAGAACAAAATCAGGTAATGCCGCTGGCCGTTGGGTTGCGTTACAGCTTCTGCGCCGGAGGAAAAGCTGGAAATGGCCTGCTCCTTGTTGTCTTCATAGACCTTGAATACATTCTGCGTGAGGTCGTGAACGTAGTTGCCCTTCTTGTCGGTCACTACCGCGTCGACCAGCACGAGTTTGGTTTCCTTCTGGATGACTACGCCGGATGGTTCCGCAGGAGCGGCGGCTTGGGAGGCTTGGGGCGGAGGCGGAGCGGGCTGCTGTTGCGCCCCCACCGACAAGACATTTCCAAATAACAAGGCGGCCGTTATCGCTGCCGAGAACGATATCGCTCTCAAGAAACTTCGATGTCTGATCATGTAAACCTCCAGCCGAACCAAACTGAACTCTCCGGGCTGATGCAACCCTAAAAAGGGATCACCACCGCGCCGTTTCGCGCAGCCATCTGTGCGCCTTCGGCATCGCGTACCACCAGCCTGACCATGTAGGTGCCGGGCTTCACATCAAAACTGGATTTCACGATAAGCCCGGAGCGGGTGAGGCGTTCGTAGGTGGTGTCTCGCAGTTTCATGTCAACAACTTTTTGGACGCCGGTAACAAATTGTCCGTTCTCATCAAAAATTCCGGTGACGATGGTCAATTGGTCATTGTTGCGCCCGGCATCCTTCCGGAAGTGCACGCCTTTCACGTCCAGATGTGTCAGCACGGCCAGGCGAGCCTCCGCAGCATCTTTCTTGAAATATTGGGTTTGTAAATCCACAGGAATGTCGTGAATCTCTTCCTGTGAGAACAAGGCTTCCTGAATTTCTTCCTTGGTGACTTGGGCGGGATCGGCGGCAGACCGCGGCGCAAAGTAACCATGCCGCGCCCGAATATTGAATTTTTCTTTGGTGGTCAAGGCGACTTTCAAAGAGTGGAAGCGTCCGTCGAACTTCAGATTCTGTGGAGAAAAACCAAGCACATAAGAAACGTCCGGCGCCGCGCCGGCTTCGCGCATGGCTTCGTCGACGTCATTGCGGTTGTGATAGAAAGTGCCGCCGGTGCCGTCCGCCAACTCCGCTAAGACATCTTCCTGGGCGCTCTGAGCGGCGACGCGATAGCTAGCCTTGTAGCCCGACGTGCGAACCGTATCCCGGGGCGGATTGGCGAGGTCGCCGAGCATGTCCGGAGCGTAGAGTCCGCGCGCATCAATGGTGTTGATGATGATATTGGCGCGGGTGGCGCGGTCCACCAAGTCCGATGCCTCATATTGAAGCGTGCTCAGGATGAAGCCTGGGGAAACCAAAACGAGGATGCGTTGGCCGGGCAAGCTGGTCATGCGGCGAACGATTTCATCGAGATGCCGGTAGCCGTACTGCGTCTCGTTGTCGCCTTCAGACACGGCTCTCTGCGCAGCAGCTTGCGCTTGTGCCTGGGCCGCGGCTTGCATTCGCGTGTCGCCGTTGAAGGCACACTGCAGGGTTTCCTCCGCGGCCACGGCCAGAGCCTGCAAATCGTTCTTATTGGCGATTAGATCGGCCTCGTAATAGGTCATGTCCGGGCAATCGGAAGACGTATGCTGCGTGAGAGAACGCGGGACGATTCCGAGAAGAGCTTTCGCAAGCAAGGAATGATCGTCAGTAAATTCCTGATTGAGCTGACCGGAGGTCGTGTACATGGCTACGCGATCGCTGGGCGCCAATGCGCCAAAAAAACGCGTGGCCGAATCGCGGACGAACACGGCATCCTCCATGGACATATGCACGTCGTCAAAAACCATGGAAACAAAGCGCTGCGCAAGCGCGGCGGCTTTCACGGCGGGAGCGGCTTCGGAAGAGGGACCACCGCCAGGTTCCCGGGCCGTTGTGAGTGGAAGGGTGTGCGTCCGCGGCGTCTCCATGGCAAACGAAGTGATGGCCTGCAGTTTCCGGCCGTCGTAGAGCTGAAAATCCTCCTTCTTCAAGTTCTGGACCACTTTGCCGTGCGAATCGCGCACCACGACGCGTACCAACACGTTGTTGACGCGCACTTTAAAGGTTGCGGGAGTGTCCTGGCTGGAAACTTCCTTGACGTCTTGCTCGGAACTGGCAACGGTCGGTTTGGCAGTGGTATCGGGACTAGCGGCCGGCGCGGCAGTTTGCGGTGGCGGAGTGGAAGGCGGTGGGTTTTGGGCGAAGACTCGGGGGATAAAGACGAGCCAGCAGCAGGCCAGAATGGCGAGGGTCGATCCCGGTGATAACAATGAGCGAAACATCCCACGCCCTTCTGAAATCCACGTCCTCAAGTCTGGGCTTTGTCGCAGGGCAAACGGCGCTTGGAAGGACCACCAGCAAGCCGTGGAACGACTATACGCTCCGCGTAATTTTTGTGTCAATCGAGTCGCGCCCAGGTCGGCCCAGGTCGAGCCCGGTAGGCGGTCAAAGTCCAGACATCTTGGGCTTCGGCGTGACGAAGAACGTAGCGGTCGCCGTCGTCGGTCAACACGCGGAAGTAAGTTTCGCCGGGGGAATACCAGCGGTCCTCGACGGCCACAACCTCCAGGGTGCGCTCGCCCAAGTGTAATCGTAGGGGGCGCTCGTCGGCTTTGAAACCTGAATAAGTTTCCACGCGAAGGGATTGCTCAGGCATGGCTTTGTTCGATTGAACCTCGCTCAAGCTCGAATATAGAACAAGTATGTCGCCAAGAAAAACGGCAGCACATTCGCTGCCGTCTAAGCAGAGCCTGCCTGTAGCAGGCTGACTAGAGACCACGCTTAGCGGTGAACCACACCCCGCTCCGCTTCCCTGGCTCAAGGCGTGATGCAAGGGATCACTCGCAGGCGATGACGACGATAAACTCGAAAATCCTTATTGGTCGTCAGGACCAGGGGATCCGCAAAGGTCTCCGTCATCCGCACGAGGCAAGCGTCGGCGAGGCTCGTGGGAACATCGGAATACTTCTCCATCAACTTCTTGACCGGACCCAGGTTTTCGCCAAGCTCGAAGGCAATGCTCAAGGCGGAGCGCCGAAGCAGAGCGCCGAGACTTGGAGCGCCAGGTTGTCCAAGAAGGTGGTACGCCTCGGACAGCACCGCTTCGCAGGTGGACCAAGGTGGAGGCGAGCCGCCCACTTGGGTCATGGCCCATTGGTGATGAGTATCGCGGTTATTGAGCAGCGCCACCAGGAAGCCGGCATCAACGAGAACGTTTCTTGCCATAGCCTGAGGATCGCAAATACAAGCCGGCAGGCAGTCCGTCAACCGACCCGATGAGGTCGGCTATTGCATTGAGCGAGGCAGCACGGGGGCGCCGTTTGCGCCAAGCAAGCTCGAGCCGTTCGCGAACGACATCCGACTCGGAAATCTTCCGCCTGCGCGATTCCTCCGCGATGCCCGCCACCAATGGCTCAGGCAATCGCACAGTGAGAGTTTTCATGAGGCGATTGTATTACATCGCTAGCAGAAGCGCAGGACAAACGGACGACCAGCTCACTCATGAAGGCAGTTTGCGGCTCTCGGCGAGTTCGGCGTTCCAAGCTGCGCCCACGAAAATAATGACCGCGGAGAGCTCCATCCAGATGATCAAGCCGATGACCGCAGCCAGCCCGCCGTAGACGATGCTGTAGGGCACGCGCCGGACGTAGGCGCCAAAGATGACGTCAGAAATCCACCAGAGCAGCGTGGCCACGGCAGCGCCAGGCAGCACGTTGCGCAGGCTCTCGCCCTTGGGACGCGCCACGCGGTAGATCACCGTCAAAGCCATCATCGCCAGAAGCATAGCGGCAAGGGAGAAAAGGAAAATCCACCAACCTTGGCTAATGGAATGTTTGCCGGCTTCGCGCGCAATCCAGAGCCGCAGCGGCTTGCCCAGAACCCCCAGAACCGCGGCGCCCAGCAAAGGAACCATGGTAATCAGCAACAGCAGCAGACCGCGAAGCTGCCGGTGCAGGAAGCCGGGCTTTTCTTCGTCGCCATAGATAATGTGAATTCCTTCCATCACCAGCTTCATGACCTGGGAGCCCGCCAGCAGTGTGCCCGACCATCCCAACACGGCAACTTTCCACGCCTGTGGCCCACGATTTACGAGAAACTCGGAAACGATGCCCTGACTGCTGGGCGGAAGGAATTCGGTGAAGTCCTGGATCATTTCGAGCAAGCTGGCTTTGCCGCCGAAACGGGTGTTGGCTGCGGCGACCGCAAACAGCAAGGTCGGAAAGAACGCGAGGAAAAGATTGAAGGCAATGGCCTGCGAAATCATGCTGCATCGCGGGTAAACCCGTCGGAACAGACGGTAGCCGCGTCTTACGATGGACGCGATGGAAACCATACGTGGGCATTATACCTGCCGCACCTTTTCCGCCCTGACAGGTGTTCCCTTGAGTGGAGACGGCTTCGCTTAGGGTACGGAGTGGCGAGAAGAGAGATTCGGCACCGCTGCGAATGGCGAGCCGTTGGGAAACCAGAAACCGGAAAGGGCACAAACGTGCCCCTTCGCTTGCGGCCAACTCAAGCCAGGTCCCTGCCCAGAGTGAAATTTTAGTTCGCTGCTTTTCCCGCGGCGAAGGCTTTCTAGATGAATTCCCAGACCTTCTTGAATCTGCTCCAGCCGCGCGAGGTCGCCAAGGTGATAAAGGCGGTAGCCAGCCTCGGTGCGGTTGGGCTTCAGCAACCCCAGGCGGTCGTAATGGTGCAAAGCACGCACCGTACGCCCGCCAGCTTGGAAAATTCCTGGGACGCGGTGAACCTTGGTCACCGTAAATCCCTCTTCGCGAAGCAGCTTCAAACCTGACCTTATGCCAAGAGTCCTGAGGAATCTTACGGATCATCTTTCGAGTTAAGCAAGCCTATTTATTTCATGAAGTTAAGGGCCGAGCGCCAGACCCAAGTGCTATGGGATGAGTCGCGACATGGCCAGGAACCGAATCTTCTGTTCGGCTTCGGTCACCGCCATGGGGGAATAGAAATAATAGAGATTGGCCTCCACGGTTGCTCGGCGCCCCGCGGGTAGATCAAACGTGAACGTCTCCGTGCGCGTCTCTTTCGGTGCGATTCGTGTATCCTCCACGACCTTGGCGCCTTTTAAGAAGGCCACGTGCTCGCGCTGCAGCGGTTTTCCCTTTTGGTCTTGAATCGTGCGCGCATAAACGCGCTCGACGCGCTGCCGTCACCAAACGGATCCAGGCGAACCTCCAGAATCAGCTTGCGCATAGGTGAACCCGTGGGAACGTAATGCCCGGCCCCGGCGTTCGTCAGTTTGACGACAACTTTCACCTTATCGCCCTGACGCTTGGTGGAGATTTGCGACTGAATGGCGCGGTTGAGTTGCTCGACCGAGCGGCTGCCCGGCATGCGGTGCACGTTGAGGTTATCGCTGGAGTCGGTAGTGACGCGAACATCCACGATTTTGCCTTGCACGGCGTACATATGACAGGACTGGCATTGCTGCCCGCTTTTCGCGTAGGGGCTCTTTTCCCACTCCGAGTATGTGGTAAGCACCTGGAAGCCCAGCGCGTTGCGATATTCGTGACAGGCGCTACAAAGGAGCGAGGTGGTGTGCACCTTGGAGAAACGCATGGCGTGCACGGGGGAAACCGCGTCCGTGGATGGGCCGCTTTTGACGCCGTTGAACTCCACACGCGCTACTGCGTTGACTCGCGTCGGGGCGACCTCCTGTGCGGAGTGGCAATAATCGCAGGTGATTCCTTCCCAACTCACTTTGCGAGTCAAGGCCAAGTCACCGCTCGAGGCCGCCAAAGGGGAATGGCAGCGCAAACATACCTTACGGGCATCGCCATTAAAATCCGACTCCGCCATCTTCAGCGCATCTTGAAAGAGTCGGCTTTCCATGGCGGTGGCGTGGACAGACTTCTTCCAGCCCTCGTAAATGGCGCGGTGGCAGTCGCCGCAGTATTCTGCGGTTTGAGGAGCGTGGTTTTGGTCGGCAAAAAGGCCCGCGGGAAGGAGGAGGAGCAGGCCAGTGAACAGTATGCGCATCGGTCCTCCGGTGAAGGGCGCTTCGTTAACGGTAAAGAAGAGACCAATCGCGCCAGACACCTTAAGCGACTATCGGCAGTAGCTTTGGGGAGGCCAAGCAGCCGGCGCGATGACCTTATCTAGCAGTTAGTAAGCACGGGAAAATAGGACGCCCGTCACGAAGGTTCGTGACAAGGGTCACGATCTCGCTCGGCGCGTTTCTCCATGTGAATCACCGGGAGCGTTTCGCCATTGCGCAAAGGAATGGAGATTGGTTCGACCGCAACGTAGCCCCTCACGCTAAAGAGTTTGGCTCCCGTGAGTGTGGCGCCCATTTCATAGCGGGTAAAGCCAGCCGCATGCGCGGCCTTTTCACAAGCCTGGAGGAGCATGGTCCCCACGCCTTGGCGGGCCCAGGCGGGATGAATAAAGAAGGCGCGAATTTTGGCCGCGTCATGTCGCGGATCGAGCAAGGAGTCTTCGCGCCCGGTCCAATGGTCGCTGCCAAAGAGCGTTTTGCGTTTGCTCCAGCCGCCACAGCCGACAATCGCCCACGTCGACGTCGTGCCGGTGCGCTGTGCGGTTTCCTCTTGCCTCGCTGGCGTTTCTGCAACGATGTACGTGCCATCGGCAATGAGTTGGCTGTCAACACCAAAAACGGTTTTTAGCGCGCCCTCGATCTGCGCTGGGGTGTAGTCTTCGGTCTGCAACGCGCGTACGGAAGCTTCGATCAATCGGCGCAGAACCGGTACATCTTCCGGCGCGGCGAGGCGCAGGCGAATTTCTTTTGTCGATTTCATCTAAGCCGCACGGGAATGAGCTGCGAATTTGAGACTCTCGTGGAATTCGAGTTTGCGCTTCCAAGGAAGCGGCGGGGCTTTTCGCGCCGGAATTCTGAATCACCCGCCGCCCAAGAAGTGCATCCGGCGAAGCCGGTTGATCAAAGCAGCAAGTTTGGGCCGGTCCTGCTCAGCAAGCGCGGTGAATTTCAATCCCAATCCGGCCCCGGCCCGTGCGTGCCGAACGACGGCATCCGCGCGGATCTGGCCTTCGGCCACAAGAAAGTCGAGCCGGGTAATCGTGCCGGAAGGACGGGGTTGCGGCGTTTTAATAAATAATCCGCCCATGCTTATGTTGCGGACTTGCGAAACGTCATCGCGCCCCTCGCACTTCCAATACACCCACACATCTCCCGGTGCTTGCACTCGCGAAGAAAATCTCCGGGAAGGAGCGCTGCTGGGCCGCATTGTAGGTCTCCGATGGTCTGGAGCTAACTTGACCAGTACGGTCGAGACGAGTGTACACCTATTTATAAGCGCAGTGTCGAAATTCGTTTAATCGTTTCACCGCCTTCGAAGTCGCGCCAAAGAAAATAAACAGTTACCCGTAGGAACCCATGCCCCAGCTTCCATAAATTGATTGTGAGTAACGCTCTCGACATCAGCGCGCGAGTTAAGGTAAACATAATTGTCCTCCTCAAGCCCTCGAAAGGCAGACATGAGAGGCCATCTAAACTATCTAGGTGCTGCTGTATTCGTTTTTGTTTTCACCGCCGCTGCTGTCGCCCAGGATACGCCGGAAAAACCCGCACCAGAGCAAAATAGGCAAGAGAAAGACAACCACGAGAAATCCAACGGCAATTCCACGCCCTGGTACAACCCGGCCAGATACAACCCGCTCAAGATCTTCAAACATTACAAATCAGCGAACGATCAACTCGCTTCGAACGGTCCATTGGAGGACAAGCTATCGAAACAGTTGCGAATTCAGGGAATCCTGCCGCAGGACGAAGAATTGCAGGCCGTCTGTTCGGACTTCAGGGATCTTTCCAGCTGCATTGCCGTGCTTCGCCTGAGCGTTAGCGTGCCGGTCGAATTCACATGTCTGAAATGGAACGTGACCGGCGTAAAGCCAAAAGCAGCGGCCGATTCCTGCGCCGGTCCCCCTGCAGGTAAAGCCATGTCCCTGGACCGCGCTCTCGACTTGTTGAAGCCGAAATTGAATGGCCGGGCCGAAGCGCAAACTGCCCTGAAAAGAGCTCACGACGATATTAAGGACGCGAGCTCGTAGAGCTTTGTTCCCAAACCGGCTGCAAATCCTCCGCGGTTGAAAGGGCCGGCTTTTGTTTCAGCTTCGCACAGGAGCTTGCAGCCAGCGCACGACTTTGCGCAAGGGAGACACGCCCTTTTTCTTGCTGGACATGCTCTTGCTGGACATGGGCGTTTGCAGCCACTGAACGACGCCGCGTCCCGCAGCAGCAATATCCACGTCATTGCGCTCGTCTTCGGGCAAGGTCAACGGAGCGGCAACGTAGGGAGTTGGCTCATAGGTTGGTTCGATCGTAGCTGTTTGTGCAGGCGCCATTGCCGCGCTGGTTTGCGCTCGCCCGCTCAGTTCTTCCGTTAGCGACGGCGCTTCACCGCGTGACGGCTTCTCAAAGGCGGCGTAGGACGAGGAACTGCGCGCCGGGGCCATTTTGGGCGGCATTCGCGCGGGCGCAGGCCGATCCGCGACCGGGTTCAACATGGAAGCGGTGACCACGCTAGGGGTTGGGCTCGGCGCCGCCCCAGTCTCTTCCGGGCGCTCCAGCCCGTCGGTTATCGAGAGCCTTAGCAGCGCGGCGACTTGCTGCTGCGAAGCCCGCATGGTCTTCAAGATTTTCTGCGCGAACCACAGGCCTGCAAAAAGAAACGTAAATTGGGCCAGAAGGCTACCCAATTCGTACCAATTGTTCTGCATCCAGTCGATGATCTGATTCATGGCTGCACCTTGGCTTGGAGCGGTTTGGACAATGCTTGGACAATGCAAAGATATCTCCCCGTGAAGCGCAGGAAAACTGGCACAAAGTCCAAGAAACGGCCAGCCTCTCGCCTGCTCGCGCGTTCCATGGAAATTTTTCAGGGCGAGAATGTCTTGACAACATCGATAAAGTGCCTTAAGAAGTACACTCCGGCTTGGAGCGGCGTTCCTTCTGCTCCCAGCTCCAGAAAGCCTCGTTCGCCCCGCCCATTTCATCCAGGAGGCCTATATGAGAAGTCTCATTCCACGCGATACTTTCTTCCAGGATCTGTTCGACTTCCGCAGGGATTTCGACCAGATTTTCAACCGCTTCTTGAGCTGGCCCTCGGGCCAGGAAGAGTCCACGATGACGGCTGGCTTCAGCCCCGCAATCGAATCATTCATTGACAAAGACGGACGGAAATTCCATTGCCAAGTCATGCTCCCCGGAATCGACCCGAAAGATGTCAATCTCCAGGTCCTGGGAAATACGCTGACCATCAGCGGCGAGCGTTCTAACTCTCGCGAAACCAAAGAAGCGGATTATCTCCACAGAGAGATTACCTACGGTTCGTTCCAGCGCAGCGTCTCGCTTCCGGAAGGCGTGGAGAAAGACAAACTAAACGCCGAATACCGCAACGGGATGCTCGAAATTACCGCGCCCATCGCTGCCGCGGCGCTGCCGCGCAAGGTGGAGATCAAGGCGCTTCCACAAGCCGCCAGACACGCCAACGCTTGACAAGTTAGAAACGTAGACAGCGTGAATACCTGGATCTGGTAAGCCACCGCTCAGGAGGCACAACCGATGATCGTTTCAAACGGCCGGGCCGCTTCTGCGCGGCCCGGTTTCCTATTTTTAAGTTGAAGGTCTCATTCCCGGCGCGTCGAGCCATCGTCAGCCCTGCGGCCTTTTTTGAGGCTAATCCTATTTGTCCTCGGAAGAAGTTAACTGCTTTTCGCCGCCGCGTTCACGGACAGGCGCCGAAACGGCATTGCTTCTTTTCCACGTCAGACGTATAGTTCTGCTTCCCTTCAGCAGGAAGGAATCATGACGAGTTTCAGTTTATCCGCGATGGCTCTCATCAAAGCATCCTAGGGTCTGCAAAAAGGGAGGTCCACCTGGCTATGAAAAAACCTATCTCCATGACTCGACGCGACTTTGTCCGGCTGGGTGCAGGAACCATGGCCGCAGGCCTCGCGGGAAAGAACGTCACGATCCTGGAACCGAGTATTCTTCGAGCCTCGCCCCCGCCTGCGGAGGTCGTGCGCTTCGGCATCATCGGCACAGGTACGGAAGGCTGCGATTTGCTGCGAGCGAGCCGCAGGGTGCTCGGTATTGAGTGCGTGGCCGCCGCCGACGTTTATGACACGCGTCACGAGACGCCAAAAGAAATTCTGAAGAAGGATATAGACACCACCCGCGAATACCGCCGCCTCCTCGACCGCAAAGACATCGACGCGGTGATTGTCGCGACGCCGGACCATTGGCACCGGCGGCTGGTGGTCGAAGCAGCGCAGGCCGGCAAAGACGCCTACTGCGAGAAGCCCATGTCGCACACGCTCGAGGATGGCTTTGCCATGGTTGACGCGGTTCAGACGAACAAGCGCATCTTGCAGATCGGCAGCCAGCGCGTCAGCTCCATTCTTTACGCCAAGGCCAAGGAAATCTGGGATTCTGGCAGGCTCGGTGAGGTGGACACGATCGAAGCCGTCTGGGATCGCAACACGGACAGCGGCGCTTGGGTCTACCCCATCCCTCCCGATGCCAGCGAGCACACTATTGACTGGAACACCTGGCTTGGCGACGCGCCCAAGCGCCCCTTCGACGGGCGCCGCTACGTCTCCTGGCGTTGCTACAAGGACTACGGCGCGGGCCTCCCCGGCGACCTCTTCGTGCACCTTATCTCCGGCATTCACTACATCACTGGCACCAACGCGCCGGCCATCCGCGCCTATTCCACGGGAGGGATTTACCACTACAAGGATGGCCGCGAATTTGGCGACCTCCAGTGGACGATCTTTGACTACCCGAAGTTCCAGGTGGTCCTACGCTGCAACCAGAACAACAAATACGAGGATCAGCTTTTCACCTTTTACGGGAAAAAAGGCACCATGTTCATTCGCGGTGAAGGCGCTCCCGCGGCCTTGGGCGCCGGCGCATCCCTCGCTTTTCGTGCTGAGCCGGAGTTTCATACCCGCGAGGACTATTCGATCGGCTCCTGGCCAGAAAAGCAGCGCGAGGAATACATCGCGGAGTGGAATCGTGAGCACCCCCGACCTGCTCCGGGCAATTACAACGTGGAGTCAGGAGAAGAAATCTATACGGTTTCTGCGGGTTATAGCGACATGGTGGACCACCTGACCAATTTCTTCCAGGCTGTGCGAACGCGCAAGCCCGTCGTAGAAAACGAAGTCTTCGGCAACAACGCCGCAATCACGGGCTGCCACATGTCGAACTATTCCTATTTCAACAAGAACGTGGCTGTTTGGGACGCCGCTTCTAAAGCTATCAAGAGCGCCTAGCTCTATCTGTGCGCGCATACGGCCATCCCGGGGAGCCGAGCGTAGCATCCACGGCGCAATCTGCTTGAGGTGTCAGAGCTTTCTTGGCTGGCACCTCCTATAATAATGCCTGGGATTGTATGACTAACTTTCGTGCGCCACAGGCGTCACAACTATTTTGGGGTTTGCGGCGCTTCCTTCGCCTTCGGCATGAATTTTGATTCATCGATTTCTTTTGCGCCCGGTGGCGGCGCGAACTGAAACACGTCCGGCGAGACCGGGTCATTCACCGTGAAACTCTCCACTTTGCTCGACTGCTTCATGTTCGTGGGCGTGTTCGTATTCGGCATGCTCATTTTCGTAATAGAATCCTCGCGATAGACGAGGTAGCGGTTCTTGTCCACCCAGAGGGTTTTGCTGTGCGCGAAATCGCTAAGCGAAAATCCTGCTGCTTGCGCCTCAGCAGTCACCTCGCTTCCTGAACTCTCGTATTCCAAAGAGACGACCCAGCAGTCCGCATCGGCGCCGTTCACGTGAACTTTTTCACTCCGGAGAATCTTGGCTTCCTTCACACCGTTATAATAGAGACATTTTTGTATTCTTCCATCGCGTTGGCGCCCCTAGACATTCCATTGCCCATGCCGGCTCGGGCGGATGTCGAGGCGCCGTTTAGGGGAAGTTTCGAGTACATATTCGCAGTCGGCATGTACATCCACATCGCGTTGCCGTCGTAGACCATAGTCATGTGCATCATGCCTTTGCTTTCCACCCGGAACTTTCCGGTAGAATCGGCAATCACGCTTATGGGCTCCTCGAAATTCCCTTGAGAGCCGGAATCGCTCATCTCGACAGTACGGGTCACCTTGGCGGAATAGCTGTTCATTGCGCGGCGGATGGCCAAACTACAACCTCAGAAATCGGCTTTGAGCGTCACCCAGGGTGAACCGAAACCGCAATCCGGTAAATTTCTGCGTCGAATTCAGGGGAATCCCTCATTGGAGGTGATGCGAGACACGCCCTTCAGTCACTTGTTCAGCGTCCGCAGCCTATCTTCCAGCTCAGGAATGTTCCTAATGAATGGTGAGGTGCTACGGCTTGCATTTCGTGTCCACGTCAATCGTCGGGTCGAGCCAATGCAAGTAGGTGTACATGGAGTGCCAGCAGACGGAGTTCCACCACTTCACCGTGCCCACAGAGGAAAACGAGGACGCCTTGGCCACATGCTGGTAGCCAAAAAACACGGGGATAGGCAGCGGCAACCTCGGAACGATGTCCCGCGTGTTGACGATGCGCCACGAAGTCAGCGGCAATTGATTGAATTGCTCTGCAAACTGCGCTTCCCCTACACGCGGCGACGCAAAGGTGCAGATGGTTGTAATGTCGAATCTGCTTTTCTCTTTGTTCTTCATCACAAATAGCGTCGCGAGCGCGGCCCCCAGACTGTGACCCGTTACCACGAACGACCGACACGGCGGCCGTCCTTTAGCCGTCCGAATCTGTTCCTGCACGGCAGGCTCTTCCAGACTGTTCGCTAGATCCTCCAACTGCTCGCCGAAAGTTTTCTGGACTTGCTGGGGCGCCGGTAGAGGTGCGACCGGGGCTTGGCGACGGCCTCCCGGCCGGCAGGCCCGTAGCGGTTGACCACTTTCAGTGTGCCGTAAATCTTTTCGAAACCGTTCTCCACTCGCCCCGCGTTCGGCACCTGGCGGAACGGCACCAAACGCGCCATGAAGTCGTCCAGCCACTCGACCCAGCCCTTTGTCCCGCGAATGGCCAGCACAAAATTGCGCTTCTGCTCGCGATGGCGGGCAATGAAACCGTAGAACTTGGGCTTTTCGCGCCACCAGAAGAAGAAATCGGACATGTGGAGCCATGCCACCAGTTCGTAGGGGGCGGGAATATCGCACGATTGAGGTTCGGGAAAAGGCATTTTGGGGTTTCTTTCGAACATCTTGTATGCCGCGTTGACAAACTGCCCATAGAGAACCGCCTCCTTCTTATCCAGTGGTCTGCCCATCGGGGACACCTCTTGACCGATATCGGCTGGAATATTTAACGAAGAGTAACACGAGTACCCGATTTTAAGTCACTCCAAGTCGAGTCCGTGGAGTCCGTGGAACACTTGAAGCGGTTATAAATCGCCGCGCGCCTGCGTATGCCAAGAAGGGAGGCAAGCCAAGGGGAGGCACGCGGACCATGTCACGGGCAGATTTGCCGAAAACGAGTCCGAACCGCACGCTGGCACGATTCCTCTGGATCGCGGTCATTTTTCTCGCGTTTGTCGGGCTGGCGGTCGCTGCTCGGCGAACCATCGTTTTGCTAGAACCCGGCGCTTTAAGTTCGCCGCGGAATCCCGCTCGAGAACTGGACGGGCATTTCGCGAGCGAGCGTGCGCTGGTGTTGACGCACGTCTTGCCCGCCATGCTCTTCATGCTCCTCGGGCCGCTGCAATTCGTGCGCGGCCTGCGCGCACGCCATCCGCAAGTGCATCGCTGGTCAGGACGAATCTTTCTCGCTGCCAGCGCCTTCGTAGGCGCCACTGGGTTAAGATTGGCTTACGGAAAAACCGTAGGCGGCATAGATGAAAAAGCCGCGATCGCGCTGTTCGGAACACTCTTTCTGATTTCGCTAGGCAAAGCACTCTGGCACGCGCTGCGCCGCGAATTTGCGCAGCATCGCGAGTGGATGATTCGCGGCTACGCGATCGGACTTGCCGTCGCCACTATCCGCCCGATTATCGGAGCCTTCTTCGCCGCAGCAGTGATTCGTGGGCGGAGTCCGGATCCGCACGAATTCTTCGGTGCCGCTTTCTGGATCGGCTTCACTTTACAAGCCATCGCCGCCGAAATCTGGATCAACTACACCCGCCCTACCGCTGCGGCTCGGACCCGCACCGCCAAAGAGGCAACCGGCACGTAGTCGAAACGCGCGCGCTTACTGGCGATGCCAGGTCATTTCCACATGAATTGGGATTTCATTCTTCACCGGAAGCGTCAAGAGCGTCGGAGCCTCGATCTTGAAATCGGATAGCGTAGCTGGAATGGTTCCCGTCACTTTGATTTCGCTTCCCTGAGGGATCAATTGGAACGGAACCTGTTTGTAATGCGCCGTCTGGCCTGCAAACTGGATTTCCAGGTCGGCGTAGATCGTTGCAGCCTTCGCGTCGCTCTCCGGCAATCGCGTGCGCACGGTGACTATGGGAAATTCCGCGCCCTTCGTGACTTGCAGCATGTGCAGGTCGCGGTTGCTGTCGCCTGAATCGAACGACTTCACCGGCGCCGCGATCAGGAAATCGCATTGCCCTTCGTGGCAAACGCCTTTACCCCGCCCCGCGTGGCTCACGCCGTCGACTTGATGAAGCGGGTGAGAAACGTGGTAGCTCAGCGTGCATTGGTCCAGCACCCATTGCTCTTCCGCAGCGGGCAGACCCTGCGGAAGCAAGAGAAATAGCAAAAGCAGGGAGCCCGTTACGAGTCTCGCAATCTGTTTTACATTCCTAGATTCGCAGTTCATGGGAACGCTCAAAACCTCAGCGACACCGACAGCAGCGCGGCTCCGAACGCCCCTGCTGTCACAATGGCCACCGGCCCGTGCGCTTTGGCCATGCCCTGGACTCGCTGCCCATTATTCTTCTGCGAATACGCTATCGCTCCCAGGATGGGCGTGAGAATCATGCCGGGCCCATGAATCCAAGCCATGGCTTTGTGAAAACGAATCGGTCCTCGGGATTTTGTTCCCTCGACGCGCGGCGCGCGAATCGCAAAGTAGGCAGTCATGAAGTACAAATCCGCCGTAGCCGAACCCAAAACCATGTGCACGGTGCGGTCGGTGTTGCTGGTGTGCCTACCCCCGGCATTAATCGACGTGGCCACCGAAGCGATCATCGGGATCGTGGTGATCAAGCCCAACCGCTGATGGATTCTCAGCATGTGCGTCCGCTTATCCAGCAGCGCTTGTTCCTTGAGATGGCTTTTGGTTTCGGCGGAAGCAAAGCCCAGGTCCGCGAGCGAGGGCTCCTTAATGCTGGATGGAGCGTTCGGCGGGTTATTCGCAGGAGCTTGCGGCTGCGGTGGAGGAGCCGAGGGCAGCCCTGACAGCGTGGCATTGAAAGTCAGCGAAGCCCCGGCCGCCAGAGTTACCTTCTCTATCTTAGCCGCGAAGCCTTCAGCCGACGCCGTCACTTCATATTCGCCCGGAGCAAGTTTGGTCAAGTTGTACGTTCCCGTTGCATCGGTTTGAACATCCATAGTTTGTCCCGTGGTCGGGTTCTTGACAGAAACCTTCGCGTTGGCCACTATCGCTCCCGAAGCGTCTGTGACCTTGCCCGACAACGTGGCCTCGCTCTCCTGTGCCCGCAAACAGGGAGCGAGCAAAAGAACGATCATTACAACTAAGGCGCTCGCTAGGTTGGCCGTTCTGTCTCTCATGAAACTCTCCTCGGGCCCTCATCCAACCTAATCTGATGAAGCTGTCATCGAGCTGAACCCACTAGGTTGCCACTCGATTCGCGAACTTGCCACTTCCGTAAGTCTAGCTCTACGGATGCTGCGATTTGCACCGGGGATGTACGTACGCAGGACCTTGCAGGGATGGGAAAAGGCAGCTAGCCTAACCAACAGAGGCAGGAGATGATTTCACCATTTGCGGGTTTCCCGACCGAGGCTCTTCAATTTTTTCGCGGCCTCTCGCGCAACAACAATCGCAAATGGTTTCTGCCTCGCAAGCCGCTCTTCGAAGAGAAAGTCAAAGAGCCGATGCGCCAATTAGTCGACGCATTGAACGTCGCCCTCCACGATTTCGCTCCCGAATACGAAACCGACCCCGACAAGGCCATCTTTCGCATCTATCGCGACGTCCGTTTCAGCAAAGACAAGAAGCCCTACAAAGAGCAAATCGCCGCCACCTTCCGCCGGCGCGGCACTCCGCATCACCAAGGCGGCTATTACTTCGCCATCTCGCACAAGTCCGTGGCCGTCGGCGGAGGCGTGTACATGCCCGAATCGGCGTGCTTGCTCGCCATCCGCCAGCGCATCGCCGAACGCCACGAAGAGTTTCGCCGCATTCTCACGGCGCCTTCCGTGCGCAAGCTCCTCGGCGATCTCGAAGGCGAGCAACTCTCCCGCGTTCCTCGCGGCTTCCCGCCCGACGATCCCGCCGCCGATCTGCTGCGCTTCAAATACTACATTTTGTACAAGGAACTTCCGCCGAGCCTCGTCACTTCCCCGAAACTCTACAAAGCCATCGTCGACCGCTTCCGCGTCATGACGCCCTTGCTGCAATTTTTGACTGCGTCCTTCGCCACTGAAACCCAAAAGCCCAACGCCCGCGCCATATTCGCGTAATGCCGTTTGGTTTTGCGCGTGACTATAAATCGAAATTTGCGGCGCACGCTTTTTATTTCGGTCCCCCTTGCAGCGCCCTGCGTAGCATGGCTTTATTTATGTCGCCGAGCAAAGCCTTCCCGCCAAAATCGCTCAGGGGCTCCCAGTCCGCGGGCAAGCAACTCGCTGATTGCCCGCTGCGAAGCCGCTCGGCAAACAGCTCAGCGCGAATTTCATTGCTATCGCGGCATATAGCGTGACCGAGTTCGTGGGTAATGGCTAACAACAGCAGCCTCTGCCACGGAACGTGGTACTCGTGTTCCAATTCGCTTACGCGCTCCGCGTCTCCCGAGAATAGGCTCTCATCGACCAGCGTCTCGCGGTCCCGGAAAGAGGTCAACGCAGGGGAAGTGGTGTGAAAGCCCAACTCCAGCAAATCAGGCTTCCACCGCGTTTTGGAGACCAGCACCCATCGCCACTCCCCGAGATTTTGGGCATGGTATTGATTCAAGAGCTGCTGCAACAGACCGAGATGCCGGACACAGTCCGTAGGATCGTAGTCCACCGTGCAGTAGAAGCGCTGGTGCAGCGTATGATAGTACTCGACCACTCTCAAACTCTTTGCCCCGCACGATTCCGCGCTGAAGAGCGAAAAGAAAAGTCCGACGAGAACGAAAACGGCCGTTCGGCCAAGCACATTATTTGCGCAAATGAATTTATTTTTGAAACGTTCGTAGCTCATGACGACTCCCTCCCTTGCCAAAGTGGGCTGTCGCCTGATGTTTGTTCCCAACTCGCCAAGCGCACAATCAACAGTTGACGAATAGGCTGTTTGTCCTGACAAAGACGAGGGAATCTCGTGTCGAGCGGCAAGGCCGATAAAAAGGTTCTTCTTGGCAAGCGCGGCGGAAAGAAACGTCCGAAAAATGGCGTTCACCCCTGAAAAGGAGCGCTTTGCCTCCCGCTAAGTGGCATTGGCCCGAAAAGTATTTGCCGGCGGCTTTTCTAATGCCAAAATTCATAGTGCAAGAACAACGAGCGCGCAGAAACCGAGCAAACGATGACTCAGTTTCCCGTCAACAAGCGCAAGCTGCGCTATCCCGGAATCCCGGCGCTTCTGCTTTTTTGGAGCCTCGTCGGAAGCGTGGCCTACTCGCGCAATTACCTGCAAAACCCGGGCGTGGGGTTCGCAAGAATAGCTTCGGACCTATCGGTCGCGCTTTTTTGTTTTTGGCCCTGGGCTTTCCTCGGCCCGCTTGTCTTCCAATTGGAAAAGCGCTTTCCTTTGGGCCCCCTCGGCCCGATGGGAAAAAACCGCTGGCTGCGCAATGCCGGGATCCTTCTACTTGCGGGCTTGGGCATTTGCTACCTGGCTTACCTGATGACCGCTTTGTTGTATCTGGTGCATGCGCTTCTTTTTTCGTTGCCTAAGGGCGATCCGTGGCGCATCTGGCAGGCCGCGGCGCCCGAGATGTTTTTCCAGGTTTTCCTGTACGTCATAACCGTGCAAGCCGCCGTTGTCTTTCGCAATTGGATGCGGCTCGAAGATCAAGAGCGCGAACGGGCGGCGTTGCTGCTGGAAAAGTCCCGCCTCGAAGCCAGCTTGAAAGCTGCCGAACTGAATGTCCTGCGCATGCGCCTCAATCCCCACTTCCTCTTCAACACCTTGCAAAACGTTTCCGTGCTCGCGCAGGAAGACCCGAAGGTCGCTAGCCAAATGCTGACGCGTTTGGGCGATCTCCTGCGCGCGGCGCTCCGCAGCGAAACGGAGCCGGAAGTGCCGCTCAGCGCGGAAATCGCGCTCACGGAATCCTATTTGCACGTGGAGAAGATGCGTTTTGCCGACCGCCTGAACGTCTCCATCGATCTTGCCCCGGGCACCGTGCAAGCGATGGTCCCGACACTCTTGCTCCAGCCGCTGGTCGAGAATGCCATTCGCCACGGCTTGAACGGCTGCGCGAGCCGCGGCCTGATTTCGATTCGCAGCGAACTCGCGAGCCGACAGTTGGTACTCACTGTTCGCGACAACGGACAAGGCGTGGCGGGCGCGTGCCTCGACGATTTGGTGCTTGGCGTGGGACTCGCTTCCACACGCGAACGTCTTGCGCGCATGTATAAGGAAGACGCTGAACTCGCACTGCGCGGGCTTCCCGAAGGCGGCACCGAAGTGCGCGTGCGTTTGCCCTTCCGCAGTGCCCCCTGTGTCCGGCAGCAGACCTCCTGCTATAAACCAACGCAAGACAACCAAAACTTGTTATCCCGCCTCTCAGGCGGTCTTCCGCAGCCTGAGGCCGAGGGATCTGCTTCTCCACTTCGGAATTCAAGATGAATGCGCTTCGGCTGCTCATCGTGGATGACGAGCCGCTGATCCGCCGCGGCATCCGCAAGGGCCTCGCGAACCTCGAAGGCGTCGAAATCGTGGGCGATTGCGCGAACGGGGCGGAAGCGATCCAGACAATTTTGTCCGCGGAGCTGGATCTCGTGCTCCTTGACGTTCAGATGCCGGATTGCGACGGCCTCGAAGTGATTCGCCAGGTCGGCGCGGAGCGCATGCCGTTGGTCATTTTTGCCACCGCTCATGACGAATACGCGGTGTCCGCGTTTGAGATGAACGCGGTGGACTACCTATTAAAGCCTTTCGATGAAGCGCGGTTGAGGGCCGCCATCGCCCGGGCGCGCGAAAGGCACGCCGCAAAAAATCGCGAAGCCGTTACGCAGCAGCTGGAGAGCTTGCTGCGAAGCGCTACGAAAGCAGCACCCGAACGCTTCGTGATTCGCAACGGGCAACGCTACGAGTTCGTCCCCGCGGATACCGTGGACTGGGTCGAATCGGCCAACAATTACGTGCAACTGCACTGCGGCCCCAAAACGCATCTGATGAGCGAAACGCTCACTAGGCTGGAGAAACGTCTCGATCCCGCCAAATTCCTCCGCGTCCACCGCGGCCGCATCGTCAACGTCTCGCGCATCCTGGCGGTGCACAGCCTGATGAACGGCGTCTTCGAACTGGAACTGCGCAACGGCCTCCGCATCACCACCGGCCGCCAATTCCGCGACGCCGTCCAGTCCCTCCTCCGCAAGTAGCCCTCAGTTTCGCATCCACAAATTGTCATTCCGAGCGGAGCAAGGAATCTGCTTCTCAGACTTCTTGCAGCTGTTCAAAGGGCCTGCAAAATCCTTTAGGGGATCGCCGCTTTAGCTCCAGTTTGGCGCCCGGAGCCTTTCCCATTATTGTCATTCCGAACGCAGCAGGCCGACGCCTTTTCTTACGCGTTCGCTCCTGCGTACTGTTTGCGTCCCTGATGGTTTTGCAAGACACAACGCGTCGGCCTGCGTTAGAGAGGAATCTCTCTTCAAAACACGGCTTCGGGCTCAAATGAACAGAGGGTGCCGGTTTTCACGCTCTGTAGCCGGGCTTCAGCCCGGCATTTTGGAAGGCGGCGGCTTGCCGCCGCTTTCACCTCGTTCGACAAGTGCAGCCGTGAGTCTGATGGGGGTACCTCTGCCCATTTTCCATTTTTGCTTTTCCAGTTGCCCGTTACCTCGCCACTCGCCACTTCCCCCGGGGCTTACCCACCACTCACTGCCCACTACGCAATGTTTCATGTCCTGTCGTACACTCGACATATCCAATTTACGCAAGGACTCTTCCATGACCACTCCCGCTCATTCCGTTCCCGCATCCAAACTCGCCCGCAGCGCGCGCAGCGACGAAGTCGTCGCTAAGCACAAGAAATACCTCTGGCCTTCGGTAACCAACTACTTCGAGCAGCCACTGGTCGCCGACCGCGGCGAGATGCAGTACCTCTGGGACCTCGACGGCAACAAGTATCTCGACTTCTTCGGGGGCATCCTCACCGTCTCGGTCGGTCACTGCAATCCCAAAGTTTCGAGCAAAGTGGCCGCGCAGGTGAACCGCCTCCAGCACACCTCCACGCTCTATCCCAACGAGCACATCGTCGCGCTGGCGGAAAAAGTTGCGCAGATCACTCCCGGCAACCTGAAGCAAAGCTTCTTCACCAACTCCGGCACGGAAGCCAACGAAGCCGCCATCCTTCTCGCGCGCATGTCCACGGGAAGTTTTGACGTGGTCGCGCTGCGCCACGCCTATTCCGGCGGCTCGGCGCTCGCCAAAGGCGTCACCGCCCACTCGAATTACCGCAAAGGCGGCGTCATTGGCGTGGGCATCGCCCATGCCGTGAATGCCTACTGCTACCGATGCCCGCTGCACTTGAAGTATCCCGAGTGCGAAGTCGCTTGCGCCGACGACGTTGAAAATCTCATTCAGACCGGCACCAGCGGCAACATCGCCGCATTCATCGCCGAGCCGATTCAGGGTGTCGGCGGCTTCATCACTCCGCCGAAGGAATATTTCAAAATTGTCTTCAAAATCGTGAAGCAATACGGTGCGCTGTTTATCTCCGACGAAGTGCAAACCGGCTGGGGGCGCACCGGCAAGAAATGGTTCGGCATCGAGCAATGGGAAGTTGTGCCGGACATGATCACCAGCGCCAAAGGCATGGCCAATGGCGTGCCCATCGGCCTCACCGTCACCACGCCGGAAATCGCCGGCAGCTTCCGGGGCGCGAACATTGCCACTTTCGGCGGGAATCCCGTCACGAGCGTCGCCGCCAAGGCCACCATCGAATTGATCGAAGAAGAAAATCTGCTCGAAAACGCGCACGTCGTGGGAAGCTATTTCCGCGGCAAACTTGAAGAGTTGCAACAGAAGCATGCGCGCATTGGCGACGTGCGCGGCATGGGCCTGATGCAGGCGCTCGAACTCGTGAAAGACCGCAAAACCAAAGAGCCCGCTCCGGAAGCCACTACGCAAGTGATGGAGCGCGGCCGCCAGAACGGCTTGCTTATCGGCAAGGGCGGCCTCTATGGCAACGTCCTCCGCCTCGCCCCCATGCTTAATACCTCCAAAGCCGACGTCGACGAAGCCATCCGCCTCCTCGACAAATCCTTCTCCGAGGTAAAGCTATGATCCTGGCATGGTGCCTCGTCGCTGTAGCGCCGCTCATAATCCTGATTGGGACGATTCGACGTTGGCGGCGGACAACTCCGAGGATCATTGCGCCAGCGTGGGGGAGCTATCTCGCTATTGTGTCCATTGCTCTCGTGGGCCTGTCGGAACTGCGGTGGTTTGTCTTCGGCATCAAAGTCGCCGTGAGCGGACAACTCACTAGCTTGGCACTCATGAGGAACACGGAGACGGCCCGCCTGTGGGCTTTCGTCGCTCCTGATATTGCTTCGGATTTTTTCAATGTGGGATCTCTGATGATCCGGCGATGCCTTAGCTCTGGATTGGTTCTGCTTGTTAGTTGTCTTGTGGTTTACCCGCAGGCCTCCCTGAACAAGAGCGTTTGGAAATCGGTGGAATTTGCGATTGTGAAATTCAATGACGAGGCACCAAAATCCTGGAGCATGTATCACACGGAGAAAAAGGGATTATTGCTGGTGCGCCTCTGGAAGCGCTATTTGCTGGTGGATGTGAAAGAGCAGGAAGTCTACGAAGTCGATCCGCAAACGGTGAAGCCCGCGGGCCATAACGTGGAATGGTCGCTCGCCGACAAACCCAGCGAGCCGCTCGAAACTCCGGAGTGGAAGACGCGCGATGTAGGCCCCATGGAGCAGTTTTCGTTCCGCCTCGGCAAGAACGGCTATGTTTTGCAATTGCAAATTCCGCTGAAGCCCAACGGCCAGCCGATGTACTGAATTCTGTTGTAGGGGCGCAGCTTTACCCTGAGCGTGGACGATGCTGCGCTCCTTTCGAGAAGGATGAAATTCATTGAGCCGAACGAAGAAGTCCACCAGAGTGCAGCGCAAACTGACTGAGTCGCAGGCAACTGAGGAGAGTCCTGTTGGCACATGGAAACTCGTTTCATGCATTTTCGAGGATGTGCAGACCAAGGAGCGGACGCTTCCCTACGGTGAGCATCCCAAGGGGTATGTGATTCTTACTCCGGAAGGACGCTTGATGGCGGTCATTACGGCGGCAGGCCGCAAACCGCCGCGCACCGTAGAGGATCGCGATGTCGCGTTTCGCTCCGCGGTGGCCTATTCCGGGAGGTATCGCGTTGACGGCAACCAGTTCGTCACCACCGTCGACATCGCATGGAACGAGGCCTGGGTCGGAACCGATCAGGTGCGATTCTTCCGGCGGGAAGGCCATCGGCTATGCATCGAGAGCGCACCAGCGCCCCACACCGACACCGGCCGGATGATACGGGGCATCCCTCGTTTGGGAGCGAGAAAAGAAGTGGGGGTAAGCCTTTGCGTTCCAAGAAGGAGTAGGGTCTTGCTCCCGCAGTCTATGCTTATGACTGAAAACTGTTTTCACCGGCGGTAGATGCCGTAATACCACGGAATCCATAGCGCGCCCGGCTCGACGCCGACATTGACCTGGTCGCCGGGCTTGAAGCGGTCGAAGTCATCGGCATCCACGGCGAGCCGCTCGTATTTTTGCCCCTCGCGCCAGGAGGTCACGATGAGCCGCCGTGAGCCGCGCACGATGCCCGGCATGTTGTAACGTCCGGTGACCGTCTCAGCGTGATACACAACATTTTTGGGAGAATCGAGTCTGCCGTTCACAAAGAGCATGCCCGCGAAAATCCAGGGCAACAAAATAAACCCTGCGTAGACGTGCTTCAGCGTTTCGAGTTCCAGGTGCTTGCGCGCGCGCCGGTCGAGAATCACGGCAATGGCCAGGGCCAGAAAGAAAATTACGCCGAAAACGACCAACATGAGGTCTACATCGAGCGGAGGATAAATCTGGCTGACATAAGGAAAAACCAACGACCCGGCAAGAAATACGCCCGTGCGCTTCAAGAATCTGCGCCGAAACATTACCTCGGCCGCCGCGGAAGTGAGCCCGCAGGCGGGACACTGATCCGCGGTTCTTGGCGATCCGCAGTCCAAGCAGCGAGTCATTCCTCCCCACACATGGCCCGGTTGGAAACAGGGTCTACTCTAGTATAAGCCGCCGTTAATCGCCGGGGGGAGCAAGCGAAGACAAAAGCTCGCGGTAGGCCTTGTGACTTTCGCTTTCGGAGAGAGCTACCGAGACACCCATGCCGCTGCCAGGTTCGACACGCTTCACCAGGCAATCGAGCTTGACCGGCCGAGGAAGATGCAGGCGGGCAGTGAAGCCCGCGCCGACCCACAAAGTGTCGGGCACTTCGATAAACATTCCATTGGAACTGATGTCGCGCGTGTTGCCGCGCAGGAGTGCGGAGCCCCATTCGATGTCGAGGCTGGCGCGGAACGAGTAGCGCGGCGCCCAGCGGCGTTCCAGTCGCCGGGACGGCTGATCCCGCAAACTCATCTCTTGGAAGTGACCCCCTGCCTCGGTAAACGTGCTGCGGAGCCCAAAAAGAATCGCCGTATGGACGTCTCAAGCATACGCTAGTTCCCACCACAAGAAATACGACACCGGAAAACGATGTTTTGTTCCCGTCAATCGTACCTAGAGAGATAAGCCATGCAAACCCAGTGGCAAAGTCTGCCTCTTCTTGTGCATCTGTGAAAAGCAGACCCTCGCTGTGCCTGTCTGCAGCAGGCAGGCTCGGGATGATTCGCAATATCACTTCAAAAGAAGACCTGCGACTTTATTGCTCTTTGGAGGCCGGAGGACCTTTGGGGGACGCGCCGGCACCGAGGCGGCGCTGAACTTCGGCTTGGATGTAGCGGCGCAAAGTTTCAGGAACGATCCCCGGGGCAGCAAGTTCGCGAAGGTCGGAGACGGTGAGTTGTGGCAGGTAAGAAAGAATGGTGGCCAAAGGTGCGTTGGGCTGGCGAAGCAAAGCGATTCGAATGTTGTAGGAGATGGACCATTTGCGGTGTTGAATGATTGCTGGAACTACTGCGGATGGCAGCTTTTCGCGGGAAAGAGCTTTCAGGACTTGCGCTTCGGTGAGATAGGGATTGTCGAGAACCACGGAGAGCACCTGCGCATGACCTTCTGCGAGTAGCGCGCCTGCGACGCGCGCCGGACCGCGGCGGGCCAGCGTGATTTTCTGGCCCAGAGGGATTTGCGGAAGGCGCATAAGCAGTTGTTCTTCGGTGTTGCGCTTGAGTTCCGCGGGAACGCCAGGCGAAAGCGCGAGCTGGACGAGGTCCATGAGATAAAGATCGCGGATAAGGCGCAAGGTGACGAGGCGCGGTCCGCGCGGGTGGAAACAGAGCGCCTTCTTGACGCGATAGCTTTTGAGCAGCGGCTTGCGCCTGCCTACTTCTTCAAGAATTTCGCCGGGAAGGTCGTTGCGCCCCAGGAGCAAACAGAGTTGCGGTTCATCGAGCGCGGGATTGTCGAGCAGCGCCAAGAGCACATCCGAGGAGGGATGATGCAGCAGCGCGGAAAGCTCGTCGCCGGTGGCGACGGGCGCGCGCTCGCGAGCCCCGGCAACCGTCTCGCGAGCAGCGGCTTCGGGAGGGATGGATTCCGGCATGAATTAACTTTCGGGGATTTCGAGCGGGCTCGTCAAGGCATCGCGCGCGAGCAGCGCGGCGGATTCGGCAACTGGCCGAGGGAGCGGGCCAGGCCGCGCATTTGGAACCATCTTCCCTAGAAGAAGATCGAATTGGCCGTTGAGAAAAGCGCTGCCGTCAAAGACTCCGCCCGTTTTTGCAAGCAAGAATTTTGTACTTCGCAATTGGAGTTGGTCGACGACTTCACGGACCTGGTCTATCAAATCCATGGCGGCGCTGGTCAGGATGGCTCGTGCGGACAGATCGCCTGATTCCGCTGCTTTCGCGACGATGGGAAACACTTTGGGGAAGATCACGGTGGGCTGCTCGCGGGCAAGATCGACAAACTGGGGCCAAGGGCAATCGAAGGTGCGGCAGATTTCGTCAGCCAGCAGAGATTTTTCCTTATTGAGGACCTTCTGGAAGCAGCGCGCCACGGTTATCCGGCCGATATCGTTAGCGCTGCCGGGATCGCCAATAATGGGGCCGAATCCGCCGGCGCGAGCGAGTTTGAGAGGCGAAGTTCTGCCTACAACAAACGAGCCAGTGCCGGCGTTGACCACGAGGCTGGGAATTTCTCCCGTCGCGACAAGGGAAAGAATCAAGTCGCTGGTGATGACGATAGTAGCCTGCGTGAAGGCCGGCTTGAGATTCTTGTGAATTTCCGCACGGACTGATGGCTCGCCTGCTCCGGAAATACCCGCAAGAATAAATGCGACATCAGAAGGAGATTTGGCTGCGGAGCGAAGTGCTTCTGTGCCCGCGGCAGCGAGAGCAGCAGCGGAAGCTTTTGCGCCTGCGTTAACCGCGTTCGACGCGCCGGAACGAGAGCGCGCGAGAATCGTGCCCGTTTCGTCCATCAAGACGCATTCGGTTTTTGTGCCGCCGCCATCAAATCCGAGAGCGCATTTCATGCAAAGAGGATACGCGAAAAGAGTTGCAGGGGAATCGATCCGATCACGAAGCGAGGCGTGTTGGACAAGAGTTTTAGCCCGGTGGCAAAAGCCGATTCCTCGCTGCGCTCAAAATGACGGGCAAAAATAACCGTGCACTGTGTGTCTTCTTTCTCCTTGACAGCCTAGGAGAAGCGCGGTAGATTCCTAGATCATCTAGGAGAGATGCTTTCATGGACAAACAGATGGAATTGCTGCAGGGCACGCTGGACATGCTGATTCTCAAAGCGGTGTCGCTGGGCCCGTTGCATGGCTACGGCGTTTTGCTACGCATCCAGCAGATTTCGAAGGACCGGCTGGAGATTCAGCAAGGTTCGCTGTATCCCGCGCTGTATCGCCTGGAGCATCAAGGCTGGATCACCAGCGAGTGGGGCGAATCGGAAAACAAGCGCAAAGCGAAATACTACCGGCTCACCGCAGCAGGCAAACGCAAATTGCAAACGGAAGCGGAAAAGTGGAACCGCATGGCCGACGTCATTGCAGGAATTTTGCGCAGCACGCCGGAGGAAGTATGAAGTTGTGGAGTCGCGTTCGGTCGTGGTTGCGGGGGGTGACGCGGCGGGGGCGGATGGAGAGCGAGATGGACGCGGAGCTGCGCTTTCACATCGAGGCGTTCGCAGAGGATTTGGTGGGCAGCGGCGTGCCGCGCGAAGAGGCGCGGCGGCGAGCGAGGATTGAGTTTGGCGGCGTCGAACGAGCGAAAGAAGAATGCCGCGAAGCGCGCGGTGTGAACTTTGTTCAAAGCATCTTTCAGGATTTGCGATTCGGCTTGCGCACGCTGCGCAAGAGCCCCGGCTTTACGGCAGTTGCGGTGCTCACGCTGGCTCTCGGCATCGGAGCGAACGCGGCCATTTTCACGGTGATCAATGCGGTCATGCTGAGAGCGCTTCCCGTGAAGCACCCGGAGGAGCTTGTAACCGTGGGCAATCCAGCCAAGGTTCATTCTTGGGGCACGGGAACGCCAAGGACAGATGTATTTTCTTATCCCCTCTATCGCGAAGTTCGGGACAACAACCAAGTGTTTTCCTCCGTGCTGGCCAGCTCGAATCTTGGCGACGTACGGATCGCTGTGGATGGAGGCTCGGAGACGGCTCGGGGAAGACTGGTCACAGAGAATTACTTCGAGACGCTCGGGATCGAAGCGCTTCTGGGACGGACATTCACGACCGGCGATGGCCGCACACCGGGAAGCGATCCTGTGCTGGTGATCAGCTATGGATATTGGCAGCGGCGGTTTTCCGGCGACGCATCGGTCATCGGCCGAAAAGTGCGGCTGAACAATTACCCGTTCACGATCATCGGAGTCGCTCCGCCCCGCTTCCTTGGCGAGGTTGTGGGAGACCGGCCCGATTTGTGGGTGCCGATGATGATGCAGCCTCAGCTTATGCCCGGCCGGAATTTTCTAGAAAGCGTAAACGACGCGGCCCTGCTAATAATCGGGCGGCTGAAGCCGAGCGTGACCGTCGACCAGGCGCGGACCAATGTGAACGCCGTGGTGAAAGAAGCGCTCACGGTTACGCTCAATGGCAGGATGTCTTCTGATGATCGCGGCGCCATTGGCGGAATGAAAATCGCCGTCGAGGTATCGCCGGGGAGCCGCGGGCTGTCGAGGCTGCGGCAGCAATTCTCTGCACCCTTGCTGCTGCTCCAAGGCATGGTGGCGTTGGTGTTGCTGGTTGCGTGCGTCAACGTGGCCAACCTGCTGCTGGCCCGCTCGGAGGCGCGCCGGCAGGAAATCGCACTTCGCCTGACGATGGGCGCAGGGCCAGGACGCATTGTTCGGCAATTACTGACGGAATCGGTGTCGGTGGCGTTCTTGGGCGGCGCGCTTGGCCTGCTGCTGGCCCATTGGGGTTTGGCGGTACTTGTGAGCTTGGCGAACACCGGCGACCGCACGAGTAGTTCTCTGTCGCTGGGGCTCGACTGGCGTGTGCTCGGGTTTTCCGCCGGCATCTGTTTGTCCGCCGCGGTGGTCTTCGGACTCGCGCCTGCGCTGCGATTCCTGCACTTGAAGCCAGGCGTGGTGCTGAAGGAGGGCGGGCGTGGCACTGAGTCAGGCGTGAAGGGCAAATTCGGACGCGTTCTGATGAGCGCACAAATCGCGCTTGGCGTGCTGGTGCTGATGACTGCGGGCTTGCTGGTGCGCAGCTTGCACAATCTGCAGGAAGCAGACCTTGGCTACAGCCGAGAGCAGCTCTTGTTGGCTCGAGTGGACCTGCTCGAGAGCGGTTACCGAGGCGCTGCCATTCAAAACATGACGCGAGAGTTGCTGGGCCGGCTGGCGGCCGTGCCCGGCGTTCGGAGCGTCACTTGTTCCAGCAATGGACTATTCAGCGGTGACGAATCCTCCGACCTCATTCGCATCGATGGTGCGGCTTCCACAAATCAGCAGGACGACGTGACCGCCGACGACGAAGTGGGGCCCAATTATTTCAGCACGATTGGAGTTCCGATCGTATTGGGGCGCGAAATTACTTCGGAGGATTTTGCCCGGGCGGCTCAAGTTGCTGTCGTCAATGAAACCTTTGCGAGGTTTTACTTTGGAGCACGGAATCCCATCGGACATAAGATCACGATACAAGACTCCGAACATCCGGAGACCTTCGAGATTGTCGGCGTTGCGCACGACGTCCACGACCACAGTGTCCGGGACGCTGTAAGGCGGCGCATGTACGCGCCACTAACGAGCGCAAGCTTTGACGATCTTGGAGCTTACAATTTTGAAATTCACGCCGTCGGTAATCCAGAGGCGCTGCTTAACTCCGTTCGTGCCGCAATTCGCAACGTGAATCCCGATCTAGCCGTCGACAATATCAAGGCCGCCGCCGATTTGGTGGCAGATACTCTTACTTCACAAGAGGTGGTGGCGGAGCTCTGTGGCCTCGCTCACGCGAGAAATCGGTGTGCGGATAGCATTGGGCGCTCCGCGAGAGGGCTTGATCTGGATGGTAATCCGGGAGGCTTGCTTAGAACTGGCCATCGGCGGTGTGGTTGGAATCGGCGCGGCGGTTGCCGCTACGCACTTGTTCAAGGCAATGCTATTTGGTCTGAGTGAGGCCGATCCTCTTTCGATGGGTTCAGCCGCCCTAGCAGTGGCAGCCGCTTGTCTGGCTGCAGCCGTTGTTCCTGTGCGAAGGGCCATTCGGGTGGATCCGATGGTAGCGCTGAGGTACGAGTGACGCGGTGATCGTGGCGGGCGGTTGGGTGATTACGTAGGCGAGATTTTGGGCGGCACGCCGGAGGAAGTATGAAGTTGTGGAGTCGCATTCGGTCGTGGATGCGGGCGGTGGCGCGGCGGGGGCGGATGGAAGGCGAGATGGACGCGGAGCTGCGCTTTCACATCGAGGCGTTCGCGGAGGATTTGGTGCGCGGCGGCGTGCCGCGCGAAGAGGCGCTGCGGCGCGCACGCATTGCATTTGGCGGCATCGAGCGCGCGAAAGAAGAATGCCGCGAAGCACGCGGCGTGAACTTCGTCGAAAGCCTACTTCAGGATCTGCGGTACGGACTGCGGATGCTTGGGAAGAATCCTGGCTTCACTGCCGTAGTGCTCCTCACTCTCGGACTGGGAATCGGAGCAAACACGGCCGTATTCGGGCTGGCAAATGCGATTTTCTTCAATCCTCTTCCCACGGTTCAGGAGCCGAAACGCCTGATGGTTGTACATGAAGGGCTGCCGGATGGCAGTTGCTGTGGGGTCCCGCCGAAAAGCTTTCAGGCGCTGCGCCGTGACACTCCATTGTTCGCGCAGACTGCCGCTTACATCTGGACCGAGGCGACGTTCCCCGGCGATCCGTTGCCTGAGCGCTTCGAAGCAGCCAAAGTCTCGAGGGAATTCTTTTCGATGCTCGGCGCGCGATTCGTCCTTGGCCGCAATTTCCTCCCAGAAGAGTTCCAGCCAGGCCGGTCGGTGACCATCCTGAGTTACGGTTTCTGGCAAAATCATTTTGCAGAAGATCGAAACGTCATTGGACGGATGCTGCGATTGGAAGATCGAGAGATCACCATTGTTGGAGTTGCCGCGAGCGATTTTGATTTTCCAACAGGGGCGCAATTGTGGATGCCCTTGGCTTTGAGCGCGCAAGACTGGAATCAGGTGTCTCCCGGAGAGCTTCACACGCTCGGCATGCTGGAATCCGGGCTGGACGAAAAGCGCGCGCGGCCGAAAGCTGCGGCTCTCGCTGCCGCGCTTGAAAGGGATTATCCACCGGGAAGGCAAAAGCTCGAGCTGAAGCTCCACCCGTTCCGGGAGCAAATCAACGGCAACTTGACTCCGGTTTTCACGATGACGCTCATGGGCGCCGCCGGATTTCTCCTATTGATCGCGTGCACGAATGTGGCGAATTTGCTGCTGGCACGCGGGCTTGCACGCAAGCGGGAAATAACCTTACGCACAGCGTTGGGAGCGAGGCCGACCCGCGTCGTACGGCAATTGCTCACGGAAACGGCGCTCGTGGCCGTTCTGGGCGCGCTGCTAGGATTAGCGCTCGCAAGGATCGGATTGGCGCTGCTGGCCTCCGGCATGCCTGCAGAAACAGCGCGGCAAATTGCCGGTTGGTCGCAACTGGGATTAGACAAGGCTTCGCTCGTTTTTGGAACCCTGGTCACTCTGCTCGTTGCGGTGTTGTGCGGCGTCATCCCTGCGATACAAACTGCGAGCCCAAAACTGATCGAATGTTTAAAAGGAGCAGGCGCTACTTCCTCTTCAGTCCCATCATCACTGAAGCTTCGCAGCGTGTTCGTGTGCGCACAGGTTTCGCTCGCCCTGATTCTGCTTACCGGAGCCGGGCTGATGATCAAGGGATTTGCGAACATGCTGGGTGATGCGCGCAGTTTTAATCCGAAGACGCTACTTACCGTGCACGTGGACCTGAGAGGATCGCGCTACGAGGATTCCCAACGGCGCAGAGCATTCCTCAACGAAGCCGTGGAACGCCTCGAGGCTATGCCCGGAGTGGTTTCCGCGAGCGTTTTCACGACTCCGCCGTTGAGTAACAACGAGACAATATGGCGGGAATTTGTGATCAACGGCCGGCCCACGTTACCGCATGAACGACACGCCGTTGTGCAAACGGTCAGCGCAAACTTTTTCCGAACGATGGGGCTCACTGTTCTGGAAGGCCGCGGATTTGCGAAGAGCGACCGCGAATCTTCGATGCCTGTCACGATCGTCAGCGAGAAGCTGGCGAGGCTGTATTGGCCCGGTGAAAGCCCGATTGGCCAGCACCTCAAACTTGGCTTGCCCAACTCCGACGAGCCGTGGCTGACCGTTGTGGGCGTGGTAAGTGACGTTGAATACGATTGGACCGATAACGCGCCGGAAAAAGTGATCTACGTGTCTTATCGCCAGTTTCCTCCCGTCTCGAGCCACCTTGCGGCCCGCGCAGTCGGCGATCCACACAACCTCGCCGCCGGGATCCGCCATGAGTTAGCCTCCCTTGACCCTGTACTAGCCGCCTCCGATGTACGGACGCTCGAACGACTACTGTTCGGGTCGCTGGGCGGACTTTTCGAAACCGGCGGACTGATGACGGTGCTGGGCATGATTGGTTTGTGCGTTGCAGTTGTCGGCGTGTACGGTGTGATGGCCTACGTGGTCGGACAACGGACACGGGAGCTTGGAATTCGCATGGTGCTCGGCGCGAGCCGCCGCGCGGTTTTGATGCACGTTTTAGGGCGTGGAGTCTGGCTTACGCTCGTTGGATTGTGTGTTGGATTAGTCGGCGCTAATGTTCTAACGCGACTTGTTTCGAGTTTTTTCTTTGGGGTTGAGCCCACGGATGCGATGACCTTTTTGACCGTCACCCTGTTGCTGGCATTTTCAGCTTTCGTGGCTTGTTATATTCCGGCGCGAAGGGCGATGAAGGTCGATCCCATGGTGGCACTGCGGTACGAATGAAGGCTATTTAATAACGTTCAGGGCTCATGGGTCGCTATTGTGATCCGCTGATCTAGCTCGCGGAACAAAACCCGCAGCATTTCCGTAGCTCCTGATGACGGCTCGGCCTGCTTGTGTGGGTGCGGCCAATCGGGAGCCGATCATGACGCACCTTGGACAAGATGTGCGCGACGGTCTTCGCGTGCTGCGTAAAAATCCCGGATTCACTGCGGTCGCGGTGCTAACACTTGCGCTCGGCATCGGCGCGAACAGCACGCTGTTCCGTCACCTATCCAGCGAGCGAAAGAAAGATGCCGGGCTGAAGTCTTGCTCTGCGTATAATCTTCCCGCGCAGTATGGCCGCCGAAACCTCAGCAGCAAATCCCACGGTCCAGCCATCCTTCGGGGGAAACCTAAAGCTTTTGAAGGCGCTGACAATTTTCGTGAGCGCGTTTCTGCTCTTCCAAGTCGAACCGCTTATCGCAAAAATCATTCTTCCGTGGTTCGGCGGAGTGGCCGCGGTTTGGACGGTCTGCCTGCTGTTCTTTCAAGTGGTCCTGCTGCTCGGCTATCTCTACGCGCACTTACTGACGCGCCGGCTCGGATCGCGGGCGCAAGGCTGGCTCCACGCCGCTCTTCTTGCTGCTAGCCTGCTCCTCCTGCCAATTCTGCCGCGGGATTCTCTCAAACCGCTCGGACCCGAGCATCCTGCGTTGCACATTTTATGGGTGCTGGCGCTGACGGTGGGAATGCCCTTCTTTCTGCTTTCCACGACCAGCCCGCTTTTGCAAGCTTGGCTCGCAAGCACAAGACGAGACCGCGGCGTCTATCGTTTGTACGCACTTTCCAACGCGGGCTCGCTGCTCGGGCTGCTGAGCTATCCCACGCTGGTCGAACCGCGGCTGTCGACCGTGCGGCAGGGCTGGAGTTGGTCTGTAGCTTACGCCGCGTTTGCGGTCGCGTGCGGAGTAATTGCCATCTCGCAACCACGCAGCAACGGAAAGTCGCGCCACCAAGAAGCGGAGGTGACACAAACTAATTGGAACACGCGGATGCTCTGGATGGCGCTTCCCGCGTGCAGTTCGGCGCTGCTTCTAGCCATTACCAATCATATTTCGCAAAACATCGCCGCGGTGCCCTTCCTGTGGATCATCCCACTCAGTCTGTACTTGCTTAGCTTTATTTTGTGCTTCGGGAGCAGCGGCTGGTATCCCCGGATGATTTTCTTGCGGCTGCTCGGTGTTTGGTTGGGCGGGATGACTTACGCGCTTTCCCCGTCGCTCACAGCACTCCCTCTCTGGGTGTTGATTTCGTTCTTTTGTTCGGGCCTCTTTGTCTGCTGTATGTTTTGCCATGGAGAACTGGCACGATTGAAGCCCGATCCCTCGCAACTGACGTCATTTTATTTTTGGAGCTCTCTTGGAAGCGTGGCGGGCGCGGCATTTGTCGCTCTTCTCGCGCCGCAGATCTTCTCGGGATTTTACGAACTGCATGTGGCCCTGGGGGCTTGCACGCTGTTGGTGGTTCTAGTCCATCGCGTTGATCCCGCAAGTCCTTTTTGGCAACCGCGTTGGCGGGCAGCCTGGATGATCATGCAAGCTCTGGCAGCGACGATCCTTGTTAGCTTGTTTTTCCTTGCCCGCGCCGAATCTGCTGGCACGATGCGCATGGCTCGGAATTTCTATGGGGTCTTGCGCGTTAGCGACGAAGTCGCGCCGAATGTTGTGTTGCTGAAGAATGACGAGCGGCCGGGCGCCATCAGCGATTCCCGGTTCCGGAGGCTGATGAACGGAACGATCAGCCACGGCTTGCAGTTTTTGGCGCCTGGGCGCCGGGATCAGACGACTTCCTACTACTCCACAAATTCCGGAGTCGGCGTGGCGCTCCGGGCGCTCTCCACACGCGGGCCGTTACACGTCGGTGTGATCGGGCTGGGGGCCGGCACAGTCGCCGCCTATGGGCGACCAGGCGACGAGTATACGTTTTACGAAATCAATCCATTGGTTCTGCAGATCGCCCAGCGCGACTTCACCTTCGTGCAAGATTCGAAGGCGCACATTGCATTCAAACTGGGGGATGCGCGCCTGGCCCTGGAACGTCAACATCCGGAACAATTCGACCTACTAGCAGTGGACGCCTTCTCAGGCGATGCGATTCCGGTACATCTGTTGACGCTGGAGGCTTTCGAACTCTACTTTCGGCATCTACGAGCGGATGGCGCCCTGGCGGTCCACATTTCGAACAGGTATTTGGATCTGGACCCCGTGGTGTCGGCCGCTGCCCAGAAACTCGGCAAAGAAGCTGTGATTATCGACACAGGGGGCGACCCCGCGAACGAAATCTTTGTGGCTAGGTGGGCCCTGCTGGCGAATCGCGGCGTTCTCAAGGAATTCCCCGGCATTGAAAAAGCTGGAAAGCCGCTTGCCGCCGGTCTCGATAAACCTTGGACGGATTCTTACAGCAGTCTTTTTGCGATCCTAAAGAAGTAAGTTCCTGTGGGTTGAATGGCAGGAGGCTCAAGAAAAACCGCGAAGAAACACCCCAGGATACCTATAATCTCTGCGCGATGCGCATCCATCCGCTCGACTTGACCATCGTTATTGCCTACCTGCTCGGAGTGACAGCGCTCGGCATGCGCTTCCGCCGCATGCAGCAGGCCGGTGCGGCAGCCGACACGCAAGCCGCAGGCCGCGAGTATTTTCTCGGCGGGCGCACCGCGCCGTGGTGGGCGCTGGCTTTTTCCATTGTCGCGACGGAAACTTCGACCCTCACGATCATTGGCGCTCCCGCGATTTCTTACGCCGATAATCTGACCTTCATCCAACTGGTGTTCGGTTACCTCATCGGGCGCGTGTTGATTGTGCTGGTGCTGTTACCCGGCTATTTCCGCGGAGAACTCCTCACCGCCTACGCACTCATCGAAAAACGCTTCGGCGAAAAAATGCGCGCAGTAGCCGCCACGACGTTTCTGGTTACGCGCGCGATTGCCGAAGGTGTGCGGGTTTCAGCAATCGCTCTCGTAGTCAGCGTAGTGCTGGGTACTTCCGAGCGCCTCGCGGTCGTAATTGTCATTTCCCTGACCATCCTCTACACCTTCGAAGGCGGCATGAAGGCGGTGATTTGGACCGACGTCGCGCAACTGCTTGTCTATATGACCGGGAGCGCCATCACGCTGGTCGTGTTGCAACACCGGATTCCCGGTGGCTGGAACGAAGTAACGCAGGTCGCGGCCGCAGCAGGCCATAAACTCCAGTTCCTCGATTTCTCCTGGAACCTCGCGACCAAATATACGTTTTGGTCCGGAGTGATCGGCGGCTCGTTTCTCACCATGGCAACTCACGGTACCGACCAGACCATCGTGCAGCGCTTGCTCGCTGCAAGAAGTCAACGCGACAGCGGCCTTGCGCTCCTGACCAGCGGCGTTATTGTTCTCGTTCAATTCACTATTTTTCTGTTGATTGGTGTGCTGCTCTTCGTATTTGCGCGGCACACGCCACTTCTCTCTCCCGGAGATAGGGCCGATCGTATCCTGCCGCTCTTTCTCGCACGCGAGGTGCCCGTAGGGCTGGCCGGCCTGCTGCTCGCGTCCATCGTGGCGGTGGCCATGTCCAATGCCAGCGGCTCTCTAAATTCGTTGGCCGCTTCGAGCGTACTGGATTTTGGAAAGCTCTGGGGACGGGGCATTGACACGCGCAAATTCTTGCGCGTGTCGCGTGGCATGACCTTGGTATGGGGCCTCGTGTTGATGGGTTTCGGGTTCGTCAAATGGGGGCCGCTGCTCGAAGCAGGACTGACCGTAGCCTCGCTTCCCTTTGGCAGTTTGCTCGGTTTGTTCTTATTAGGAACGTTTGACCGCGGGGCAAATGCGCGTGGCGCACTCATTGGAATGTTCGCAGGGCTTGTGGCCGTCTTGAGCATATTTCAGTTCACGAAAGTAGCGTATACGTGGTACTTCCTTATCGGCGCGTGCGTGACGCTCGGGATTGCTTCGCTTGTGAGCCGAATAGCGCGCAAGAAGAGTCCACCATGAGCTTCTCCGGGTTCTCTGAGCGCCCTGTACTTTCTCTGCGTTACCTTTTGGTGTCCCTTCAGAGGTAGAAATGCCGTCACGAAGACGGCAGTTTGTCAAAGTGGAGGGACATGAACGGAAAGCGTCTGGGACTGGTGCAGGGTCTGGGCCCGTGGGCCGCGATGGCCATGGTGGTCGGCCACATCATCGGCACCGGTGTGTTCCTCGTGCCGAGCGCCATGACGCGCGCCACCGGTTCAGTAGGACTGGTCTTCCTGGTTTGGATCGTTGGCGGAGCACTCTCTCTATTCGGTGCATTGACCATCGCCGAACTGGGCGCGGCGATGCCCGAAGCCGGCGGTGCGTACGTTTACCTCAGGCGTGGTTTGGGGCCCGTGTGGGGCTTCCTGTTTGGCTGGATGAACAACCTGGTGGGTAAGCCCTCCTCCCTTGCCACGATTGCCTCGGGCTTTCTGATCTTCCTGAGCTTCTTTGTGCCCGCGCTTCCCACGCCCATCTTCACCCTGCACTTGCGCGTGCCATTTACCACCCATGCGTCAGAGTTCGTGTTCACCTGGGCGCAACCCGTTGGCGCGGCCGCCATCGCGTTCATGAGCTTTATCAATTATCTCGGCGTTCGTTTGGCGGGCCGGTTGCAAGTCTTGCTCACCGCGCTCAAAATCGGCGCCATCCTCGCGGTCGTGGTTCTGGGTTTCTTGCTTGCAGGAAAACGCCCGCCGAGCACGCACCCCCTTTTCCCGCACTCCTTGAATCTCGGCCTCTTTCGTGCATTCTTGACCGCGATGGTCGCCGCACTGTGGGCCTATGACGGGTGGATGGACTTAACCTTCGCGGGTTCAGAAATTATCAATCCGCAAAAAAACATTCCGCGTGCGCTGGTAGGCGGCACGATGACCGTCGGCGTGATTTATCTGCTGGCAAACGCCGTGTATTTCCGAGTCCTGCCCATGGAAGCGGTCGCCACGGCCCAAAACGTCGCTTCGGAAACCGTGCGCGTCTTTGCGGGAGCGCGCGCCGCCGCATGGATCACCGCGGCGATGGTCCTCTCCGCGTTTACCACGCTCAATTCCTCGGTGCTCACCGGTTCACGCGTGCCGTATGCCATGGCGCGAGACGGCCTGTTCTTTCGCGTGGCCGACGGAATCAACTCGCGTTACCGTACGCCAGCAGGAGCGATCGTCTTTCAAGCGGTGATTTCTTGCCTCATGGTCCTAACCGGTCAGTTCGAAGATCTTTTTTCACTATTCATCTTCGCACAGTGGATTTTCTACGCGCTCGCGGTCGCCTCGGTTTACGGATCGCGCCGCAAAGAGCCCGATCTGCCGCGGCCCTACCGTGCCTGGGGATATCCGGTGATACCAGGGATTTTTGTCGCGGGCGCTTTCGCCCTTACGGTCAATTTGTTTATCCAGCGTCCCGTGCGCTCGGCGATCGGGCTGCTCCTGATTCTCGCCGGGCTTCCCTTTTATCGCCACTGGACAAGATTTGCTTCAGTTACCGGCGACGCCGCGCTGAGTTAGCTTGCGCGAAGTAAAAAGGTACGCTTGCGCGCCGAGCATCAAACAAGCCCCAGGCATAAGAACCCAACCCGCCACCACGCCGAGACGTCCAAACGGTTCGCAAATCAGCGAATCAAACACGGAACGGGCTGCCGCGTCGAGCCCGTGTTCAAGGAACGCCGTGAATGGCATAGTGAGAAGGAGAATGACGAAGAACGCCAAAGCCGGGAAAATTCCGGAAATGACAATCGTAGAGCGAGCTCCGCCCGCACGCTTAGAAAGGTAGGCTCCAAGGGCGCCGATGAACGGCAGCAGCAACAGCCAGGCAGGGTATACGGGGAATGCGTAGGTCTGCCCGTGATGGCCTCGCAAAAAAAAAGGAATCAGGATTCAGTCCCAACCGTTCGAGCAAAGGTAGCAAAATCATGGACACGATTATTGTCACCAAACTTGGCAGCCAGAGGCGACTCACGCGAGGGGTCATGATGTTCTCCTTCTGTCGAGCAATCTGGATCTGCCGCCGCAATTGGTTCCAATCGGTCACCTGTGCGCGCGTGCGCTGAAATGCAACTTCCCGAGACATGCCTTCCTTGAGTAAAACTTCGTACGATTCTTCAAGGTGCGCGGCGAGTTCCGCATGGACTTCCTCTTTCGCGCACACCTCAAGTCGAAGGCCGGAGAGCCGCTCGCGAACGAGTTCTTGCCAATCAGGCACGAGTCGTCTCGCTGCCGATTGCCGTGCTTTGCGAAGGTGCACGCCGACAAAACAAAAAACTCACGAGCAAACCGCCTAGGAAAAGGGCCGCCCCAGGAACCAAGAGCCAACTCGTTCCGTCTTTCAGCATTGCGGTTGCCACAATTCCAAAATCAACGTGGTTTCCGACGACGTCCTCGATGATCATGCCTATCGGAAACATGCAGATAAGCGCTGCAGCAAGCGCAAGCACAGGAAAAACGCTGGCAAGAAGCACGGTTGACCGAGAAGCCCTCGCGCGAGCCCAGAAGTACGCTCCTAGAGCCCCAAGGAAAGGAAGCGACATCAGCCACGGCACATAAAAAAGAATTGTGCCTGTAGTGTCGTTCCCGGAGACGATGCGGGGTTGGAATCCAAGTTTCTGGAGCGCCATTAGGAATGTCGTGGAAAGGATCAGCGTGAGGAACCCGGGAATCCAAAGCTGGCGCGCGCGCTTCTGCATAAGATCTCCTCTTTTGGCGTCAAGTATTTCGCACTGTAATTCCCGCCAATCGGCAACCTGCTCCTTGGTTCGACGGACCGCCTCTTTCTCGGGGAGCCCTTCTTTGCAAAATGCTTCGTACGAGTTCTCCAGGTGCGCCGCCAGCTCCGCGTGAACTTCGTCTCTCTCCACGGTATCGAGGGCCAAGCCGGAGAGCCGCCGGCGAACGAGTTCTTGCCAATCAGGCATGGGCCGCCTTCGTGAGCTGCTGCAAAGCGTGAAAAAGTTCCGCCCATTCGCGTTCGAGCGGCGATAGTTTCTTCTTCCCCGCCGGGGTCAGCCGGTAGCAGCGGCGTCGCCGGCCATTCGCGCTCGTTTCCCAACTTCCGCGAATCCATCGCTGCTGCTCCATGCGGTAGAGCATCGGATAGAGCGCCGCCAGCGTGAAGTGCAGCGCGCCGTTGGTTCGCTTTTCGATGCGCCGCGCCAGCTCATACCCGTGCAGCGGGCCGTCCTGCAAAACGCTGAGCACCGCCAGCTCGGCCGTTCCTCGCTTGATTCCAGAACCAATCATAGCCATCCCCCTTACATATAGTATTCTTATATATTGATTGGAATTTGTCAACTGGCCTGGGGTACAGGGGTCATCAAGCGATTGCAGCCTGCTAAAAAGTGTGCGAAGTGTCATCCCGGGCGAACCGGGTCCCCTGCGAGCCCGGTTTTGGCTCGCCGGGCGGGGAAGCGAGGGATCGGCTTCTATAAAACTCACGAATGGAGGGGCTTCTTCACCACCCCGAGGGATCACCCGTTTTTTTCGCGTTTTCTTAATCGCCTGTTGCACAGAGAGGCTAAACCGAGGCCGCACGCCTCGCGGCTCTCTCTAAGGGAATCCCAAGAATTGCGGCTTCCGCTTCCCTAGAGACCTGGACGGACGGCTGAAGAACTTTTGCCAGAATTTCCATGCCTGTTACCAGCCGCGGTCCGGGGCGCGAAAAATAGCTGCTGGCTTCGAGCGCGTAAACGCGGTTGTTTCGCACGGCGGGAATGGCATTCCACTGATCGGGAAAATCGAGCGACTCGTATTCCTCACGCGCCTGCTTCGCAGTGTAGCCGCAAGGCGCAACCAGAAGAACTTCCGGCTCTCCTTCGACCACTTGTTGCAAAGGAAGCCGGAAGGAGGGTTTGCCCACGCTCCCCAAAACATCTTCTCCACCCACGCGCTGAATCATTTCGGGAACCCAGTGCCCGCCACCATAGAGCGGTTCCAGCCACTCAAGAAACGCAACGCGCTGGCGCCGGGCCGATAAATCGATTTGACGCTCCAGAGCGCCGAGCCGCTGGCCGATCTGGTCCACCAGTTTTTCCGCCTCTGGGCCTCGACCGGTCGCTTCACCAACCAAAAGCATGTCGCGCCAGACGTCGCCGAGGTCCTTAGGGTTGAGACATAGCACTTCCGGTGGGCGGTCAAAGCGCGTTAAGGCCGTGGCGAGATCCTCCGGCGAAGCCGCGCAGACCTGGCACAGGTCCTGCGTGATGATCAAGTCGGGCTGGAGTTCTTGCAGCTTTTCGACATCCACGGCGTACAAACTGTCGCCGCGAGAAACATATTCGCGGACCAGTCGGTCAATCTCCGCCGGAGAAGCTCCGTGCGGGAAGCGCGAGTGAATGACCGCTGGTTTCGCGCGAGCCTGCGGCGGGAAGTCGCACTCATGGCTTACGCCTACAATCTCGCGATCGAGGCCGAGCAGGAAAAGCATCTCCGTCGCCGAGGGAAGCAAGGAAACGATTCGCATTGCAAGGGCCACTGTAGCACATTGCTGCAGAAATGGAGCAAGTTGGAAAAAAGCGCGGAAGAAGAACGTCCTACATCGGGCTTACTTATAAAGGAAATACTTACGTCTTACTTGGTCGAACGCGCTGAGCGCGTCCGACCAGCTGGTCACGATTTTCTCCGGCGGCACGCCATCCTTGATTTGCTGGACGGTGTCGGCATTTCCCAGAAGCCCGACAAGTTTGTCTGTGTCAAAATCCTTGGGATAGAGTTTTTGCAGAATCTCGGCGATCTCTAGACCCAAACGCATCGGCCTCACCACGAAGCGGTCCGTAATTCGGATGGATACGCCGCCGCATCGCTCGCCGCTGTGCGGGCCGCCGATGGGAATGAAGGTTTTCGACTCAAAACGCAGGCCCGGCAGGTGGCGTTCGTTCAGCGCAGCGGCGACTGCCTCGCCGTCCATCCACGGCGCGCCAAATACTTCGAACGGTGCTTGTGTCCCGCGGCCGACAGAGACGCCGGAGTTTTGCAGGATTTCAATCCCAGGATAAAGGATTGCGCCTTTCGTCGTTCGCAACGCGGGTGAAGGGGGAATCCACTTCATGCCGGTGCTTTCAAAAAAATAATTGCGATGCCAGTTCCGCATGGGGATGACGTGCAGGTCGGCCCCGATGTGATTTTCCGCATTGAAAAACTGCGCGAGCTCGCCAATGGTCAGGCCGTACCGCACCGGCATGGGGTAGTAGGCCACAAAATTGGTTTTGTCGGGATCGAGCATGGGACCTTCGACAATTTCTCCACCCATGGGATTCGGTCGATCCAGAACATAAAACGCAATCTTGCGTTTCGCTGCTTCTTCCATGCAATACGCCATCGTGACCGTGTAAGTGTAGAAGCGTACGCCGGCGTCTTGGATATCGAAGACCAGCGCATCGATGCCTTGCAGCATTTCATCCGTGGGGCGGCGCGTATCTCCGTACAGGCTGTAGATCGGAAGCCCCGTCGTAGGATCTTTCGACGAGGCCACGTTTTCGTTGGCGCCGCCGGCCAGCCCATGCTCGGGGCTGAACAGCGCTACGAGCTTCAAACCCGCGGCGTGCGCGACCAGGTCGATGTTGCTGCGACCCAGCGCATCTACGCCTGTGTGGTTGGTGATAAGGCCGATGTGCTTGCCATGCAGCGGGTCAAACCTCTCTGCTTCCAGAACGTCGAGGCCGGTCTGCACGCGGGCTGTATGACCGGAACGTCTGGGAGAGGAACGCGCGGGGAAAGAAGAAGTCGTGAGAAGAGCAAAAGACAAAGTGAATGGAGCGAATGTGGTAAGCGCGCGTTTCGTAGCGGTCAAATCGTCCCCCCTGCATTCCGAGAATACAATGATATTCTGGAACGCGCTGACCACAGCTTCGTTGAGAGCACGATGCGCATGTGCTATGAATAAATGCAGACTGCGGGCGGCGCGGGGAGATTCTATCTGATGGAAGGACGCCGTGTCCGCTTTCTGTTTGTGATACCCATCTTATTGTTCATCCTTATGGCCCAAAAAGCACGCCGTCAAAGTAACAATTCTTCCGGGGAACAAACTACCGCACAACAGACCATAGCAAGCGGCAAAAGGAGCACAAAGAATCTCTCGCCAGCGGCGAGCGCGTGGGTGGAGTCCACGCTGCGCAAAATGACGCTGAGCGAAAAGATCGGCCAGTTGCTGTTCACCACGTATTACGGAGGCTTTACCTCCACTGACTCGCCGGCCTACCAACAACTTTTGCACGATGTTCAGGACTTGCATGTCGGCGGATTCATTGTCATCACGCATGGTTCGCCACTGGGCATCGTAAAGAGCCAGGCGTATCCGACGGCGGTGCTCGCCAATCAGCTGCAGGCAAAGTCCAAGCTGCCGCTGCTCATCGGGGCGGATTTCGAGCGTGGCACGGCGATGCGCTACGATGAGGGCACATCCTTCCCCACCGCAATGGCCGTGGCGGCTGGCGGCAATCCCAAAGATGCCTATACCATGGGACAAATCACCGCGCTTGAGGCCCGCGCCACCGGCATCAACTGGGTGTACGCGCCGGATTCGGACGTGAACAACAATCCCGCAAATCCCATCATTAATACGCGGTCGTTTGGGGAAAATCCGCAGCGCGTGGCGGAGTTTGTTTCTGCGTTCATAAAAGGAGTCGAGGACCACGGCGCGCTGGCCACCGCCAAGCATTTTCCGGGACACGGCGACACCGCCGCGGATTCGCACGTCGATTTGCCGGTGATTTCGGCGAGCCGCGAACGTTTGGAGCATCTGGAACTAGTTCCTTTTCGCGCGGCGATTGCGGCAGGAGTGGACAGCATAATGACCGGGCATCTTTCTGTTCCTGCGCTCGAGCCCGATCCGAACACGCCCGCAACGCTTTCTCCAAAAATTCTTCAGGGTCTCTTGCGAAAAGAACTCGGATACCGCGGACTGATTGTGACCGACGCGATGGATATGGGCGGCATCACCGTGCGCTACGCACCAGGAGAAGCGGCCGTGCGCGCGGTGGCCGCTGGAGTGGACTGCGTGCTGATGCCGCCGGTGCCGGATGCGGCGTTCGAAGCCCTGCAAGGCGCCGTCAAGGCGGGGCGAATTTCGAAACAGCGGTTAGATGAATCGGTGCGGCACATTCTGGAAGCAAAGGCGCGGCTGGGACTGAACAAGAACCGTCTTGTGGATGTGAATGCACTGAATCACAAATTCGGCAGCGCCGCTTGGCAAAACGAAGCGCAGGAAATTTCCGATCGAGGCGTAACCTTGCTGCGCGACACACCGCATCGATTGCCGCTGGATGGAACAAGGCCTTCGCGCGCCCTATTGCTGGCGCTGTATGCCGATCCCGAGCCGTATCCGGGGGAGGACCTCGAGCGCGAGCTGCGCTCGCGGTTTGATTCTGTGACCACCCTTCGCGCAGACACGCGTTTCGTAAATGCGAGCACTTTGAAGGTGCCTCCGCCGGATACCTACGATGCCGCGCTTGTTGCGTTCTTTGTGCGCGTAAGTGATCGCAAAGGGAACGTGGATGTGCCGCCGGAGCAGGCCGCGCTTGCAGAACAAGTTTACAAAACAGGGAAACCGGTAATCACGGTGGGATTCGGAAGTCCTTACCTCATCGAGAGATTTCCGCAAGCGGAAACCTGGCTCGCGGCATTTGGCATCAGCGACGTCGCGCAAATTTCCGTGGCGCGCGCGCTATTTGGAGACATTCCCGTGCGCGGACATTTGCCGGTGACCGTGCCTGGCGTGGACTTGAAAGCGGGATTTGGAATCGAAGTGCAGGCGAATCCGATGACGTTACAGCCGATGGATGTGCGCGCGGATGGACAATTGCGGCCAGCGTACGAAGTCATCGAAAAGGCGATCAAAGACAAAGCGTTTCCGGGAGCGACGCTGGCGGTTGGATTTCGGGACAAAGTGGCCATACACGCGTTCGGGAAATTAACTTACGACGCGAAGTCGCCGGCGGTAAAGCCGACGACGATGTACGACATTGCTTCGTTGACGAAAGTGCTGGTCACGACAACCCTGGTGGCAAAGCTCGCCGAGGGTGACTTCGCCGTACCACTGGATTTGGACACGAAGATCGAGCGCTATCTGCCGGAGTGGGCGAGCGGGCCGCAGCCGGAGTGGCGGCATCGCGTGACGGTGAGGCATTTGCTGACGCACACTTCGGGATTGCCGCCGTTCCGGGAATATTGGCGCGCGTCGAAGAGCAAGCAGGACACGCTCGAGAAGATTTTTGCCGAGCCGCTCGAATACGAGCCAGGAACAAAAGAAGTCTATTCGGATCTCGGAATCATTTTGATGGCGGAAATCATCGAGCGATTGACGGGGAGAAAGCTCGATGACTTGGCGAATAGTTTTATTTTTTCGCCGCTGGGGATGAAAGATTCGATGTACAAACCGCCAAAAAAACTCTGGCCGACGATTGCGCCGACGGAGGTCGACAACAACTACCGGCACCGGCTGATCCAGGGCGAAGTGCATGACGAAAACGCCTATGCAATTGGCGGCGTGTCGGGGCACGCGGGAGTGTTCGGCACGGCGCCGGACCTGGCGGCGTTTTGCCAGATGCTGCTGAACGGCGGCACGTACGCGCATCAGCGTATTTTGCGGCGCGCAACGGTGGCGCAGTTCACCACGCCGCAGCAGCTTTCGGGCGCGACACGCACGCTGGGTTGGGCCGTGCCGACGCCAGGCGGTTTGAGCGGTCATTATTTTTCAGAGCATAGTTTCGGGCACACGGGATTTACGGGAACTTCCATCTGGATCGATCCCGACCGGCAACTCTTTGTGGTTTTCCTGACGAATCGCGTGCATCCGACGCGCGAGAATCAAAAGATTCAGCAAGTACGAAGGGATTTGCACGACGCGGTCATGCAGGCGCTGGGATTCGCCACCGCAGCGGCGCCGGTCAAATAGGTGTTAGTTCTAAGTCGTGATTTTTAGGTCAGAAGAAAATCCACCTGCTGGTCATGAAGTCTCTGAGCCGCACTTTTCTTATGGGTTTTTATTGCACCCGGAGTTTTAAGCCTAGCTTGCTACTCCGAACGCACTTTGGCGGTTTCCTTAAGCAGAAGCTGGATTTCGCCCTCGAAGGCGGCTTTGTCGACCATGCCGAGATTGACGTCGGCGATTTTGCCGTTGCGATCGATGAGCAAACTTACCGGCATCCCTTTGTCTACGCCGAATTGCTTTGCGGATTCGAAGCTTCCAATGACGATGCGGTAGTTAATCTCATGCTCGGCCAGGTAGGGCTTGACGGATTTCCAGCCGTCGTCGTCCAGGGAAGCGCCGACAACGGACAGGCCCCTCTTGTTGTATTTGTTCTGGAATTCCATAAACCAGGGGATTTCTTCCTTGCAGCCTTCGCACCAAGTAGCCCAGAAATCGAGCAACACCACGCGGCCTTTGTAGGCAGAGAGATTGACCGGTGCGCCATTCGAGTCGGTCAGAGAAACCTCTGGAAGCGGTTTTCGAGAGGCCACCGGTGTGAGATCGGCCGGAGCATTTGTCGTTAGGGCTAAGGACGCAGACAACAAAGTGATCATGGAAACGATGTGACGCAGCATGTGCAAGAACCTCCATCTTCGGTTGAAATCACGTTCGTGAAAACCGGTGGGCCAACACGGATCTGATTTCTCGAACGATCACGCCGCCAAGAACAATCGCGAATACATCAGTGCATGACCATAAGATCCACCAAACAGCCCTTGGCCTGAGTGTAGCTACCTTTCCCTGCCCTTGGCAACTAGTGCGATGATACCTCCGACGAACATCGACGCAATGATATGAACAATGGGAATGCCGTAATTCAGAGGCTTTGGCGCCAGTGCCAGCGGCGGGCAAAAGCGATTCCGGATTCCGAAACGATGTCCAGAAATTCTTGGAGAAAGATCGCCAAGGATGGACTCCGCTTGCTCGGGGGAGGCAAACAATTCGACAAGCCAGGCCGCGAGACCGGGCGGGCGAGTGTCTGCAGCCGTTTGCGTCATGAGTGGCTCCTGGGGACTTCCAGCCCTCCGCTTAACTTCCGAATCGCACGGTGCGTACGATTGACAGCGGACACTCCTTCCGCGGTGACCCGGAAGAAGCGTTTGGACCGCCCCCCCCGCGTTCTGGCGTTGGGTCTCCAGTGCGGGATTGCACGTAGCCTTTTGCTTCCAGACGATCGAGCGTGGCATAGACAGCGCCGATCGACACTTCCCGTCTCGTACGCGCTGCAATCTCTCGCAGGACAGTCACGCCGTAGGCTTGGTCACTAAGGCGCAGAACCGCTAGCAGGACAATGTGCTCGAATTCACCGAGATAATCGAGGCAAGTCAAGGCACAACCGGCAGGGCTGGCGCCTTGCGCTACAACATTCCTTTTTTTAGGTCGATTGCGGCTTGGGAGAGGTCGGCGGGGCGGCCGAGGTCGCGCCAGTAGTAATCGTCAGCGCGGAAGGCGAGGATTTTTTCACCCTGGGCGGCGAGGCGAAGATAGGCGTCGATGATGGAGAAGGCGCCTTCTTCAGTGAGCATGGTGAGGAGACGACGGGAAATGATGTGGATGCCGGAGAAGGCGAGGGGAAGGAGTGGGTAGTGAGTAGTGAGTAGTGAGTGAGAGGAATGGGGTGCTGATGTCAGGTCGCTCGGTGCGCTACCGGTCACGGCGCGGCCAACGAGCTGGAGTTGGTCGTTGAAAAGGAGGAGGCGAGAGGACGGGCGAGACTGAACGCCAAGGGTGGCGAGGGCGTGATGTTCGTTGTGGAACTGCAGCATGCGGCGGAAGTCGATGCTGGTGATGACGTCGACGTTGTGAAGGAGAAAGGGTTCTTCCCTTTGATCGCTGGCCTCAGGGGCTAAAGCCCGCTGATCCTGGTCACGTTCCGGCACGGCTAAAGCCGTGCCCTGGCGAGGCAAAAGCTTATCCCAAGCTGCGCCTTCCTCGGCAGGCAGGCTCGGGATGACACCGCCCCTTTTGTCTTTTTCAGGTTGCGGAAGGGAAGGCCGCAGGGCCCCGCGGATTGCGCCCTGCGCTGCGGGGCTGCGGTGGTGTTCAAGGAAGAACCAGGAGGCTTTTTTCAGGCCGCCGCCGGTGTCGAGCAAAAGATCATCCTCGCGCGAGACTTCAATACGCATGCCGAAGTTGTCGTGGGACTTCAGGTAGTCGACGACCATATCGGCTAAATGATGGACGTTGACGATGACCTCGTTGATGCCGAAGGAACGAAGGCGAGAGAGAGTGATTTCGAGAAGTGTGCGGCCATTGATTTCGACCAGGGCCTTGGGGTGCGTGTCAGTCAGAGGCCGGAGGCGTGTGCCGAGCCCGGCGGCGAGGATCATGGCTTTCATAAAAGGACCAGTGGCGAGTAGCGAGTGGCGAGCGGCAAGCAAGGAAAAGAATCAACCCAGGGAGCACAGAGAATAAGGGCCCAGAGGCCACAGAGACGAGAAGAAATCAAATTGCATAAACACAGGTAGCGGAGGGGCGAAAGATACGCACCGGAGTGAATCCTTCGCTCCGTAAATCCGTCCGAAGCGCAGAAGGCGCGCTTCGCTCGGAATTCTGACTCGCGACACGGTACAGAAACGCTCATTCGGCGAGATTTCCCACGACGGCGTGCAACAGGCCGAGCTTTTCGAGTTCGACGTGGCGGACGACAACTTCGACGCTGTTTCGCCCGCGCAGATGTTTGGCGAGTTGCTCGGCAAGATAGACAGAGCGATGCTGGCCGCCCGTGCAGCCGAATCCCACCATTAAATTCTTGAAGCCTCGGTGTAGGTAATTGTCGACGGTCGCGTCGATGAGCGAGAACACGGCTGCGAGATATTGATGCACACTTTCTTGTTGATGGAGATAGTCGATTACCGGCGCGTCCTTGCCGGTGAGCGATTTGAAGCGCTCTTCCCTGCCCGGGTTGGGAAGGCCGCGGCCGTCGAAAATAAAGCCTCCGCCATTGCCCGTTTCGTCCTTGGGCAATTCGCGGTGGAACGAAAAGCTAAAAATGCGAACGACGAGACTGTCGGCTTCGGAAGCGATGCTCTGCAATTTTTCTGAGGCCAGCATGCTCTGGAACGCGCCGAGGAGCGTCGGCAACTCGATGGCCAACTGGACGTTGTGGAGCAGCCAGCGAATGTTTTTCAAGGCGTACGGAACGCTTTGCAGGAAATGCACTTTGCGCTCGAAGAAGCCGCGATATCCGTACGCACCGAGCGCCTGCATGATGCGCACGTAAACGAAGCCATAGTAGTAGCGCAGGAAGGCTTCGCGGTCGAGATCGATGAAAGTCGCAAGCGAGTTCAGATAGTGATCCAAGAGCTGCTGACGGATTTCCGGCGGCAGATCGGCCTTGCCGTCAAACAGAAGCGAAGCAATGTCGTACTGCAAAGCGCCCTTGCGACCGCCCTGATAATCGACAAAATAAGGCATGCCGTCGCGCAGCATGATGTTGCGTGACTGAAAATCGCGATAGAGGAAGTAATCGCGCGGAGCTTTGAGAAGAAATTCCGTGAGTCGGTCGAAATCGTTTTCCAGAGCGCATTCGTTGAAGGGGATGCCTGCGAGGCGGAAGAAATAGTATTTGCAATAGTTCAAATCCCAAGCGATGGATTGGCGGTCAAAGCTGCCCACGGGATAGCAATAGCTGTAGTCAAAATCGCGGGCGGCTTCGACTTGAAAGCGCGGGAGGATGCCAACGGCTTTGCGGTACGCGTCGACAACGACAGGGGCGACGAAATCACCGGAGCGATTCTTGGAGAGAAATTCGAACAGCGAGGTGTCGCCGAGGTCTTCTTCGAGATAAGCGCCCTGGCCGAGGGCTTCTTCGTAGATTTCTGGCACGGGCAGGAGGTGCTTGCGAAAATGTCTGGAGAATGCCAGGAAGGCAGTATTTTCTTCGCGAACGCCGTAGAGAACGCCGACTGCGCTACGGCTGTCGTCGGCGAGGCGGATGATTTTTCGGCCGGAGCCGCCGAGCTCGCCTTGCAGCGGCAGAATGCGCGTGGGCTGCGTATGAAAATGCTGCTCGAAGAGCTTTTTGAGGACGTCTATAGACATGGCTGCCCTTCCATCCATTTAGAAAGATGGAGCTGGCCGGGTGGTGTCTAGCATAGCCCATTCCCGTATAAGACGCCTGGGCCAGCGTCTGTGGTTGTGCCTAGAAGTGCAGTTTGCGGGTTAAACGCCAGGTATTTCGGGCTGGCTCGTTATAATGTAGCTATGCCCAAGCCCTTCAGAACCTCCTTACCCAAAGAATCTCGACTGACGGAACAAAGAAACAAGGCTTCGCGAAACCTTGACCGCATGACGGCACGCGAAATCGTCGCGCTGATGAACCGCGAAGACCGTAAAGTGGCGATCGCGGTGGGAAAAGAGATTCCGGCGATTGCGCGCGCGGTAGACGCGATTGTCGCAGGGATCCGCAAGGGCGGGAGGCTGATTTATGTGGGAGCGGGCTCGAGCGGGCGCATGGCCGTGCTGGACGCGGCGGAGTGCCAGCCGACGTTCGGAACGCCGCCGAAGCTGGTGCAGGCGCTGATCGCGGGAGGACCGCGCGCGATCACGCAGGCGGTGGAAGGGGCGGAAGATGACGTCCGCCACGCGCAGCGCGAACTGCGCAAAAGAAAACTGACGCCCTATGACGTGGTCGTAGGAGTAACGGCGAGTGGTACAACGCCATTCGTGCTGGCCGCGCTGAAGTTTGCGCGAGGACGAAAGGCAACGACCGTGGCAATTACCTCCAGCCGAAGAACGCCCGTGACACGGCTGGCGAGAATTGTGATTGCGGCGGAGGTAGGACCCGAGGTGCTGACCGGGTCAACGCGCATGAAGGCCGGGACGGCGCAGAAAATGGTGCTCAACATGCTCAGCACTGCTTCGATGGCGCGGCTCGGACACGTATATGAAAACCTGATGATTGACGTCGTGCTGACAAATGCAAAGGTTGCGAAGCGGGCGTTACGGATTTTGGCCGAGGCGAGCGAAAAAAGTGTGTCTGCGGCAGAACACGCTCTGCGGGCGGCGGGACACAATATGCGCGTGGCGTTGATGATGCTGAAGCTGGGCGTGGAAGCGAGTGAGGCGAAGAGGGCTCTCGCGAAGGGAGGCGGAAATTTGCGGACAGCGCTCGGTGAACGAAGTTCTAGGTCAGAAAGTGTAAGTACAAAGGAAGCGTTGTCGCACAATAAGGCGATCAGCGCGAAGGCCGTTTGAGCCGGGCTAACAAAACCGATGCCCCGCCTCCCCTTTCATTTGTACTGAATACTTAGAAGTAGCAACTTACGACTGCGAAGACCAAAAGAGAAGCATGAATGGATAAATTTTTGATCAACGGCGGGAAGGCGCTGCGGGGGGCCGTGGCGGTCAGCGGGGCAAAGAATTCCGCGCTGCCGGCCATGGCGGCGGCACTGCTGACCGCGGACAAAGTGGTGGTGCGCAATGTGCCGAAAGTGCGCGACCTGGTCACCATGAGCAAGTTACTGGCCTTCATGGACGCAAAGGTTTCGGTGGCGGCGGTGCCTGCGAGCGATTACGAGATTCAAGCGCCGAAGCTGAATCATGCGGAGGCGCCATACGAGTTGGTGAAGACGATGCGTGCGTCGATTCTGACGCTGGGTCCCTTGATGGCGCGTCTGGGAATAGCGCGAGTCTCGCTGCCGGGAGGATGCGCGATCGGGGCGCGGCCCGTGGATTTGCACTTGAAGGCGCTAGAGCAGATGGGCGCGGAGATCGCCACGTCACGTGGGTACATCGAGGCAAAAGTGCATGGCAACGGTTCGCAGGGGCGGCGGTTGAAGGGCGCGCACATTGTGTTTGAGAGAATTACAGTGACGGGGACGGAAAATATTTTGATGGCGGCGTCGCTGGCGGAAGGCGAGACGGTGCTGGAAAACGCGGCACGCGAGCCGGAAGTGACCGACCTGATTGCCATGCTGCGCAAGATGGGTGCGCAGATTTGCGGAGATGGCACTTCGACGCTGCGGATTCGCGGCGTCAAAGAACTGCACGGAACGGAACATACCGTGATTCCGGACCGCATCGAGGCCGGGACGTTTCTTGTAGCTGGAGCAATTACCGGCGGCGATTTGAAGATTCACAATTGCATAGCGGCGCATTTGGGCGCGGTGATTGCGAAACTGCATCAGGCGGGAGTGCAGATTGACATCGTGGATGCGACGACGATTCGCGTGCGCGGCACAGAGAAACTGCTGGGCGCGGACGTGACGACGGAGGAGTATCCGGGATTCGCCACGGACATGCAGGCGCAATACATGGCGCTGGCGACGCAGGCGGAAGGCGCCTCGGTGATTACCGAGACGATTTTTGAAAATCGCTTCCTGCATGCCAGCGAGATGATGCGCATGGGCGCAAATATTTCCGTGGAAGGGCGGCGCGCGGTGGTGCGTGGGCCGGCGCAATTGTCGGGAACGACCGTGCAGGCGTCGGACTTGCGCGCGAGCGCAGGGCTAGTGCTGGCGGGCCTAGTGGCCAGCGGCGAGACGCTCATCGATCGCGTGTATCACATTGACCGCGGATATGAAGGCATCGTCGAGAAATTGCGCGCTGTTGGAGCTGACATCGAGCGAGTGCACGCGCCTGGGACCTAGCGCAAGAGCAGAGGAATAAAGCAAAGCCTCCCCGGCGATGGGAGGCTCTTTGCACTTTCAGGAAGAAAACGGATTATTCTGAAGAACCGGCACCGCCGCCAGCAGCTTCCTTCTTGTGCTGCTTCTCGCGCGCTTCCTTGAGCAGCGCTTTGCGCGAGAGGCGAATCTTGTTGCCTTCGATGGAAAGCACCTTCACTAGAACCTGATCACCAAGCTTCAGTTCGTCGCGCACATCGCGGATGCGATGCTCGGAAATTTCGCTGATATGCAACAAGCCGTCGGTGCCGGGGAAGAGCTCCACGAAAGCGCCAAATTCTGCGAGGCGGACGACTTTGCCCAGGTAGGTCTTGCCGAGTTCCGCGCTCGCGGTAACCTCGCGCACCATGGCGAGAGCCGCATCGCCCGAGGCTCCGCTGGTCGAGAAAATATGCACGGTGCCGTCTTCGAGCACGTCAATTTTGACCCCGGTCTGTTCCGTAATGGATTTGATTTTCTTTCCGCCCGGACCAATGAGGTCGCGGATTTTGTCCGTAGGAATATTGAGTTTGTAGAGGCGCGGCGCATAGGCGGAAATCTGTGAGCGCGCGCTGCTGAGCGTCTGCTCCATGGCATCGAGAATCTGGAGGCGCGCTTTTTTCGCCTGGGCCAAAGCCTCGCGCATCATGTTGATGCTGATGCCGAGAACTTTGATGTCCATTTGCAGCGCGGTGATACCGTTGCGCGTGCCGGCGACTTTGAAGTCCATGTCGCCGTAATGATCTTCGGCGCCCGCGATGTCGGTCAGGATGGAGTATTTCCCCTTGTCCCCCACGACGAGGCCCATGGCGATACCAGCGCAGGAGGACTTGATAGGAACGCCGGCATCCATCAAAGCAAGTGAGCCGCCGCAAACCGTGGCCATCGAGGAAGAGCCGTTCGACTCCATGATGTCGGAAACCAGTCGCATGGCGTAGGGGAAGTCTGCTTCGGGAGGAAGCAGGTTCGTGAGCGCACGTTCGGCCAAAGCGCCGTGACCGATTTCACGCCGCCCGGGACCGCGCAGGAATTTCACTTCACCGACGCTGAACGGCGGAAAATTGTAGTGCAGCATGAAGCGCTTGAACTGGTCCTGCTCGAAAAGCAGATCGAGACGTTGCATGTCTTCTTTGGTGCCAAGGGTTAGTGTAGCGAGTGCCTGCGTTTCACCCCGGGTGAAGAGCGCAGAGCCGTGAACGCGCGGAAGCAAACCAACTTCGCAGGTAATCTGGCGAATCTGATCGAAGGCCCGGGCATCAGGACGGCGGCGAGCGTTTAACACATCGTCGCGGAAGAGATTTTCGCGAAGGCGTTCAAAAGCGCGCTTCGTGAGCGTGCGCTTCTCGTCCATTTCCTTCAAGGGCTCTTCCGGAATCGTGGCCAGAATCTCTTCCTTCAGAGCATCCACCAGATGATAGCTTTCCTTTTTCGGATACTTTTCGGTGTTGAGCGCGTCGTGGAGCCGTTCGCCGTATTTCTTCTGCAGGTCCTTGTAAATGGCCTCATCGAAAGGCAGTGGCTCGACAACAACTTTCTTAGGCTTGACTTGCCGGTGCAGCTCCTGAATGGCCGCGACAATTTTCTTGATTTGCGCATGGCCAAATTCCAGAGCGTCGGCAACGGCATCCTCGGAAACTTCCAGCGCGCCGGATTCGACCATGACGATGGCCTCTTCCGTGCCGGCGATAACGATGTTGAGCAGACTCTTCTTCTGCTGCGCAACCGTGGGATTGGCGATGAGCTGGCCGTCGAGCAAGCCAACGCGGACGCAAGCGATGGGCTTCTCAAACGGCAAGTCAGAGGCATAGCAAGCCGCGGAGGCTCCCGTCACAGCGATGACGTCGGGATCATTGTCGCTATCCGCGGAAAGCACCATGCTCACAATCTGGGTTTCGTTGCGCCAGGCTTCCGGGAACAGCGGACGAAGCGGGCGGTCAATCAACCGCGAAGTCAAAATCTCTTTTTCGGAGGGACGGCCCTCGCGCTTGAAAAATCCGCCAGGAATTTTTCCGGCAGAATAAGTATTTTCGCGGTAGTCCACGGTAAGCGGAAGAAAGTCCCGCTCGTTGGCTTCAGAAGCCATACAGGCCGTAGTGAGCACGACCGTATCGCCATAGCGCGCCAGAATCGCGCCATTGGCTTGTTTTGCAATCTTTCCTGTTTCGAGTATCAGCGGACGCCCGCCAACTTCCACCGTAACCTGATGAGGTGCGTGTAGATTTTCAGACATAAGCATTTCCTTTGGCCCCGGCCCGGCCGGGGGGATTTGAGGCCCACTCGCATCGCGAAGGGCTGGCTACAACACGCTGCCCGTTTTTGCGGACAACTTTGAGGAAGAGAAGAAAGAGGTTTAGTCGAGGAAGAAACGCCGGAGGCACCACACCACGAGTAACTCGGCACTACTTCTGCCGGAGGCCTGAGGACAGACTCCGCGTGGAATTTGTCACTTCGTGAGAACGCAATGTGTATCGCTCAGAATTCCGACCGAAAGTGGAGCGATTACTTGCGCAGGCTAAGACGGTCAACAATCTCGCGGTACCGATCCGGATCACGGCGGTTGAGATAGTCCAGCAGCCGGCGGCGCTTATTGACCATCATGATCAATCCGCGGCGGGATGCATGGTCTTTCACGTGGGACTTGAGATGCGTCGTCAGGTAGTTGATCCGCTCGCTCAAAAGAGCGATCTGCACTTCAGGCGAGCCTGTATCTTTCACGTGGGTCCGAAATTGTTCGATCAACACCGATTTAGTCGCGCTCAAGTGCCCCTCTCCGTTATCCCCTGAAATGTTCCTCTTCTCTTCGACAGCTTTAGGCTAACATAACCTTCTTCCGCCTGTAAAGGGAAGCCAGTAATTAACCTTCGGGACAACACCTGCCTCCAAAACAGTCGTCCCCAGCAAAGTCCCATGAAAACAAAGGAGATGCTCGCTGGAGCCTTTGGCCAAATCTTTGATTTGTGTGGCCAGCTTTCTTAATGTGCCGGGCGTTGTTCAGCAAAGAGATCCTATAATAAGCGTGGGGAACCCTTTTTGGCCTTTTCGCAAACCCGACCTCGTGGCGGGACGACAAGGGCGAAACAAAATTCTGCCGCATACGTCTTTATGAGACGGCGGCAATTGCAGTTGCGCTCGACGGGCAAATCCGTTTCAATGTTTGCGGCAGGCTTTTGAGGAGGGAATACCATGAAGAGATCCGTTGTATTTCTAGCCGTGGGATGTTTAGCCGTGGGCATGATGGCGCTGGCCAGTTCGCCACAGACGGACAAGAGCCAAAAACCCAGTCCGCCGGCATCGGCCTCGTGCGACCTGGGCGGCGGCCAGAGCATTAAGACTGATTATTCCAGCCCACGCCTGAGGGGGCGGAAGATGATCGGCGAGCATGAGCCGTACGGCAAGGTCTGGCGCAACGGCGCAAACGAAGCCACCACGTTTGTCACGAACGCAGACCTAATGGTCGGCGGGGTTCACGTGCCAGCTGGCAGTTACACGCTGTTTGTCATCCCATACCCTGACAAATGGACGCTCATCATCAACAAGAAGACGGGCGAATGGGGTATCCCCTACAAGTATGAAAGCGACGAACTGGCCCGCGTGGACATGAAGCTCACAACGCTGCCAACGCCTGTAGAAAATTTCACCATTGCCTACGACAAGACTGCAACAGGCTGCACGTTGCGCGAGGAATGGGACACGATAAGGGCGACTGTGGATATCTCGAAGATGTAAATTCCCACTGTTTTGCAATTTTGAATCATCGCGTCTTGCGACCTGCGGTGCATGCGCGGGCCACCCGACCCCAGGCCAACTTTTCCGTTCTAAGATGACCACGGGATCATGCGCGCTTTTGTCCAAACCTGCGACACCATCGCGGCGACAGCCAAGAAACTGGAAAAAATCCAGCTCGCAAGCGAACTCCTAAGATCCCTTCCCCTAAAGGAAGCTGCCCGCGCCGCGATTTTTTTAACCGGGCGAGCGTTTCCCCGCAATGACGAGCGCGTCCTTGGCGTCGGGGGGATGCAGCTGTACCGCCTGGTCGGCGAACTAGCCGGGAAAGAGCCTGGACACCTCCGCGACGTTTATCGCCAGCACGGCGACCTCGGCACCGTTGCCGAGCAACTCTTGGGGGCGGCCGACCGCGACGGGGATGTTTCCCTGTCCGAAGTGGCGGATGCATTTCGGAAGCTTCCCTCACTCCGCTCCCCAGCTCAGAAACATGCGTTGCTGAGTTCGCTCTTCGCGCGAGCGAGCGCCAGCGACGTCAAATACATCATCAAGGTCATTACCGGCGATCTGCGGATTGGTTTGAAGGAGAATCTGGTGGAAGAAGCGATCGCCAAATGTTTTGCGCGGGCCATTGCGGATGTGCGGCGCGCCAACATGCTGACCGGCGATATAGGGGAGACGCTTCGGCTTGCGGCCCGCGACGCGCTCGCTTCCGCTGCCGTCACTTTGTTTCATCCCCTCCACTTCATGCTGGCGGCTTCCATCGAAACACCGGCCGAGCTGTTTGACGAATCCCCAGGTGCGTTCCTGGTGGAAGAGAAGTATGACGGAATTCGCGCGCAAGCCCACAAGAGCGCCGGCCAGGTGAAGTTTTTCTCGCGGACGCTTGACGAAATCACCGAATTTCCGGAGCTCACCGAGCCGGTCGGGTGCCTGCCCGGCACGTTCATTCTGGACGGCGAAATTCTCGCCTGGCAGGACACTCATCCGCTTCCCTTCACGGAATTACAGAAGCGCCTCGGGCGAAAACAAGATCAAATGAACCTGTGGGAGCAGCATGGCGTCCCCGTGAAGTTCGTCTGTTTCGACTTGCTGTACCGGGATGGTGAGACGCTGCTGGACATCCCTCTCCACGAGCGTCGCGCGCGCTTGGACAATCTCCTGGCAGGGTCGCGCGATTCGCACATGCAGGTCGCTCCTTCGACGCTCTGCCATTCGAGCGACAGGATGACCGAACTATTTCGCGCATCACTGGCCGCGGGGCACGAAGGTATCGTTGCCAAGGCCCCGGATTCGCCCTATACCCCGGGACGGCGCGGGGGATATTGGTTCAAGCTAAAAGAACCGTTTGCCACCCTGGACGTGGTGGTAACCGCGGTCGAGTACGGCCACGGAAAGCGGCATGGGGTGTTGTCCGACTATACCTTTGCAGTGCGCCACGAAAATCAGCTTCTCAATATCGGCAAAGCCTACTCGGGCTTGAACGACAAGGAGATTGCTCAGTTGACGGACTATTTTCTGCGCCACACAACGCAGGAGGAAGGCTTCCGGCGAGTCGTCGAACCAACCGTCGTGATCGAGGTTGCCTTTAACAACATCCAGAAATCAAACCGTCACAGCAGCGGTTATGCGTTGCGATTTCCGCGAATCGAGCGCTTGCGTCCGGATAAATCGGTGGCGGAAATCGATACCCTGGATCGCGTTGCTCAACTGTATGCCAAGCAATTTGCTCACGCGCCGCTCGCGCTGGAATCATGACTCGCCCGATTCTATCGATTCTTGGGTTATTTGGCACTTTCTGCGATAGCCCCGCTTGGGATCGGCCACCTGTATTGAGACATCGGCGGTGTCACAATGCTTGGCCTTGGTTTACATGCGCTGCAGCAACCGGGCGATACCTCGGTCCACAAGCATGACGGCACTGACGACCATTGCGGCTGAGAGGAGCACGTTGAACGTAACGGCCTCGCCGGCTACCAGCCAGCCGAGCAGCACCGCCACGATTGGATTGATGTAGGTATGCGTTGCAACCAGAGTCGGAGGGTAATGTTCCATGAGCCAGTTGTAAGCAGTGAAGGCCACCACCGAACCGAAAAGGATGAGGTAGCCGAGCGAAATCCAGGAACGCAGCGCAACGGACGCCAGCGAAAACCCGCGATATTCGCCAAGGACCGTACCCACCAAGAGCAATTGCGCGGAGCCTGCCAGGAGCGACAACGCCGACAGAAGAAGCGGATGCCCCGACAAGTGCGACCGCCGCGAATAGACCACTCCTGCGGACCAGGAGACCGCGCTGATAACCACAGCCAGCGAACTGACGAACAGACCCGGGACCGACGTCAGCGCGCTTCTTCCCATCAGCAGCCCGACGCCGCCAAGTCCCAATAGGATCCCGGCCAAAAGAGTGGAGTTCCAGTGCCATTGCTGCGAAGCGGCGGCTGAGAGCAGGAAGACGCAAATCGGCTCGCTGGCAATCAGCAAGTCCCTATGATGATGCTGGCGCGGATTTGTGGCCCGGTGGGGCGGAGGCGCTTGGCCAAACACCAGCACAGAAGGATGCTGCCTGCAGTAAGATGACGCAAGCCCGCCGTGTAAAGCGGTGGAATCGTCTCCACCGCATAACGAATGGCCAGGTACGTGGAGCCCCAAATCAAATAAATGGCCAGAAAGCAAACAATGACGGTGAGGCGATGTGGCTTGGCAAGCGTCCGCGCGATGACGCCAGAGGAGGCCTCTTTGAGAACAAGGGGAGCCTGGTCGGTCGCCATCGATGCACGGTAGGAGAGTGGGGAACGCGGTTCCAGCGCCAAAATGGCGTGAATTAGGCCCTTTTTTCACGGACTAGCGACAGGAACTCATCGCGCGTTTGTTTGTTGTGGCGAAACGCACCCAGCATGGAGCTGGTCACCGCCTGGCCGCATTGTTTTTCCACGCCGCGCATCTGCATGCACAGGTGGCGCGCTTCAATGATCACGCCCACGCCTTGGGGGACGAGTTTCTCGTGAATCGCTTCCGCGATCTGGTTGGTCAGACGCTCTTGAATCTGCAGGCGCCGGGCAAACATGTTCACAAGCCGCGCGATTTTGCTGAGCCCCAGCACACGCTTGTCCGGCAAGTAAGCCACGTGGGCTCTGCCGAAGAACGGCAAAAGGTGATGCTCACAGAGGCTGAAGAATTCGATGTCCTTGACGATGACCATTTCGTCGTAAGCCACGCTGAACGTCGCGCCATTCAGCACGTGATCGATGTTTTGGTGATAGCCGCTTGTGAGGAACTTGAAGGCTCTTTCAAAGCGCTCCGGCGTCCTGCGCAGCCCCTCGCGATTGGGGTCTTCCCCTATGATTTTGATCATTTCGCGGACGTGGCTGGCGATGCTGTTCGCATCAAGGGCCTTGCGCTCATTTCTATCATTCAGCAGGATCTCTTCGGTTGGCTTGGTCACGAGTGGTTTTCCTCCGCTTTCCTGCATATTCAAAGCTGTTATTCCCCGTTTCTTGGATGCGCACGCGCTCGAGTTTGGCATGCGGAAAGTTCTGCAAGCGGTGAAAGATTTCAATGCAAAGATTTTCTGTCGTGGGGACTTTGTCGCTAAACGCAGGCACATCCTCATTGAGCGAATGATGGTCAAACTCCTCGAGCACGTGCCGTGTGACGAAGGCGTCCAAATCCGCGAGATTGGCAATCATGCCCGTCGCGGGATCGATCTTGCCCGATAGGGAAACTTCCAGAATGTAATTGTGGCCATGCCCATAGGGGTTGTTACATTTCCCGAAAACGCGGTAATTTTCTTCCTCGCTCAGTTGCCGGCTGTGCAGCCGGTGTGAAGCGGCAAACAGATACCGGCGGCCCAGTTCGATATGAAGCGCATCTTCTTTCACTGGAGTACCACGCTCTTCAATTCCCTGCTCTGCTCGCGCCGTTGCGGTAGCAGTCCGCGAAAAGGTCCGGCGATTCATAGAGCCGGACACGGTGCAATTTCCCTTGCTTGATTTTCGGCTCAAGCAGTTGCCAGATGACACGCGCAATGTTCTCGCAAGTGGGAATCTGCCCGGCCAATTCCGGCACCTCGTAGTTCAAGTGGCGATGATCCATGCGTTGCATCACCTCGCGTTCCAGAATCTCCTTCAATTCCTTTAGATCCAACACCATGCCCGTCACCGGATGGGGTTCCCCGGCGACGGTCACTTCCAGCGTATAGTTGTGTCCGTGCCCATGGGGGTTATTACACTTCCCGAAGATTCGACGGTTCTCCTCGGCCGAAAGATTCGGGTTGTGATAAAGATGCGAGGCCGAAAATTCAATTTTTCGCGTAAGTAGGATCATTGGCAGCCAATAGCTATTTTACCGATTCTGGGGCCCCGATGGAGTATTCCCTGCCTTTCCAGGCGATCCTTCCCTTCACATGGGCGCGGTAGGATGCCCAGAGCACGCCGACATACAAAAAGGCCGCGGGAACGTAATAAAAGTTGAGGGAGAAGGGATACTGGTTGCGCACAAGGTCAAGCCCGTAGATGGTTTGCCGGGCGATCAAGAACAGCACGCCAAGGAAAAGCAAGAAGGGAAACTTAAGGCCGAAGATAGTCAGCAGGATTGGAATCCAAGGAAAAGTCGATTCCATTTCCCGAAAAGCTGACCGTGGGGTTCCACCCATCAAGCGATAAACGTTTTTCTTCCAGCCCAGCCACATGGCGTCGAACGAAGTGTACATTCGAGTGCGCACCAGGCCTTTTCCGGAGCCGAACCAAATCCGATAGCCCGCCTGTTTGACGCGCAGCGCTATCGCGAGGTCTTCCAGAACTTCGCCGGCAACACCACGGTGGCCGTCGATGGCATTGTAGACATCGCGGCGGATTAAGAGAAACTGGCCATTCGCTGCAGCGATAGGCGACTTCGGATCGTTTACCTGGTCATAAGGAAATTTCTTTGCTAGCCGGAGATAGACAAATGGGATGAGCGCTTTTTCATACCACTTGCGGCTGATTTGCTCGGGGGAAAACGAAACCAGCGCGGCCTGCTGTTCGTGAACAATTTGCAGCGCGCGCCCCACGGAGTTAGCGGCGTGGCTGGCGTCGGCATCAGTGAAGAGCAACCAGGGGCTTGTAGCCTGCCGCACACCAACCCAGAGAGCGTGATTCTTACCAACCCACCCCTCGGGCAAAGGACCCGCATCAAGAAGGCGCAGGTCGGGGATCTCTTTCATCGAGTCTCGCACAACTTCTGCGGTCCTATCCGTAGATTGATCGTTGACCACCAGAATTTGTGCAATCTCCCCTTGCCGTGCCAGTGACTCCACGCAAGCCGCGATGATGGCTTCTTCATTACGCGCCGGAACGATGGCCGTGACGGAGTCCGTCCTCGGAGTGCTGCTGGGCTCGGCCGCGGCGGATGCGTCTGGGTGGCTGGTCGCCATATGGAATTGGATGCGAGGGAATCCGCTTACGAACTCCCCAAGGATGCGTTACCATAATACGTGATGACACTATTAAGGAGAATGGCAGCCTGGGGCGTGTTCGCGTTCATTGGGCTGGTGTTCGTGTTTTTTGCACAGCCTATGTACCGCCAGGGCGAACCGACAATCGCGGGCAAGACGGCGGAAGACTTTCCCACAGACATCGGAGGCAAACCCGGCCGCTTGAGCGACCTCCGGGGCAAAGTCGTGGTGTTAAATTTCTGGGCGAGCTGGTGCCCGCCTTGCGTTGAAGAGACGCCCGCGCTGAACCAATTGCAGAAATACATCGAATCGCGCAATGCGCTTGTTCTCGGCGTGAGCCAGGATGAGGACCCTGACGCGTACGAGAAATTCCTCAAAGACAAAGGCATCAATTTTCCGACCTTCCGCGACGCCTCGCGCAAGATCCCTCTGGACTACGGCACGCCAATCATTCCTGATACCTATGTCATCGACCGCCACGGAAAAATCTTGCGAAAGTTCGAAGGCGCGCAACAGTGGGACTCGCCAGGAATGCTCGCCTACTTCGACTCCATCCTTGGGAAAGGCTGAGGAAGAAGCTTCAGGCTTCTATCTCTGTTCTTATAGGTTCCCGTGGCTTGCTCGTGGTTCCAATTCTTGAGGCCTTCCTCTTAGTCCTTCTTTGGCTTTAAGACGAAGGGCTAAAAACTAAGAATCGAAGCCTAGTTCTCAGCAAAAGAGAAAAAGGAAATCTGTTTTTGGAGGCTGGCGGCGCGTTCGGCGGCTAGAGCCTTTCGACTGGGCTACGCTATTTTCAAGGAAAGTATTTTGGGGTATGACCGGGCGTTGCGCTTCACTGACGAAATTCGACAAGATGCTCTGCCAAACCGCAGCTGTGGTAGGCTTACCGACCGGAGCAGCCGAATTGTACTCGGATTAGTCTCCACGATTTGTCGCGTTTGAAGAACTTCTGCAAGGAGACCTGCGATGAAATCTCGCCCGGCTTATGTTTTCCTTCTCGGGATCCTTCTGACCGGATTGCTGTTGTCTTGCGCGCCTCCTTACCATCAGAAGGATGAGAGCTACATTTTTGTGGCTTTCAACACCAGCTTGCCCTATTGGCAGGAAGCCGCGGCAGGTTTGGACGATTGTGCGAAACAATTGGGCGTGAAAGCCGAGCTTACCGGACCAGCGAACTATTCCCCGAACGACGAGTTGACCGCGTTTCAGCAAGCGGTCTCACAAAAGCCTTCGGGAATTATGATCTCCGCGTCGACTCCGGATATTTTTAAGGCTCCCATCAACGCGGCCATCGCAGAAGGCATTCCGGTGATTTGCGTGGACGCGGATGTTCCCAGCTCCAACCGCCTTATGTTTGTGGGTACGGACAACTTTCGGGCGGGTCAGGAAAGCGGGAAGCGCATGGCGGACCTTCTTGCGGGCAAGGGCAATGTAGTGATCATCACGATTCCGGGGCAATACAATCTCGATGAGCGCGTACGCGGCGCGACCGACGCGCTAAAGAAATATCCGGGAATCAAAATCATGAAAACGGTCGATGACAAGGGCGACTCGCGCGATGCTTACGACGCCATTTCCAGCCTTTTGCAGGGAAAAGAAAAACCCAATGGAATTATTGCGCTGGAGGCTTCGGGCGGCGCCGGCGCCGCCGATGCGCTGCATCGCTTGGACCTTACAGGGAAGATTCCCATCGTGGCGTTCGACAAAGATCCCGAGACGCTGGATTGGATTCAGCGCGGGGCCATCACCGCCACGGGCGTGCAAAAACCTTATGTAATGGCTTACTACGGCCTGAAATTTTTGGACGATCTGCATCACAACGCGGTGCACGACTTCAAAGATTGGAGAACCGCGCCGACGTCGCCGATGCCAGCATGGGTGGATACGGGCACAGCCGTCGTGGACAAGAACAATCTTGCGACCTTCCGCGAAGCGGTGGCTTCTCATGCCAAGCCGCCGATCTGAGGCCAGACCGAGAATGCCAACCCTGTGGACGAAGGCAATACCCTATGGGCGAACTTCTGCGTGCTCGGTGCGACGCGGATGAGGAAAGCGCGGGCCGGCGTGCGAGTCATGCAGCGGCGTGCTCATGTGCGGCTTAGCGCAGCTTGCAATCTTCCAGCGAAATGCGAATTGCTTTGAGCCGCATATCTTGACGCAGCCGCCGCGAACTTTCGAATCGGGGCAATGGCAGTAGCATCCTGCTGCGGGAACAAGGCGCAGCAGGGAGTGCGTATCAGCCAGCAGCGGAAGCGCGCAGGCGAGCAGGCAAATCGCGGCGCCCAGCAGGCGAAGAGAAAATGCGTGGTTCAGGAGCGTTCCACTGCGGAAACGTGGCATGCCTCATTCTGTGACCGTCTCGATAGAAAACCGATAGTGCGGGGTGCTTGGGAGTTCCATTACCCGGGTTCTCGCGGTACTAGAAACTGCCCCTTTTGAATCAACGACTTACAGAAAACAAAGAACTTACGCAGTCAACGATGTCAATGGTGTCACCGAGTCGCAAAGGCCCTTCTCGTTTTTCTGCTGCTGTGGGCGTTCGCCGCGCAGTGCTTCGGGCAACCGACGTCCGCGCCCTTCGGCCTCGCGTTGCCAATCAGCGGCCATCGCCACACCGCAACTTACCTTTCTCGGTCGCCTTCCACACCGTCTACGGCCTAGGCCCAGTGGGAGCGGTGGCCCGCCGCCCAGACTCCGGCCACTCGAAAAATGGTACTGATTTGAGTTATCCCGCCTCGAGCAACTGCTTCCCCGGCAGAAACTCCCCACCGTCGCCCCTGCCCGCTTCCTCCGCCGCCAACCTATCGAAAAATTCCTCGCCCACATCCGAAATGACAAGAATTTCTCGAAAGGGAGATACGCGATTCCGAGTTGGGTAGGTTCATGTATCAATTAAAGTAGGAGGTCTCGCTCATTTCCTTCTCCACGAGCACATTCTTAAAATTGTGTACGATTCGATCTGCTACCCTGCGCTGACTGCCGCTTTTCAAAAGACCCCACGCTTCAGAGGCCCATAGCAGGCTGCCTTTCGACAGGACCTGCACTGCGCCTCTCGCGTCCTGCAGGCCTGAACGTCCAGTGACTGCCTGGGCTGTTCCGCTGTTCCGCTGTGCCACTCGCCTACTCCAGTCATCACGGCATCGGCGTCCTCTGGCTTCGATACGATCACGACGCGACCCGCGAGTTGTTTCGAGAACTCCGCCTTCAGATACTGGTCAAGATCATTGACCATCGGTTCGATATAGAGGTGCTTCACTTCTTTCGGCGATGCAACCGGATGACCGGCCACTGGAACCTTGCTTTCCGTAACCGTTGTTTGAGTAGCAGGAGGGGTTGGCGCGGTCTCCTGCGTCTTTGGGGCTTCCTGCGTCTTTGGAGGAGTTTCCTGCACCTTCGTTTGGGCGGTTACGACGCTGGCGCAGAGCAACATTAAGGCACCTACACGCAAACTCAGTTTCATGATAAACACCTCCCTAATCTTTGGCCGTGTTTCGTCAATGAGGCCAAAGAGCAAGCGGTTTAGGTCGTTTCTTCTTTCCTGCGTCGCTCCTCAATCTGTTCGAGAATCTGCTCCGCCTTCTGGATTGCGTCCGAGGTCGCTCTGGCTCGTGACCCCGCTTTCAGGTCTGGGTTCACTGCGTTTCCGCGCTGCCAGGATTGTTGCGGCAAACAGTGCGGCAACAGGGCCGGTGGGATCGAGCACCGTCAGGCAGGCTCGGGTGCGTGGCGATTCGGCTTGGCCAAGTAATCAAAGTTCCGCTTGAAGCGCTCAGGGCCAGTAAGGAAAGTCAGGATAAATTGCGGCCTGAGCGGCAGCTCCAGAGAAGTTTCTCCAAAGGAAATTCCTCCTGAGAAGCTTCCCCTTTTCGCCTTAGGCTTTGGCCGGGATCGTGGCGGGTTTGGAGAGCTTAAACGTCAACCGCGTGCTGGCTAAAAGAGTGGAATTGTCTTTCTTGTACTTTTGGCCTTTGTTTTTCTCGCCCTTGTGTTTGGGTTGGTCTTTGTCAGAAGGGCGACGCGAGTTGGTAGCCAAGTCGCAGTAGATCCCATGGACGACGACAGAATCGAGAACCACCTTCAATTCACGGTCCCTCAGCACGCGGATGTGGCCAGTGACCTCGGTGCCTTGAGGAAGCACGGTCTTTCCGTCTACCTTGACGGGCCGGGCGATGTTGGCCACGAAAGAATCACCCCGGCGATTCTTGTCGCTAGTGAGGGTTTGACCGACAGTTGCCGTGATCGTCGTGCCTTCGGGCAAGGTGATGAGTTTAAGTGGTTGCGTCGCATTGGCGGAGCCGGCTACCACGCTTGGCTGGTTCGAGCACCCCGCCACGATAAAGACGCCGAGAACCGCGGCTGTAAGCGATAGTTTGCGATAGAGCTGAGAGTTCAACATTTCCGCACCTCCTAAATGTATGCCTCAAGAAATGGGAGGAGGTGGCCAGGTAAACCCCTTCGCCGAGTCAAATTGAGAAGTAACCCCAGGAGCTGGGTGGGATAGCAGGTTGATTAACTTTAGTCATTTCCCGCGACTAAGTCAATCTCTATTGATCTGACCCCGATCTGACCCTTCCGACGTGATTCAACGTGTGTGCGAAGGCGCGTCTTTCCGCTGCTCAATATTCCACCGTGCATCGCCGCACTCTTACCTATTACGAATGGGCTTATGGTCGAGGTCATATCTCCAGAGCCTTCACCCGGGCGTACGCACAAATGCTCACGCATGCGCACCAGCAGCGCGTGAGCCGCTGGACACGGGTGCGCATAACCGCTAAACCTTCGCGGACCTGTCAGGAAGACGGGGGTGCGCTCATGGTGAAGAAGTACTAAAACACTAAGGCCTAGCCACCATCGGCAGTTCGATAAAGCTGGCTTGACCAGGGGCGTGGTGAATGCGCTGCGTGGCTTTCTTGTAGTCGCCGGGCTTGGCCCAGAAGATACTCAGCACAAACGTTTGCGGGTTGCGGTCGTAAAGCGGGAACCAGCTCGATTGGATTTGCACCATGATGCGGTGCCCGGGCAGAAAAACGTGGTTTGCGGTGGGAAGATTGAATTTATAAAGCAGCGGTTTGTCCGGCGCGAGGGCCTTGGGGGTTTCCAGGCTTTCGCGATAACGCCCGCGGAAGATGTCCGCAGAGACCATCAACTGGTATCCGCCCATTTCTTGCTGGCCCGCAACTTCGTCTGGATAGACATCAATTAATTTCACGACCCAGTCGGAATCGCTGCCGCTGGTGGACGCAAAGATATTAGCGATGGGCTGGCCGCTGATTTTTACGGGCTCGCGCAATTCGTCGGAGACCAAGGCCAGAACGTCAGGACGCCCGGAAGCTTCGCGCTGATCGTCCACCAGCCATTGGGACCAGGTGAATCGGCCGCTGTAGCCCACGGGCTGATTGGGGCGCGCGCGATAGGGCACAGGCTTTGCCGGGTCGGAGACGTATTCGTCGAAGGGAGCGTCGTTCGGCTTCGGCGCTGCGAAACTCAGTTTCAGTCCGGCCGACAAATAGAGCGGCGTGGAGTGGATCGAGCAGCCGCTTGGGCAGCCCGCGGGCCAAGCGGGCAAGCGCCGCCACTGATTTGTGCCCGTTTCGAAGGCGGTCACCGGTGCGCAATCGGCTTTCGGCGCGCCATCCTTTAGATACTGAGCGAGGAACGGTGCGAGGATTTCTTTGCGGAAGTACAGTGCCGTGTCAGCGTTGAATTTCAAGGCGCCAAGCGAGCTGCCTTCTTCGATTTCCTGCCCGTGATGCCATGGACCCATGACGAGGAAAACCTTGTCATTGTTGGTGTCTTTGGGCTTGATGGCTTTGTAAACCGCAATGGCGCCGTAAATGTCTTCCTGATCCCACAAGCTGTGCACGAGCATGGTCGGAACTTTCAGCGGCTGCGCGGCGAGGATTATGTCCATCGCTTGTTCTTGCCAGAACGAGTCATAGCTTGGATGCTCGCGGATTTTGCGCCAGAAGCCGACTTGTTCGAGGCCGTGTTCGCGGCCCAGTTCGCCTGCTGAAACCGCGTGCATGTATACGTCGTAGTCGTCGAAGTAGCTGACCCACCATTTGACTTGGTTGTCGCGCGTGGCTTCCTGCTCGTAGATGTACGGCAGGTTCTGCTCGCGAAACGCGCCGTTGTGGAACCAATCGTCCCCCATCCAGCCGTCGACCATGGGATTCATGGGCACGGAGACTTTCAGCGCGGGATGCGCGGGAGATTCTTTACCAACCAGTCTATGGTGTCGTACGTGTCGGTCGATTCGTCCACCGGAGTGGGATTCAGCGGGCCATGCAGCGGACGATTCATCACAAAATCGCCTTCGGAGTCGTACTTGCCGCGCACATCCTGCACCACGCGGATGTAGCCACCTTCGACGATGACTTCGGTAGCATTATCGTAACCCCACAAGATGGGGCCGAGGTGAGAACTCCGCGAGTGCGAGGTGAGTTCGGTCGCGCTATACGGCGTGCGCGTGAACAGAATCGGGGCGTTTTTTGCGCCTTTGGGGACGAGAATCACGGTGTGCAGCCTTACGCCGTCGCGCATGGGAATCATGACGTCGCGCCGGGAGTAATCCCAGGTCTCCTGCGCCACTTTGAAGTGCGCGGGCGTTTCGTTCGGCAACGTCGCCTGCGGCGACTGCGGTGAAGCAGTTTGCGGCGCGGCACTCGCGGTCAAGAGCAAGGCGGCGAGTACGTTGTTGAGCAGAAAGAACGCGCGGCGGCGAAGGGCTGGACTCATTGAAAGCTCTCCGGGATGAACAAAGTACGTGACCGGCTCACAGCGGATGGCATTGGTGAGCGCAGGGATTTTAACACAGAGGTCACAGAGGGCAGGAAAAAGGGGACGAGCACCGCCCCCGCCTGTGTGAATTCAAGTCTTCGGAGGTGAATGCGGTGGGAGGGCACTCGAGCGAGGTCGTAATGGGCTTGTTGAGTGAGCCAGCTCTCTAGCGCTGCCCCGAAAACTTTGGAGAGGCGCACAGCCATTTCCGGGGATACCGTGTTTGCCATGGACCAGTTCCGATAAGGTAGTGCGGGTGACGCCGAGCGCAGCGGCGGCGGCCGTGATGGTGAGCCCGAGGGGTTCGATGCACTGGCGAAGCACGACGCTTCCGCGGTGCGGTGGATTCTTCATAGGCATGGCAGAAGCTCCCTCAGTGGTAATCGACATAGGCGAGGTCAAAGGCACCACCCTCCGCAAAATGGAGGATGACGCACCAGCCAGTTATTGTTCAGCAAGTAGAGGATCATCCAGGAATTGTCGAGACGGCGGATCAAGGTCACGCATTGCAGCTAGCCTAGTTCAAGCGGCGGGCGACGGCGATGCGGGCTTGACCGAGGGCGCGGGCCACTTGCGTTTCGCGGAGGCGTGAAGCATCGTATTCGAATGACAATTGCTTTTTTGAGTCGTCCAGGCGGAAGCGGCGCAGACCGTAAGTGTTGGCGAATTCGCCGAGGCGGCTCAATTGGTCGTCGCTCAGCGGAGATTGCAGTTCATAAGTCACTTCGACAAGGGACATGCCGGGATTATACCAGCTGCAGCGAGGTTCGTGCCTCTCTGGAGAGGACGGGTTGTCTTAGCTCCATAATTCTGTCACCCCTTAACGGCAACGTGAAAATGTCACCCTATGCGACAGGAGACATTCACATTGAGTCAGAAGGAACTGCAGCGAGTGAGCGTAATCAACGCATGCATCAAGGGAGGCATGGCGTGTGCCAGAGCCGCCGCACTCCGCCAACGCCGTGCTGCGCAAGTTCATCGCCGACTACAACCGCCGTTTCGCTCGGCAGCCGCGCGACAGGGAAACCGCCTGGCGTGCCGCTCCGGAAAGCCTCGACCGTATCTGCTGCTTGGTGCACGAGCGCATGGTCAGCAACGACAACGTCATGCAATGGGAAGGCCGGCGATTGCAGATCCCCCAGCAGGCCCGCCGCTTCAGTTTCGCCGGTGCCAAAGTGCAGATCTATCAGGCCCTCGACGGGCGCGTCTCGCTCTACTATGGCGACGCTCGCCTGAAACATTCAGCGATCCCTGGTGGTGACACTTTTATGTTGCCGTTAGGGTGACAAATTCACGTTGCTACAACACCGCACAAATGTGCCCCAAAGCCCTGAGGCAGCAAACATTGTGTACTGAAGCGATAAAGGAAAGCCGGCGAGGTGAATGCCCCGCCGGCGAGGTGTTTCGGAGGTTACAGAGAACGCAAGAAATAGATGAGCAGGTTTTGCTGAGCAGGGGTAAGAAGGTTG
>QHYI01000153.1 GCA_003223245.1 Acidobacteriota bacterium
GAGGCCCCTTTGGGGTACGAAAGGACTCGCGAACCAAGTAGGTGAAGTAGGTGGCGCTGCCGTGCTTGCATTTGGTGACCTGCACGAACATACGTGCTACATTGAAGCACATATTTACAGGAATGCAAGGCAAATCCTAATACATCTTGAAATATTACTTGCTACATTTCTGACGCAAATCCTTGTCTCTGAGAGGTTTCCTCATTTTGAAAGGGAAGTCAGGCTAGCGCTCAGGGCTAGCAGGACTCGCATGTCGTGCCCCTGCGAAGAAAGGGACGAGGTCACTTCTTGCGGGAGGCGGGCGGTTTGTCGTCGTTATCGACGCCGAAGTCCCAGACGAAGAGGTTCATGCCGTCGGGCAGGATTTCGGCCAGGGCGTATTCGCCGGGAGTCAGGGGTTCGCCCAAGGTGAAGCGATACACCGTGGGCGCTACTTCCCAGCGCTGCAGTGAGAGGGTCTTGCGGGTCTCTTCCACTTGCTCGCCGAAGAGGCTTTTGATGGACTCCAACTGGCGCTTGCCGCCCTTGACCGTGGCGCGCACCAGCTCCACTTCGGGTCCGGATTCGCCCGGACGGCTGCTTTTCACAATGGGGCTGACGCGGTCCGGGTCGGGCGGCGCCTCGCGCAGGTAAAACTCGACATTCGAGCTGGTGATGCGAATCTTGGCGCGGCTCCCGGGAATGTCGACGTTACGCTTGCCGGGCACGATGGGAATCGGCGACAACACCTGTTCGAGAAAGCGCTTCTTGTCGGTTCGGATTTCGGCTCCGGCTTGCTCCATTGGCCTGACATGCTTGCCGTCAATCAGGAACATGCCTTCCCCGGGCGGGAGGAACACGCCGGGCGCGACTTGCAGGCTCGCGTCAATGTCCATGGCCGTGTCAATGCGATTGGCCTCTTCCTGGCGATGGACTTTCTCGTCGAGGGCCACCTGCTCGCTCTTTTCGGCGGCTTCGGCCTTGGCGGTGGCGTCCCAATCGACCAGGGCCGCGGGAATCTCTTCCCAGTGGCTGCGCTCGACGCTGTAGTAGCGCACGCGGTCGCCGTTGCGCTCGTAGCTGCGCACGATTTGAAAGGTGCCATCCTTCAACATGAGTTTCTTGCCGCGCGGCAGGGCGTATTGGTTCTCCTGGGAGGAGCGGTCTCTGCTCGGCGAGGCTTGGTTTTGCTTGGAGCTTTCGGCAGCAGGGGCGGACTGCGGCTGGCTTGGGCGGACCGGTTGGGCGTATCCGGCCAGAAAGGATACACCCAGGAACTCGCCCAGAGACACGAAAATCGCCATGGTTGAGACCCTCATAGGGGAGGAAACCTTCATAAGCAATCTCTTCTCATTGCGATGCGTCGGGACCAGCCCGGTTTGCCCTCTAAAGGCGAGGATACGCCCGTGGGTTTCGTCCTGGCAACCGCATGGCTAGGCTGGCTAGGGAGATTTGCCCAAGTCGGTCGATGTGCGAGGGAAAGCGCGCCGAAGCAAGCCTCGGCCCAGAAAAGCGGCAGCAAGGCTGCCGCAGTCCAAAAGGGGGCCCTAAAAATGCGATTGGCTCTCCAGGGTTGCTGGAGAGCCACCAAAAATTAAGTCTTGAGTTACTGCCTTGCCGATTAACTCCGGGCTAGTGGGTGCACTTGGGGAACAAAGTGACCAGAACCATCAAGTCAGAAACGGTAAAAAGCCACTGATCCGCATTGATTCCCGCAGCCTCGGCAGCGCGAGCGATGAATCCCAAGTGACGGGTCTTGGCGAAATTGTGGATATGGTCGACGCAGATCCCGGTCAGGCTGGAGACTTCGGAATCGGTGAAAATTTTCTGGCTCGACTTAACCGTAACCATGGCCTTGCTCCTAGGATCTGGGTCCAATTTGCGTTCTCACTTCCTTAGATGCCACGAGCATCCTACTTGGTTCGGAAAAATACGAGCAATAGTCGTACCGTTCTGAAAGCAAAAAACGAACAGGCTAGTACTTTCCCTCTAAGACCTAGAAAAAATGGCTCTTTTGCACATCTTTTTGGGGAAACACGAATGGTACGAAGAGCAAGCAGAGGATCCAAAAGGGAAACAATGTTCTACTTATGCAAGGTTCTTACAGTTTTCCGTAGAGACGAGGCAGTTTCCCTCATCTGTTTTTGCGTGGCGCACCTGATGCGCAGCGATCAACTGGAACCACTCCTAGACGTTCATCGTGTCAAGAAAGGGATGAGGCATGTGATATTTTCGTAGGTCTTTGCCCCGAGTTTCCTCCTCCAGGAAAGACCGGGTTTGGCGAGCTGGGCGAGCATTTCGTCTTTTGCGCACAGCAACCCGGAGTTTGCGCGGGCGGTTAAGTTGACGCGGCGCTGCGAACAATCGTCGCAGCAACGGCTGTAACTGGAAAGGATCTCAATCCCATCCAGGGCGGCCACGATACGACCTTGCACCCGACCGGGCTCGAAGGCCTTATTGCGCTTCAGCGGCCACCAGCTATCTTCCAGTGGCTCCAGAGCAAAACCAGACACGCTGTACCGCAGCGTGTCGTCACGAAAGGCGCGCGGGGCGTCGATGCGATGCTGGAGCTGGGGCTGGGCCAGATCGACCTCCAGTTCTTTGAAGCTGCACAGGCGGAAGACGAAAGCATAGAAGAGCGCCTGAAAGACGGTGGCCGGAGGGATCTCGGGATCCTGACGGGCATCGTGGGTAGATCTATCCTGCATCAATCTTTCTTCCTAAGGCTGCAAGAAGACCGCCAGCATCCTCGCTTTCCCGGCTCAAGGGCCCTCATTTCCGCATTTTTCTCCGCGCTCGCCGCGGGCCCTTCGCGCGGCGTAGCAGTTCGCGATTGATGTCGGATATTTGTTCCAGGTGCTCACTCACACGGTGATAGCTTGCAATGCCGCGTCGCACCTGCTCGAGTTGATCGGCGGGCAGCGTGGTGCCCGTGCGGTGGGATTGGTCCAAGCTGACACTCAGTTCCCCCCGGGCGCATCGGCAGTCCGGCTTGCCGCAGGTCAGAAAGCGCTCCGTCAAGGAACCTCGAAGGATTTCCCTGATTTCTCCCGGAGGCAAAAGTTTGAGAAGACCGTCACGACGGTTGCGCAAGGCGAGAGCAGAAAGCCGCGCGAAGGTTCTGCGAAGAGCACGAATATGCAAAAGAAGGCCGCATCCCCCTGTCACCCAAAAGCGACAGTCCCCTGCGGAGCAATCTATGGGGACGCGCTGAAGCGCGCCTCTCCACGGGCCTGCGAAAATTAGAGTTCGGCGCCCCCGGCTTGCTCGAAAGCGTGGGCCAGTTGCAGGACCCGCGCTTCGCCGAAGGGCGGGCCGAACAGTTGCAGGCCTACCGGCAGCTTACTATCGATTCTACCGCAGGGGACGGAGATGCCTGGGACGCCGGCGAGCGAGCCTGTAACTGTATAGATATCAGCAAGATACATCTGGAGCGGGTCGCTGGTGCGTTCGCCCAGTTTGAAGGGCGGAACGGGCGAAGTGGGGGTGAGGATCGCGTCGACTTTGGTGAACGCGTCGCGAAAGTCCTGCGCGATGAGTGCGCGGACTTTTTGGCCCTTCAGATAGTAGGCGTCGTAATAGCCGGCGGAGAGGACGTAGGTGCCGAGGACGATGCGGCGCTTCACTTCGGGGCCGAAGCCGGCGCCGCGCGTCTTGCGGTACATGGCGAGAAGGGAATCGTCGGGGATGCGGAGGCCGTAGCGAACGCCGTCGTAGCGAGCGAGGTTGGAGCTGGCTTCGGCGGTAGCGATGATGTAGTAGGCAGCGATAGCGTAATCCGTGTGCGGCATGCGAATGTCGACGAGTTCGCAGCCGAGTTTGCGGAAGAGCGCGATGCCTGCCTCGATTTTTTTGCGTACGCCAGGGTCCATGCCTTCGGCGAAATATTCTTTGGGGATGCCAAGGCGCGGGCGCTTGAGGGGCTTCGCGAGTTCAGCGGCATAATCAGGAACGGGAGCGGTGGTCGAAGTGGAATCGTGGGGATCGCGCCCGGCGATGGTTTGCAGAATGGCGGCGACGTCGCGCACTCGGGTGGCGAATGGCCCGATTCGGTCCAGAGAAGAAGCAAAGGCGATTAAGCCATAGCGGGAAACGCGGCCGTAGCTGCCCATCATGGCGGGAATGCCGCAGAAGGAGCCGGGCTGGCGGATGGAGCCGCCAGTATCAGTTCCAAGAGAAGCAACGGCGAGGCCAGCGGCGACCACGGCCGCCGAGCCGCCGCTGGAGCCGCCGGGCACGCGGTCGAGGGCCAGTGGATTTTTGACCGGGCCGTAGGCGGAGTTTTCGTTGGAGCTACCCATGGCGAATTCGTCGCAATTCGTTTTGCCGAGAATGACCGCGCCAGCGGCTTCGAGGCGTTCGACGGCGGTGGCGTCGTAGGGCGGGATGTAATTCTCGAGAATCTTGGAGCCGCAGGTGGTTTTCGTGTCACGGGTGCTGATGACGTCCTTGATGGCCACGGGCACGCCGGCGAGCGGCGGGAGAGGCTGGCCTTCGGCGATGAGGCCATCGATGCGGTCGGCTTGGCGACGCGCACGCTCTGGCGTGAGGGTCAGATAGGCGTTCAGCTCGGGATTCTTCGCTTCGATGCGCTTATAGAAGTCGGCGAGCAGCTCGCGCGCGGAGACTTTTTTTGCCGCGAGGGCTTCTTTGACGCCGTCGATGGTCGAGGTGCTTGTCATCGTCCATCTGGTTCTCGAAAGAAGGGCACGATCTATGGTGCCCTACCGTTCAATTCATTTTTCGATCTTGTCAAGCTGGGCACAGCATTCCTTCGCTCTGCTCAGGATAAAGCTAGGCCGCTACAAATTCAGGAGAAAAACGCCGGGCTAAAGCCCGGCCTCTAGAAATGCCTAGCGCTCGATGACCTTCGGGACGCGAAAATAGGGCGGCTCAGGGTCGGGCGCGTGTGCCAGAACGTCCTCGGCTACTGCACAGGGCACGATTAGATCCTCGCGCAGCGTGGCGTCGGCGGACTGATCCTCGGCCAAAACTTGCGCCATCGGCTCAACATTGGTGGTGTCGAGTTCGTTGAGCTTGCCGATGTACTCGAGGATTTCGTCGATTTGCGCGCGGTAAGTCTCGAGCTCGGCCTCGCTCAAGTCCAGATAGGCCAGCTCCGCTACGCGCAACACATCTTCCCGGCTGATTTTCACGGCAGCTTCCCGTCTTTCGGGGATTTAAACACCTTCAAAATTTTAGCACAGCCTTGCGGCGCGATTAGCGCCGAGCCCCCCAAACGCCGAGGTCGGTTTGCTCCAAGGTTGGCTTGCGGTTTCGGTTGCAGCATCTTAGGCTGACCGTGGGCGGGAAAATGCAGAAAGGCACAGTGATATGAAACCTCAGAAGCAACCTTCCCCTAAGCCCAGCCCCGACAACCTAACACGGCGAGAGTTCCTGGGAGGAGTGATTGGCACCTCGCTTGTCGCCAGCTTGGCCGGTCCCGAGCTTTTGGCGGCAGGCAAGGAGAACGACATCCCTTATCGCCACCTGGGCCGCACGGGAGAACGCGTCTCGTTGGTGGGACTCGGCGGCTACCACATAGGCGTTCCGTCCAACGAACAAGAGGGCATTCGCATCATCCGCACCGCGCTCGACAGCGGCATCAACTTCCTGGACAACTGTTGGGACTACCATGGCGGCGACAGCGAAGTCCGCATGGGCAAGGCTCTCGAGGACGGCTATCGGAAGAAAGCGTTTCTGATGACCAAAATTGATGGGCAGACGAAGAAGGCCGCCGCGTCACAACTTGATGATTCTCTGCGACGCTTGCAAACCGACCACATCGACCTTCTCCAATTCCATGAAGTCATTCGGCCGACCGACCCGGAGCGGATTTTCGCGCCGAACGGAGGCATGCAGGCGGTTCTGGAGGCGCAGAAGGCAGGGAAGGTGCGTTACATCGGGTTCACGGGGCACAAGAGTCCGGACATTCACTTGAAGATGCTCGAAACTGCAACCGCGCACAAATCCCATTTCGACGCGGTGCAAATGCCGCTCAACGCCATGGACGCGCATTACGAGAGCTTTGAGAAAAAAGTCCTCCCCGTGCTGGTGAAGGGTGAAATCGGAGTACTTGGCATGAAGCCGATGGGGTCAGGGCTGTTGCTTCAGAGCAAAACTCTTTCGCCGGTGGAATGCCTCCACTACGCCATGAACCTGCCCACCAGCGTGGTCATCACGGGTTGCGAATCGATGGAGAATTTGCAACAGGCCCTTGAGGCGGCGCGTTCGTTCAAACCGTTCACTGCCGAGCAATCCGCGGCGCTTTTGGCGCGGACGGCCAAAGCCGCTCGCAGTGGCGAGTTCGAGCGGTACAAGACCACGCACGATTTCGATGGCACCTATCAGAATCCACAGTGGCTCGGCTAGAGCGAGATGGCACCTGTACACGAAATCTCTTTGGCGCAGCTGGCTCGCTCTAATCCCGGAATCTGCCATGTTGGGAGATTCAGCAAGGGTGGTCATTCGATTCCAAATCGACAGGGACCGTTCCCGGCCAATCGCTCCGCCTTCAGTCGAGCGAGGTGCAGGCTACAAAATGAAGTCGTCAACAAATGCGGCCCTAAGCGCAGTTCGTGAAGCGACAAAATCTCGGCGTTTTCCGGACAACTTCGTGGGCTCAAGCACCGAGTTATGCGCGACGTTCTTCTACAATCAGCCCGCCGATTCTGTAAAGAGGCCCCAAACCTAAAGAACGAGAAGCGGAAAAGTCGCACAGCATGGCTGGTCGGTTGCCGAAAAACTACGAGCCGTTGTGCACGGTGAGTTAGCGCGAGAGCGCATCGGTGGTTTTGCGGAGGTATTTTTTGGCGATGTAGTTGTCGACGAGGGACTGGAAAGCGGCCGCGAGTTCGTCGTAAGTGCCTTCGAGGGTGACGTCCTTCTTGCCGTCGATGTAGACGGGGCAGCGGGGAGCTTCGCCGGTGCCGGGAAGACTGATGCCGATGTTGGCGGCTTTGGATTCGCCGGGGCCGTTGACGATGCAGCCCATCACGGCGAGGGTCATGTTCTCAACGCCTTCGTACTGCGTTTTCCAGACGGGCATCATGTCACGGATGTAGCCTTGAATGCGCTCGGCCAATTCCTGGAACGTGGTGCTGGTGGTGCGGCCACAGCCGGGGCAGGCGGTTACGCTAGGCGCGAAGGAACGCAGGCCGAGCGCCTGGAGCAATTCGCAGGCGGCGTACACTTCTTCGCGGCGATCGCCGCCGGGGCGGGGCGTTAACGAAATCCGAATGGTGTCGCCAATGCCTTCATAGAGAAGCACGCCGAGAGAGGCCGCGGACCAGATCTGGCCTTTCCTGCCCATGCCGGCTTCGGTGAGGCCGAGATGGAGAGGCTGCTCGGTCTTCGCGGAAAGATCTCGATACACGGTGATGAGGTCGCGGGGCCGGGAAGTTTTGCAGGAAATGATGATTTGATCGTGGCGGAGGCCGGATTCGAGGGCGAGTTCGGTGGATTCCAGCGCGGAAATCACCATGCACTCGTTAATGATTTCTTCGGAGTTTTTACCAAAATTCTTGTCCGTATTTTCCTGCATCTTGCGCATGACCAGCTCCTGATTGAGCGAGCCGCCATTCACGCCGATGCGCACGGGTTTGCCATGATCGACCGCGACTTTACAAATCGTGGAGAATTGCTCGTCGCGGCGCTGGCCGGCCCCAACGTTGCCGGGGTTGATGCGGTATTTGTCGAGCTGCCTGGCGCATTCCGGGTACTTGGTCAACAGGACATGGCCGTTGTAGTGAAAATCACCGATGATCGGCGCGCGACAACCGGCGTCGAGCAGGCGCTTCCTGATTTCGGGGACCGCCGCTGCGGCTTCGGGGACGTTCACGGTCCAGCGCACCATTTCGGAGCCAGCTTCCGCGAGCTCGACGGTTTGCTTGAACGTGGATTCGATGTCGGCGGTGTCCGTGTTGGTCATGGACTGCACGACAATGGGCGCACCGCCGCCCACCTGGACGTGTCCGACCTTCACGCCGTAGGTTTTGCGTCGCGGATGCCCCGTAGCCGCCGCGTCAAAGCCTTCAATTTGAGTAAGCATCCGTGTTCATTGTAACGTGATTTGGGGTTTGGCGTGAATTCGCCGGGCCGCGAAGTTTTCCACACCACAGCGCGCGGTTGACGCTTGCGTTTTCCAGGGCAACCGAAGTCCCGCTTGCAAAAAGTCCAGCCAAATCGGCCTCTTGACGCCTTTCCAAAGGCTCTTCTATGGTCAGGCAGGGGTCTGGACGAGAGGTGGCTCGTGAAGCAGTAACGCCACTCTAGCGAGGGAGGGTAGAACAACCATGAGTCGCACGACGGGAGTACAGGACCATCAGGCGAGCCTTCGAGTTCGGCTCATCTACCGACAGGTGAAGCGGCGGTTGGGCCATGTTCCGCTTTCCGCGCGAATCCGCGCGCGGGATCCCAAGCTGCTCGAATTGGCCGAAAAGATGAGCGCGCACAACGCCCGGACCGGGCTCGTATCGCCCAAATTAAAAGAGCTGGCGCAACTGAAGGTAGCCGCCATGGTTGGGTGCCCGTTTTGAATCGACATTCATTCTGCCGTGGGCAGAAGAACGGGAGTCACGGAAGCGCAGTTGGGGGCTCTCGCGTTTTTGAAGTGAGTCCGCATTTCAACGAGGATGAAAAGCTGGTCCTGCGGCTCGCCGTGGAGCTCACGCGGACACCCGCCAACGTTTGTGACGCTCTCTACGAAGCTCTACGCCAGCGTTTTTCCGAGCGCGAGCTGGTCGAGCTCACCGGAGTAATCGCCTGGGAGAATTATCGAGCGCGGTTCAACCGCCGCGGAGGCCGAAGGTTTCTCAGAGGGACAATTCTGCCCTTTGCCAGAAAAGTGAAGCTGCATACCCCTGTTCTCAAACTCCGTGCAGGAGTATGCTTTCCCGACTGGAAGCTCCAGCCATGACCACCAACTGACGTGATTTCCTGGCAGGATCCCTATCGGCGGCGGGAGCCGCTATGACTACGAATGTGCCTCATGCCCACGAGCATCAGCACGATCATGAGCACCAGGCGGTTCCCTCCGACCTGACTGTTCGTGTCAAAGCGCTCGAATCACTCCTGGTCGAAAAGGGCTTGGTCGATCGCGGCGCTCTCGACTGCGCCTCCCGAGGTGGGCAAGCCATGAACGGCATCCATGATATGGGCGGCATGCAAGACATGGTCCGATCCAATATGAGAAGGACGAGCCCGTGTTTCACGCGCTCGGGGAGTCGCGGGCGCAGGTGGAACCTGGACGCGTTCGGTCATACGCGCGAGGTTCTGCCTCCGACCGAGTATCTGACCGCGAGTTACTATGAGCAATGGTTTTCGGGATTGCTCGATTTGCTGGTCCGGCGGGGCTTGGTTACGGCTGCGGAGATTCAGAGCGGCGTGCCTGGCGCCGGGACGGCTAAAGCAACGCCGCCGCTGACCGCAGATAAGATCCCGGCGACGCTCGCCCGCCCTGTCCTTTTTTTACGTTCGCTTTGAAACGCCAGGGTCGACGGGGAAGTGCGTCATAAGCTGCCGCGAAGGCCGAGGGGGTCGGCCTGTTCACGCATGGCGGCGATGCAGAACTTAATATGCTCTTCCAGCGGGATGCCGAGCTCTTCGGCGCCTTTGCGAACATCTTCGCGGGAAACGCCTTTGGCAAAGAGCTTGTCCTTCATACGGCGCTTCACGGAATCGACTTCGAGATCGAGGATGCTTTTCGAGGGGCGCACATAGGCGCAGGCGGTAAGAAAGCCGGCGAGTTCATCGCAGGCGAAAAGGGTGTGCTCGAGGGCAGATTGGCGGGGGACGTTGCAATAATCGGCGTGGGAAAGGATGGCGCGAACGATTTCTTCGGAGTAGCCTTGGGCGCGCAGGATTCTAGCGCCCTCGGAGGGATGGCCTGTGTCCGGGGAATGCTCGTGGTTGGGCCAGCGCTCATAGTCGAAGTCGTGAAGTAAGGCGGCGAGGCCCCAGGTTTCTTCGTCCGCGCCGGATTTGCGGGCGTAGGCGCAAACGCAGGCTTCCACCGCAAGCATATGCTTGCGGAGCGATTCGGATTGCGTGTATTCGCAGAGCAGTTTCCAGGCGTCCTCGCGCGTCGGCATGCGGTGCCTCCTCCAAAAGGACCAAATAGTTTAGCGCATAGCGCGGTGACGGGTGATTGGTGATCCCGCGAAGCTTGCGAAGCTCGATTCAGCTGGTGACTCGTGAAAAACGAGCCCCTGAGTAGGTCTTCAGGGAATGACCGACATTAGGGCAATGAATTGCGAAGCCGACGTGGAAAATCCGGGCTTCCGGAAGCCTGGGGAAGCACGCATAGGAACACAAAAAAGTAACCACAAGCGGTATGGGATGGGCATAACGCCCACACAAGTCTTCGTGGAAAGATGGAAGAAACGCGAGAACAGGCTGGACGAAAGGACAGCGAAAAAGGGGCGTAAACGGGGAAGAAAGAAGGTGCTAGTCGAAAAAAAGTACAAAAATACTCTTGACAAGAAAATGGCTTCCAACAGATACTCCCATCGCGCCAGTAAGCTGCCTTCCCCCTGTGAGAACGTTCCGACGTTCCTCTCCTATCCGCACGCCGGAAAATAACGTCAGCAAGGAGCACCGGTGTCGGCACAACTGAACAAGGACGAGATGAACACGCTCGAGATGGACCGGGAAGTGATCCGCTGCAAGACGTGTGGACTGGTACAGTACAGGACGCGCACAGGAAATTGCCGGCGATGCGTGCGCGCTCTGCCTCAGCGCCTAGAATTCATGATTCCTCCGCCAGCGCCAGCGGAGGAAGCGACGGCCGAGCCAACCTCGGAGAAGCTCGTCAACCAGCAGACGGTCGAGAACATCGGTCAGCGGATTCGTCAGTTGCGCGAATCGCGCTCGATGACCCAGAGCCAGCTGCAATCGCGTTCGAAAGTCTCGCGCTCATATTTATCGAGAATCGAAAGCGGGCAAATGACGCCCAGCCTCGGCACGCTGGAGAAAATCTCGGAAGCGCTGAACGTAGGGCTGAACCGGTTCTTCATCCCGGAATCGGACGGCGAAGCGCTGCTGGAGGACCCGTTCATCCAGGGATTGCGGCCGTTCCTGCGGCAATTGGATTGGGAACAGTGGCAGTCGATCCTGAAGAGGCTGCAGGCGATCAGCGATCACGTGCACACGCCGCCGGCGAACCTCCGCCCTATCGGTAACCCGGCGCGGCTTCCACAAAGCGCGCCGGCGAATGGCAACGTGACGGGTCATATCGGTACAGGCCATGCGAATGGCGTTGGCCATCCGCACATGCATCCGCAGGGTTATGCGCTGCGACAGCCCACAACATCTTTTAGTCCACAGAGCCGGCCCTTCGGAGCCCCGGGCAAGTCAGCGTTCTTGAGGCCGCTGGCGCGCTAGTTTCCGCCTCGATCATTGAAAAGCTTGACGCGGCGTAACCCTCGGGTTGCGCCGCTTTTTTATTTGCGGACGGCAAGGTTTTTACGTTGCGGCGAGGGGCGACTACTCGCGGATGACAGAAACTTTGGCGCCGGGAACTTCCAGGCGAATCAGACGATGGTGGTTATCCAGCAGGAGCAGGATTTCCAGGTCCGAGGAGGTCACCTTCAGTCCGTCGTAGGTTTTTCCATCGGCCGTAGCCGAGCCCGTGGGGGCCACGTTTACCGTGCCTGGGGTCAATTCCTGGGGGATGAGCACGGGAAAAGTTTGTTCGCCGCCCTTGGACCAGTCGTAAATGCGCGCGAGAACGGCGTATTGGTAGTAAAGATTGTTATCGAGTACGGCGATGAGGGGAGAGTTGAAAGACAAGTCCTGCTGGAAGGGATGCGCGCCTTGCATCTCGAGAGTGATGCGAGCGATGCCGTTAGCGAAGACGATGTGGGCGCCATTGGTTTTGTCAGCCTGGGCGGTCCATTGGTAGCTGATCGGTGCGCCGTCGGCCTGTAGCGTGAGCGAGCCCGTAACCTTGCTCGGAGCGCCCTCGGGCGGCTTGATGTCCGATGAGCCCTTGGCGAGCCAGCCGCCTTCTGCCGGCGCGATCTCGAATTCTTCGTGGCCAACGATTTGGCCGGCGAGCTTAATGGTGAACTTTCCTTTATCTTGGACAAGAACGCCGGGGGCGGCTTTCTGCCTTTTTTGACCAGCGAAACAAACCGTCGCGCATGCGACAATTCCCACAATCAAACCTATGCCAGCGGTTTTGAAATGCATACTGAGTCTTACCCCCGTGGGTATTGTCTCTCAGGGGAGAGGTTTCTCAACCACGAGATGGGCTTGGTTGCCTCCGGAGGCAACAATGCCCAGGCGCAAGATTTGGGCGACGATTTCGGCGGGCTCGTGAGAACTGTCCACCCGATAGTCGGCAAGCTGGTAGGAAGGGAGACGCTGCGCGTGAAGCGCGCGAAAACTGGCTTCGTCGCGAAACAGAGGGCGGCCGGTCATGGTCATGCAACGCGAAAGGAGAACCTCGATGGGGGAATCGAGCCAAAGAACGGGAACACCGGAAGCGCGCAGAAAATCAGGGCATCCTGGCTGCGCGTAGGTCCCGCCACCGAGGGCTAGGATCGTTCCTTGCTTGAGCTCGGAAGCTCGGCCGAGTGCGGCGCGAAGCTGATCCGCTTCGAGCTGGCGGAAATAAGCTTCGCCCAAGCGTTCGAAGATTTCTGAGATGGGGAGACCGGCGGCTTGCTCGATGAGCGTGTCGAGATCCACAAAGCGCCAGGCGAGCTGCCGGGCGAGGAGCGTACCAACAGTGGTTTTGCCGGAACCCATGAAGCCGGCGAGGCAAACAGTCGTTGCGCGCGGTAGAACGCCGCGCGAAGGGGGTGTTGCTGTCACGCCAGGAGAACTCGAAAGGCTTAGTCGCGCTTCAAGATTCGAATTGTACCACTGTAAGTCGAGAGTTCGACCTTAGCCAGGCCCGCGCCGAAAGTGCCGAAAAGTCCGCGGAACTTCGAGCCGAAGCGGTGGACAGAACCGTGGAAATCCGGCTTGAGGAAAGCGGCGGCCTGGTTGTCGACCGTGCCCGTGGCGGTTTGGGCCTTGAGATCGAACGAATCGTTGCCCGAGAAACGCACTTCCACGAGGCCTTTGCCGCTCTTCATGGAGTAAAGCCCGGTGCGGATGAAGTCGCCGTCAAAGAGGATATTTCCGGTGGTTGTGCGGAGATTCACGTTGGTAAGGGCGGGCTGGAGAATCTGAGCGCCACCACCAACGGAATTGAAGTCGAGCTTGCCGGCACACTGGGTGCAAACGAGCGACCCGCCCGTAGTTTTCACGATAATGTAGCCGGAAACCTCCTTCAGGTGCACATCCCCGGCGACGCTTTCCAGGGTCATGTCGCCCATCACCTGTTCCACATAAATCAGACCATTTTCGGTCTTTAGCTGAAGTTCCGTTTCTTCAGGCACGGTCAATTGCAGGCTGGTTTCAAGATCGAGAGGCTGCGCAGAGGCATCCAGGACGCTGGCGGTGACGTCCACCCGGTCACCCGCCTGCTCCATATCAAAGCCAACCTTGTTGGAGTTTTCGTTGGCGACGATGACAACTTCAGGATTTTTCCAGGATTTCACTTCGATGCGGCCGTTAGCCACATTCTGAATCACCACGACGGGCCGCCCGGCCACCGAGAAATGCTTTTCGATGCGCTGGCTGGCGGCCATAACCGGCACGCCGGAGCCTAGAACACCTGCGGCGCCCAGAAGCAGCGTGATGCTCCGTCCCATCGAACTGGTGCACATGTTAGTTGACGCTCCTTCCGCGATCCATCATTTCCCCAAGCAATTCCGCTTTTTGCTCATAGGCGCTGTAGAGATACTCGCGCGCCAGGTCATCCTGCGGCGCTTGTTTTAGGTGACGCTCGCAGTCGGCAATAAAATCGTCGACTTCTTGGAGGTTTTGCTCGAGGGCCGCGTCCACAGGAGAAGTGCTCGCCAAGTGCATGTTCCTGACATCGACTTCTTGCTCGTTCAACTCCTTCACGGTGGCAACGATTTCGGGTGGAACCAGCGGAGGACCCAGGCTCGGTTCGGCACTCTGGCGCACTTGCAGAATCGCAGCTGCAGCGATGACTGCGCCGACGGTCACGGTTGCCAAAGCGCGGCTGCGGAAAAACTGGCCAAAACCATCCCACCAGGCAGGTTCTTGCTTCGCTGCTGCCACTGATTCCTTGATAATGCCTTCGCCTTCGAGCTGGGCGCGAAGGGCAATCCAGACGCGTAAGGGCGGTTCGACTTCAGCGGGCAACGCGTGCGCAGCTGAAACGATTGTTTCAAGATCGGCGATGTAGCCCTGGCAGTGCGGGCACCCGGCTACGTGCAGCCGCGCTACTTCCGGCAATGGCGCCAAGCCTTCCTCGACTAGAACTTCTTCAACGTCCCTGCACTGCATGGTGCTTCACTCCCAGCAGATGGCAGCTGGTTCTCCGGTCTGCTCCGATCTTCCTACTTCTTAACCCCAACTCCTGGCGTCACGGGATCGCACACACCCCTCGCGTGCGTTCATTGTAGCTCAATCGTCGTGCGCCGTCTGCGTTCTTGCGGCGTGGCGTTCCTGCCGTGCCTGCGCGCGCAGCTGTTCCTGCAACAAGTCCCTCAGACGAGTCCGCGCCTTGTGCAGCTGCGATTTCGAATTTCCCACCGAACAACCCATAATTTCTGCGATCTCGTTGTGTTCGTAACCTTGCACGTCGTGCAGAACAAACACGGTCCGGTAACCCGGTGGCAGTTTTTCTACCGAGCGTTCCAGATTGACGCGGTCGACTGCGCCAGCCAAACGCAAATCCGGTGCTCCAATATCTTTTCTCGGGCCGCCTGTTTCTTCGTCGGGCTCCGTCGTTTCTTCGAGTGAGGCCACCGGGAGCGTCTTCTTCCTAAGACGCATCAACACGACGTTCACGGTCATGCGATGAAGCCAAGTTGAAAATGCCGACTCGCCCCGGAAAGTCCCGATTTTGCGGAAGAGCTGAAGGAAAGCTTCCTGCATCAGGTCTTCCGCGTCTGCCGGGTTATTGACCATCCGGAGACACAAAGCGTAAACGCGGCGGCTGTGCAGTTGATACAGGAACTCAAACGCAGCGGCATCACCCGCCTGGGCCAGCCGGATAGCTTCCGCTTCAGTCACCGGTTTGGTGGCCTGCCGGGAAGTCGACGCATTCGGAGCGCTTGGTCGGTTTCGGGCCAACGGTCCAATTGCGGCGCATCCACCCGTTCGGATGCACCGAGTCCCCCTTTGAGTTGTCCTGACTTTCGCCTGCCGGAGTCAAACAGACACCCCCGAGAAAGCCCCTTACTTCCGTGCAGGTGTTCGGGCTCCTGCGGGCGAGCGGGTACGGTTATTGTCCCGCGAATGCGTTCATTCGTCTATGGCGGGCAGTGATGAGTTGGCTTTCCGGGAGCTGGGATTCATCGTGGATGGCTTTCTCAAAATCTACAAGCTGGGCGATGGGAAGGACGACCAGGAAGGACTTGAACAATACTATGGTTTCCCGTAGGCAGGTATTCAGATCGTAGTGGCCCAGGTCCATTTCCCTCCAACCGCGCTCGGGGTCAGAATACACGCCTCCCGCCAGGTCGCTCGCGACATTGCGGAAGTCGCGATCGAGGTGTTCTACCATTTCTTGGAGGGTACTGACCTTGTGCAGGAATTGGAGTCTGTGGGAAAACAGCACCTTGTCGAGAAGTCCGCTCATGCGCGCCGATCGTTGGCCTTTCGAACCTTGGTAGTTCTCAGGATCCAGAGGGGCGGCATTCGGAACCGTCCCGTGGTGCTTGGCATGTTCATGCAAGGCCCGGAGCGTGCCAGCGAGCGGGCGAGTTAGGCGTCCGCAAAGTTCAGAACTCATGCTAATGGCGCCCAATGCTCTTGCCTGAAAGCCGCCGAGTTTGAGCTCAATCGCTTCGTTGAGCGAAACACTGAACATGATGTACAGCGATTCCAGATGCCATTCGTGTTCCTGGAACACGACAGCCTTTTCTTCGGGCAGACACGCCCGCCAATCCTGTTGCACAGATCTGCCGCGGGATAAGAGGGGGCGGCTGCGGGCTTTCAAGAGGGGCCTCCCAGGGCGCTGGAGCTCGAGTATAGCAAAAGAATTTTCATTACTACTAGCCTTTTCTCACGGCCACCTGTATCTGAGCGAGGAGGAGTTGAGAGGGTGGGTCGCCTCTCCCCTACTGTAGTGATTCGAGCCGTCGCTGCGCAAGCCCGATGCTCTATCGAGCAGTTGCCTTCCTTCTCATTCACTGGATGGATAAGGCCCGTTTCTTGCCCCAGCATAGCAGCGCCGCTATACTCGGTCTCCGCCTTCGCGGAAAGGACATTCTGCTTGGAATTTGAGCCACGCGACCAGTTTGAGCAGCGCCTGAAGAAGATCGAGCAGATCCGGGCGCTGGGCCAGGATCCTTATCCGCGCGAATTCCGTTGGACGGACACGCCCGCCATGCTTGTCGAGCAATTCGGCAAAGCTACCGCTGCCGAGCTCGAAGCCAACAAACGCGAAGTGCGGGTGGCGGGCCGCATCATTTCTATCCGCCTGATGGGCAAAGCCGGATTTGCGCATTTGCAGGGCGCTGGGAAGCGCATTCAGATCTATGTCAAGAAAGACGCCGTGGGCGAAAAAGGCTTCCAACTGTTTCATTTGCTGGATCTGGGGGATTCGATCGGCGTACGCGGCCATCTGTTCCGAACGAAGACCAACGAATTGAGCATCTGGGTCGAGGAAATTTTCTTCTTGGCCAAGGCTTTGCTCCCTTTGCCGGAAAAGTGGCACGGCCTTACGGATGTAGAGCTACGCTACCGCCAGCGCTATCTCGACCTGCTCGCCAATGAGACCTCGCGCCAGGTCTTTGTGACCCGCGCGCGGATCATCCAGGAGCTGCGCCGGTTCTTCGATGCGCGGGGCTACATTGAGGTCGAGACGCCCATGATGCACCCGATTCCCGGGGGTGCGGCTGCGCGTCCTTTCATCACGCATCACAACACTCTGGATATCGACTTATATCTGCGCATTGCGCCGGAACTCTATCTCAAGCGATTGACCGTCGGGGGATTCGATCGCGTATACGAGATCAACCGCAATTTTCGCAATGAAGGCATTTCCACGCAGCATAATCCCGAATTCACCATGCTCGAATTTTACGAGGCCTACAGCAACTACCGCGACCTGATGGACATGAATGAGAAGCTGTTCGCGCTTCTGACGAAAAGCATTACGGGTTCGACCACAGTCAAGTATGGCGGCAGCGACCTGGACTTTTCCAGAATGGAGCGGCTCTCGATGCGCGAGGCGATCGTCAAATACTGGCCGCGAGAGGCGGGCGAGCCTCCCACTTCTGAAACACTGGCTTCGGCGGGAGGCGCGCGGGAAGCGACGAATCGGTATAACGCCTGGGCGAAAAAGAGCGCAGCGCCTTATGCTGCGTCCAAAGGCGAATTGACCGACGGCGAGTGGACGGGACTTCTCTTCGAAACCATCGCGGAAGACAAGCTGGTTCAGCCGACGATTCTTTATGACTTTCCGACGGACATTTCTCCCCTCTCCAAGCAAAAGCCGGAAGATCCGTCGCTGACGGAGCGGTTTGAAATCTACGTGGCCGGAATGGAAGTGGCCAATGGCTTCTCGGAATTGAATGACCCCGCGGAGCAAGAGCGGCGGTTCCTCGCGCAAATCGCCCAGGGCGGCGAGGAAATGCCGAAGCAGCTGGACGTTGACTACCTTCGCGCCCTTTGTCACGGGATGCCTCCTACGGCGGGTGAAGGGATTGGCATTGACCGTTTGACCATGCTGCTCACCGATTCGCCTTCGATTCGAGATGTCATTCTGTTTCCACTGCTGCGGCCCGAAAGTGGCGGGGAACCAAGTGGCACTTCCGAAGCGCACGGCGCGTAACGTATTCTTCCAACAACAATGCGATTCGAATGGTTTGTAGCCCAGCGCTACCTGCGATCGCCTTACCGCCCGGCGGTGTTGCGCCTGGTCACGCTGTTGTCGGTGCTGGGCGTGACCGCGGGCGTGGCGACGCTGGTGATCGCCTTGTCTATGAACACCGGGTTCCGCGAAACGCTCCAGGATCGCCTGCTCGGCGTGACCGCTCACATCTCGCTTACTCGTCCCGGCTCCGGAGGAATCAAGCACTACCAAGAGATCGCACAGAAGCTCGCGGATTTGCCCGGGGTGCGCTCAGTAACGCCCGCTGTATACCAGACCGTCTTACTTTCTTTCGGAGGAGAGGCACGCGGGGTAGTCACCAAAGGCGTCGACCCGGAGCGCGAGCGCAAAAGCGACGAAGCGCTCCAGCGAATTGTCGCCGGCAAACTGGACTTCTCTCCAGACGCGGACGGAATCGACGCACTGCTCGTCGGCAAACAGCTTGCTGATGAATGGAAAATCTCGCCGGGCGACTATGTCACCGTCACTAGTCCTCAAGGGAGGCTCACTCCTTTCGGGTTGTTTCCGCGCACACTCCGGTTTCGCGTCGCGGGCATATTTGATTCTGGCTTCTACGATTACGATGAGAACTGGTGCTTCATGACCATCGCCGCCGCACAAGGTCTGGCGGGTGCGGGCGATCTGGTGAATGTGCTGGAGTTCCGAGTGAACCAGCCAGAGCACGCCGCGGAAATTGCCAAAGAAATTCAGCGTGCCGCAGGCCAGGGATTTTTAGCCACCACGTGGATGGAAGAAAACCATGCTTTGTTCCGGGCGTTGCGTTTGGAAAAATTGGTCACCGCCATTTTCATTGGATTGATCACCTTCGTAGCCGGGCTGAACGTTCTGGTGGTTCTCTCCATGACGGTCACCGATAAAGCGCGGGATATTGCCGTATTGCGCTCCTTGGGTGCGCGTCGCGAACAGATTCGCAAAATTTTCCTTTGGCAGGGAATCACCATTGGCGCCGTGGGTACGCTCACGGGGCTCATTTTGGGTTACGCCTTCTCGTTCGTCTCGGGCCGTTATCATTTGATTCCCCTCGACCCGCAGGTTTATGCCGTTCCTTACGTTCCGTTTCACCCCAGCTTGTTCGATGGGCTTTGGATTACCGTAGTGGCGATGGGAATTTCCGTGGGAGCTACGATTCTGCCGGCGCGCGCGGCCACGCGGCTTTTGCCCGTGGAAATCCTGCGATTTGAGTAAGGACCAGGGCTTAGGAAAAGACCTAACGGGATTTGGCCGACCGTTTGCTCCTACTAGGTCTGGAGTGGCAGGTGGGCAGGGGATGAGGAATCCCTCCTCTTTAGGAAAGGCGAAAGCTCACCGCAAGCTGTTGAAAATAGAAAGATTACAAGTATTTCAAGTTGTACAGAAAGTGCCTTTTTTTCGGCAGGCAGCCAACGGGCGAAAAAGGGAAACTATTTGGGTCTTATGATCCGCTTTTGCGTTAGGGCAAAGAAGGCACGTACGTTGCGCAGAGAGCATCTAATCATCAGGACCACTCCGGTCGGCGAAAGGAAATACTGGACAGCAGTGCCATGACCCCCAAATCACAGCCCGCAGACGCCGTGCGAAAAGAATTGGTGAACGCACGTGTGGTGATGGAGTCACGAGGGCTGAAGAAAAACTACGGGACCGGCCCCAAGATCGTTGCGGTTTTGACCGATGCCAACTTGGTTTTGCGAGAAGGCGAGATGGTGGCGGTAGTAGCGCCTTCGGGGGCGGGGAAAAGCACTCTGCTGCACTTGCTGGCCGCGCTAGACATGCCAACGAGCGGTACAGTATACTTCGATTCGAAAGCTCTTGAAACAAATGATGACGCGGCGCTCGGAGAATTTCGCAATCGCGCGGTGGGCTTTTTGTGGCAGCGTCACCAGTTGTTGCCGGATTTTACGGCTGCGGAAAACGTAGCCATGCCGCTGCTATTGCGCGGCGAAAGTTTCACTTTGGCGCTGGAGAAGGCGCGGAAGTGGCTCGCGGAGGTCGGACTGGACGAACGGGCCGATCACCGCGCGGGTGAACTCTCGGGAGGGGAACAGCAGCGCGTGGCGATTGCCCGGGCGCTCGTCACTGGGCCGTCGGTGCTGCTGGCAGATGAACCTACGGGAGATTTGGACGAGCAGAATGCTTGGGCCATGTTTGAGTTGCTGGAACGGCTGCATCGCGTGCACAAGTTGACCTCGCTCATCGCCACGCACAACCTCGCGCTCGCCGCGCGATGCGACCGCATCCTGGGGCTGGAACATGGCGTTCTGCGGTCCCGCGAGGCTTCGGCCATCGCGGGGGAGGGCCCTGGGGGAGAAGCGAGCTAACGTGTTCGAACGGTATACAGAGAAAGCGCGTCGCGTCATATTTTTTGCCAGATACGAAGCCAGCCAGTATGGCAGTCCTTATATTGAAACGGAGCATTTGCTGCTGGGCTTGATGCGCGAGGACAAAGCTCTGGCCAACCGCTTCCTCCGTCAACAGGGCTCGATCGAATCGATTCGCAAAGAGATTGAGGCTCGCATCACCATTCGCGAGCGCATTTCCACCTCCGTCGAAGTGCCCCTGAGCGCGGAGTGCAAACGCATTCTGAACATGGCCGCCGAAGAAGCGGAGCGCCTCGGCCACAAGCACGTTGGCACGGAACATCTGCTGCTCGGCATCCTGCGCGAAGAAAAGTGCTTTGGCTCAGAGATCTTGATGGAGCGCGGCTTGCGCCTCTCGACGCTGCGGGAAGAGCTCGCGCGCACCTCGGGTGAGAAAACCGCTGCCGCGCGACCCAAAGAAACTTCTCTGCTTGCGGAATTCAGCCGCGACCTCACGCAAGCGGCGAGCGAAGGTTCCCTCGATCCACTGGTTGGACGCGAGAACGAAGTCGAGCGTGTCATTCAGATTTTGTGCCGGCGCACGAAAAACAATCCGGTCCTGATCGGCGAACCGGGCGTGGGCAAGACCGCCATCGTGGAAGGCCTGGCGCAGCGTATCGCCGACGGCGATGTTCCTCCCTTCCTTGCTGACAAGCGCATCCTTTCTCTGGACCTTTCCCTGATTGTTGCCGGAACAAAATACCGCGGGCAATTCGAAGAGCGGCTCAAGACCATCATGAAGGAATTGATGGAAAGCCAGAACGCCATCGTTTTTATCGATGAGCTGCACACTCTGGTGGGAGCCGGCTCCGCCGAAGGCTCGCTCGACGCCGCTAACATCTTAAAGCCCGCGCTCTCTCGCGGCGAGATCCAATGCATCGGCGCCACCACGCCCGGCGAGTACCGCAAGTCCGTGGAAAAAGACCGCTCGCTCGAGCGCCGCTTCCAAGCGGTGAAAGTGCCTGCTCCCAGCGAGGATGAAGCCATCCAAGTGATTCAGGGAATACGCGAGCGCTACGAAAAATTCCATGCCGTCAGCTACACCGATGAAGCGCTGCGCTATTCCGTGTACCTTTCCAACCGCTACATTCCCGACCGCTTCCTTCCCGACAAAGCCATCGACTTGATTGACGAAGCCGGCGCGCGGGTCAAGCTACGCCAAGCCACGGTTCCCGAAGAAGTCGGCGAGGTGCAGAAGCGCGTGAAATTCATCACCCATCGCATGGAAACCGCCATCGCCAATCACGAATTTGAAAAGGCGCGTTTTTATTCCGAGGAAGAGCGCAAAGAAAAGGAAAATCTGCGCAACCTGCGCGAACGCTACAAACTCGACGATGCCTCCACGGGTGTTGTGACCCGCGAGGACATTGAAGAAGTTGTGGCCCGTTGGACCGGCATCGCGGTCACTTCCATTAAGGAAGATGAGCAGCAGAAACTCCTGCGCATTGAGCCCGAATTGCACAAGCGCGTTATCAGCCAGGACAAAGCCATCACCGCGCTTGCTCGCGCCATTCGCCGCAGCCGCGCCGGCCTCAAGTCGCCGATGCGTCCGGTCGGCTGTTTCTTCTTCCTCGGGCCCACGGGCGTGGGCAAAACCGAAGTCGCCCGCCGCCTGGCCGAGTTCCTCTTTGGCTCGGAGAAATCGTTGGTTCGTTTCGATATGTCGGAGTTCATGGAAAAGCACTCGGTCTCAAAGCTGATCGGCGCGCCTCCGGGGTATGTGGGCTACGAAGAAGGCGGTCAATTGACCGAGCGCGTCCGCCGAACGCCCTACTCGGTCATCCTGTTGGATGAAATTGAGAAGGCTCATCCGGACGTCTTCAATATTTTGTTGCAGGTGTTTGAAGACGGACAATTGACGGATGGTCTTGGCAATACGGTAGATTTCCGAAACACCATCATTATCATGACCTCGAACCTGGGTGCGCGGCACTTGCAAAAGCGTACTGGCCTGGGATTCCAGGCGGGAATCGACGACGCTGGCCGCAAGACCATGGAAGATATGGTGATGAACGAAGTAAAGCGGGCATTCAATCCGGAGTTCCTCAACCGGCTGGATGAGGTTATAATCTTCAACCCGCTCGGCGACGAGGACCTGCTCCGTATCATCGATTTGCTTGTGGGACAGATGAACGATACGCTGATCCACCGGCAAGTGCAGGTTGTGCTCGCGCCGGAGGCTCGCCAGTGGATCCTCGAGAAGACGTGCGCGGACCGCAGCTATGGGGCGCGTCCGTTGCGTAGGGCTCTGCAGAAGTACGTTGAAGACCCGCTCTCCGAGGCGCTGATTCAGGGTGGAATTCAGAGGCCTGCGACACTCCAGATTTATGTCGCCGGGGAGGGCCTGTCGTTCCGTCCGGTCGGTGAGGCAACCCCGGTCGTCCACTAGCGAATCTGAAACATCGCACAGCCGGCCCATACCGGGTCCGGCGGGAGAATGACATCTTGAGTTTGGGGGCGCGGCCTTGATAGGCTCTTCGGCCGCTCAGAGAAGAGTTTGTACGCCGTTGGGGGTATTTGCGGCTCGCGTGACACAGGTCGTCGCGCTCGTTTTACTTCTTGCGAGTGCTTCGCCCGCTGCCAAGCCCAGCAATCCTCCTGCTTTGGTGTCTTCCCAGACGATTCTTTTCTCCGCCTCCCTCGATCTGCTCAGCGGCAAGGAATCCATAGAAGATCACGCTCAGGCTTCTCCCCAGGCCGCGCAGCCTCAGCAGCAACCGTCCCAGCAGCAGTACGTCATTGAGCGCATCGAATTCATTGGCAACCGTCGTATTCGCACCGACACGCTGAAGGCCCGCATTTTTAGCCGTGAAGGCGATCCTTACAACGAAGACACGTTGCGCCGCGATTTCCAGGCGCTGTGGAACACGCAGTTCTTCGAGGACGTGAAGCTGCGCGTGGAAGATTCGCCGAAGCGCCCAAATGGGAAAATCATCATTTTCGAAGTGAAGGAACGCCCGGTAATCCGCCGCATTCGCTACGACGGTATGCACTCTATTTCGGAGTCCGACATTCTGGACCGCTTCAAGGAGCGCAAGGTCGGGTTAACCGTGGAGAGCCAGTTCGATCCCACGAAGATCAAAAAAGCCGAAGTGGTTATTAAAGAGCTTCTGGGCGAGCACGGCCGCCAGTTTGCGAAGGTCACTCCGCAATATGAACGCATCGCTTCGAGCAACGCGGTCATCCTGGTGTTCAAAATCGACGAGGGCCCCAAGGTCAAAGTCGGCAAAATCAAGTTCAAGGGAAATCATCACTTCAGCGACCGCAAGCTGATTCGCGCCATGCGCCACGACCGGCCGTACGCGATTCCACTCTATTTTTGGTATATCCCGGTCCTTACAAAAACTTACGACCGTGAGAAATTAAGCGAAGATCTCGAAGTGGGCGTCCGCGAGCTTTACCGCTCGAACGGTTACTTCAAGGTGTCGGTCGGGGATCCCATCCTCGAAAATGTGGACACCACGCACGCCCGCCTGGGGATTCCGCTGGTCACCGGAAGGGGCCACGGCAAGGCGGTCAACATCACCATTCCCATCGAAGAGGGCGAGCGCTTCCGCATGGGCACGCTGAAAATCGTCAGTTCCGACCCGGACAAAGCCCTGTCGCTCAAAGTTGATGCGCTGAAAGCCGCGTTTCCGCTCAAGCAGGGAGACATCTTCTCCACGGAAAAAGTGCGCAAAGCGCTCGAAACCTACGGCAAGATTTACGGCGAATACGGCTTCATTGATTTCACGCCGGAGCCGGACACGGAAGTCGACGACGCCAACAAGATCATCAATCTGACGCTCCGCTTTGACGAACAAAAACAGTATTATGTGCACCGCGTCAATTTTGTCGGCAACACCACTACGCGCGACAAGGTCATTCGCCGCGAATTGCTGATTGACGAGGGCCAGCTCTTCAACAAGCGCTTATGGGAATTGAGCATCCTGCGCCTCAATCAGCTCGACTACTTCGACAAAATCGAGGCCGACAAGGCCGCCGAAATCAAGCGCAACACCAAGGCGGGGACCGTCGACATTACGCTCAAGCTCAAGGAAAAGGGCAAGCAATCCATCGGGTTGCAGGGTGGCGTGAGCGGCTTAGCGGGCAGCTTCATCGGTCTCACCTATCAGACCAACAATTTTCTTGGCCTTGGCGAAACGCTCACCTTCTCGGCGCAGTTTGGAAGCCTGACGCGCACCTTTATGTTTGGGTTTACCGAACCTTACCTTTTTGACCGGCCGATCTCCACGGGTTTTACTATTTTCTCCTCGCGTTATAACTTTGATCAGGCCCGGCAGGAAGCCATCCTGTTCCAGCAGCAAGTCAGCATCAACCCGCAATACGTCCAGAACTACGTGCAAAACAGCGACGGCTTCACCGTTTTCGCGCAGTATCCGCTGCGCAAGCTTTCTTTCGCGCGCGTTGGATTGAATTACGGTTTGACGCGCACGAGCATCAAGTCTTTCAACGCTGCGTCCACGCTGCTGTTCGAGTCTTTGAAGTTCACCAGTTTGACCGGCCCCAGTGCGTTGAACGGCATTATCTCCAGCACCGTCACGCCTTCCATTTCGTATAACAGCATCGACAACCCGATTAACTCCACTCGCGGGAAGAGTTTCTTCTATTCGGTGGGCTTTGCGGGACTCGGCGGCAACGTCAAAACCATTACGAATGTCGTTGACGCGAAATACTTCCACTCCATCAACAAGCATCGCAACGTTCTCGGATTCCATTTCAGCGCCGCGCACATCACTGGCTATGGGGGAGAGGAAGTCCCCCCCTTCAGCCGCTTTTACATGGGCGGTGAGAGCGACATTCGCGGTTACGACATTCGCGCCATTTCCCCGGTTACTTTCATTCCGGAACAAACCGCAGCGCCGGTCTCCTACCACGACCCGAGCTGCGGAGGTTGCGTGCGCAGCTTTACGATACCGACGTTGACCTATGTCGCGACCTTGCCGGGCGGCGACCTCCAGGGGTACGGCAACGCCGAATACCGCATCCCCATTGTGGGAAACATTGTCCAGACGAGCCTTTTCTTTGACGCGGGAACCACCGGCGTTCTTCGCCGCAGCGCCTTGGAGCTCGACAATTCCGGGTTTCAAAACTTACAGCAGATCTTTCCGAACGCCGAAAAAGCTCCGCCATTCGGGTCCGGCCTCACGCAGCAGCTCGCCCTCGCTCCCGGAACAAATTTCCGCTGGCGCGGTTCGACGGGCATTGAGTTCGTCGTACAGCTGCCGATCATCCAGGCGCCGTTCCGCATCTACTACGCTTACAACGTTCACCGCCTATATCAGGAATTGGTGGCCAGGAGCCCGTATATCGACCCGCTGCAGATTTGCGAACCGGCGAACCAGAATCCACTGGTACCGTGTCCCAACGGGGTAACCGAGGGGTTCTATCCGGCCAGCTTGCCCCCGGAAGTGTGGAACTACAACATCAAGCCGGCGCTAAGCCAGCTCATAACCAATCCGGGCCGGTTGAACTATTTCGAGCCGAAGACGACCTTTCGCTTCACCGTGAGCCGGACGTTTTGAGGTCCAGGGCGCGAAGCAATGGAATTCTGGGGGAATCCAAGGGTTCTTAGGTAGACGACCTAGCGTGAGCCCCGGCAAAAGATCCAGCGGGGCGCGAGTGTGGGGGAAATCGTGGGCGTGAAATTACGAGCAGTCTTGAAAATTGCGAGCGCCGGGCTGGGCGCACTCTGCTTACTGCTGTCCGGCGGCTGCGGCGGCAACAACGGCGCCAACGTAGTCTCGGTTACGGTCACTCCCGCTTCTGACACCCTCATCTTAGGCCAATCCGTGAACCTGACGGCCACGGTCACCGGCGCAACCAACACCAATGTAACCTGGAGCCCCTGCCAGTACACGACAACAACGACCACTAACGGTAAGACAACCACGTTGCCCCTCATTCTCTGCCCGTCGGACGGTTCTTTCGGCGTTCTCTCCAACACGCAACCCACCGGCACGGCCACTTACACGGCCCCGGACCCTGCGAAGTTTCAGCTGCCTGATCAAACGAAATACCCTCAACTACAGATCGTTATTACTGCAACCTCCAACCAGGACAAAAAAAAGACCGCCAAATGCACCATTACCCTGACCTCCGGGATTCGAGGAATTCTCCAGCCCGTGACGGCTTCGGTTCCCGCGCAGGAGAGCCAGCAATTCTTTGTCACGCTGACCAACGATGTTCAGAATAAGGGTGTAACTTGGCTGCTGACGCAGAATGTGCCTAACACGAACAGCAGCGGCACTTTTCTTAACTACCCGCAGCTTCCTAAGTGCGACCCCACCTGTGGCACAATCACGCCGGACCCCAACAATCCGGATGTGGCCGTGTACACCGCCCCTAGCGCCGTTCCGAGTGCTATTACGCCTGCGCAAACGAACAATACAAACTCTCCTTCCAATGTCGCCATCGTGGCAACTCCCGTGGCGGATAACACGGGCTTCGTAACCGGCACGATCACCATCACTACGGGCGGTCCCATCACCTTCAATGGCATCACTCCGACCATTGCCCCCCAGGGCGCCACTTTGTGGGACGTTTACCTCGATGCTCCCAATATTTCTTCGGCATCACAAATCTTGTTGACTTATCCCAACAACTCCCAGCCCGTGGTGAAAGACTCGACCTCAGGGCAAATTAAAATCCTGTTTCCCCTCCCCGCCTCTTCTAGTTCGACTACCACAACTACAGCAACTCCGCCTTCTACGGGCGCGCGCCTTCGCCTCAACGCTTCGGACCTGAAGACTTCGGGGACCGTTACCGTCTCCGTTGTCGATCCGGCTCAGCCCTGCAACAGCCTTGCGGTTGGAGCGCCTTGCACCGCAACCGGCGCGACCAGCTTCAACATCATTCCCGTGCGACCCACTTCGACGGCCTCTGTCCCTGACGATGTGGTGCAAGGCAAACTGTCGCAACAGACGCGCGTCATCATCGATGGCGGCTACTTTGGGCCAAATGGGACCCTTGCGGCCGCCTCGTTTCAGGGCAATGTGATTGTCCAGGACCAGAACAATCCGTCCACGTCGCGTCAGTTGAACACTTTGATGTCTACCGTCCAGATCAACCAAGGCAATCCCGGGCTCTATCCGCTTTCGGTCGTCAGCACCGCCACGCCTGCTCCCACTCCCAACAATCCCTCGATTACGAACATGGCCATCTTCCCCGACTATTCGAGCACGCCGCCGCAGGTTGTAGCTTCGGGAATCGCCGCAGGTACAAATCCCAGTGCCATTGATATCGATCCGACAATTGGTGTTGCGGTTGTGGCCGAGGCGGGATCGAGCACGGCAGCAAGCGGGATACAGTTTTACGCCATTGGCAAGGGAACGCTTACGCCGATCGACTCCACAGGCGCTACTTGTGTTACGGCTTGCCCGGTCACAAGTCAGACGTTTCCGAACGTTTCGATTAGCACGCCGACGGGCCTTTCCGTGAATCGCACGAATCACACCGTTGCGATCGTCAACTATGGCAACCAGTCTGTCACGGTTCTCCCGATCCCCGTTCCTGGAGCGACTTCGCAGACTCCGGCTCCCGGCACGCCCTTCACCGTGGACATCTCTGGGGCCTTGCAAGGTGCCCTGACTCTTGCACCCCTTCCCTACTCCATTGGTGTGGATCCGGATTCTAATATGGCCCTCGTGGCCTACTCTTCCACTGCGGTTTCTACCTCCGCAAATCTCGGATTCGTCGTCAATTTGAACCCTAATACCGCGGACGCCAACGGCAAAGCGACGAACCCCTATGGGTGTACTTTAGGGCTGGCCATCAATCCAGCCTCCAACCAATTTGGGCAGTGCCTTTCCTCCGAGGTCACGCTCAACACAGGCGCCTACCCGCAAATCGCTACCGCTCCGCACGGACATTTGGCATATGTGACCCCCGGCGGCTCCGGCGTGGTCCGGGGCGTGGACGTCACTAAGCCCTCGAGTGGGAATGCGATTCTTTCGTCCACGCTTACGGCAGGGCTTGTCACCGTGACAGTTATTACAAAGAATGATGCTAGCAGTTGTCCTGGAGGGAGCGCTCCCCCGCAGCAAACGAGTTGTCCCTTTACCATGGTTCCGGGCAACGCCGGCACCGTGCTGATAACCGGTGTAAAGCCCGGCAACTCCGCGAACGACGCTTATTTCAACGGAAACTTTTCCGTGAACGTAACCAGCAGCAACAGTTTCACTTACACCGTCAATAATGCGACGGCCAGCGATACCGCCTCGGGCGGCGCGGTCTTTTATGGTTCTCCCAACCAAACGGTCCAGATTACTCCGAGTCTCCAGGGCGTGGCCATTAACCCCATCACGCGCACCGCCGCCATGGCCGATGCAAATTCTACCAGTCTTCAGATTGACCTGCTCAATGCGCTCGACCAATCCGTCAGTTCC
>QHYI01000208.1 GCA_003223245.1 Acidobacteriota bacterium
CTTGCTGAACAAGGCTGATCTGGCACGTGATGTGGGTATTGCCCCTTCCACAGCGAATCATTGGCTGTCGACCCTGGAGGCCTCCGGGCAGGTAGTGCTACTCGAGCCGTGGTTCTCGAACCGCACAAAGTCCATCGTGAAGAGTCCGAAACTCTATCTGGCCGACACCGGACTGCTCTGTGCTTTGTTGAATATTGGTTCTGAAGATGCCCTTCACCAATCACCGGCGGTGGGCGCGATCTGGGAAACATTTGTCTTCGCCCAGTTGCGTAGCCGCGAACACCGAGCGGGACGCGCAGGAAGTTTGTTCTTTTGGCGTGATCGTACGCGTGAAGTGGACTTCGTAGTTGATGTCGGCGGGCGATTGGAACTCTTTGAGGCGAAGTGGACCGAATTACCCGCCGAAAGCGCCGTCGTGAATCTAGATTTCATGCAAAAGACACTGGGCAAAGCGAGGGTCATCAGTGGAGCGGTTGTTTCTCGAACGCCGAACAGCTTTCCCATCGTCAATGGATTTCGGGCCCCGGCGATATCTGAATTGAGCTGAGCCACGCCTCTGGCCATCTTTCGACATGTCTTCCCCTGGGGGGAGCGGCGATTGGAGCGGCGATAACCTGTGAGCCTGTTTAACGTAACGCGTGTTTCCTGCCCACGCTGCCTCCTGGTTGGAGGCCTTGAATCAGCCTGTTTGGGTCAGGCAAAAAAGGCAAAAAGAATCGATTAGAACTCGGGAAGCCGCAAGGTAGAATTTAAGACTCGAGTCCGTGCCCGCGATCGTGCTTGCGTACAGCAATGTTTATGGCCTCTCTCCCCATGGTTGGCCGCCATGGCATTTCAACGAGCGCGACGATTGAGTTCGTGAGGCGGGGATACACACGGCAGCAAGCGGAGCCAAGCGAGGTCGAATGCAGCTGTGAGCTCGTCGGCGAACAGGCCTGGTGAGGCAGTACGATTTTTTGCGCCACCAATCTTGGGATGATCCGCCTGTGTCCCAAGCCATTTGATGAACACGGTCTGATGCCGATAGTCGATCGCCACCACCAAAGTAGTCGTTGCCTTTAATGTTGAACACCACTCTGTCCCGCCCCACAATGCTGGCGTGCGCATAGGCTGTCAGAACACCGAGGGCGACTGTGCTAGCACGTCGGTGAATTGTCCTCCAGATTGAGGCCATGTCGCCGACAGCTGCTCAAGATCCAGTAAATTACCGCGCTGCGCCGTCGGCTAGGGGATGGCCGACCATCTGACAACGGAGGACCCGCTCGGTCGCTAAAGTTTGCGGGTTTTCCACAACCATCCACACGACGCGACAGATTCGTCGTTGCCCTCGGTCGTGCCATTGGTTACCGTGGCTCCTACGGGAAAACCGGAAGCATGCGCAGAAGCGTAGTTGAGAAACGCAACAAAGAAACCAGGCAGCCCCCTCCACCGCTTCCTAGGCGGGATGCAGGCGCGCCCATCCCACAGGAGGAGGAAGTGCGCAGCCTTGTCGCCAAAGGGAAGACGAAAGCCGCCGTGGAGCTAGCCAAAGAGATTCATAAGCGCTGCGGCCGGCCGGAATCGGAGGCCCTGTTGGTGGATGCTTACGGAGCACGAATTTGGTCGCTGCAAGAAGCGGGACTGAAGAAAGAAGCCAAAGAGCTGTTCGAACTGGTGCGAGCACGCCACTCGGGCTCGTCGGCGAGGCTTGTCCATGCCAGCGTTCTCGTTAGCGCTTCCGATGGAAACCTAGACGGATTGCTGAGACCCCTGGGCGACCCAGTTCTTCCCGTGGAAACCCGAAGAGCAATCGAAAAGTTCGTCAAGGATGAGGTGTGCGATCTCAATGCCGTCGCGCAGTGTGCGACGCTCGCTGCTGACCACCCCTTGTCCACGGCTGCGTCTGCCCTCGTCAAAGCATTTGCCGCAGTGACCACCGGGCCTGTTGAAGAACCAGCCCTGGCGCTTCCAGAAGTCTCTCATCGCAGTGCCTTGGCTTCGTGGAAAATGCTGGTGCGTGCCGTTGCGTATTTCTACCGCCAGGATGACCAGGCCTGCGAACGGTGCCTTGAGCTCATCGATCCCGCTTCCGCACCGGCACGGCTTATTCCAGCCATGCGGACCATGCTTGGTGCCGGTACCCGCAAACGCTTGCCCCCTGCTACGGAGTCATTGGTCGAGCGCGTGTGTGGAAACACGGCGTCGCTGCGAGGGGCGCTGCAAACGCTCGACTCCGCATTTCAAACCATTGACCAAGTCGAGATCTTAGTGGCGATCCAGCGTGCGACAGTTGCTTGCAGCCTTGCCTACCCGGAGTTGCTGGAACGCCTGCGACAGCACATCTCTGTGCGTGCTCTGGAGCTTCAGCTGCCCCTGCGAAAGGTTCGGGCTGCAATGGGTGGGCCCTCGATCAAAAACGCTTATTTCTGGCGCCTGCTCGCCTGGTCGGAGGAGAATTCCCGCAAACCAATGGAGCTGCTCATCTGCGCCCATTGGGAGCAATTTCGCAGGCATGCGGTCGCGGAGGGATGGTTTCAGGAAAAAAGCCAGGAAGCAGCCGCGCTCTACCTGCATATGGCTGGGTTATTGCTAGATATGCCCGCCGAGATGTTGAACAACTTGCGGAAAAGTTTCATGGCGCGCTTCTCGGGCTTCGAAGCCTACTACGAGGATCAGCCGCCCGCTATTCGCGCGGTGGAGACGAAGGGGAAAACGCCTGATTTTTATTTCCTTTCACCAGATGAACTCTTCGAGCGTGCCTGCAGCATCGACCCGCACCGGGAGGCGTTCGATCAGTGGTTGAACTGGGCAAGGGAAGAGTACGATTGGCAGGTGGCCGACTACGTCGCCGAGCGTTGGCACGAAGCGCTGCCGCATCACTGCCAGCCGCTGCTCTACCTGATGGAGTCGGCCGAAAACAGAGGAGCCCTCAACAAGGCCACCGCCTTTCTGGAAGAGGTGCAGAAGCTCGACGCCGTGAACCCTGAGGTTCGCCGAGCTGCGCTTCGGCTGCTCGTCTTCCGGGCCGCTCGTCATCTCCGGCAGCGAAAGCCGCACCTGGTGGAACAGGACCTGGCAGCTCTCGAAGCCCTGCCCCAAGCTCAGGAGGGTGATCGACCTGCATTTCTCGCCGCTTTACGTTGGGCCTGCGAGGTGATTCGCGGCAATACCGAGCTGGCGGCCAGCCTGTTGAGCCAGATAGGCCGCTTGCTCAGGAACTCCGACGCCGCGGTTCTGGCCTGCCGACAAGCAGGCAAACTCGGCGGACTCAAGCAGGCGGATCTCGATCAGTATCTTCGGCAAGAAATCTCCTTGGATTCTGCGGACTCGTTGGCCTCGGCGGTAGCCCGTGTCTGCGCTCTCGTCGACGATATGGGCGCGACCTTGACAATCCCGAAGTCGTGGCACGGACGGCTTGCAGAAGAGCTGGCCAAAGGCTCCGGCAAGCTGGAGAGCCGGCAAATGGACTTGCTCGGCAAGGCGGCGCTGCGCGACAACCAAAGAGAGCTGGCCTACCTGATTTCTGCCCGGGGCCTCGGAATGGGAGGCAACACGCAAGCACGGTTCTTGCTGCTTCGCGCCCGGGCCCTGCCGGAGTGGGAGGTTGACCGCCGCAACGACTGTATCGCGGCGGTCGTCGAGCTTGGACGGCGCCAGCGGGACCTTGCCGTCATCAAAGAGGCGGTGGAGCTGCGGCGAGCCCTCCGCAACCCGATGTGGAGCTTTTTCTGGTGGCTCGATTCCGAGAGCTGGCACGACTCCTCCATGACCACCGAGGAGATCAACGCAGTGCTTCAACGCGAGCAGCGCTTCTGTGCATTTCCCGAGCAGCAAGCCTCGCGGTTACGCACTCCTTTTGGGGAAAACACTGCATCTCTGTGTGAAGAGGAGCTCGAAACGAACGACGAGTTCCCCACCCTAGAAGATGCGGCTCATCCGGCGGCGGAAATGAGCCCGCCCCGAGAGAAGCGACAGAAGAAGGATCTTCGCGACTTTCCGGTAACGGAAGACTTGTTTTGAAGACGATGGCGCATGCCAACATCCGATTGGACGAAGACCCGAGAGAGATACTCGGCGTTTCGCCGGATGCCAGCGTTGAGATGATCCGCAATGCGTATCTTCGCAAGGTGAAGGAGAATCCACCCGACCGCGCGCCTGCGGCTTTTGAACGCATCCGCGATGCCTACGAAGTCTTGCGCGATCCGCGGCGTCGCGCCCGGCTCCTGTTTTTTGCCGGGGATCCGCATGCCCCCCTGGCTGATCTGGTGCCGGCGACCGGCTCTGCGAGAAGATTCACGGGACCAGGCCCCTGGGTGGCGGCGTTGAGGGAGAAGTGAGACTAGACCGCGAAGAAATTCTGCGCCGGTTTGAAGCCTGGCTCGACAGCTTATTGGCGACTGAGGAATCCCCGCAAGGGCTGGGCGGCGAACTACTCTCCACGCTGGTTGGGGCGGAGCCGAAACCGGTCAGCAATGGCCGCTGCGACCTTTATTCGATGTGGGCGGCGATGACCGCGCTAACCCAGGAAGTCAAATTGCAGGGCCGGAGCTTCAAGCAACTCAGCGAGACCCTCGCTCCGCTCGCGAATCTGGCGCCGGAACTTCCGGAAATGGAGCGTCAGGCTCAAGAACGCGCTCGCCGGGAAGTGCTCGACGTGCTTCTCGATCTGCGCGACCACTTGGCTCGGGGCCTTGATCAGGTGCACGCGGCCCGGGAGAGGATGAACGATCCCACGCAGTCCAGTTGGACCGCCCGGCTCCTGGCCCGCAATCGCGCCTTTCGCCGAGCCTTCGAGACCTCAGCGGCGCTTGAGGAGGCTTACCAGATGAACCTGGAGCGCCTAGATGACACGCTGGCGCAATTCGACGTTCAGGAGATTGCCTGTGATGGGCAGTCCTTCGATCCGAGGTCGATGGACGCAGTGGATGTAGAAGAGACCGATCAGCAAGCCGAAGGAACGGTGCTCGAAGTGTACCGAGCGGGCTACGAATGGAAGGGCGAAGTTCATCGGCCAGCACAGGTGAAGGTTTCGCGTCGGCCAACAGGGACGCATGCGGGAGAAAACCATGACTGATCTGATCGTCGGTATTGATCTCGGAACCACGAACTCTGAGATCGCAGCTTTCGTAAACGGCAAAGTGGAAGTTCTGGGGCCCGAGGCCGCCAAGATGCTGCCATCTTGTGTGGGTTTCTCCCCGGCCGGCACGCTGCTTGTGGGCCGGGAGGCGCGTCATCAGCAGCTCCTCTATCCGAATCTCACCATTCGAAGCATCAAGCGAAAGATGGGCTCAACCGAGCCGGTGAAGCTCGGGGACAAGCAATTCACGCCCCAGGAAATTTCCTCGCTGATTCTTCGCCAACGGGTGCAATGGGCGGAACAAGCTTTCCATCAACCAATCAGAAGAGCCGTCATTACCGTACCAGCCTACTTTTCTGACGCTCAGCGCAACGCTACCCGCGAGGCTGGCGAGCTTGCCGGTTTGGAAGTCGTACGCATCCTCAATGAGCCGACGGCTGCCAGCCTCGCGTACGGTTTCGGCGACGCGGCGCATCACACCGCCATGGTTTACGACCTTGGCGGCGGGACCTTTGACGTGTCGATCGTAAGCGTCGAGGGCGACGTCACCGAAGTCCTGGCCAGCCACGGAAACAACCAACTGGGGGGCGACGATTTCGACAATCTCTTGCTGGAACGCTTGGAGCGGGAATTCCAGAACAAGCATGGGATTAATCTCCAAGACGGCCATCCGGTCGCGCTTGTCCGGTTATGGTGGGCTGCCGAGGAAGCCAAGAAGAAGCTGAGTTTTGAACCCTACGTCCGCGTGCGGGAGGAAGCGTTGGTGAGCCAGAACGGGAAACCCCTGCACCTCGATGTGGAGCTTTCCCGAGAAGAGTACGAAGAGATGATCCGGCCGCTGATCGAATCCACCTTTGATAGTGTTTCGAAAGCGCTCCAGGATGCGCGCAAGGGCCCGAGTGACATCGATGCGATCTTGCTGGTCGGCGGCTCCACCCGAACACCCCTGATCTCCCGCAGGCTGCGGGAATTGACGACCCTAGAGCCCCGCCAGGACATACATCCTGACCTGTGCGTGGCTCTCGGTTCGGGGGTCCTAGCCTCTCGACTCGCCGGCCATGGAGTCGAGCGAGTGCTGGTGGATGTCTGTCCCTTTTCTTTCGGCCCTTCCTACCTGGGAGAGCGCGGGGGCTTGCCCTACCCGCATTGCTATCACCCCATCATTTACCGTAACACACCATTGCCGGTCACCCGCACGGAAAGCTACGCAACCGCGCACCCCTATCAAACCTCGGTGCGAATTGAGATCTATCAGGGTGAGGAGGACGACGCGCTGAAGAATATCCTTGTGGGAGATTTTCGCGTTGAGGGTCTGCGACCCATGGAAGAGCCGAACGAAGTGCTCTGCCGCATGAGCCTTGACATAGACGGCATCTTGCGCGTCACGGCCATTGAAAAGGAGACGGGCAAGTCGAAACAGATCACCATCGCACGTGCCCTGCGGGAGAAGAGCCCTGCGGAGATCGCCGCAGCTCGCGAGCGCATGAAAGCGCTCTATGCATCTCACAGTGCCACGGGCCTGCACTTCAATGAAGGGGAGCTCGCCTCGGACGACGCCGATGAGGCGCGTGAGCGGGTTGCGACCGCCCACCCGGACGCAGGAGCGGCCGATCTGCCGCAAGCCCTTGAGATCGTAAAGGAAGCGTCTGACCTCGTCGAGCAATCGCAGCGTCTACTGGGCACGCTGCATGAAGAAGATCGGCAAGAAGCGATCGACCTGCACGAAAAAATCAATGCAGCGATCCGCTCGAACGACGCCGGGGCCTTGAAAAAGGCTACCGGCGACCTCCGCGAGCTGCTGTTCTTCGTGGAGGGGCATTGATGGGGACCGAGGAAAGCGCGAAGTTCAGGTGTCCCGTCTGCCAAGCGTGCTTCCGGAACTCTCCGACCTGCTTGCGTTGCGGGGCCGACCTTGCGCCTCTGCAGTTGCTCATCGACCAAGCCTATCGGCTTCGGCAGCGCGCCAAGTGGGCGCTGGAAAGTGGCGATGTTGAGCGGGCCCAAGAAGGAGCGGCAGAAGCTGAGAAGCTCTGTTCAACCCAGAAGGGCCGCGAGCTGTGGCTCCTCAGCGCGTGGCTGCTGAACGAAATTCAAAATCTACGGCCTTCAAGCTCTCCGAGGCAGGCGGCAGGGACGATTCCGTTCACTGGCTGCGCGGCTCAGCTGATTCCGGTCAGATTCACCTTAAACAATGTGACGGCGAACCAGGGGGACCGCATCTTTCTCACCGGGGATACAGCGGAGCTCGGCAACTGGACCCAGCATCGCCCAACATTCGACAATGCGGAAGGACCTGCGGCCTGCTGGATTTCTCGAAGCTGGTTTCTGAGAGTATCCGTTCCCGCAGAGCAAACGATCCAGTTCAAGTTTATCAAGATCGCTGCCGATGGCACTTTGACCTGGGAAGAGGGAAGCAATCACACGTACACCGTCCCTACGAGCGGCGAAGGAAGCGTAACCGTAAACTGGCAGTATTGATCGGACAGCGTCGGCGACTGGAGTCGAGCGGATTGAAGTGCTTCAAGAGAACACAGAAAAGCGGGACGACCTACCGCGTAGAGAGCGAGCCGGTAGAAATACGGGCTGCCACTGCGCGGCTTGCTGGCTGGCTATTGGAAGCACCAGTTCGGCAACCATCGCGTCGTTTACTGAATTTATCCTCAACACCATGTGGTAGTCGTATGCAGTGTCGGCGTTCGTAAGCAGGGTGATGCGGAGGACATCTACAGGCACCTCGAACCCGTCGCAAAACAGGCCGTCTCGCCGAACAACTGGCGTCGGTGCCGAGGAATCTGTTACCGCCGAAAAGGTAACCTCAGAGGTCGACTGGCTCGTGCGAGCATGCTCCTTGCACACGTGGACTGCAAATGCATCGGGCCGTGAGACCGATGGAGCGATTCTTCCTCTTCGCCATTGTGCATGGGTGCGGCGACATTCAACATGATTTCGAGCTTGCTTGGCGACATTTCGATAAGACTACTTGACCGTTGAATTAAATATGGCCAAATACCCGTGGCGCCCGACGGCTGTCTGTGCCTGCCACGCAGCTGGCCGCTGGCCGGGTGATTTTTTCAACGGGGACCACCGGGCTATCGCTGCGTCCGGCGTAGCAATTGCCCATATGTCTTCTCGTCAACGTCGACTGTCATCGTGCTCATTGCTTCCAATCTCCTCGGTC
>QHYI01000209.1 GCA_003223245.1 Acidobacteriota bacterium
ACTTTGCCGCCGACGAAGGTTTTCAGCACGCGAATCGAGAGAATTTCCGCCGGCGGAATTTTCGTAATGTCCTTCGAGATGACGGTCAAATCGGCCAGCTTCCCCCTTTCGATGGAGCCTTTGTTCTTTTCTTCAAACTCCGCATAGGCGGCTTCTACGGTGTAGCCGCGCAGCGCCTCTTCGAGGGTAAGTCTTTGCTCCGGATGCCAGCCTGCCGGCGGATGGCCGCGCGGATCCTGCCGCGTGATGGCCGCATAGATTCCGTAGAATGGATTGAGCGTTTCGCCGGGAAAATCCGAACTCAGCGGCAAATGCGCATCGGAATCTTTCACCGAACGCCACGCATAGGCGTACTTAACGCGCTCCGGGCCGAGGCGCTCCTCCGCCCACGGCATGTCGGACGTGGCGTGCGTGGGCTGCATGGAGGCGATGACGCCGAGTTTCGCGAACCGTGGAATATCTTCCGGCGCGAGCACCTGCGCATGCTCGACGCGCAACCGCGGATCGTGTGCATCGGGCACGGCCTTCTCGGCTTGTTCGTAAGCATTCAACGTGCTGCGATTCGCGGCGTCGCCGATGGCATGCGTACAAACTTGAAAACCTGCTCGCAACGCCCGATACGTCAAATTGTAGATTTCTGCCTCCGGAGTGGTCATCACGCCGTTGGTTTGCACAGCGTCGCTATAAGGTTCGAACAGCGCCGCCCCGCGCGAACCGAGCGCACCATCCGCAAAAAGCTTGAAAGCGCGAATTGTGAATTGGTGATGCGGATCAATGGACGGGCCGCGCTTCAGCCATTCGTCGACGAGGTTTTTGTCCGCGCCGTCGAGCATGGCGTAAGTGCGCAGCGGCATGCGTCGTTCGCGCACCAGTTCTTGAAAGGCCTGCACCATCAGCGGCGTAACTTTGGCTTCGTGCACGGAAGTCAGCCCGTTTCGCGCGCACTCGCGAGCCGCGAGCTGAATCGCGCGCTTCGCCTGCACGAGTGTCATCGGTGGAATGTGTTTGGAGACTAGTTCCTGCGCGTGATTGAGCAGGATGCCCGTGGGCTCGCCGGTTTTCTCGTCGCGCAGAATCTTTCCGTTTTCGGGATCCGGCGTGTCTTTGTTGACACCGGCGATCTCAAGCGCGCGCTGATTGGCCCAGGCCGCAAATGTATGTAGTCCCACGAGGAAAACGGGATGGTTCGGCGTGGCCGCGCTCAAAGCTTGATTGGTCGGATAATTCGACGCCCATTTGCCCTCGTCCCAGCCCCAGCCGAGAATCCACTCACCACGCACGGCAGACGCAGCCCGCTGCTTGACGCGCTCGACAATTTCTTTTTCCGTCGGAATGTCTTTGAGATTCAAGCGAACCAGGCTCTCGCCAAGATTGATCAGGTGCGTGTGCGCATCAATGATGCCTGGCAGAATCATGGCTCCGTGAAGGTCTACGGTGCGCGCGGGCTTGGGATAGAGGCGCTTCGCTTCGTCCGTGCTGCCGACCCACGCGATGCGATCGCCTTGAATGGTGATGGCCTGCGCGGAGGGTTGTTTGTCATTCATGGTGACGACGTGTGCGTTGAGGAGAAGCCAATCGGCGCTGGAAGATTGTGCTGACAGGGAGCGGGCGAAAAAGGACAGCGCCAAGAGGCTGAAACAGAAAATCCAGGCGGCTGCGCGGCCAATCCTCAACGCGATTCTCATCAGACCCTCCTAGCTCGAAACCGCTTTGGTCCTAGCCTGCGATGCCCATGCCACCGGCTCGACGCGACCGATCCAGAATGCCCAAGAGAATGCGCCGAGCAAAGATACCGCAGCGGTAATGGCAAACGCCCAGAAATACTGACCGCCGGTGCGTCCGAGGACGAAGCCGGTCAGCGCAGGAGCAACCGCTCCGCCTACGTTCCCAACAAAGTTTTGGATTCCCGTCCACCGGCCGGCGGCACGAGGGCCCGCGAGCGTCTGCGTGATCGCCCAAACGTTCGAAGAACATACCCCCAGCGACGCAGCCATCAAGACCACCATTACCGTCGCAAGCCGGGGCCCGGCGAGAACGCAGGGTACCGCGAAGACCGCGGCGCCCGCCATTCCTACGCTCGTAAAGCCTTTGCGCACCAACGTCGGCGTTGCCCCTCCCACAATCCAGCGGTCGGAAAGCCAGCCGCAGGCCGCTGCGACCAGAGCGCATGAAACGTAAGCCGCTCCCATGACCGAGGCCATTTGGTCCATGGAAAAATTCCGGCCGCGAACCAGGTACGTCGGCATCCAGGTCAGAAAAAAATAGGAGAAGTAGTCCAAACAAGCCAGAGCGGCGCAGGTCCCCCAGGCCGACCGCAGCTTCAGGATTTCGAGAATTCCCGGAGTCTCTTCGCCGGATCTTGGATCTTTCGTAGCGGCCGCCTTCTGAGGCCGGCGGGTCTGGCTTGAATCGTCGCTGGCCGGATTTTCGTCGCGGGGCATCCATTGGAGCCACGGCAACAGCCAGAGCAAGCTGATCAGACCAAGCACGAGAAAAAAAGAGCGCCAGCCATACCGCCCCATCAGGATGCCGCCGAAGAACAGGCCAAACGCCGGTCCCGCATAAAAGCCGGTGATGATGATGGAATTGGCGAGACCCCGCTGATCTTCCGGAAAATATCGCGCGAGGATTTTGGAGTAGGAAGGGTAAACAACGGATTCGCCAACCCCGAGAACGAGCCGCGCTGCCAGCAGAAGCGCAAAGCTGCCCGCGAGACCGGTGGCGGCCGTGGCCACCGACCAGACAAAGAAACCGGCGGCCAGCATCCATTTCACGTCGAGACGATCGACCAGCCAGCCGGAAGCGATTTGGAAGAACGCATAGCTCCAGAAAAAAGCGGCCAGCAGAATGCCCAGCCGAAAATCCGATAAGGCAAGTTCGCTCTTCAGCAGCGGTGCCGCTGCAGAAAGGTTCCCGCGGTCCACAAAATTGATGAACGCCGAAAGGGCCAGCAGGATAAGCACGCGCAGCATGACGCGCGATGTTTGCGAGCGCTTCGCGGATGGCGTTGCAGGCATCGGAATCGCGGAACATTCTAGCTATAACCCGTGCCCCTAACCAGCGCCGTCATTCCTAGTGGAGCGAGAACTTCCTCGCTCCGAGCGGGTTTTGCGCCCCGGTGCCTTTAACCGGGAAGCCCGACTCTTCTCTGTGTGTGCCCTCCTCAGCGTTACGCTTTTTGGGGTACTTATGGCAGGAAACCATCCGCATCATCTCCGCTGGCAAAGCCACGCGGGTCGGAGCGCCAATTTTGCTTTGCGGGATGAGCGATCGGAGTCAGTGCGGAAGAATCAACGAATTCGAGGGCGAACAACTCACAGCTAAAGAGGTCTACGCATCAGATAATGACCTTAAGATACCGACGCAGTGCTCCCTAATAGGTTTTCAAGTGCTCTTCGGATGTTCGTCCTCATCAGCTGAGAATACACTTGCCCGCTTATTGTCGTGCTATCGATGGTGACCGAATCCGAGGGCGCTACTTTCCCGTAAACCTCAGCCCAGCCAGCGTCACAAAAACCACGACACAGGAGATCGCGATGCGCGTGCCGACTGGCAGATACGAACGTCGGGTGGCAAAAGCGGAAGCCGTAGAGCTTTTGCATGTAGACCAATTGTCAGAAACAAAACTCGGGGCGATCACGGAAAACGTGAGCCCTCGCGGAGCACGCATAATCACCGATTCCATCTGTGCCCCGGGGAAGCGAGTGCTCCTAAGCGCGCCAGACGAAAACGTGAAGTCATTAGCACGGGTCGTCTATTGCCACCCGGTGGAAAACAGGAAATTTGCCGTCGGGCTTCAACTGGTTATGCGAGTTAAGGAATGGCAGACACCGCATTAGCCCGCGGGGAGTCCCTTGGCACCCCTTCTTCTTCGTTCGGGGTTGCTTGGCAGGCTGAGGTACAGGGGTCAGGCCATTTGTCAGGCAGCGCTGGGCGAAACGTTACGCGGCTCCGAACCACCGACGTCGCAGGCTAATTCCTGAGCGACAATCGGCGATCAAACCTCTGGCTCATCTTGTCTTATGATGTAATCCGCTCCGGAGATTTTTTGATTCAAGAATTTTGACCATCGGGTACTTCGCTTTGAACGGTGAACTGTCGACGGTCAACTTTCTCCATTCACCAGACACTTCCAGTTGACTTCCAGTTGCGTGGTTGACTGCAGGACGATCCCGAGATAGGCTGCGGGCCAAACGTGGGGCAAGCCGACCGTCTTCAAGGATTCAGAGGCGGCCCCAATTCCCAGAAGCTAAGGAGGAAGCGGATGGTTGCTCTTACCGCATTGTGGATTCCGATTTTGTTGTCAGCAGTGATTGTGTTTGTGGCCAGCTCGATCCTGCACATGGTGCTGCCGTATCATCGCAGCGATTACAAGAAACTGCCGGACGAAGACAAAGTCACGGCCGCGTTGCGGTCTGCAGGAGTGACACGAGGTCTCTATATGTTCCCGTACTGCAGCCACCAGGACATCAAGAAGCCGGAGATGCTGGAGAGGTTCAAGCAAGGACCCGTCGGGACAATTACCTTGCTCCCGGCGGGACCGGTGAACATGCCGAAGTACCTGGCGCAATGGTTTGTGTATTGCGTGGTCGTGGGCCTTTTTACGGCGTATCTGACGGGGCGCACGATACCGGCCGGGACGGTGTATCCGGCGGTGTTTCGCGTGGCGGGCACGGTGGCGTTCATGGCCTACGGCGTGGGACAACTTGTGAATGGGATTTGGAGGGGCCAGCCGTGGAGCGTAGTCATTAAAGAGGTCGTGGATGGGCTGGTTTACTCTTTGCTGCTCGCGGGCACATTTGGCTGGCTTTGGCCGAAGTAGTGTGACTCATGACTGGGGAATGGAAGATTCTTCTTCTAGCCGCGGTTTTCCTGAACCTCATTCCCCGCAGAAGTATTACTTTTTCGATTCGCTTTTGGACATTGAGGGCGGAGAAGAATTGGTGCTGGCCGCGGCGGGTTGGGAGAACGAGCGCACCAGGAGAACGAGTTGCCAGCGCTGATCCGGCGTTAGTTTGCGTTTGAAGGAGGGCATGGGCCGGCGGCCTTCGCTAATCAGATAAAAAATCTCGCCGTCAGTGACGTTCCTCAAGAGCTTACGGTCGGTAAGATCGGCCGGAAGCGGGTAATGCGATTTGGCTTGCGGGCCGTCCCCTTGCCCCTCGTTGCCGTGGCACTGCGCGCAATCGTCGAAATAGATCTGGCGAGCCGCATTCAAGTTGGATTCCGAGGGAGGAAGAGGGTTTCTGAGGCTTTTGTATTGCTCGGGGACGACCCAGGGTTTGTTTTCCTGGACCAGCCAATAGGCCACGATCGCGACCGTGAGAAGGAGGATCGCAGCGAAGAGAATTTTGCGCAATCGAAAGAAGAGCGGCTGATTCGCGGACATGGGTACAGGAAAAAATTTTCGCACATCGAGGGTTTGTGGCGAAAGGCCACAGTTTACACGCAATCTTGAGGAGGATTTCAACACCGAGGACACAGGGAATGCGGAGAACGAGGTCCAGCAGTGGGAAGCGGGTACCCACCTACCGGATACTCGTCCTAACGCGCGCCAGCGAGCACTTGATAGAGGACCACGGCGATCATAAACAGCACATAGATTCGGAGAGACCAAAAGATGAACTTTTCAAACCCGCGCAACTTCCGCCGGGGAATCGGCTGCTTTTTGGCGGCGGCTAGCTGATCCCGTTCCAGGGAGGACAGAACGAGTTCTTGATCGGAGGAAGTCAACGGTTCGTGTTCATGTCTTTCGTGAGGCATGCTGATTTTCTTTGCTTACTTTCCCCCAATGAAAGCGAAGATGTTTGGCGCAACCACACTAATCCCGAAGAGAATTCCTGCGACGGTCAAGAAAATGACCACGCTCGAAGCCAATACATTCACCAAGGGTGGAGTCACGAGATCGCCCATGATTTCCCGGTCGTTCGCGAGCATGAAGAGAAACACGAGCGCCGGCGGCATGGCCAGCACGGCAATTACGTTCACAACCAGAACGACGTACACCAGCGGCAGTCCAGGAATGAGAACGATCGCTCCTGCCGCGGCAGCACAAAGGAATAAGACCAGATAGAACGATTTGCCCTGCCGGAGAGGAAGGTTCAAGCTGTGGGGCTGATGAGCGACTTCTCCGAACGCATAAGCGGAAGAAGTAGAAATCGTGATGCACGCCACCATTCCCGCTTCGACCATGCCCAGGGCAAACAGCGCTGCGCCGAAACGTCCGACCAAGGGCTCCAAAGCTTGCGCGAACTCCGCGGCTTGGAAATGTTCTGCGCTCATGTGATGAATGAAGAGCGGCGCGGTAGCAAGAATGGTGGCCACCGCTGCCGTCGCAGCCAGGGCGGCGCCAAGTGCCGTGTCGATGCGGCCGAACCGGACGTCTCGCTTGGTGAGTCCCTTGTCGACGGTGGCGCTTTGCTGAAAAAAGAGCATCCAAGGAGTCACGGTCGCGCCGATGTCAGCTAGCAAAATCAGCAAGGTGCTTTTGGTCAGGCCGCCGGGGAGAGGCCTCCAGGTCATGAGAGCGTGGCCGACAGAACTCCAATCAGGCCGCGCAAGGAACGCCACGGGGATGAAAACAAGGTTGAAGGCCGCGGCGGCTAAGCTGATGCGCTCCCAGGTCCAATAGCGGTGGGTCACGAGCGCCAGATATAAAACGGCGAGAGCGCCGAGAATCGCGATCCAAGGAGGCACGCCAAAAAATCCAAGCCCTGCCCGAATGGCAATAAACTCGGTGATGAGGGTTAAGAAGTTGCCTATCCCCAGATCGACGAGGGAAAACCAGCCCCAAAAGGGTCCAAAGCGGTCGAAAATTAATTCCGCATGGCCGCGATGCGTAGCGGAGCCGAGGCGCACGGTCATTTCCTGAACGACGACGGCCATAAAGAAGGTCAGAACCACAAAGGGAATGAAGAATCCAATGCCGAACTGGGAGCCGGTGGTCGCATAGGAAAGCATGCTGGGGCCATCGTTTTCCCCTAGCATGACGAGGATTCCGGGCCCGACCAGAAGCCACAGGAGGCGGAACCGGGAGAAGATGCCGCGCCGGGCTCGCGCAAGAAACACACGTTCGCGGTCGTGAGCGCGATCGATGTCCTCGTGCGTGATGACGACATCGGTCGTCAAGGGCGACGCCGGAGGTGTGGCCGACGAAGCTTCCGAGGCTTCCGTTTCCCCGAATTCCATTGTGCTGTCCGCCGGGGATGCGAGGCTAGTGGGGATGCGTTTGCCCGAACCCATATATTAACTGTAGTAAATTCAAATAATAAACTACAATTAATACAAGAAAATGTCAATAGGGCTTCCGGTGCGGAACACCGATGGGAAAACGAGCGTATCCCAAAGGAGTCAAGCGGGGGCCAAGGGCCTTGTGGTAAGTTCGAGGAGCATTCCAGGAGCAAAAACAGATGGATCAACAGCAGCCGGCACAGGGACAAGTGCAAATCAAGGCGGACGAAAAAGAGTTGCAGGGGCAGTACAGCAACCTAGTGATGATTCACCACAACCTGGAAGAGTTCACGCTGAACTTTATTTACATTTTTCCGAATGGCACGCAGGGAAAGCTTTTGCACAGCGCGATTGTCAGCCCCGGGCACGCCAAACGCATCTGGCGGGCATTGGGCGAGAACTTGAACCGCTATGAGGCGCAGTTCGGGCCGATCAAAGATGCGCCAGAGACCGGACCAACGCCCAATGTGGGATTCGTGCAGTAAAGCAGAGGTTACAAGTTGGAGGGCGGAAGTTAGAAGAAAATGCAGCCAGCATGCTAAGATTACAAAAGTCAATTCACGCGGGCCTGTAGCTCAAGAGTCTGTTGTTGATTCTGCGTTGCTTAGGTCCATTTTCAGGCCCTTCAAACCCGCCTTCTTGTACACAAGTTGTACACAACGTGTGGGGGATACACTTCAGGTCGGCGCTTAGAAAGCTCGTCAAGCCGCTTCTGCGTCTGCGCTGCTTGTTTGCTCGAAACTTGAGCTTACCTCTCATTTCGATCACAAAGGGAATCATCCCACCGGCTTTTCGTAGGGAAATTCTGGAGCGGAATAACTTCCGGATGGCCGTAACACGTTCGGAATACTCAGAGGCGCCTGTTTCGAAAAGGGTGCGACCGGGCCGGAAGCCTTGATCCTAGCGATCAGGCTGAGAGGTAACCATGATTCTGGCAGTGATCAGCGCCTGTAGCTAGTTGGAGGAGGAAGGATGATCG
>QHYI01000154.1 GCA_003223245.1 Acidobacteriota bacterium
GGAAACCTTTGTAATCGAGGGAGAAAAAGGATCCGGCGTGATCTGCATGAACGGCGCTGCCGCCCATCTGATTCAGGAAAGGCGAGGAAATTATCATCATGGGTTTTGAGCTTACCGAGGAGCCAGTGACACCGAAAATGATCCTGGTTGACGAGGAGAATAAATTCGTGCGCTGGCTTGATCCCGAACTGCAGACCCGTGAGATCCACCCCTAATGAGTGAAGAGATGGAGCCCGTAATGTCCGAGTGGAGCACAGAGGCTGTAATACCGGACCGGCGATCCTCTGCTGCCGTTTTCAGCGATCTAGAGTGCAAGCTGCCGGAAAAGCTGTGCCGTGGGGGAACCACCTGTAGGCACCCTGAGCGACCGGGGCGAGTCGATCCAGTCGCATTGGACAACATACGCCGGGCAAATTTGCCGACGACGAGAGTACGCGTCGGTGCGTCAGATACTTCTCTTGACTTGTGGTACGTCGACCTGGATGTGCGTGCCGACGGTGTCCGCCGCTTCCGGGAATGGCTCTCTTGCGATGAGCTTGCTAAGGCGGAGCGTTTCCACTCGGATCTCGACCGGGCCCGCTACATTGTAGGACGCGCCGCCCTCCGAGGCGTGCTTGCCGCGGGGCTCGATTGCTCTCCGGCCGCTATCCGGTTCTCGTATGGCACGAACGGCAAGCCGAAGCTTGAGGGCGGTCATGGAGGCGTTGACTTTAACCTCGCGCACAGCGGAGGCGACGCGGTTATCGCAGTTGCCGATGGCGCGGCCGTCGGAGTGGACATCGAACTATTCCGCCCGATTGCCGACGTCGAATCACTTGCGCGTCTCGTGTTCTCAGATGTCGAGCGCCGTGCGCTCGCACTCGCTCCCGATCCCGTGTCGGCGTTTCTGAATGGCTGGACGAGGAAGGAGGCATACGTGAAGGCCCTCGGTCTGGGGCTCACCGCGCCGCTGATGGAGATCACCGTTTCGCTGTCGGAGAGGGCAAAACTTCTTTCGACGGGTCTTCCGGACCAGTCGGTCTCTACTTGGCGCTTGTTGAACGTGCCGCATCCCCGCGCCATTGTGGCCCTGGCGCTCGGCCCTGGGCTCGAGAGCATCAGGGCGACGTGAAAGTTTTATCTGGTGAGCCTCGGAGGCCATCACGTTGAGTGGAGCGGGGCTAGAGTCGTGGGCTAAGCCTCTACAGGCCACCCTGTCCCTGATTGTTCTGCATCTCTGTTTTTCATCTCCACTTTCGGCGCAAGTACCAAAACTTGAACAACCAAATCGGAACGCACAAGCAACTGCGATCGAACATCCCCCCAAGCTCGACGGAACTCTTGACGATCCACTGTGGCAATCCGCTATTCCGGTTACTGATTTTCGGCAACGCGAGCCTTACGAGGGTGAATTACCCACGGAGAAAACAGAAGTTCGTATTGTCTACACCCGCCGCGCAGTCTACTTCGGCATTTACTGCTATGATTCACAACCCTCCGGGATCATTGCCAGGGAGTTGCGGCGAGATGTCTCGCAGGAGCTTGACGATCATTTCGAAATTCTAATTGATGCCAACCACGATCGCCGCGATGCCTACGTTTTCGAGGTCAATCCGCTTGGCACTCAGGCGGACGGCCTGATCGTCGAGGAGCAAGGTGGCGACGATGAGACAGATGATGAAACAGATTTTGACCCCGGCTGGGACGGTGTTTGGACATCGAAGGCGAGGATCACCGCAGATGGCTGGACTGCGACAGTCGAAATTCCATTTACGACGCTCAACTTCACACATTCTGTCGAGGTGCTTTGGGGCATCAATTTCAAGCGCTTTATCCGCAGGAAGAACGAAGAAGACTTATGGCGCGCCTACCGTCGCACGTTTGGTTTCACCAAGGTTTCTGAAGCGGGAGAACTGCGCGGAATACAGGACATCGGCAGGGGAAGACTTTTTATTGTCAAACCGTACGGCCTGGCTAGGTACGACAAACAGACTGGCCAGGACGCGCTGTTCCCGCTGACCGGAGGCGTCGATGTGAAGTACGGGCTCAGCTCCAATCTGCTTTTGAATCTTACCGGCAACACCGATTTCGCCGATACGGAAGTCGATCTGCAGCCATTCAATATCACGCCATTCAGGGTATTTATTCCCGAGAAACGCCAGTTTTTCCTGGAAAACGCCGGCGTGTTCAACTTTGCCCTTGGAGACCAGGATCAGTTGTTTTTCAGCCGGCAGATTGGCATTGACCCCATAACCGGGAATCAAGTCCCGGTTAATGGCGGAGCAAAACTGACCGGCACCCTCGGCCGTTTGGAGCTCGGCGTCATGGATGTCGACACGCGTTCGAGCGGCCCCAATCCCTATTCCAATTTCTCGATCGTCCGGTTGAAGCAATCGCTGTGGCCTGGCTCCTACGTCGGAGTCATGGGCATCGACAAGCGATCCGGAAATATCTTAGACACCTTCAACCAGACCGGTGGGGTTGACACGCGTCTGATCTTTTTCAAGGACTGGGTCGTTGATGCCCACATGGCTGGAACGCAATCACCGGGCAATCCGAGCGGAGCCAGCGATCTCGGGGCTTCGTTGACCTACCGTTCCAATTGGCTCGAAGGTTTAATGGAACGCCGAAAAACAGGACCGAACTTCAATCCCGAAGTCGGCTTCGTCGAAAGGACGGACTCGAACGAAACGCGTGGAGACCTAACATTCAAAGCCAGGCCCAAGATCGCCGGCATTCGCGAGCTGCAGTTTGAAGGGTTTCTGCTTCACGCCCCCGATACTCGCGGTGCGGTATCTAGTCAGGAATGGCTGACCAGTTTTTATGCCGCGTTGAACAATGGTGGCTACACGGACGACGACATCGCGCACGTGTTCACGCAACGCATTACGACGCTGCTGCATATCTATAAGAATATTTTTATCCCTGACGGCCGTTATCACTTCACTCGCCATCAGCTCAGTTACGGCTCCCGCCAGGATCGCAGATTCACTTACAACTTTGTCGAGCGATTCGGCAGCTTCTATGGCGGAAGGCTAAACGAATTAAGCGTACAAGGCAACTATCGTGCCAGTGCAAAATTTTCCATCGGCACTTCTGCGATGTGGGACCGATTCCTCCTTTACCCGCTTTTTGACATTCACGAGTCTCATTCAGATGGACACGTCCAACACCCAGGCCGCTAGCGCCAACCTCCGTTTGCGCTACAACTACCGCCCAGGCAGCGATCTTTATATCATCTATAACGTGGGAACGCAGTTCGCGAGTATCGCCCCGGCCAATCCTCCCCAAGTACGCGAAACACGCTTCGCCGTGAAATACACTTATTCTTTCACTCCCTAAACAAAATCCAGCAGCGCTCTTGACCGCGAGCGACCGCAATTGGCGGTGGAGCAGTTTCGGGCAACTAGCTACGCTGCGGGACAAGCGCGGAAGCTTGGCTGGTGCGAATCAGCGCTGCGACAAGGTCATACAGCGCCGGATTCGTACACACTTCATAATAGCAATGTTCCGTGGGGCGGCCTATCTTTCCGTCCGGCAGCAATTGGCGTGCGAAGGACTTGCGAATCACTAGCAATTCGACGGACTCGCCCATAGGAACTTCCCCGTAAAACAGGTTGACGTTTTGCTTGCCCCACGGCATGTCCAGTTTCGTTTCGATGGAATCGAGCGAAATTTCCTCGGAAAGTTTCTTGAAACCGTCGTCGTTGAGCTCTATGCCGTTCATGTTGTAGCGCACAAGGAATTCATCCAACTCTTCCGCGGACGCGCCTTCCATCGTGTTCAGAAAATGGAAGACCGAGAAATGCGTTTTCTGCTTGGCGAGCATGCGCTTGGCCAGCTTGGCGCAGCCAGAGAGCCGATCGGAAACATTGAGCGCTTTCGAAATCATGATGCGCGAATCACCATCCACCCAATAAGTGGGCGCATCCCCTTGAAAGGCTACGCCCAAACCAAGTTCAAGAGCGGGAAGATCGCTGGAAGAAGCTCGTTCGTTGTAAGAATTGCAAGCCGCGAGAATCTGGCGCGAGAGAATGCAAGCTTTCGCCACGGGCCGCGCGTAAGCAACCGACGATTCCGTTTCAAAAATAGCCAGAATGATGGCATCGCCTTCGATGAACACCTTCTTCGCATCGTAGCGATCGAGGAGCTTCTTGACTGGCTCGTGTAAATTCAAACTGAAATGAGAGGCGGGATTCAGTCCGCGCGAAAGCAGATCCTGAGTCATCCGCGTGGAGCCCCGCACGTCGGCCTTGATGATCACGTGGGAAATTACGTTATCCTGCTCTGGACGGGCTTCTTCGGGAAGAACGCACTCATAGAGGCGATTATTCATGCGCGACAACTCGCGCGCCTTCTCCGTCGTGACCAGATTGATGCGTTCCATACCAGTGGTCAGGTGCTCGGCGTCGCGAAGATCCCGGTGCAACCGCAAGAAATCACCGGCAAAACGCAGAACGATCCCCTTCACTTCCTCGCGCGAATACCGCTGGATTCTCCTGGAAAGCTCCTCAATGGTGCGGAGCGACAACTTCTTCGCGGGAACCTGCTTGATCACTCTTTCGACTTGTTTCAGCTCATCTTTGGAAACCAGCGCCCGGCGAAGCTGCTGAAGATGCAAAGGCGGACAGTATTCGTCAACGATGGGACGCACTTCATAGCTGGCCAGGACATGAAAGAGCATCTCGTGCTGCTCGAGGCGGTCAAGAAGACGAGTCAATAGCTGCGCGCGTAGCGGCGCCGATTCCTCCGGCCCGGCATTCGGGTCAAACAAACGCTGCGCGTTTTCCGGTTCGTCGAGATACTCGCCAAGCCGAGACGCCTTGCCCTTTCGGAAAAAGTCCAGCTTCTGGCGAGCCTCTTCCACCTCCGGCCCCATTTCCTCCAGCTTGAGTTCCTGATCTTTGAGCTGGCTTTCAATATCGTTCAAAGAGGCTTTGAGCTCCGCCGGATCGTCAGAGCTCAAAAACTTGTTAAAGAAACTTTCCCCGCGGTCGAGACGCTTTCGCGTGGTCTCACGCTGCTCCTCAAGACGGGTAATCTCCCTGCGGATAGCCTCGACGCTCTCGATCAAGGCAGTATGTGTTTCAACCGCCTCCTTGTGGGCGGGATCGTCAGATACGGTGATGCCGGCCTCGCGGAGAAACTCCTGGAAGAGCGCGTCCATCGCTTCGAAGCGGTCGGGGTCGCGCGCGTAATTGCCCAGCAGCACGTAGTGCTCGAGGAAAAAGATGTCGTCCTTGCCGCCGTCGAGGAAAATCAGCCGGTTCTTGCAAAGCTCGTAGTAGGGGGCAAAATCCTCGCCGAACAGGGCACGGCGGGTTTTCGCAATAGTGTTCTCTTCGACGTCCGCCAGAATCTGGGCCACCTGCTGCCCCGCGCGGCGAACAACGGCGCGCCGTGATGCCTGCAACTCCGACAAGCGTGCCTTGATGACGTGTGCTTGCTGGCTGCGTTCGAAATGTTCTCCGCGCTGGCGAATCCATTCCTTGCCTTCGAGGATGATGTTGGCGAACTGATTGCCGATTTCTGAAGTGAGAAACTTCAACAAGCTCAGGCGGAAAAGGAGGTCAATCTCGATGTTCTTGTGATATTTGGCCTGGGTCAGCGAGCTGTGCAGGAGTTCAGACAATAGTTTGCGGAACGCCACCGAGTCCGGCCCACGCGTGGCACGCGGCTCCATACCGGAAAATTGCGCTGAACTCGTATTCTGGCGAATCAGGTCGAGAAGATAATCGCGCGCCGCCTGAACAAATCTCGGGCTGAGGAAAACGTCGTGGTGGATATTGTCGACGCCGATGGCCATCGTCCCCATAGGAATCGAGACGCTATAGCTTTTCAAGCCGATTCCGGACGGTTCAGACGTGCTTAACATGGAGAGTTCGCTCGGCATGTCCTTCGACCACGGGGCCTGTTTCCAAGCTAACAGCCGTCCTGCGACCGGGCAAGCAACCCAAAGGACAGGCGTAACCAGATAGTTAGCGGAGAGCGTCACAGACGAGGCCCTCAGGCGGGATCTAGCACGGAAATCCGGCGAGTGTCCCCCCCCAGATGCTCCAGCCGGACCCGAACCTGGGGCCAGGGTGAGGGAAGCGCAAACCTTTCTGACCATTCGACAATGGCGACGGCCGGTACTGCAAACATATCCTCGAGGCCAAGTGTCTCAAAGTCGTGAAAGCTCTCGACGCGGTAGAGGTCGGCATGATAGACCTTGGCTCGCTTGCCGTACACGTGAAGCAGGGTGAAAGTAGGGCTCGTAACGTCGTTTTCCTTGGCCGCGCCGAGGCCGGAGACCAAGCCCTTGGTCAAAGTGGTTTTTCCGGTACCAAGATCGCCAGTCAAAAGCACTAACACCGGTGTTTTCAATCGCTTAGCGAATTCCTTGCCCCATTGGGTGGTCTCCTCAGCGGAATGCGTAATGATTTCCTCAGCCACGCCGCTGGACCTCCCTAAGGAGAGTGCTTCTCGCCATGGGGATAGAATGAGCCACACTACTCGCAACAACGCCAGACGGGTCTTGGTATCCCAGACTGGCCTGTCCGGCAGCCCCGTGGAGATAAGCGCCTAACGCTAGCACACGCAGCCAATCTTGCGTTCCAAACTGGGCAGTCAATGCCGCCAAGACGCCCGTCAACACATCGCCGGACCCGCCTTTCGAGAGCCCGGCGCCCCCCGTTGTATTCACCCAGGCCTGACCATGGTTTGAACAAACAACTGTGTGAAACCCTTTCAAAATCACGTGAGCGTTCCAGCGACGCGCTGCCTCTGCCGCACACTTCAGGCGGTCGGATTGAACTTCGGACGTCTTAACCCCCAGCAATCTTGCCATCTCCCCCGGGTGGGGAGTGATGGCAAGAAACGGTGATTTTCTCTCTCGCAAGAGATCACCCTTGCCAGCGAAAGCATTTAAACCATCTGCGTCTAGAATGATTGGAATTCGAGAGTTGCGAACGACATCGAGAACGAACTGTTGCGTCTCTGTCTCTGTGCCCAGGCCGGGTCCCAAAGCAAGGACGGTTTTTCCCTCAATCAAGCTCGCGAATCGACCCGAACTTACATTGGCAGCGCTAATCGTTCCGCTTTCTGTCGAAAACAGCGGCTCAGTCATGTATTCAGCACAACTCGAAGCTACCATCGCAAGGACCTTGTCGGGAGTCGCGATGGTAGTCAAACCCGCTCCGCCGTGAAGACATCCTTCGCCGGCCAAGACCGCCGCACCGGACTTCCCAACAGAACCTGCTACCAGCAGCGCATGGCCAAACATACCTTTGTGCGAGTCCGCAGCTCGAACGAGCGGCAGAGACTCGAACTCATCCGGACCTGCCCAGCGAACGCTACCTTTTCCGACCTCGTTAGGAAGAGCGGGGCTCGAGTCGCCGATAAACTTAACGATTAATTCACCACAACAGGAGGCCTCCGGAGAGATGAGCTGACCGATTTTCGGTGCGATGAATGTGACCGTTTTGTGCACGCAAAGAACGGGCCCTTGCGCTGTTTCGCCGTCGGAAGGCAGACCCGAAGGCGTATCGACCGCCAATATCAAACTAGGGAGAGGCGCAGTCGCGTTGCGCGAGAACCGGTTTAGTTCCTCTATGGCGCGCGCCATTAGGCCGCTTGCCCCACCGCGCAGACCCGTGCCGAGCATTGCGTCCACAACGATGTCAGCCGAAGAGACCTCCTCCCAGACCCTCGTCCAAACAGAATCATCAATAATTTCCGTGACCGAGCCGCCATCGTTAGCCCAACGCTTGTAGTTCTCAGAAGGGTCCCTCTGTAAATCCGTCGTTCTCCCGAACAAGTAAACTCCGACATGAACGTTGGGAAGCTGATTCTTCAGATGCCGAGCCGCCACCAATCCGTCCCCGCCGTTGTTCCCTTTGCCACAGAGAACAGCGATTCGACGGGGTCGATCCAAATGGAAAGATGCAAGGTGTGAGCGGATGATTTCAAATACGCGAATTCCCGCGTTTTCCATGAGTTTGAGGCTGGGAATGCCGTAACGCTCGGTGGTGAGGCGGTCCACCTCGCGCATCTCGGCAGCGGTGAGAGCTTTCATGAAAAGTTCGCAAAATGATCAGAGCATCCAGCCGCCGCTGACGTTGACCACTTGTCCGGTGACATATTCCGCCTCTTCCGAAGCAAAAAAAGCCACCGTGGCCGCGACGTCTTCGACCGTCGGCGGACGCCCAATCGGGAAGCGCGCGTCGCGCATGCGGCGCGCTTCCTCCAGCGTCAATTCATTTTCGTCGATACTGGATGGGTTCACAACATTGACGGTGATGCCGTTCTTGGCTTCTTCCAAGGCCAGCGAGCGCGAGAGCGCAACCACCGCTGCCTTGGCCGCGGCATACGCCGAAATTTTCGCTTGGCCGAATGCGCGTTCCGCCCCTACTGCTCCCATGTTGATGATCCTCCCCCAGCGCGCCTTCCTCATGTGCGGCAGCACGGCGCGGCTCATGTACAGAACCGTGAAAAGATTCGACGCAAAAATGCTTTGCCAGTCCGCTAGAGAGGATTCCCCCAGCATCCCCCACCGAAAATCGCCAACATTGTTGACCACAATATCTACGCGGCCGTAGCGGTCGGCAACCGTTTTGACCAGCTGATCGCAGCGATTCGAATCCGTGATGTCGGTCTCGACCGCCACGCAGTCCGCGCCGCCCGCTTGCAACTGGCGCAACGCCTGCTGGGCGGCAACTTTATTTGAGCGGTAAGCAATTGCGATGCGCGCGCCTTCCTGCGCGAGCCGCAACGCCAATCCCCTGCCGATGCCCCGCGTTCCGCCGGTCACCAGCGCCACACGATTTCGAAGCGACATTCTTTTCCCCAGCCAACCTTTGCGGGATTTTGAGTATAACTTAGGCGCAACGGAGCTACTACCGAAGCCGCGTCACAATGACGGTCATGTCATCGGCTTGTTCCGGCGTTCCCGCCCATTCTTCCGCGGCGGCCATCAGGGATTCCGCCACCGTCAAAGGCTTTGCGCTTTGAACTCGGATAGCAGCCTCTCTTAGTCGCGCGATTCCAAACTCCTCTCCGTACACGTTCTCCGGTTCGACAAGGCCGTCGCTGTAGCCGATGAGCAACGAATCTGGGGCCACCTGCAGCAAGCCCTGCTCGTAAACGTAATCTTCCAGGACGCCCAGCACCATGCCGCCTTTGTCCAACAGATGCGACGAGCCGCTGCAGATAAGAAAGGAAGGCAGGTGGCCGGCGTTCGTGTAGCGCAGCGTTCGCGTGGCGCTGTCGTAGACAGCAATGAAAAAAGTGGCGAAGCGATCGTCGCCGGTGTTGCGCACGAGATGTTTGTTGAGCCGCGCCACTAGTTCTGCCGTGCTTAGTGATTCGCTGCCTTCCGTGAGCGCCTGGCTACGCAGAGCCGCTTGCAAACTGGCCATGAGCAATGCCGCGGAAATTCCCTTCCCCGAAATATCCGCAATGGCAATAGCCACCTGCGTCGGGCTGAGCTGAATGAAATCGTAATAATCCCCGCTGACAGAGCGTGCGGCTTTGCAAATCGCTTCGATTTCTACGCCGGGAACCGAAGGCAACGTGCTGGGAAAAAGCTGATTCTGCACTTCGCGGGCAATAGCGATTTCGTTTTCCAGCCGCTGGCGCTTGTTCTGCTCCTCAATGAGCGTGCCGATGGAACTGGTCATCTGGTTGAAAGATTCTCCCAAAGAGCCCAGTTGGTCCATGCGCTCGACCTGGATGCGGTGGGAAAAATCTCCGCTCTGAACAAATAGTGTGGCTTTATAAAGATCGGCGACTGCCCGTGTAATTCGTCGAGTCAGCACAATCCCAGTGGTCCAGGCCACCGCTTCGATTAAAAGAAAAATGATCCCCACAAGCACGAACAAGATGACGTAAGTGCTTCGCAGTTCTCCGAGCGACGTGAAAATTCTCGCATTCAACCGCGAGGGCCGGGCATTCGAAACCGCCAGCAAGGGCCGCGCCGGGTCCACGGTTCCGTCCTTCGCCACAAAAACAGAATCGAGGCGTGACAGCACGTTCACCGGCGAATCGAGCCAGAACATCGCAGGTTGGAGCGTGCGGTTGCTGGCGACGATGCGCCCCGCCACGCGATATTGCTTCTCGCCGGACCTGTAAACAACACCTTGCCGTGCGGCTCCTTCGTAATTCTCCATGAGATTGAGCTGGATGACGCCGAGGTCCGACGCAATGGTGCTGAGGAATTCCGATTCCGACGTGACAGGAACGCGGAGAACAACCCAACGCAGTTCTTTGGAATCCTTAATCTTCCGCAGGCTCATGAGCCAAAGCGGCACTGGCGAACCCTCTTCCTGCAACAATCCGGAAAAAGAGTCCTTGCCTTGCAGCGTCGCTTTTTGCAGCGGAGATGGGTCATGGGAGAGGTCGATTTTCAATCCGGGAAGTTCGCGGTCGTGAACGGCATGCGATTGTGCCGTGAGGATTTCTTTCAATTCGTCCTGCGAGATGCCAGCCGGGAGGGTCTGGCAAGTGATCGCAATATGCTGCGCAATATCCGCGATCATTTCGATACGCTGGTGAATGTCGTCATAAAGAAGATAGGCGCCCAATTGCGAATATAGAATCCTTGCCGCCAGCACGACAAGAACGATGATGGACAGAATTGGGACGACCGCAATAAGCAAATAGGCGACAATGAGCCGGTTTCGCAGGCTCCACAGCAATCGGCTTCTCCACCATCCAACCAGGCGCACAATGAGATAAATGCCCGCCACGACTGCCAGAAATTCTAGGAAGCCGAAAACTCCGGAGTGGATGCCAAAGAGTTCAACGACCAGCCCTAGCACGACGATCACCGAACAAACGACGTCCAGCCACGACAGGCGGCTCCAAACCTCTTTCAAGTTCGTGAAAAAAGGTTTCATGCTTTTGACTTCGGAAGGAATACTTTACCTGAAGATGCCTCGACACGCAGGACCAAGCGCACCCGCGGACAAATAACGAAGGAATTTGAGCCAAACGCCTATTTTGCGGCCACCACGGGTTGCTTCATGTTATTGCGGACCTTGCTGTGCTTGCAGCTGTATGTGAAATAAATAACCAGCCCGATCACCAGCCAGATCACCAGCCGCCATTTTGTTGCCGGGGAGAGGCCATAGATCAATGCGCCACAAAACACGATGGACAGAATGGGCACCAGTGGCACCAGCGGAGTCTTGAAGGGTCGCGGCAGTTCCGGATGCGTCTTACGCATCACCCACACACCTGCACTCACAAGAACGAAAGCCAGCAGCGTGCCGACGCTGGTCATTTCATCGAGAATGTTGAGGGGAATCAATGTGGCCAGCACGGCCACGAACAGGCCTACAACGATGGAACTGACATACGGTGTGCGGAAGCGCGAATGAATCTTGCTTGCCCACGGCCAGAGCAGTCCATCGCGCGACATCGAGTAGAAAACGCGCGACTGACCCAGCAACATCACCAGCATTACCGTTGCAAGACCGGCCAGCGCGCCCAGCTCCACTAAAAAAGTCGCCCATTGGTAACCGGTCACCCGAACTCCAACCACAACCGGATCCGGAACATTGAGTTGTGTGTACGGAACCAGGTGCGTCAACAATCCCGACACAAGTATGTAAAGAATCGTGCAAATCACCAGCGAACCAAGAATCCCGAACGGCATGTCCTTTTTAGGGTTCTTGGCCTCCTGCGCTGCCGTGGAAACGGCGTCAAAGCCGATGTACGCAAAAAACACCACACCAGCCCCGCGCAGAATCCCTGACCAGCCAAACTCGCCCGTCGTTCCGGTGTTCGGCGGAATAAATGGATGCCAGAAATTTGGTTTCCAGGCATGCTCCGCTAAGAACATCGTGGCCAAAGCAATGAACATACACACGACAGCGACTTTAAGAATCACAATCGCTGTCGTGACATCCGCCGATTCCTTAATGCCGATAACCAAAATCGTGGTGATCGCCAAAATAACGAGGAACCCGACATAGTCGTACTTCAACTGGACCGGAATGCCAAACAAGGTGAACCTCGAAGTCGGCATCGTGGGCAGATTCCATCCCAGGTCGCGCATAAAGGCTCGCAGGTGGCCGCTCCAGCCCACAGCGACGGTCGCCGCGCCAAACGCGTATTCAAGGATAAGGTCCCAGCCGATGATCCACGCGACCAACTCGCCGAGCGTTGCATAAGAATACGTATACGCGCTTCCTGCAATGGGAATCAGCGACGCGAACTCCGCGTAGCACAGCCCGGCAAAGGCGCACGCAATTCCCGCAAGTACGAACGAAATAACGATCGCAGGTCCGGCGAACTGCGCCGCCGCCTGTCCGGTGATGACAAAGATTCCCGCGCCGATAATGGCGCCGATCCCGAGCGTCACCAGGTTGATCGGGCCGAGCGCGCGCCTCAGGCTGTGCTCTCCTGTTTCGCCCGCCTCTTTCATCAGCGTTTCAATCGGCTTTGTTGCCAACAAGGGGTTGCCCATGCAACTCCTCCTCTCGGAACCCTCATTTCCTCGCTGTCAATCGGGCCTAAAGCATTGTAGTGGCGCGGCATGCCACGCCCTACAACAAAATTCAAGGATTGTTGACTGTTAGCTTGGAACTCCGGCGCGACCACAGCAAATAGACCGGAAGGCCCAAAAGCACAATAAGCAGCCCCGGCCACGCCGTCTGTGTTTGATAGAGAAGCAGAACGAACATGATGGCCGTGGCGGCGACGATGTAAAGCAAAGGAACAAACGGGTAACCGAGCGCCCGATAAGGCCGTTCGACTTCCGGCCGCTTCGCGCGCAAGACAAAAATCCCAATGATGGTCAGCACATAAAAAATGAGCACGGAAAAAACAACGTAATTGAGTAGGTCGTTGTAGAGATTCCCGTAAGTGACGGTGCCTGCCGCATCCACGTGGCGCGTCCGCATTAGAATCAGGATGGTTACCCAGATTCCCTGATAGACGAGCGCCGAAGCGGGCACGCCTTTGTTGTTCAGCGTGCCCGTTGAACGGAAGAAGAGCCCGTCGCGAGCCATAGCGTAAGACACGCGCGCCCCGGCAAGAATCAATCCATTGTTGCAGCCAAATGTCGAAACGATGATGGCCACTGCCATGATCGCTGCCCCCATCGGCCCGAAAATGACGTTCAGCGCCGCGCTGGCTACGCGGTCGTCAGGAACCGTCTGAATCTGCACCAAGGGCATGGTAAACAGGTATGCGACGTTCGCCAGGAAATACAACGTGATGACAATGATGGTACCCAGAGCCATAGACAGAGCGACGTCGCGCTTCGGATTCTTCACTTCCGCCGCAGTGAAGCCAATGTTGTTCCATGCGTCCGCGGAAAATAGCGATCCGACCTGCGCGACGCCGAAAGCAACCAACAATCCAAACGCGCCGCTGGCAGCAGAAACTCTAGGTATGAAGCCTTTCAGGAAATTTGCGCCTGGCTCCAGGGTTTGTGGATTGTGAAGCACCCAGAGATGGCTGAAATTCTCGCGAATCGCGCCGGCGTTTCTCCCCACGAAAATTCCCAGGACAATTAGCCCAATCAAGGATAGCGCCTTCGCGCTGGTGAAGACGTTTTGGATCAGTTTGCCTAAGTAGACTCCGCGCGTGTTGAGGAAGGTGATGAAAAGAATCATTAATATTCCGACCAATTGCTGCACGGAAAGGCTCACCGCATATTTCGAGCCGAGCGAAATCGGGTGAACAATCCACGTGCGCGGAGAAATGACGGGAAAGAGCACCCCTAGATATCTCGCAAATCCCACGGCTACGGCCGCAATCGTGCCCGTCTGAATCACCAGGAAAAGCGTCCAGCCGTAAAGGAATCCCCACAACGGCGAATAGGCCTCGCGCAAATACACATATTGACCGCCCGCATGCGGGAAAAGCGCCGCCAATTCGCCATAGGAAAGCGCCGCCGAAATGGTAAGCAGTCCTGTAAGAATCCACGTAAGCAGCAATCCGCCCGACGAGCCCGTCTGCCGCGAAATCTCGGCGGCCACAATGAAAATGCCGGAGCCAATCATCGACCCGACAACAATCATCGTGCCATCGAACAAGCCAATGGCGCGCACGAAGCCGTGTTCGTGCGCGGCGCTTGCCGTCGAAATTGCTGGTGTGCTCTCAGCCATTGGTCATTTCCTTAGACGCTTTAGGCGCCCGCAGCGTGGTTTGCCTCTTGTAAAATCTTGAGGAACTCCCGCGCTCGCTCTCCCGGGTACGCAGCGCGGAGTATATCGCTGATCACCGCCACCGAATCTGCTCCGGCTCGAACCACTTCCGCAGCGCGCTTCAGCGTGATTCCCCCAATGGCCACGATGGGTTTGTCCGTCAGTGGCCGCACCTCGCGGATAAATTCCGTTCCAACCGCAGGATCCGGGTTCGCCTTGGTAGACGTGGCAAAGATCGGTCCCACCGCAATATAGTCTGCCGAAGTGGCCGCAGCTTGTTCGAATTGCGTGCGATTGTGTGTCGAGACGCCAACCAGTTTGTCTGGCCCAACGACAACCCGCGCTTCCTCTGCGCCCAAATCTTCCTGCCCAACATGAACTCCGCTGGCATCGGCAAGCGCGGCAACGTCGGCGCGATCGTTTACGATAAATGTCACACCGCGGGAGACCCATTCCGCTGAAAGACGCTTCGACCTTTTCAATAGCTCACGGGAAGACGCTGTTTTGTTCCGGTATTGGAGTAGCCGGACTCCGGCGTCCACAAGTTGGCGGGCGCACGCTGTTTCGGAAATGGTAAGCAACGCTGCGTCTAATATCACATACAGCGGTGGAAGGACAAGGCGCATGCTCGTTTTATTTTCCGTTCGCGCCTACGAGCCGATCAATGAAGTGCGTATTGTAGTTTCCGGACACAAATCTCGCGTCCGCCAGGATTCTGCGGTGCAACGGGATCGACGTCTTGATGCCCTCAATCACAAACATTTCGAGGGCCCTTTTCATGCGCCCAATCGCTTCCGTCCGGTCGCGGCCCTTGACGATGAGCTTCGCAATCAGCGAGTCGTAGTAAGGCGGAATGACCGCATCAGCATAAGCAGCCGAATCCACACGCACACCCGTGCCACCCGGGGCTTGGAAAGTCGTAATACGTCCCGCCGAAGGCACGAATGTATCCGGATCCTCCGCATTGACCCGGCATTCAATGGCGTGCCCGGAAGCAATGACGGCTCCCGTTGCATCCTCCATTTTCTCGCCCGCGGCGATGCGGATTTGCGCCTTAATTAAATCCACTCCGGTTACCAACTCCGTTACGGGATGCTCCGCTTGAATCCGCGTATTCATTTCGATGAAATACAGCGAACCGTCCTGGTCCATCAGAAACTCAACGGTTCCCGCGTTCGTGTAGCCCACCATTTCCAGAGCTTTGACCACCATCGCGCCAAGCTCTTTCCTTCGCTTGGCGTCCATCACCGGCGAAGGCGATTCTTCCACTAGTTTTTGGTGTCGCCGCTGGATGCTGCATTCGCGCTCGCCCAAGTGAATGACTTTGCCGTGCTGGTCGCCAAGCACCTGAAACTCGATATGCCGCGGAAACTCCAGAAATTTCTCCATATAAACGTCGGGAGTGCCGAAAGCCTGCTGCGCTTCGCTGCGAGCGGTTTGATATGCGCTTAGTAGTTCTTCCTGTTTGCGCACCACGCGCATGCCCCGCCCGCCTCCTCCGGCCGAGGCTTTCAGGATCAGTGGATAGCCAATTCGCTCTGCTTCCTTGGCGAGCTGTTCTTCTCCTTCCACCACACCATCGCTTCCGGGAATCGTTGGCAAACCCGCTGCTTTTACTTCGCGGCGCGCGCGGTCCTTTTCTCCCATTAACTCGATGACTTCCGGCCGCGGCCCGATAAAGGTAATCTCAGACGCTTCGCACACTTTGGCAAAGTTGGCATTCTCCGATAGAAAACCATATCCCGGATGGATGGCGTCTACATTGGTGATTTCCGCGGCGCTAATCACCTGCGGGATATTGAGATAGCTTTCGCCGCTGCGCGCTGGGCCAATGCAAACCGCTTCATCGGCGAAACGCACGTGTAGCGAATTGCGGTCCGCTTCCGAATAGACCGCCACTGTGGAAATACCCAGCTCCTTGCAGGCGCAAATGACCCGCAGGGCGATCTCCCCGCGATTGGCGACTAGGATTTTCTGAAACATAGGGCGGCGTGTCGGCTATTTCTTCCGGCTGGGGCGGATGCCAAAAAGAGGCTGTCCATATTCGACGGGCTGTCCGTTTTCCGCGAAAATTCGCACGATCTCGCCCGTCTCGTCCGACTCGATTTCATTCATCAGCTTCATGGCTTCCACAATGCAAAGCGTCTGTCCTGTTTCTACGAATGCACCCACTTTCACGAAGGGCTCTGCGCCAGGACTAGGCGAGCCATAAAACGTGCCCACAATCGGAGATTTCACCAGGTGGAGATCTTCGGTCAAGCGCGCTTCCGGCCCCGCTGACGCGGTTGCGAGTGCACCTTGAGCCGCAGGAGCGGCTCCGCCAGGATTTCCGGCAACAATAATCTCGGGAGCCGCCGGCCGCGGTGCTCCCGATCCCACGCCAGACGACGGCTTGCGCAGCCGGATATGCAAATCTCCCCGCGAGTATTCAAATTCCTCGAGGTCATGATCGGTCATGAACTGAAAAAGCTGTTCGATTTGCTCCATCTCGGGACTGGCAAACGTTGGAGTGGACTTTGTAGGCTGTTTGCGTTTCATGCCGTTTCTAGAGTTCGATGAGATTCCGCGGTGCTCTGGTTAGTATTTCCGTCCGGCCGGCGTGCACGGCGACATCATCTTCAATGCGTATGCCCCCGATGCCTTCCGCATATACGCCAGGTTCAATCGTAATTACGTTTCCGGGTTCCAGCCGCCGTGCTTGCCCCTTCGCGACTCTGGGATCCTCGTGAATTTCCAGTCCCAGGCCGTGACCCGTGCTGTGGACGAAAAGATGGTCTAACCCGTAACCTGTCAGGACTTGCCTCGCGGCCGCGTCCACCTCCCCGCAGGTCACTCCCTCTTTTGCCCTCGAGATGGCCGCTGCCTGCGCTTCCAGGACCGCCTTATACCACGTCTGGATGCGCTTCTGCGCTCGCCCGCAAAAAACGGTGCGGGTGACGTCGCTGCAATAGTGGCCGAGTATAACACCCAGGTCTAGCACGACCAACTCATTTTTCCTCAATCGTTTGGCGGTGGGCCGCGCGTGCGGCAGCGCCGCCCTGTCCCCAAATGCAACAATCGTTTCAAACGACGGTCCCGCGGCTCCCCGCGTGCGCATCTCGTATTCAACTTCTGCGGCTACCTCAGTTTCACGGACCCCTGGCTTCAGCAAGCCGATCGCGAACTCCATGATGTCTCCCGCCAGGATAGCCGCCTTGCGCATTTGCGCCAATTCCCCATCGTCTTTGCGCATTCGAAGCGCCTCGACCATCCCAGCAGCGGGGATCCATTGCCATCGGCTCGCAGACGCTTTGCGGGCTGCTTGAAGCTGAGACACGGTCATGTGCATCGCATCAAAACCTACTTTTCGGATCCGCAGCTTTCCGAGGACCCGGGCGACAGATTCAGGCAAGGTGCCTTCCTGTTGGCAGATGCGTACGTTTTGCGTCTCTGCTTTCGCCTGTACTACAAATCGCCCGTCGGTGACGAGCGCCGTGGCCTTCGGTGACACCACCAGCGCGCCAGAATCCCCGGTAAATCCTGTCAGATAGAACCAGTTCGCGGGGTGCATCACGAGCAGCGCATCGATTCTGGATTTCTGGAGGAGTTCCCCCAACTTGTGCCGGCGATGATGGAACTGTGTTTCCATAAGCAGAACGAGGAGACTTTTAGTCTCCTCGTTTCGTTCCTCAGTTAAAAGATAATTTCTTCGAATTATCCCGGAAGGATTCGCGGCGTCAGGAAGAACAGCAGTTCCTGAGAGGAGGTGCTAACGCTTCTCCGCCTAAAGAGATTCCCAATCAACGGCAAGCTACCAATGATCGGCGTCTCTTGCATGTCCACGCGCTGCGAGGAGACGATGACTCCGCCGATAACCACAGTGCCGCCATCTGCGACCGTCACCTTGGTTTCCACTGCCTGGGTATCGAGCGCCGGGACTCCTTGAATACGCGGAATGCCCTGGTCGATCTGCGTATTCTCCACGAGTACGTCCATGAAAATGGTGCCTTCCGCGGTGATTTGCGGCGTGACTTCCAGCTTCAATACGGCGTCAATGTACTGGACGGAAATGGTGTTGTTGATCGTCGTCTGGATCGGAATCTTGGTACCTTGCTTCACCGAAGATTTTTCGTTGTTCTGGCTGATGAGCTTGGGCTTCGAGAGCAATTTTCCTACGCCCTTCGATTCTGCGGCCGTGATAATGAAGTCGAGCGCAAAATTTGGAGAGCGGTGTGCAAACGTAAATCCAGTGCTCGGAGAACCAGCCGGGAAATTCGTATTTAGCGGAGTTCCGGTCGTTACTCCGTTGCCGCTAGTAGGTCCGCCCGAGACGCAACTAGAGGGAGAAATAATCGGACCAACGAGGCCGCTGCACCCTACCTCGGGCGTTCCGCCAAACACCGAGCGTCCGCCGGTCGTTGTTCCCGCAAACCCAAGCTGGGTGCCGATATCTTCCGCAAAGGAACGGGAGGCCGACACTACGCGCGCTTCGATTTCCACCTGCTGCGACTTGCGGTCCAACTGCGCCCTCAGGTTATCGATTACTGGTATTACGGATGGAATGTCGCGAATAATCAAGGTATTCGATCGATCATCGGATAGAATATCGCCGCGTGAACTAAGAAATTTCTTCAGCGTGTCCTTCAGCACGGAAGCCTTTGCATAGCTCAGCACGCGGGTTACGGTGACCGGATCAACCGCTTCTGCCTGTGCCTTCACTAAATCCCGCTGGGATTCTGCTTCCGACTTCAGCGTAGACTTCATCGCGATTCGCAAAACGTTCCCGTTCAATTGTTTGTCCAGGCCATTGTTCTGCAACACGATGTCGAGCGCCTGGTCCCAGGGCACTTCATCGAGAACAATCGTCAGGCTTCCCTTTACCGCAGGGTCCAGCACCACATTCAAACCGCTGATTTCGTGGATCAGCCGGAAAAAGTCGCGCAGATCCACGTCCTTCAGGTTGACCGAAATAGGTTCGCCGGTGTACCTCGCCGCCGACTGCATGGCCATTGGCGCTGGCGTTTGTGCGGCCGAAGTCGCCAACGTTGTGGCCGCCGTGTTTGCCTGCTGAATAGCCTGCTGGGCCGCCTGCTGCAGGTTCGCTTCCGGGCGAGCTGGGCCATTCTTCTCGCGGAACGAAGCCAGTGCGACGGGGGGCTCGGTCAGTTCGCCCGGCAAGGCAAAGCGAGGAGCAGGAATCTTGTTGGCGCTAGCAGAACGTTGTTCCTCAGCTTTACGCGGCGAAGGGGCACTCTGACCGACGCGCGGCTGTGACGAACGGTCGGTCAACGATGTTGTCAATGTCGGGTTCTGCCGAAGGCTCACAGGCATGGCTGCCGGAGTGCTAAAGGAAATTACCACGGCTTTGCCGTCTCGCGATACATGATAAGGCGTTGCCGTTGTCAGGTCGATCACCACTCGCGCCACGTTCGGTTGATACTGTCCCATGCGGACATCGACTACCGGAGCCGACACTCCCGGGATAACCGTTTTGTGAACCGCCAGCCGCGCTCCGACAAAGTCGAGCACCAAACGATCCGGGTGCTGCATGCGCGCCGCGCGAACGTCGAGCTTACCCTCTCCCTCCACGCGCACCGCCGATACCTCAGGCGCTTGCGTGATCGCCACGCTGGAGATGACCGCGGCGGACTTGCCTGGGCTTGTGGGCTCCAGGGTTTGTGCCGGCGCGGACATCGTCGTCAGCGTTAAGCTCGCAAGCATCACGCAGCCATACTTGACGGCTGGCCAATTCGTTTTCATTGCTGTTCTCCTGAACTGGTGGAGTAGATTCGCTTGTTCACTTGGCGTTCCACCGGCTTGCCAAAAGCGTCTTTTCCTTCTTCGTGGAACGAAACGCCGTCCATGGTGATCTTCTCGACGCTACCGTCATACAGGTGGTCGCCCTCGCGCAGGAAATACGTTCTCGCCTGCGGGTTGGAAACTACGGCGATCATTCCATTCGGAGACCGCACGATGCCATCCAGCCGCAGCGTGCTGACTTGCAGGCCTGCCTTCCCCGGGGGAAGGTTGCTCGGCGTGCCCTTGCCTTCTGTCCCGTGGCTGACGAGAGACTCAAAAGGGTCCCTCCGTGCGGCCTTCAATTCGCTTTCAGCCGCGGCCCTGGGAGCGCCCTCCGGCCCCGCGGGGTTTTCTACGGCGTTCACGGGAGGCTCGCTTGCGCCTTTCTTCCGCGCGGATTTCGTGGCAGGCTTTGCCGCTGGTTTTCCCGGAGCCCTCACTGCCGGCTTCGCTGCTGCCAGTGACGCGGCAGGCTTTGCGGCTGCTGCAGGCTTCGTTGCTGCGGGCGCGGGCCTTACTGGCCCCTGGGCCGCTGGTTTTGCCGATGCCTGCGCAGCAGGCTTCGCCGGAGTTTGCGTCGCGGGCTTAACTGGAGTCTGCGCAGCCGGCTTCGCAGGAGTTTGCGTCGCTGGTTTGGCCGGAGGCTTGGTAGCCTGCTGCGTGCTCTGCCCCGCTTGTTCCGCCGTGGAGTTTCCAATACCGGGTGGAAGCGGATTCCTCTGCGCGCGCAAGCTTGGAGCCGCCGTGCCGATTAAGAGCCCTAATCCGATGGTTATCGCTGAACGCATAGTTCGCTCGTTCCCGCTCAGGGTTTTCCAGGCGCGCCGCCCGGCTTGGCTCCCGCTGCGGCAGCCACAGTCGAGTCGGCAGGCTTGGTGAAAAATGTTGTTGCGGTGAAAATTCCGGAAACCGTCGTTCCTGGCCGCACCGGGTATTTTGCCCCCTTGGCGCTCTCCGGACCGTTAAACGTCAGGTCGCCCACATTGATAATTCGTGACAAACGGCCCAGCCGCCCAAAAAAGTCCAGCACGTTGAAGTACGGCCCGTCGGCCTGAATTTCAAACGGCATCTCGTAGTGATATTCCTTGGGCACGATCGCCAGCGACTTCAGGCTGCGAATTTGTACGTTGGAGGCGCTCGCCGCTCCTTGGATCAGGCGGATGAACTCGTCCGCTTCTTTTTCCTCGGGAACAATCGTCTTCAGCGTTTCCAATTGTTTCGAGAGCGCGTCCATCTGCTGCTTCAATTCCCCGTAGCGCTGCTTGTAGACCTGAAGTTGCGCCACTTCCTGGCTTAACTGGGTCCGTTTCACTACCGCGGCGTCCACATCATCCCGCTCGTGCGCAATCGGCGACCCCGGCACGTAAACTCCAACCAGCACCAGCACCACCGCAACGGCCGCGGCCACGAGGGCCTGCATGATCACCGACATGTCTCGCAAAGGATTGGCCATGGGTCCCCTTAACCTTTCTTCGCCGGTGTGTTGGCCGCTGCCGCAGATGCAGTGGCCGGCCGTGCCTGCATGGGCGGCGGCGGTGCGATTTCCGCAGTGATCTGGAAGGTAATCGTTTGCAGGCCCTGCGTCTTGTCATCCTGCTTCGATTCCAGGATTTCCACCTTCTGGAAGTACCCCGAGCGCTTCAGCGCCGTAATGAAATTCGCCACCGCATTGATTGACGCGGACGCTCCGTTCATTGACAAGGCGTTCCCCTTCCGCGCCATTTCCGTCAGCCACAGGTTTTCTGTCCGCGACACGGTATTTGCCACCATGTCCAGCAGTTCTTGCCCGCCGGTACGGTCACGCTGCAACTGCTCGATGGTGTTGACGCGCTGCTGCAAAATGACTTTCTGCTTTTCAAACGCCTCGACTTGCAACTTGGTCTGCTCGAGTTCCGTTTTCTGCGCTTGCAGCGTTTTGATCTTGTTGTTTTCTTCGGTCAATTGTTTGTCCCAGGTGTAATAGAAGAACCCGAGAACCAACACGCCGACAAGAACGCCCACAGCAATGAACGCCACGGGCATCGCTCCGCCAGTATCCACCGCCATTGTCGGCCGCCGGGCAGCCCTTGGTCGCGTTTGTCCAAGAAGGTTTATGCGAATCATGGCTAGTCGAAGCTCCTCAGTGCCAGACCTACAGCAATCACCAACCGCGGCGCGATGTCGCGGATCTGATCATCGCTATGCCGGCTGGGATTGATGAGCACCCTGCGGAAGGGATTCAATTCCTCCACAGGCATGGCAAACTCCTCGCGTAACAAATCCACAAGTCCGGGCACCCGCGCCGTTCCGCCCGCCACCACAATCCGCTGGATGTTTTCCCCGCTCGCGGTGGCCCTGAAAAAGTCAAATGTCTTCTGGATTTCCAGAGTCAAAATGTCGGACACACTGCGCAAAATCTGTTGTCTCTGCTCATCGGTGACGCTCGGCAGCGTCTCGCCTTTTTTCAGGCGCTCGGCATCTTCAAAGCTCAGGTCCAGTTCCTTTTGCAGCGCGTCCGTGTATTGGTTCCCACCCACGCTCACGTCGCGCGTGAACAGCGGAATCCCGCCGCGCACGATGTTGATGTTCATCACGCTCGCGCCGATGTTCAGCAGCGCCACCGTCTGCGCGCTGTCCGGCTCATAATTTACTTCAAAGCAGTTCTGCAAGGCGAAAGCATCGATGTCCACAATCATCGGGGTCTTCCCCGCCTGCGCCAGCACATTGGTGTGGTTCAGAATCTTGTCTTTCTTCACCGCCACCAGCAGCACATCCATCTGGGAGTCCATCGACTCGAGCAGTTGATAGCTCAGATTCACGTCCGCGATGTCGAAGGGAATATGCTGGCTGGCTTCCGAGGGAATCCGGTCGTACAACTCCTCCTCGGTCATCAACGGCAGCGGCACACGCTTAACGATGACCGAGTGCCCCGATACCGAAGTTGCCACATTCCTGATCTTGATGCGTTCGGCATCAAATATCTTGCTGATGGCGTTGGCGACCTGGGGCGCGTCCATGATCGCCCCGTCCACCACCGTGTCTGGCGCCAAGGACTCCATTCCGAAGCTTACGAGTTCGTAGCCCGCCTTGGTGGCTTTCAGCTCCACCGCTTTGATGGAGCTGGATCCAATGTCCAGGCCTACGATTTGCTTGCTCTTTTTTCCGCCTAGTAGCCCCATTGCGGCCTCTCTCCTACGATCATTCTTGCTACGCGTGCCGTCTCGCGGCAGACTGGGTCATCTTTCTTTCCATCCACCGGTCTAGGATCGTCTTCCGCAGCTTCCAACGGTTGCCTAGCTTGAACGCTGGTATCTCCCCTTCCGTGATGTAACGGTAGAGGGTATCCGGGGAGATGCCCAGATATTGCGACGCCTGCCTTACATTCATTACTTCGCGCGACTCAATCACGTAGAACGCCACCCCGGCATTCGAACTCATGCCAGCAGATCACAACCCTACAGGTGCGCCCCTCTCGCGCTGCGGATCGGGATTGAGGGCACAACCCGTGGGTGCTTTATGCCATTCTGCACTCCGAGCGTCAAGGGAATCTATGGGTCTGTTGTGCTAAGAATAGGGGTAGTTCTAGGCAGTTCGGGGGTATTTTCGGGTAGTACCACAATACCCGTAGGGTCCACTGTTTTAAAACCACAATTAGTTGCGCTTTTTTGCGAACGCCACCTGTCCTCGCGTACCGTTAATCCTTTGTCTGCACCCTCCAAAAGCATTCGGTCGCTAGTTCCTTTTTACCTGAACTATCTCCTTTTTACCCAGCAATTTGCCGTTTTCCTTCGATTTGTCTTCGTGCGAATGGCGGCCGAAAATGCCCTAAGAGGCAACAGTCTACTTCGGATAACCGCTCAATCCACGCCCAAAGTTTTCCACAGTTCTTCCACATGTTTCTTGGTCCCTGGGTCCATGCAGATCTCATCCGGCCATGGTCTTGTGAACCCCTCCGAAGCCCATTTGCGGGTCGCATCGACCCCCATCTTCGACCCGAAGTCCTGCATCCGGGCGGCATGGTCCAGGGTATCGATAGGCCCCAGCGAAAATTGCACGTCCCGCTCCGGATCCAGGGCGCAAAGCGTCTTCCACACCACCTCGCTGTAGTCATGGATGTCCACATCGTGGTCTACCACTACAATCACCTTGGTAAACATCGCCTGCCCCAGCGACCAAATCGCATTCATGATCTTTCGCGCGTGCCCCGGATAGGACTTCCGAATCGCCACGATCATCAAATTATGGAAAATCCCCTGTGCGGGCATCGACACATCCACAATTTCCGGGTACTGCATCTTCATGACGGGCAAGAAGATACGCTCTACGGCGTGGCCCATATAAAAGTCTTCCTGCGGCGGCGGCCCCACCACCGTCGTCAAGTAAATTGGCTCCTTCCGGTGGCTCACGCACTCTACATGAAAAACCGGGTACTCCCCTTCGAGCGAATAGAACCCCGTGTGATCCCCAAACGGCCCTTCCGTGCGCATCTCATTCAGGTTCACATACCCTTCCAGCACAACCTCTGCATTTGCAGGCACTTCCAGCTCATTCGTCTGGCACGCCACCATTTCCACCGGCTCGCGCCGCAAAAACCCCGCAAACATCATCTCGTCCAAGTCCGCCGGAATCGGCAGCATTCCCGCCAGTGCCGTTGCCGGATCGGTCCCAATCGCCACGCTTACCGGAATCCGCCCCTCCGGATTCTCCTCCCGTGCCCGCCGGAAATGCTCCGCGCCGTGCTTCTGCGTTTGCCAGTGCATCCCGGTCGTCCGCTCGTCATAAATCTGCATCCGGTACATCCCCACGTTGCGCTTCCCGGTCTCCGGATTCTTTGTAAACACCAGAGGAAATGTGATGAATCGCCCGCCATCCTGCGGCCAGCATTTCAAAATCGGAAAGTCGAACAGGTTCACGTCCTTCCCCTTCTGGACCGTCTCCTGGCAATAGCCCGTTTTCACGCTCTTCGGGAAAAACGAGCCCAACTCCGACAGTTTTGGCAACAATTTGATTTTGTCGAAAAGCCCTTGCGGCGTCTCCATGCTCAAGAATCCCTGAATCCGCTGGGCGATTTCGTCCAGGTCGTTTACTTCGAGCGCCAGGCACATCCGCCGTACGCTTCCAAACGCGTTAATCAGCAGCGGAATCCTCGACCCTTTAGGCCTCTCAAACAGCAGGGCTTTGTTCGGCACGGGTAGCACAGGCTCTCTTGTCTCTGCGCTCGTTGCTTCGCCCCCCTGTCTATGGCCGCCTCCCCGGTTCTTCGGTCTACACATTCTTTGCACCACTTCGGTAATCTCCAGTAGCGGGTCCACTTCGGCCCGCACTCGTTTCAACTCCCCTTCCTTCTCCAGCCTGGCAATAAACTCCCGCAAATCCCGATACCCCACTCTTCCCTCCAGTAGCACGAGCACTCTTGCCTGTGCTGTTCCCCAAGCCGCAGACTCTAACATGAACCAACTCGATCCGCCCTTGTTTGCGCCTCTCGTCGCAGCTTTTGCCTAACCTGCCACCGCGCTCCCGCATCAAAATGAATGCGGCCTTCAACTCTCATCCTTCCGAGGAACAGCCCGTGCCCAAGATGAAAATCGCGCTTGTCACCAAGCCTGGCGCCGATTTTGAGTTACAAGAACGCGACATTCCCCAGCCTCCCGCAGGACAAGTCCGCATCCGCGTGCAAGCGTGCGGCATCTGCCTCAGCGACCACCTCGTCAAGGACGGCCTCTGGCCCGGCGTAACCTATCCGCGTTCTCCCGGCCACGAAGTCGCCGGCATTATCGATGAAGTCGGCTCTGGCGTCACCATTTGGAAGAAGGGCCAGCGCGTCGGCGTCGGCTGGCACGGCGGCCATGACGGAACCTGCTTGCCATGCCGCCGCGGCGATTTCATCAATTGTGTCAACGAGAAAATCTGTGGCATCACCTACGACGGCGGCTATGCCGAATACATGGTCGCCCCCGCAGAAGCCGTTGCGCAGATGCCTGACGGGCTCGATCCCGTACAAGCCGCCCCGCTTCTCTGCGCTGGCATCACTACCTTTAACGCTCTTCGCCACAGTGGCGCGCATCCGGGCGATTTAGTCGCCGTTCAGGGAATCGGCGGACTAGGTCACCTCGGGGTGCAATTCGCCAGCAAGTTTGGCTATCGCGTCGCCGCCCTCAGCCGTGGCAAAGAAAATGAGCCGCTCGCCCGCAAACTTGGCGCCAGCCTGTACATTGATTCCGCATCCACCAACGCCGCCGAGGAACTGCAGAAACTTGGCGGCGCGAAAGTGATTCTTGCCACCGCGCCCAGCGGCAAAGCCATGTCTGAGCTGGTCCCCGGCCTCGGCCCGCACGGAAAGCTCATGGTTATCGGCGCCAGCGGCGACCCTCTCGAGATTCCTACTGTGCTCATGATCGGCGGAAGCAAAACCATTCAAGGCTGGGCCTCGGGAACCGCTACGGATTCCGAAGAGACCATGCGCTTCGCGGAACTCACCGGCGTCCGCCCCATGATCGAAAGATTTCCGCTTACCAAAGTAAAGGAAGCCTACGCCCGCATGATCAGCGGCAAAGCCCAATTCCGCGTCGTCCTCACGATGTGAAGCGCAGATCGCCGGAGCAATCCGCTCGCTGGCTTTGAATTTGTTTGAAGGATCTGCGAAGCACTCTGCGGATTTTCGCAAGCCGTGTCAGGTGTGAATTGCGGATGCTGAAATTCCTTAGCAGAAAATTGTGATGGCTTCTCCGTTCCTTAACGGATGCGCTCTTGCAATCGCACCTTCACGGTTTGGCCAGCCTTTTTCCCGATTGCGCGGCGTATCTCTAGTTTTACGGGCAGCATGTGCCTTCCGTCGCCCATGGCCATGAACGAGCTCCTGAAGGTGTGTCCATCTATCGTACCCTTCACCTTAACCAGGCCGCGTGTCCCAAACAATTTGACCGAATTCGCCCAGACAACGTACGTCCATCCGCCCTTGTGGCTCTTTTGCAATTTCGAGGAAAACGATTTGTTTAGTCCGCTCCCCATTCTCAGCTCTCCGATCGCCACAGTATCACTTCCATGATGGCCAACCAAGACGGCATATTCGCCGCCCTTCTTTTTCGCGGCAGATCCTTAGTGGTCATCGAGTCCAACACGCACAGCGTCTAGCGCTGAATTAGACTGGCGTGTCTTAGGAGGATGCAGTCCTCGTTGAAGCCGCGGGGTTAAATTCGCGTCATCCGTAAGAACGTATTCGTCTCGGTGGTCGGTCCAGGCAAATGCAAGGCCTCACTCGTCCTCGGATCGATATAGGATTCCATTGGAAGCACAGAAGGATCGTATTCCTTGGCAGGCGGCGGCCGTGCGTCTGCCTGCTTTCGATAGGCATTAAGTATCCGTTGATCGGTCATCTCTGGCAGCTTGTTGTGCCGAAGCTCATGGTTCTTGCAAATATAGCTCCACCGGACCGCGACTCCCCTTCCGGCGTAGGCGAAGCGTTAAAGTCGCTGGCGTGAATGGGTAATAATCGGAATATGTTGTTGAGCCCCTTTGTCATGGGGACCGGGCCTTCTATTAATCATGGCTAACATGGTTCCCAATACCGATTTCCTTACAAACTGGCCATCGATAGAGTATTCATAATCGACGCGCGCGCACTCTCGTCTCCAGAAAATTCTAACCGTCCGGCGGGGTTGCGTACAATCATCCGAATTGCCAGGAAGCTAAGGAAACGGGAACGGTTTCGCGACTGGCCACCACGCCCGTTTCATCCTGAAACGCCTTGTCTCACTTCCGCCGAGACTGCGATCCACTCCCTTCCTCCCCATTCCTCACCCTTCTTCGCTTCGCAATAAGACCCCGCATTCACAGCAAGTTACAGATACGTTTTGGCATTTCCTTTTTGGAATCGTCCCCGCAATTGGCCGTTGAAGTGCTTTTCCCTTCAGGGTACAAAGGAACCGTCGCTAGTAAGCTGACGGTCGGACCTGTAAGTCCGACATCGCAATCGCTCTGCGTCCTCAGGAAAGTTTGCTTCGGACAACTCCACGCGACTCGTAGTGGCGGATCCAAAGATTTTGTAGAGGCGGGGCTTCAGCCCCGCTCTGTAGTGGCGGGTCTTCTTTAGGCCGAGGCTTCTAGCCAACGCCAGACTTGTTCTTTTGACAAGGAAAAATCACGGCAGCGCGTGGCCGTTGCTCTTGCACTTCGGCGCCGGCCTCGGACACAAAAATGGCAAACCTACTTCACAACCTGATTCGTTTGGACTACATCTCTTGTGTCCTTACCATCCTTGGCACGATCCTGCTCGGGCGCAAACTCTGGCAAGGCTGGGTCGTCTGCGCCATTAATAGCGCCGTAGTTTGCGTCATCGGTGTGCGCACCGCGCAATTCGGCTTCATTCCCGCCAACCTCTTCTGCATCGCCCTCTATACTCTCAATCTCCGCACCTGGCGCTTTTCTGCACCGCGAGGCAGTGCCAAGGGGCGCGTCACAGCGGATTCCTAACAACTCCGCCGCCTGGCTCGGCAAAAGCTTTGTCCTAAAACGATCTTCCCCTGAGTTGCCCTAGGACGATTCCCCGGGGACCTCACGGGCCATGCGAATCGCCATGTAGTAATCATTAGCTTCTAGCAGCAGCCGTGCTGTCATTTGGTGTGTTTATTGGGAGCCAAAGGGGAAAAGCCGACACCGAGCCAGATGCATCTCCGAAGGGCTCACACCTCGACTTTGTCGGTCGCGTCTCAAGCTTCTGTCAATTTCTCTGCGCCGCCCAGCTCTTTGCGCCCCCAAAAATAGCCCTAAGTCTTTTGAAATGATATCTTTAGCAGGCACTCACCGCTTAACTTCAACGGAATCGGTAGTACGAGCCTCTAGCTTAGCTTAGCTAGCGGCCAATTTCCATGTTTTGCGCTTCCAGTTTCGTGCCTCTGGCCTTGAGTCACCAGTCACCCGGCACCAGTCACATCCTTTCGAGTATCATGTCGAGTATCATGATGTGAGTTGAGCTATGAACCGCGTCTACCTCGATTACAACGCCACCACCCCCGTCGAGCCCGAAGTGCTCGACGCCATGCTTCCCTATTTCTCTGCGGAGTTTGGCAATGCCTCTTCCATCCATGCCTTCGGCCAGAGGGCGCGCGCTGCCGTCGAAACCGCCCGCGAACAGGTTGCCGCGCTGATTGGCGCCGCTCCTCGAGAGATTTTCTTCACCAGCGGCGGCACCGAGTCCGACAACCACGCCATCTTCGGAATCGTCGGCTCCTCCGCTATGCCCCCAGGCCGCCGTCCCCACGTGATCACCTCGTTTGTCGAGCACGAAGCCGTTCTTAACACTTGCCAAGCTTTGGAAAAGCAAGGCGTGGATGTTACTTATCTTCACGTGGACCAAGACGGCTTGATCGATCTCGAGGATTTGCACGGCGCGATTCGCAAGGAAACCGTGCTCATCACCATCATGCACGCTAACAACGAGCTCGGCACGATTCAGCCCCTCGAAGAAATCGGTCGCATCGCCAAAGAAGCCGATGTCTATTTCCATACTGATGCCGTGCAATCCGCGGGGAAAATTCCCGTCGACGTGAACCAGTGCCGCCTCGATCTTCTTTCTCTTTCGGGCCACAAACTGTACGCCCCCAAAGGCATTGGCGCTCTTTACCTTCGCGGCGGCACTCGTTTGCAGCAGCTCCTTTACGGCGGCCATCACCAGCGCGGCGTTCGTCCGGGCACGGAAAATGTTGCGGGCATCGTTGGCCTCGGCAAAGCTGCTGAGATCGCCCGCCATTCGCTCGCAAACGACGCCAAACGCCTCAGCGCGCTCCGGGATCAGTTGGAGCATGGCCTGGTGAATCGCATTCCCCACTCGCGCATCAATGGCGGCCGCGCTCCGCGCACCCCCAACACGACAAATCTCGTTTTCCCCGGCGTCGAAGGCGAGGCGCTCCTCATCGCGCTCGACCTGAAGGGTTTGGCCTGCTCCACTGGCGCCGCTTGCTCTTCCGGCGCCGTCGAGCCTTCGCACGTTCTCACCGCGATCGGCTTGCCTGCGGAACAAGCGCGCGCCAGCTTGCGTTTCAGCCTTGGCCGTCACACCACGCAAGCCGACATCGACTTCGCCATCCAGGTCGTACCCGCCGCCGTCGCTAAACTCCGCGAACTCTCGCCGACCTACCAAAGGGCCGTCGCCCATGACTAACTGCTTTCCTTCCTCTCTGCGCCATCTCCGTCTACCTTGCGCCTCTGCGTTTCGTCTTGTCTTTGGTTCCTCTGGCTGCGCGCCGAAACTGAATCCGTTTACAATGAAATTGTGCCCATGAACGCCGCCAGCCAATTCGCTACCCTGCCCGAGCGCGCAGAAACCCAGCCCGGCCTTGTCGCCGTCGCCATGTCTGGTGGTGTCGATTCCTCCACCGTCGCCGCACTCCTGCAGCAGCAAGGCCGTCCGGTGGTCGGCCTCACCATGCAGCTCTGGAACCAGCGCCGTCTGCCCGAACTGCAAGGGGATGGCCCTGCGCAGCACCGCTGCTGCTCGCTCGACGATGTCTACGACGCAAAGGCCGTGGCGCGGCATCTGAATTTTCCGCACTATGTGGTGAACTTCGAGCAGCAGTTCGAGTCGCGCGTGGTGCGTCCGTTTGTGGATCAGTATCTCGCCGGACGTACGCCCATCGCCTGCACAAATTGCAATACCGACGTGAAATTCGAGCCGCTCTTGCAGATGGCGCGGCAAATCGGCGCGGAGCGCCTCGCCACCGGGCACTACGCGCGCATCCGCAAAAACGAAATGACCGATCGCTGGGAATTGTTGCGTGCGTGCGATGAAACGAAGGACCAATCGTATTTTCTGTGGGGGCTCACGCAGGAACAGCTTTCGCGTAGCGAATTCCCTCTCGGCGAACTCACCAAGGAAGAAGTGCGTGCGTTGGCCCGCCAGGTGAATCTTCCCGTAGCGGAAAAACCGGAAAGCATGGAGCTGTGTTTTGTGCCTAACGGCAACTACGTGCAGTTCATCCATGCGTATTCGCGCGAGCGCGGAACTCCTCTAAGCGACGCGGAAGGCGAAATCGTCAATGAACGCGGCGAAATCATCGGCCGCCACAACGGCGTGCACAATTTCACCGTTGGCCAGCGCAAGGGACTTGGGTTTGCCGCCGGCAAGCCCCTTTACGTTCTCTCGATCGATCGGCAAAACAATCGCGTGGTTGTCGGCGAAGATGAAGCCTTGCGTAAGCGGACCTTTGAAGTGAAAGGCGTGAATTGGGTTTCGATCGCGCAGCCATCCGGAACGTTTCGCGCTTCGGTCAAGATTCGCCACAAGCACGAACCCGCTCCCGCCACGGTCGTAGCTCTTGACGAAACCCACCTGCGCGTCACCTTCGACACGCCGCAGCGTGCCATCACTCCCGGCCAAGCGGCCGTCTTCTACGGTTCTGATGATTGCGGCAACGGAAAGAACCCTCGCCTCCTCGCCGGCGGCTGGATCCGCGGAAGCAAGTAATCAGTTTTCAGTTTTCGCTTTTCAGTTCAGTTGAGGAGAAGGAGCAAAACAGAGAGAACCCAGAGGACCGAGGATGGGTTGTTTCGGTTTTCAGTGCGAGTTCTAATTACTGAAACCTAAGAACGGAAATCCGGAAAACTAGATGAAGAGTTCTTCTTCTTGAGGTTCGCGGGGTTCATCGCTGCGCCGGCGGTCCGGCCGTCCGTCCGAGCTGCGGCGCCGTGAACGCAGCAGATCGATGCCTACCTTGATTCCCTGCACGAGCGCCGAGGCCTTTTGCATCGGAGCCCAGAACTTGTCTTTAAATTGGAGTCCCGGTTGACCGCGAAATCGGTCCGCCGCTTCCGTGAACACGCGGTCGACTTTTTGCGCCTGCCCGCGCGCCAAATACACGATGTGGGAGGCATCGTTCACCATGGTGGAGATTTTCGGCTGCGTGTCTTCGAGGAGAATCTGCATGCGCGTGAGAATCGGACCCATGCGGGATTGCACTTCGCTCACCATGCGGTTCACGTTCTTGGTGGTGCGGCGCATCTGAAGCAGAAGCCCCGTCAGAATCACAACTTGCACGACGAGAGCGACCGCCGCAACGATACTGAAGATTTCGAGCCACACCTGCATACGTGCCCCGCCTGCCCCGGAAAGGGGCCAAACTTCTTTCCCGCTACCGCGTCACTGGGACGACTGCTTGGACTCCCGCAAATACGCTTCGCGTCCTGCCTCGACCGCCGCCGAAATCGAATCCTTCTTACGCACCGCCACTTCTTTTCCGCGTTCGATCAATTCATCGGCGCGTTCGCGCAGCTCGCGGGCTTTGCGCTGCGCATATTCCTTGCCTTCGTCCGCCTTCTTTGTAAGAAAATCGCGTGTCTCATCGCCGGACTTTGGCGCAAAAAGAACGCCCATCAGAGCGCCAACACCAAGACCGACGATGAAGTACGTCACCTTGGAACCCACGTTGTCCGCCATCACAACCTCCAAGCACACCGTAGCACAGCCGGAGGGAGGCTGCAATGGCGGCTAACCGGTATTGTCGATTCGAGCGGTTACCGCTCGTTCGAACGCTGTGCGGGATGCTCCAGGCCCGCGAGAATCTTCTCTGCGCTTTTTCGCGGAATGACCGCGCTCAGTTTTTCCACGCCTGCTCTTTGAATATTCGCGACGCTGCCAAATTCTTCGAGCAGCTTCTGAGCAGTCTTTGGTCCGACGCCGGGAATCTCGTGGAGTGCGCTGTGGGTTTGCCGCTTGCCGCGACGTTGGCGGTGGAAAGTGACGGCGAAGCGGTGCGTTTCATCGCGGATTTGTTGGATTAGGTGCAGGACCGGCGAATGGCGCTCGAGGATGATGGGTTCATCTTCCTGGCCGAGGACGAAAAGGATTTCTTCTTTTTTGGCGATGCTGGCCACGGGCTGATTGATGATCTGGAGCGATTCGAGAGCCTGCGCGGCGGCGTGCAATTGTCCGATGCCGCCATCGATAAGGATTAGGCTGGGCAGCTCTTTCTTTTCCTCCTGCAGGCGGCGGTAGCGGCGCGTAACCGCCTCGCGCATGCTGGAAAAATCATCGTTCAATCGCGGCAGCGCGCCATTGCCGCCTTCGCCACGAATGACGAATTTGCGATAGTCGGATTTCTTCATGCGGCCGTTTTCCCAAACAACCATGGAGGCGACGGTGTCGGTTCCTTGGATATGCGAAATGTCGAAGCTCTCGATGCGTTTGGGCTCTTCGAGCAAGTTCAAGGCGTTCTGAAGGGCTTCACCGATGGCTTTGGAAGTTGGCTTTAGTACACGGAAGCGCTGCTCAAAGGAATGCTTTGCGTTGTTTTCCACGAGATCAAGAAAAGCGCGCTTGGAGCCGCGTTGCGGCGTGCAAATCTCAACTTTGTGTCCAGCGCGCTCCGTGAGTGTTTCTTCGAGCAAGGCACGTTCCTCGAAATCTTCGGGGACGTGAATCACTTTGGGCAGATACTCAGCATCGAGATAAAGCTGCTTCAAGAGGGACGGCACAAACTCCTGCGGATCAAATTCCTCAAGGTCTTCCCAGTAAAATTCGCGGCGGTCCACCACGCGCCCGCCGCGCAAGTGAAAAAGATTCGCGGCCACCAGCGGCGGCTCGGCGTAATAGGCGAAAACGTCGGTATCATCGCCCTGCGTCGCCGCGATCCGCTGGCGCTCCTCGATGTCTTCGAGCGTGCGCAGCAGGTCGCGATAAGCCGCGGCTTGCTCGAACAATTCTTTCTCCGCGGCGGCGGTCATGCGTTCTTCGAGGCTGTTCATCAAATCGTGGCGGCGTCCTTCGAGAAACATGCGCGCATCACGCGCGGCTTCGGCGTAGCGCTCGTCGGTAGTGAGTCCGGCAACGCAAGGGCCAAGACAGCGCTTGATGTAATACTGCAAGCAGGGACGCGGATGATGGCGTGTGAGGTCGACCGTGCATGACGGAACCATAAAGCGCTTATGAATGAAGTGAAGGATGCGACGCGCCAGCCCGGCGGGGAAATACGGCCCGAAATAGAGAGAGCCGTCCTTCTTGATGCGCCGCGTGAAATAGACGCGCGGATATTTTTCGGTCGCGGTGAACTTGATGTAAGGATAGGTTTTGTCGTCGCGGAGCAGGACGTTGAATTTCGGGCGGTATTTTTTGATGAGGTTGTGCTCGAGCGCCAGGGCTTCGCGCTCGTTGCCGACCACGATAGTTTCGAGATCGACAATTTCGCGCGCCAGGGAGCCGGTCTTGGCATCGATCGAGCGCGACTCCGTGAAATAGGAGCGCACGCGGCTGCGCAAGTTGCGCGCTTTGCCAACGTACAACACTGTTTCCGCGGCGTCTTTGAAAAGGTACACACCGGGATTTTCGGGAAGTTGGGCGGCTTTTTCGCGAGGCTCCATGGGGAAAAACAGAGATCAGCTATCGATTCTCGGTACTCCGTTATCATACTAGATTCGCGACTGGTGAATTGGTGACTCGTGGAACCAGCCGTCATGGAAACCGGGAAAAGATTCAAAGCAGACAGCACAGAGCGAAGGGCCCAGAGGGCACGGAGAGCCCGAGGCACATCTTCGCGTTTCAATGAGTCGAGCGACCATACCACGATACCTCCCTGTATTCGGAAGTCGCCCTGAAAAGGGCTGTTCATTAAGCTCACAGGACATCACCGAGAGCGCGAAAGAGTTCTATTCGTCGTGCAACATGGCAAGGGTGTTTATGCTAGCGGCTTGGGCAACGGGAGACCAAGTGGCGCTGGCCACGAGCAGGAGCAATCCTGCCGTAGCGACCGTCATCGGCGAGAATCGCGCGGCCAAGCTGCGGAGGGATTGCGAGCAGCGAGAATAGGCTTGCCGAAGCGTTCACAACATCCACATGTTGCGCGTATTCCCGAACCGTTGCGGCTGTTCGTGATCACTCCGTCGCCTGAAAGGCGACGGCTTCTCGCGGCACGCATGAGACGACATCCTCTACGTTATGCCGCGAACGCCCGATCCGGGCGCGTTGCAGTATGACTTGCGCGCTGACCACGTCGCGAGGCGCCGACAACCCGCATACCGGACATTCATGCCAACGCTCCGCAAGGGTCTTGGGCACGGCCGCTCCGCATACGCACACTTGGCTGGTTCCACGCGCATCCACCTTCACCAGCTCTCGCCCGGCGCTCGCAGCCTTGTACCAGAGTTTGGCAAAGAAAGCGTTCCATCCGGCGTCGTGGACCGGGCCGGCCAATCTTCCGCGCGAAAGTCTTTTGATGTTCAAGTCTTCCACCCCGATCAACCCGTAGCGTTTCACCAGCCTACGGCTGAGATCATGATGAAAGGCAGCACGCTGGTTTCTGATTTTACGGTGCGCCTGGGCCACCAATACGGCGGCCTTGCGGCGCCGCTGGCTGCCGCGCTTGCGACGGGAAAGCCGGCGCTGGGCGCGGCGCAGGTGTGCCAACCCGCGCTTGAGGTGTCGCGGATTGTCGATCTCCTGGCCATTCGAAAGTGCGACAAAGCTATCCAGTCCGACATCCATGCCGATCTCTTCGGACGACTCCGGCACCGCCACACTGTCCCGCTCGACGGAAAAACACACGTACCAATGGTCCACGTCCCGCTTGATCGTAACGGTCTTGATCGCACCCTCCACCGGCCGGTGCAG
>QHYI01000002.1 GCA_003223245.1 Acidobacteriota bacterium
CGGCTCCACCAATAGGCCAGGAAGAATCCTGCAAGCGTGCCTGCGACGGACAGAAGGATGCTCTCGGTAAGCGTCTGGCGGATCAGGCGGGCGCGGCTTGCCCCGATCGCGATACGGACGGCAATCTCGTGACTACGCGCAGCCGCGCGGGAGAGCATCAGGGTCGCGAGATTCACACAGGCCACGAGGAGCACCAAGCCCGAGATTACAAGCAAGACGTAAAGCGGTTTGGCGAACTGCTTGCGCAAGGCCGAAGCGCCCTTTTCCCCCGGTTCTACTTTTATATGCAGCCCAAGGAACCTGGAGCGCGCTGCCGGCAGGAGATCGGACGGCGTTAGAGCGTCCCGAATCGCTGGCCAAATGGATTCGAGCTGCGCTTGTGCTTCCTCAAAGCGTACTCCGGGTTTAAGCCGGCCCGCTGCTTCGAGTAAAAAAACATCCGGGCGCCGCAAAAGCTTCTGCACGTCGCTATCCCCGGCAAGCAGCGGCTCGGCCGTGAGCGGGATGGTTATTTCCGGCAGACGGTCAGCGCTGACTCCAGTGAATCCCGAACGCGTCACACCGACAATGGTGAACGCCGCACCCTCGATCTTCAGCACTTTGCCGATTACGTTGCGATCTCCGCCGTAATGGCGCTGCCAGAAATTGTAAGCGAGCACCGCTATCGGCGTCGGCGAGGTGGCCCGTAAGTCCTCGTCTTCCGGGCCGACCAGCCGACCCAACTCCGGGGTCGCACCCAGTTCGGAATAAAAATTCCCAGTTACGGCCCAGATATCGTTTCTTGATACCTGAATAATGCACTGGGGTGGGCTTCGGTAGGGCTCAAATTTGAAGGAACCATTTGGGGACCCCAAAAACATGGGGTAAAAATGAGTTCGCGAAACTTCCCGGTTTTACGAACTCAACCTCAAGGGGGTCACCCAAATGGTCAAGAACGAAAAGCAGCATATCGAGAAAACCCGCGCCAAACAAGGCTTTCCTGCAGATAGTCCGGAGCCCTATAAAATTGCGGCTTCCACGCCTTTTGACTTCGGGGCCAAGAATCTTACGCCCTATGGTGGTCTGTTCCCCGTATCGACCATGTTGGAGAAGCTGGGCTTCAAGAAACTGATTGAAGAAACTCTGACCATTCACCGCATTCCGCGCGTGATGACCATCTACCAATTCCTGCTGGGGATGGTGCTGGCCATCTACGTGGGTTTCTCTCGGCTGAACCATCTTCGTTTCGTGGCCCAGGATCCGATGCTGATTGGAATCTTGCAAGTGGGGAAGTTACCACCGCAATGTACCTTCTGGCGTTTCTTGACCTCCTTGCCAGTGACCGTCGCCCAGCAACTGTTGAAGCTGCAACGCCTGCTGCGGGAACGAGTTTGGGAAGCAGCGAACGTGCAACTGCCTTCGATCACTCTCGATACCGATACGACCGTGCACACTCTCTACGGTCGGCAGATGGGGGCGCGCAAGAGCTACAACCCGAAGAATAAAGGAAAGAAGAGCTACCAGCCGATTCTTACCTTTGTCGCCGAGACCCGGGAATATATCGGCGGGGAGTTGCGCAACGGAGATCGGCCCACGGGTGCGCAGATTGCGCGCCATCTCGAGGCCGTTTTTGCCGCCGTGCCCCGTTGCGTGCGCAAAATTTTCGGGCGGGCTGATGCGGGGTTCTATTGTTGGGATGCTGTCCAGGCGTATGAGAAGCACAAGGTTTCCTTCATCATCGTGGCGCGCAAGACCCCGCGTTTGCTCGAAGAGCTAGAAAAGGCCCACTGGAGGCCCTCGCCGAAGACGGATGCCGATGAACAATGCGAGTTCCAGTATCAGCCCGAAGGTTGGGGGAAGGCCTATCGGTTCATCGCTCTGCGCTACCTGAAAGAGGACCAGACTCCCAAACCGCAGTATCAGCTGTTTGCTACCCCGAAGTACATCTATCGAGTTTTTGTGACGAACATGAAAGCGCCCATCGACCTGCTGGTGTGGGTTTATAACCAGCGAGCCGGTGCCGAGAACCTGATCAAGGAAGCCAACAACGACGCGGGATTGGCGGCGCACCCTTCCGAGCAGTGGGCCGCCAACTGTGTGCATTTCCAGTTGGCGATGCTGGCTTACAACCTGAACTGCTGGCTGCTGCTCTTCAACCGGGAAGAAAAGGTGCAAGCCGATGATCTGAAGCACACGACGTTGGTGACGGCGCGATTGCGTTTTCTGTTTGTGGCAGCCAAGATCTGGCGGCACGCCGGGCGAGTGGGCATCAGCTATAGCGATCAGTATCCGGAGCGCGGATTGTTCCAGCGACTGATGGATCGCTTGCGCAACATCGTTTCGAGTCAGGGGAAATTTCAGCCGGTGCTGGCCAGCGCTTTACGCTTGTAAGTTGTGCATAGCTTTCTATGCACAGGCGAGTGAAAGGAATCAACGAGATACAAACGACAGGGAGCGACTTAGAGGAAAAAACAAATCGAACGACGCTGAACACACTGGAGAGACAAAATTGATGAGGTCGGAATGCCGGCTTGCACCTCAGATCGGGCGAGATCTATGCATAATTTAGGTTATATTTTTCCCTCTTCCTGTATTTCCTGGCCCTGTACCCCAACTTCATCGAAAGCTATTACAATCTCCGGAATATCTCGGGAATCTGTCTCCATGGCGTTCCGATCGAGGAATTGATGTTCGCTGCATCCGGAGGTGCCGCCTGGAGCGTCGCTTACGAATATTTTCAGGGCTATCGTTTTGCCCCTGGCGGCGGCTTCCGCCTCACG
>QHYI01000155.1 GCA_003223245.1 Acidobacteriota bacterium
TGTCCACACGTGCGGTAGGTTTCCGACAAGGCTCCGAAAACCGCCACCCGGGCCAGACGCGCGATCTCGCTCAGCAGCTTCCGCCGTCGGGCGGAAGTAGTCGCTTGCAGCATTCTCGCTCCTCCTGTGCTCTATTCTTGCGCTCCCCCCAACGGGCCAGCGAAAACAGATTTTTAGTGATCACCGACCAGCCCACGTAGCGCTGAAATCCATGCTCTCCCTTGTAAGTAGCTCGCCACATCGAAAACGGATGCTTCAGAGTGCTGATGGTCGCTTCACAGCCAGCTCGCCAGCGCAAAGCTCGTTTGAACCAACGCTGTTTCTGCCGTTCCGCGCGCTTCCGCGACAATCGCCCACGCGCCGGCAGCGCCACCTTCGCGACTCCCCGGGCCTCGGCCTCGCTCTCGTTCTTGGCGGAAAAAAATCCGCGATCGGCCGTGGCCATCTGCGGAAGGTGCCCAAAGCAAGCCTGATGTTGGTCGAGTGCCGGCATCCAGGAGTTGCTGTCTGCCGCATTGCCCTCCAGAATTTTATAACCGCTCACGATGCCATGCTCCACTTCGTCGAGGCGCACCAGCCTGCCAAACTCGTTCGGCTTATGCGCTTTCCCTTTGCAGATCACTTGCGTATGCGGTTCGAACAAACTCAGCACTTTGCCCGCTACGTGCGTATTTCCTTCCCCCACGCGCTGCTTGGTCTGGGAGATCACCTTTTCCACCAAAGGCAGAAAGTGCCGCAACTGGGCAGCCTGCTTTTCCACCTCCCGCAGATTGCCCACCACTTTCAGCCGCCCTGACTTCCAGCGCTGCAACACCTCGCTGCCCTGCCGCACCACCTTCCGGGTCAAGGCTAGGAGTTTGTCATAACTATCGCGCATGCGTTGCCGGCTGGCTTCGCTCCGGGATTTTGCCGCGCGGCTGATCTCCAGCAGGCGATGTTTCACCGCCCGTCCGTGATGCACGACTTCCAGCGCGCCCCTCTTGCACTGGGCAGCGATGCGTTTCAGGCTGCGGCTGAGCACGCGAATGCCGTCCCCCAAAAGCGTGCTGTCGGTTGGAAAGTGTACGTTGCTTTCGACCGCCGTCGTGTCCGTCCGCATTTTGTGGCCTTTGGCTACACCCTCCTGGCGCGCTAAGCCTACCACCCGCTGATGAATCTTCTCGGTGACTTCAGGGTTGAGCAAGGCAAAGGTTCGGCTGAAGACGCTGTGGTCGGGCGTAGCTTCGGCGTTGAAGTGCGTGAACTGCCGATAGATCAGGTTGCATCGCAGTTCGCGGGCCAGCTGGCGGAAGCTCCAGCCTTTCAAATGTTTGAGTACGCAACAGCGCAGCAGGCGATCGGGGGCCATGCTCGGGCGGCCGGTGCGCGTGGAAGCCGGAGAGCGAGAGCCCAGGCAGTGGCGGACCAGCTCGATCAATGGCGCATCCTCCAGGAGCTGGTCCACCGGTTCGAGTAAATCGTCCTTCAGTAAGGCCGCTTGTTTCGCCAAGGGCATATAGAACAGCCAGGCTTGGTGTTGGGAGGAGGTCATCATTACTCGATAATATCGAGTAAGTATTACCTTGTCAAGCGAAAAGTTGCGATATTTCAAGATTTCTTGCTCTTTTCTTTTTTGCGTTCAGGAATCCGCAGAAATAATGCCGGTGCGCAGCTCGCGATTTGCCACGCTCGTGCTTCGGCTTCTCGCAGCAATCAAGGAGTTGCTTCCAAGGTTATGCACCAGCCTTTAGCTAGATGGCTTGAAGCCCCACTTCGCCGTCCTGCTTGGAGCCTGGCCTGCCGACCCATACAACGTTGCACCGGATGGAGTCCAGTTCGTCGCTGGAGATGACCTCCACGACTTGTCCCCGCTTGAGCCGGAAATGGCCGCGGAGCCGGAAGCCCTCGGGGGAGCGATCAAGGATGAGGCAGGGAACCCGGCGCGGATGGGAGCCGAGATCGACAACCACACTGGCCCCTTTTTTCATCACGGTCCGCTGGGAGCGGCGAGCTTCATGAGGAGGTGAGGTGGGCAGGGCTTTGTCCTCGAGGCTGAATTTCCACATGCTACCTATAATGGGGAGGCAGAGCATGCAGAGGCCATCGGGTGAATACCTGTATTTTGTACATGCAGTAATTAGTAACTAGAAGACGTCTGATTTGTGGCTCGGGTGGCGGGGGTCCGGCAAAAAGAGTCGACAGTTATGATCAACCGCGCGGGGAAAGGGAGGTACCTTTCATCCCGAATGATGGAAGGGAGCCCGTTAATCAAGCCTTGAGGTAAAACAGATAAAGCGGCTTTGCGGTTGCGGGTGCCAGAAAGGCAAGATACCGCGCTGGGGCGCGGCGTTACGTTTCGGCCATGCAAGCCTTTCGAACCCACGGCGGCGGACGACGTCTCGGCGTCTGCTACAATCGTGGATTCATATTTCGACCAGGAGATGCGCTAGGACATGTTCGCAACAGCCACGAAGATTAGGAAAGTGCATGCCCGGCAGGTACTGGATTCGCGGGGGAATCCCACGGTAGAGGCGGATGTTTACCTGGGAGGCGGCGGGCCGGGAGACGGCGTGCGCGGGCGAGCGGCGGTGCCTTCCGGGGCGTCCACAGGCGAGCATGAAGCGTTGGAGCTGCGCGACGGCGACAAATCGAAATATCTCGGCAAGGGCGTTCTAAAAGCGGTTGCCAACGTCAACGCCGAGATTGCCAAAGCGGTTGTGGGCACCGACGCGGGGGACCAGCGTGCGCTCGACAAGAAAATGATCGAGCTCGACGGGACGCCAACGAAGTCGCGCCTCGGGGCCAACGCGATTCTTGCCGTTTCGATGGCGGCGGCGCGCGCCGCAGCGGCCGCGCAGAACTTGCCGCTCTACAAATACCTGGCGGGTTACTCGACGGACAAATCCGCGAACCTGCTGCCGTGCCCGATGATGAACATCCTGAACGGCGGCGCGCATGCGGACAGTTCCGTGGATTTTCAGGAGTTTATGGTGATGCCGGTGGGAGCGCCGAGTTTTTCCGAGGGGTTGAGATGGGGTGTGGAAGTGTTTCATGCGCTCAAAGCCGCGCTGAAAAAGCACGGGTACTCGACGGCGGTGGGCGACGAAGGCGGATTTGCGCCGAGCTGCAAGTCGAATGAAGAAGCGATTCAGATTGTTCTTGAAGCCGTTGCCGCGGCGGGTTACAAGCCCGGCGAGCAGGTGAGCATCGCGCTCGATCCGGCGTCAAGCGAATTTTTCGACAAGGCGAGCGGGAAGTACGTGTTCAAAAAGTCCGACAAGTCCGCACATACGCCCGAAGCAATGGTGGAATATTGGTCAAAATGGGTTGAAAAATACCCCATCGTGTCGCTGGAAGACGGCATGTGCGAGCAAGACTGGGCGGGTTGGAAAAAACTTACACAGAAAATCGGCTCGAAGAGTTCTTCCAAAAAAATTCAGTTAGTCGGCGACGACATTTTTGTGACCAATACGCAGATTTTCTCGCGGGGGATTAAAGAAGGGATTGCCAACGCCATCCTTATCAAGCTGAATCAAATCGGCAGCGTAACAGAAACGATCGACGCGATCGAACTGGCGCGCAAATCCGCTTATCACTCGATCATTTCGCACCGCTCGGGGGAGACCGAGGACACGTTCATCGCAGATTTGGCCGTAGCTACGAGCGCGGGGCAAATTAAAACGGGCTCGGCGAGTCGCACCGATCGCATTGCGAAATACAATCAGCTGCTGCGGATTGAGGAAGAACTGGGTTTCGCGGCGCGGTTCAATGGGAAGGCCGCCCTGGGCTGAGAAAAGTTGCTACCGGAAGGTTGCCGCTACTGTGCAAAACCCAGCGGTATGATCGCGTGCCCGTATGATACCGATTCGCCTTTTGCAGCGCAAATTCGGCGTAGTACCATTGACAGGGGTCACGGGTCCCGCCTAGCATCCTTTGCAGCCCACCTTTTATCCTCACCCATTTCTCCTTTGGAGTTGATCATGGCCAAGGTGTTGCACTGCAACGATCTCGTTCCCGGCTGTAGATTCGAAGCACGCGGCATTTGTGAGGAAGAAGTGATCGCCGAATTCGCGAACCACCTCGCGGAGGCGCATAAACTGTTTGAGATTTCGGACCAAGTCTTGGCGATGATCAGCAAGGCGATTCACGAAGAGGTACGAGTGCGCTCGCGCGGGGCGCGGGCGTAGTTGGTTTGTCACAACGTCAGCAGGCTCGCCATGGAGACGAGCGCTCAAGGTTTTTGATAAGATCTGTGCGTGCCTGCCTCCCGGTCCGAGCTCTCCAATCACAATCTCTCTCCATTCGCTTAGCTCAATCCACGGAGGTTGACGAGCTGCGCGGCTGATTAACGCGGCGCTTGTGGTGGAGCAGCCGTTCATCGAAGGCCGAACGCATCGATCCCGCTTCATCCTCATGTCGAAATTGTTGGGCTGAGCCCGCGCTTTTCCGAGGTTTTCAGGCGTGATTCGCTGTTGTCCAGGACCGCGTCCAGCTGAGCCAAGGTGTCGACAACGTAGTGCGCCCCGGCTTTCTTCAATTCAGCCCGGGCCGTGCTCAGCCGCGCTTCCCGCTCGCGCGCGGAAAGCGTCTGAAATTCCTGGAAGGAGAGTCCGGTCATGTTTCCTGTCGCAGCTACCCCAATGGACCACGTTCCCGCATTCAGCCCTTCTTCGATATCAGCTGGGGTATCACCGATTTTGGCGATTGCCGCCATGGGATACTCCCTGCATTCTGACGGCATTCTCGTAGATCATGTAGGGGTGCGGCCGGCCGGCGCCCACGTCGCCCGGAGCAACATTGCAATCGGGGATAAAGCCTGCTTTTCTGCTGGCGTCCACCAACAAATCGAGCATCTCGCGCGTGTAGCCTGTGGTCGTGCCGATCTTCAAGCCGCGGCGGCGAAAGCGCTCTGTCGCTTCCACCACGCCCGGAATCATGGTCGAGTATTCGAGCAGGCAAGAAAATTGAAGCGGAATAAACTCCTTGTACAACTCCTCGACGTCAGCCTCGCGAGGACCGCGCCCATGCAGGCGAGTCCATTCCTCACGCACTTTCGGAATGGAACCGAGGATCGCACTAATGTGGTGCTTCTTGGGCAGACCCATGTGCTGCCGGATGGCTGCCTCGTCCACCTTAAGATTTGCGCGAGCAAACACTTTTTGCATCGTGCGCACCGGAGCGAGGCTCCCGTAGTCTACGGTGGTTCCTGCCCAGTCAAGAATGAGGGCCTTGAGATTGCCGTGGTATTGCGCGAACTGTGGACTTTCGTCAGACATTTCCTAGCCCCACCTCTGAATCGGCGGTTTAAGCAGGGACTCTATCCGGTCAAGCTCGGGCCGCTCCCTTAGGAGAGCAAATTCCCATTTCCTCGAGCGAGCCCTGAACGGCGTCAAGCAATGCCCGAACATCCTTGGAGAAAATGTGCCCGATCGTGCCGATGCGGAAGCAATCGCTATCGGTGAGCTCCCCTGGGTAAATGACAAACCCTCTGTCGCTCAAGCGTTGATAGAACTCTTTGAAAGCAAACCTAGGATGTTCCAAGTAACGAAACGTGGTAATGATGGGACTCTGGCGTTGCGGCGCGAGAAAAGGTTGGAAACCCAGTTCCTGCACCCGCCAAAAGAATTCTCTGATTCTCCGCGTAGCGGCTGGCACGGGCAGCGATTCCACCCTCGGTCTCCAATTCCTGCAGCGCCTGCCCGAAAGCCAGCAAAACTTGTATGGGAGGCGTGAAGCGGAACTGCCCGCTGGATTCCATGGCTTTCCACTGCGAAACGAGGTCCAGACTTACGCTGCGAGCGCGGCCTTCCGCCTCTAAGAGCAGATCGCGGCGGGCCAACACGAAACTGAATCCGGGGACACCCTGCCCCCGCCGCGAATGTCCACGGGGATTCCGGCGAAGCTGCTCATTGCGTCCACCAGGAACACGCGCCGCTGAGTGCGAACCAATTGGCCTACTTCCTGCACAGGGTTCAGGATTCCCGTGGTCGTTTCACAGTGGATGATTCCCAGGTGCGTAATCGCCGGATCGTGCGCGAGCATTTCTTGCATTTGTCCAGGGTCAACGGGCCGTGATTCGGGCGAGACAATGGTCTCGACTGGGATCGCCAAAGTTTTGGCGATGTCCGCCATGCGCCGGCCGTACGCTCCGTTGATAGCGACAAGCAGCTTGCTGTCGCGCGGGATCACCGAGGAAAGGACCGACTCGACCCCGAAAGTGCCGGAACCTTGCATGAGTACGGCCTCGTAGGTTCCGTCGTCCACGCCGCCGAGTTGCAGCAGGCGGCGGCGAACGTCACCTACCAGGCCGATGAAGTAGTCGTTGCGTGATCCCAGGTCCTGCAACATGGCCTGCTTCACGGTCATGCTCGTAGTCAAAGGACCGGGTGTGAACAGAAGTTTGTCGCCCGACATAAGTGTCATCCTGCGCATGCATAAGATACACCACCGGCCTAGGATGCGGGTGTCGGGCAAGGCGATATTCCCATCGTCAAACCGCACGCTTGGCCGGCGTTGGCAATACTTCTCTGCTTTCCAATCAGCAGCACTTTCAGGCAAAATACGTGCGCTCGCTGGAAGGGGGAAATGTGTTCCGCCGCATTCTGCTCGCGTCGATTTTGTTTGCTTGCCTTTCGTTTGCGCCCGTTGGCCATCATGTGATTGCGGAAGAGCAGCCGCTGTATGGCTTTTCCGCGCAATCGTCACAAAGCGAACGCCAATGGGAGGAAAAATTGCTCGCTATTCCCAGCCCGGAGAACCTGCGCGCGTACATGCAGCGACTGTCGGCGCGTCCGCACCATGTCGGCTCGCCTTATGACAAAGACAATGCGGAATGGATTCTTGGGAAATTCAAAGAGTTCGGTTTAGACGCGCACATCGAGCAGTTTGAGGTTCTTTTCCCCACCCCGAAAGAGCGCCATGTGGAACTCGTCGAGGGCGGGCCGAAATTCGTGGCCAAGCTGCAAGAGCCGGCGGTGCCGCAGGATCCGACTTCGAATCAGCAATCCGAACAGCTTCCCACCTACAACGCCTACTCGGTAGACGGCGACGTGACCGCGGAGCTCGTTTATGTGAACTACGGCGTGCCGGAAGACTACGAGCAACTCGAGCGCCTGGGCGTGTCAGTGAAAGGAAAGATTGTCATCGCGCGCTACTACCATTCGTGGCGCGGGATCAAGCCGAAAGTCGCAGCCGAGCACGGCGCCGTGGGATGCCTTATTTTTTCTGACCCTCACGAGGACGGTTTCTACCAAGGCGACGCCTTTCCCGGCGGACCGTATCGCCCGCCGGATGGCGTGCAACGCGGGAGCGTCGAGGATATGCCAAAGTATCCGGGCGATCCGTTGACGCCGGGAGTTGGAGCGACGAAGGATGCGAAGCGGCTGAAAGTGGACGAAGCTCCGGTAATTACAAAGATTCCGGTGTTGCCGATTTCCTACGGCGATGCGCAGCCGTTGCTGGCGGCGCTCGGCGGGCGAGTGGCGCCCGCGGAGTGGCGCGGTGGTCTGGGGATTACCTACCACGTGGGGCCGGGGCCGGCGAAAGTGCATTTGGTGGTGAAGTCCAACTGGGAGCCGCTGAAAACTTTGTACGACGTGATCGCGAAGATTCCGGGATCGACGTTTCCGGACGAATGGGTGATTCGCGGGAACCATCACGACGCGTGGGTGAACGGCGCGGAAGACCCGGTCTCGGGACAAATCGCCATCTTAGAAGAAGCACGCGCGCTAGGTGAACTAGTAAAAGCGGGCTGGAAACCGAAGCGCACCATTATTTACTGCGCGTGGGATGGCGAGGAGCCGGGGCTGCTGGGCTCGACAGAGTGGGCGGAGCAGCACTACGACGAATTGCGCGCACACGCGGTGGCGTACATCAATTCCGACTCGAACGGGCGCGGCTATTTTGGGGTTGAGGGCTCACACACTTTGGAAAAATTCAGCAACGACGTGGCGCGGGATATCACTGACCCGGAAACCAAGCTCAGCGTTTGGAAGCGCGCCGAGCTCCACGAAATCGCGAATGCAAAAACCGCGGAGCAGCGGGAAGAAATCCGCAAGCGGGCGGACCTGCGGATTCCGGCGCTCGGTTCGGGCTCGGATTACACGGCGTTTTTGCAGCACGACGGTGTGGCGTCGTTGAATTTCGGATTTGGCGGCGAGGACGGCGGGGGCATCTATCACTCGATTTACGACGATTTTTACTGGTTCACGCATTTCAGCGATACAGACTTCGTTTATGGGCGCGCGCTGGCGCAGGCGGGAAGCACGGCCGTGATGCGCCTGGCGGACGCGGACTTGCTGCCCTTTGAATTCCTCGATTTGGCGGACACCGTGCAGCTGTACCTGAAAGAACTGAAGGACCTGGCGAAGAAATCGCAGGATGACATTCGCGAGCGCAACCGCGAAATCGAGGAACGGGTGTTCCAGGCGACCGATGATCCCAAGCGGCCGCTCGTTCCGCCTAAGGTGGAAGCAGTGCCGCCGTACCTGGATTTCGCGCCGCTGGAAAATGCGGTGGATGCGCTCAACCGCAGCGCGAAGGAATATCACCAGGCGGCGGACCCCATGAACGCCAAAGGCAGGGCGGCGCCGGGTTCGTTGGCCGAAGTGAACAAGCTCTTGATCGAGAGTGAACGCAAACTGACGAACTCCGAGGGTTTGCCGAACCGCCCATGGTTCAAACATCAGTTGTATGCACCGGGTTTTTACACGGGATACGCGGTGAAGACCGTCCCGGCGGTGCGCGAAGCGATCGAACTGAAACAGTGGAAGCAAGCTGACGAAGCTATCGTAGTGGTCGCCGGCGTTCTGCAAAATGAAGCCGCGTTGATTTCTTCGGCGGCGCAGAAGCTCGCCGCGGCACATTGAGGCGAGCCTTTAGCGTTTGAAATTCTGCAAATAAACTGGCAGCGGGATCGCGGGGTCGCAGCGCTCGTCGCGAATGGGCGCGCCAGCGTGCAGGCGTAGGGGAATCACGCCAGCCCAGACAGGCAAAGCATAGTCGGGCTCATCGTCCAAAGGCGGGCCGCTGCGGACTTTAGCTGAAACTTCCTTGAGTGCCAGCCGCAGGATGCTGGTGGCCTTCAGTTCTTTTTCGTTGGGCCGGCGAGCGTCCATCCAGCGGCCGGGAAGGATTTTTTCCGTGAAGCCGTGCAAGGCGTTAAGTTTTTCTTGCGGAGCATTTACGAGAGTAGCCTTTCCGAGAGCGACGACCGAGCGGTAGTTCATGGAGTGATTGAAGACAGAGCGCGCGAGAACAAAGCCGTCCACCAGAGTGGCGGTGACGCAAACGGGGATTCCCCCGCTGAGGTTGCCAAGCATGCGGCTGGCGGCGGAACCGTGAAAATAAAGAGCATCGGCGACTCGCGCAAACAGCGTGGGAATGACGTAAGGCTGGCCCTCCACCGAGAAGCCCACGTGGCAGACGAAGGCTTCGTCGAGAATCTTGTAAATACTTTCGCGATCGTAGACGCCGCGCTGCGGCTCGCGCACGACGCGAGTGCGGTCTGACGGTGGAAAAGTTTCGCGCACGATACACCTCATCGAGAAACGCAGCGCGGAGCGCATCGCTGGCGATGGCTCGTTTGATTTATAGCCGGCGCTGCAACGGCATGTCTGAATGCAAATAAAATGATGCTATCACGCGCGCGGATGCGAACAGACGCCTCCGGGATTCCGTCCTATGGGAAGCCGTGCCAAATTGGTAGAGTGCAACGGATAGGTTCAGGACCTAAGGAACCCTGGGTGCTACAAGGCCCGCAGCGCCTGTGAGAGACTAATTCGGTCAAGAGGCGTTGAACCATTCGATAGGAAGCAGACGATGAGTACACCAGTGGTGCAGGGAACAGAAACCAGGACGTTCGATGCTGGATGGGTGCGCGAGCAGTTTCCTTCGCTGAAATTGCAGGTGAACGGGCACGCGGCAGCGTTTTTAGACGGGCCGGCGGGAACGCAAGTGCCGATGCAGGTAATCCGCGCGGTTGAAAGCTATTTTGTGAGCGCCAACGCGAATACCTGCGGCGCGTTCGAAACGAGCCGTAGAAATGACGCGATCATCGCGTCGACGCGTGGCACGATGGCGGATTTTTTCAACTGCGACGCAAGCGAAGTCGTGTTCGGCCAGAATATGACCACCATCACGTTTGCGCTGGCGCGCGCGATCGGGCGGGAATTGCGGGCGGGCGATGAAATTGTAGTGACCACGCTCGACCATGATGCAAACGTGGCGCCGTGGAGAGCGCTGGGGGAAAAGGGCGTAGTGATCCGGCAGGTGGACATTCATGAGGAAGATTGCACGCTGGATTTGGACGATTTGAAACGGAAGATCACTGGCGAGACCAAACTGCTGGCGGTGGGGTACGCGTCGAACATAGTGGGAACGATCAATCCTATTGCGGAGATTGCCAAGTTGGCGCACGCCGCGGGAGCATTGATGTTCGTGGATGCGGTGCACTTTGCGCCGCACGGGCTTATTGATGTGAAAGCGCTCGATTGCGATTTTCTGGTGTGCTCGCCCTACAAATTTTTCGGGCCGCACATGGGAACGTTGTACGGGAAGAGAGAGCATTTGCAGAGATTCAAGCCGTACAAGGTGCGCCCCGCGGCAGATGCCATTCCCGACTGCTGGGAAACCGGGACGCAAGCGCAGGAGTTGATCGCCGGAATCGGCGCGGCGGTCGATTACGTCGCGGGAGTTGGCAGGCACTGTGATTTGAGTGCGAAGAGCCGCCGCGAGGCCCTGCGGGCAGCGTATCGCGCGACTGTGCCTTACGAGCGCACGCTGCTGACGAAACTGCTGGATGGGTTGAGCGCAATTCGCGGCGTGAAAGTTTACGGCATCACGGACCCGAAGCGATTTGGCGAACGCTGCTCGACAATCTCCTTGCGAATCGGGCAGCACCACCCTACGGAGATTGCCAAATTCCTTGGCGACCGCGGCCTCTTCACCTGGGACGGCAATTTCTACGCCATCAATCTCTCCGAGCGGCTCGGCGTGGAGCCGAAAGGCGGCGTGCTGCGCATCGGGCTGGTGCACTACAACACTGCCGAGGAAGTGGACCGCCTGCTTTCCGCTTTGGAAGAGTTCACAAAAAACTAGCGGCCTGCTCCGAGAGCCAGCGCGGTAGAAATTTCTGCAACTGAACCGAGGATCATGGCAAAACGACCGAAACCGATTGTATTGACCGTGCTGGATGGATGGGGATACCGCGCGGAGACGAAAGGAAACGCCATCGCGCTGGCGCGGAAACCGACCTACGACGAACTGCTTCGCAAATTTCCGAATACCCTGATTCAGACTTCCGGGCCTTTCGTGGGCCTGCCGGAAGGACAGATGGGCAACAGCGAAGTGGGCCACATGAACATGGGCGCGGGACGCATCGTGCACATGGATATCACGCGGATTGATTTGATGATTGCGAACAAGCAATTGCAAAACGTGGCGCTGTTTCAGCAAGCGATGGAGCACGGGCGGCGGCGGCAACTGCATTTTCTCGGATTACTGAGCGATGGCGGGGTGCACTCGCACGTCAATCATCTGTTCGCACTGCTCGAGATGGCCAAGCAGCAAAAAGTGGAAAACGTGTTTGTGCACTGCTTCATGGACGGGCGGGACACGCCGCCGAACAGCGGGCGCGACTACGCGCGGCAATTGCAGCAGAAGATGCGCGAGCTGGGTGTGGGCGAAATCGCCACGCTGGTCGGCCGGTATTACGCGATGGACCGCGACAACCGCTGGGAGCGGGTGGAAATGGCCTATCGCGCGCTGGTGCACGGCGAAGGGGAAACGAAGAGCGACGATCCGGTCGCGGCGCTCGAGCGCAGCTACGAACAAGGCGTAACCGATGAATTTGTGAAACCCATCGTGGTGACCAAGGGCGAAGGAGCAGCAGCCGTTCCCGTCGGGCTGATTCGCAGCGACGATGCGGTAATTTTCTACAATTTCCGCTCCGACCGTGCGCGGCAAATGACGCGCGCGCTGGCAGAGCCGGGATTCGACAAGTTTCTCGATGAAAAGCGGCCGCAGAATCTTTTTTATGTGGCCATGACGCAGTATGAAAAGACGTGGCCGTGGCTGAAGTATGTGCTCGCGCCGGAAAAACTAGAGCACATCCTGGCGCAAGTGTTTGCGGAATTGCCGTACAAGAATTTGCGCACGGCGGAGACGGAAAAATACGCGCACGTGACTTATTTTTTTAATGGCGGCGTGGAAAAACCGTTTGGCGGGGAAGAACGGATTCTCGTGCCGTCGCCGAAAGTGGCGACCTACGATTTGAAGCCAGAAATGTCCGCGGCGGGGATTACCGACACGGTGGTGAACGCGATCGAGAAAGGCGAGTTTGACGCCATCATCATGAATTATGCGAATGCGGATATGGTGGGCCATTCGGGAAAGTTGGAGGCGGCGATCAAAGCGGCGGAGGCAGTGGACGCGGGGCTCGCGCGGATTTATCAGGCGATGAAGCCGCGAGGCGGCGCCTGGATTATCACCGCGGACCATGGGAACGCCGAAACGATGATCGATCCGGTGACGGGCGGGCCACACACGTATCACACCACAAATCCGGTGCCGCTGATTCTGGTGAGCGCGGATGGCGAGTCGCGGCTGAAGTCCGGCGGATCGCTGCGGGATATCGCACCGACCATGCTGGGTGTGCTGGGTCAGCCGCAGCCGACCGACATGACCGGCACGGATTTGCGGATTGTTTCCTAACCTCCCGATGATGCGCACAAAACCTGCAGAAACAAAACTCGTAATTTGCGTATGGCATCCGTTTACCGAGTGGCGGCCAAAGCCGCTGATGGCGGAGACCATTCGAAAGCGCTGGCCGGAAATGCGCGTTGTGCATCTGCCGGATTACGACAACTTGCCCGCGGAATTGCCGGATACGGATATTTTTGTGGGGTATTCGCTGCGCGTGAAGCAGTTGAAGGACGCCAAAAAACTGAAGTGGATTCATTCGACGGCCGCTGGAGTGGCGCAACTCATGTATCCCGAGTTGCGCGACGCGGGAATCCTAGTGACGAATCCGAGCGGCGTGTTTTCGGTGCCCATGGCGGAACATACCATGGGCTTGATTGTGGCGCTCGCGCGAAACTTTCCGGACTCCGTGCGGCAACAGGACCGCGCGAATTGGTCGCAGCAGGAATTGTGGGACAGGCCACAGCATTTGGCCGAAGTGAATGGACAGGTGCTGCTCATTGTGGGTTACGGCTCGATTGGGCGAGAACTGGCGAAGCGCGCGAAGGCGTTCGAAATGCGTGTCTGGGGAGTAACGCGCTCGGGTGAAGGCCATGGCGACCATGTCGAAAAGATGACTCCCGCTGCAAAACTCCATGAAGTATTGCCGGAAGCAGATTACGTGGTCGTCTCTGCACCGGAAACGGCAGAGACGAAGCATCTCATCGGAGCGGCGGAAATCGCGAAAATGAAGCGCGGCGCAAGGCTCATCAATGTTGGACGCGGGTCATTGCTGGATGAGAGAGCACTCATCAGCGCACTCGAGGAGGCGAAATTGGCCGGCGCGGCGATCGACGTGGCCGAGACGGAACCGCTGCCGGCCGAAAGTCCGCTGTGGAAGACGCCGAATCTATTTATTACGCCGCACACCAGCGCGTTGAGCGACCGGCTGTGGAAGCGGCAGACGGCGCTTCTCGTGGAATTGGTGGAGCGCTGGTTCAGCGGGAAAGAAATGTTCAACTGCGTGGACTTGGAGCGGGGATACTAGACTTGGGGGCTAGGGGGAAAGTTGAAACTGCATAATAGAACATCCCAGGCGAAAACGTAGATCGGCTTGACGCGCCAGCGCTCAAGAACAAAAAACGATTTTCAATTTTCTAAATTTCCATTTTCCAGTGGCCTCAGTCGGCGGCGCCAGGCTTCGTGGCCTGATACCCTTCGCGAGCGTAAACTACATACTTTTGTTTCTTACCTTTTTGGTCCACGATGGTGAGCGGGCCGCCGTCGGGAGCCACGAGCTCCACCTTCACTTTATGAAATTTTCCGTCCCTTCCACCGCCCGAAGGCGTGAAGGAAATGCTGTACTGGTGGCGGAGAAAAGAGGCGACGCTGCGGAAAATGTCAGGCATTTCACCCTCGAACTGCGGGAACCATGCGAATCCCCCGGTCTCCTGGGCAAACGTCCGCAACTGATTCTCAGCTTGCAGGTAATCCATATGGGGGTTCATAGAACCCATGGAATCGAGAAAATTCGTGTAAACCCTTCCAAGCCCGACACAAAAGATAGGAACGTCGCTCCCGCGAAGAGCTTTCATCGTCTGATCGAGAGTGTGTTTGGAGAAGGTGTCCCTTCCGCTCGCCAGAAGCACAATCGACCTCCTGCCTTTCACATCCTTTAGCCGATCGATCGTTTCCAGAAGAGCGTCAAAAACATTGGACTCGCTGAAACCCGGGAAATAGAGGTGATAGATTGCTTGCAGAACCTCGTCCTTGTTCTGCGTAAAATCCACCTCGATGTGGGTTTTCATGTCGAAGGTTTCCAGAGCGACCCAGTCCTTTGGCTGCAGATTCGAGAACAGGTATTGCGACCAATACTTGGAGAGGTAGCTGAAGAATCCTCCCCAGCGATCATTGCTGAACTCGAGAAGAAGAACCATGGTGATGGGCGCGTCTGTGGGCGCGAAATTGGTGATGGCTTGAGGAACGCCATCATCGAGGACACGAAAGTTTTCTTTTTTGAGGTTAGGAATAAGGTCGCCGTGCTGCGTAGCCGCCACGACGTCCATGGTCACAACGGGCACGTCCACACTGATGCTGACGCCCGATTGAGGCGGTTGCTGCCCCGGAGGCGGACTCTGCTGGGGAGTCGGCTTCTGTTGCTGCTGAGAGGGGGGAGGGCCGCCCTGCGGTCCGGTGGGAGCCTGGGCAAGAGCCGGCCGCTCTGCGAGCGCCATGACCAAAACCGCTGTCAACGCTGCGAACAAAATCCACGAAGCGATTCGTCTCATCGTTTGTGCCTCATAGGCGAGCGAACCACGCAACCCGCCTGAATTGTCCTTCCCGTGCAACTTGCGGCTGGGACCGCTGGTTAAGTTCAGGCAATGCCCCGGCAAGGAACGGGCAGCCCTCATACCTGCATGTTAGTATGAAGCATTCTGGACGCAAAACGTTTGTTCGGCAGGTCCTTGCCGATGCACGCCGTCTCGTAGAGGAGGGTGGATTGGTGAATTGGAATCCTTTGGTGAAAATTATCGTGGGGCCAGCGGCCCTGCTTTTGGGGGCATGTGCTCCACTAGCCGCACAGGGAATCCCGCAGTCGACGCCGGCAAGTCCTACCACCACGGCCCCGAGTGACCCCGCGCCAATGGCGCGAGACGCCCTCGTTTGGCTGGCGGATCTGATTCAGATCAACACGTCCAATCCGCCGGGAAACGAGCAGCTCGCGGCCAAGTACGTTGCCGGTGTGCTTCAGAAGGAGGGGATCAAACCGGAGATTCTGGAATTGGCGCCGGGACGAAGCGCCGTGGTGGCACGCCTGCGCAGTTCGGTGGTGCCGGAGCCATCGAAAGCGCTGCTGCTGGTGGCGCATCTAGACACTGTCCCGGTGGATAAGTCGCGGTGGACGGTCGACCCGTTCGGAGCAGTGATCAAGGACGGTTACCTGTATGGCCGCGGAGCGATCGACGACAAAGGCATGCTCGCGGCGAATCTGGCGGTGTTCATCGGCTTGAAACGAACGAATGCGCACATCAACCGGGATGTGATCTTCCTGGCGACGGCCGACGAAGAAGGAGGCGGCGACGCGAGCATCCGGGCGCTCATCGCGAAATATTGGGACAAGTTTGCCGCGGGCTTTGCGATCAACGAGGGCGGCAACGTCTTCATGAAAAACGGGAAAGTGCAATACATCGGCGTGCAGGCCAGCGAGAAAGTGGCCGCGAACGTGTCCGTGATCGCGCACGGAACTTCGGGTCACGCCTCGCAGCCGACAAAAGACAATGCCGTGGTGCATCTGGCGGCGGCCGTCGCGAAGATTGGAGGGTATTCCGCACCAGTGCGCTTCACCGCGATTGTGCGGCGGTATTTCGAAGGCATTGCTCCGCTGGAAGACGACGAAATCGCCAAATGGATTCGTTCGATGGATACGCCGGATCGCGGCGAACATGCGCAGCGCGTGGTTTCCGACGCCAGCCCGCTGTGGAATGCGATGATGCGCGACACGATTGCGCCGACAGTGCTCTCCGCGGGCGTGGCCAACAACGTCATACCCGCGGAAGCGCGCGCGAACCTGAACGTGCGGCTGCTGCCAGGAGATTCGATCAATACGGTTGTGAATGATCTGAACAAGCTCGTGAATGACCCGGCGGTGAAACTGCAAGTAGAGCCCAATGCGGCGCTGGCGGCGCCGCCATCGTCGCTGGATTCGGATTTTTATAATGAGATCTGCCGGGTGGCTTCGCGGGAATTTGGCGGTGCTCCAGCGCTGCCGTTTCAATCGACCTGGCTGACCGATTCTGCGCAATTGCGGCTGCACAATGTCCAGGCTTATGGGCTGGTGCCGTTTCCTCTGTCGGATGAGGACTTGCGGCGCATGCACGGCGACGACGAACGGATTCCGTTGGGGGCTTTCGACAAAGGCGTGGACGTGCTGAGGAAGATTGTGACGGAATTTGCGGTCACGCGTTACTAGAGCAAAAGCCGCTGGCAACCATCCAAAAAGAAAAGTATAGGGAAACGGCTTTCGTTGAATAATAGAAAGCTGGAAAGTTCAGACTGTCCTCGAAAGAAGCATGAGTTTTCGCCATTCGAAAATTGTGTGCACCATCGGCCCGGCAACGAGTTCGCCGCGCATGATTGACCGGCTGTTCGCCGCCGGGATGGACGTGGCGCGTCTGAACTTCTCGCATGGTACGCAGGAGGAACATGCGCGAAACATCGAGATGATCCGCGCTGCATCCGGCAAACACGAGAAGCCCATTGCGATCCTGGCGGATCTGCAGGGGCCGAAAATTCGCACCGGAGCGCTGGCGGGCGGCGGGCCGGTGATGCTGCGCGCGGGGCAGCGATTCACCATTACAACGGCGAAGGTGTTGGGAGATTCCACTCAAGTCAGCACGACGTTTACGGCACTTCCGAGCGAAGTGCATCGGGGCGACCGCGTCCTGCTCTCGGACGGCTTGATCGAACTCCGTGTCGAACAAGTGCGCGAGCGGGAGGTGATTTGCGAGATCGTGAACGGCGGCGCACTCGGCCAGCACAAAGGCATCAACCTTCCCGGACTGAAACTGCGCGTTCCCGCACTGACGCCCAAAGACCGTGCAGACCTGGCATTTGCGCTGAAGCATGGCCCGAATTACATCGCCGTGAGTTTTGTGCGGCGACCGGAAGACGTAGTCCTGGCGAAGCAATTGATTCGTCGAGCAGGAAAAGACACGCCGGTCATTGCCAAGCTCGAAAAACCGCAAGCGATCGAAAACCTGGACGCGATTCTGCGCGCGGCTGATGCGGTGATGGTTGCGCGCGGCGACCTGGGCGTTGAGATGAGTCCGGAGAGTGTTCCAGTCGTTCAGAAACTGATTATTGCGAGGGCTCGAGAGCTGCGGCGGCCGGTGATTACCGCAACGCAGATGCTGGAGTCAATGACGGAGAATCCTCGGCCCACGCGCGCGGAAGCTTCCGACGTAGCTAACGCGATTTTCGATGGTTCGGACGCGGTGATGCTTTCCGCGGAAACGGCCACGGGAAAATATCCGATCGAAGCTGTCAGCATGATGGCGCGCATCATCGAAGCGGCGGAAGGAAGCGTACGTGAGTTTCCGAGACCGGCGCAGCAGGAACAGCTCAAAATTCCTGGCGCCATCGCCGAGTCGGTGTGTCACGCTTCGCACGAATTGCACATGAAGCTGATCGCCGTGTTTACGCACAGCGGATTCACGGCGCGGCTGATTTCGCGCTATCGCCCCCTAGTGCCGATCGTGGCATTTTCCCCCGAGCAGGAAACACGCCGGCGCCTGGGATTGATTTGGGGCGTGTATCCGAGAAACATTCAGGATGTGCGGAAGATCGACGGGCTCGCGGCGGTGGCGGAGAAGAGGCTGCTTGAGGAGCGATTGGTGCGCAACGGCGACATCATCGGAATTGTGGCAGGAACGCCGATGGGCATTCGCGGTACGACGAATTTTATGAAGTTTCACGTGATTGGCGGGCCGGCGTGAGGCGAGTTCTCAGTCGTCCGTTTTCAGTGCTCCCTGCTTGGAAAAAGAGAGCCGAGAACGGAAATCAGAAGGCAAGCGGTCGCTGTTTTCCGAGCTCAGGTCTCGGATCTCAGTTAACCCAATTGTCGGGGTGCGAGGGCGGATCCTTGCGGTGTTTGTTCAGGTAAACTTGAAAACGCCTGCGGTTACGCTTGTTTTGCCAATCGGAGACACTGTTGCGCAGGTTGTAAAGAAAAGATCCGCGCCGCAGATAAACATAGCCCACCAGCAATCCACCCAGATGACAGAGGTGGCTCACTCTGTCCGCGCCCAATCCAAATGTTCCGAGAAATGTCAGCACCGTCATGAGGATGACCACGGTACGCATGCTCATGGGGACCGGCAGGGGGAAAACATAGACTCGGCGATCCGGAAACAGAATCGCACAAGCGATAAGAATTCCAAAAATAGCTCCGGAGGCGCCAATCGTCGGGGTGTAAGCGCTGAGAGGAATGCCTTGGCCCAAAAGCGCTGGAAACATTTTGACAATGACGTTGATGAGCCCAGCTCCCACGCCCGTCAGAAAGTAATAGCGCAGGAAGCGATTCTTTCCCCAAACAAGTTCGAGTTCCCGGCCAAACATCCAGAGCATGAACATGTTCATGAGGATGTGCCAGATGCTATCCACGTCATGGAGGAACAAGTAAGTAAAGGGTTGCCAGACGTGAAGCAGGGGGACGACACCGGCCGGGACTAGCCCGAACCACTTCAGAAGCTCCACGTAGGCGGGCGGACCGGAAAAGTGCAAGAGCAAAACTTCGAAGATGTAAACCGCAAAATTCGCGATCAGCAGAAGCTTTACCGCCGGGGTGACGTAGAAGTCGAAGCTGACCCGATAGCTCTTGACGCCGGAACGGGAATACATAGACGAAGTTTACGGTGCGGGGGCGCTTGGCGTCAAAGGAGGGAAGAAGGAGGGGTGGAAGAGTCAAAGAGTCAAAGAGTGCACCGGCCCGGCTTCTGACTTTCAGACTTCATGACAGACTTTTTGACTCTTAAAAGGCTTCGACTCTTCGACTTCCCCTCTCAGTCGAGCTTCTTGCGCGCAAAGTAAAAAAGCGTGCCGGCCAGGACCAGAAACATAATCAAGCCGAAGAGGTTGCTGGTGGCGAGCGGACCGAACATCTTTGGGCCGAACGCAAAAAGGTCGGCCCGCCACGGTAGACGAAGCACCGCAGTAAGCCAGTGCGGCACGTGCGCGGGAATTTCGGGATCTTGCAGCAAGTTGATGACAATGCCCAGTAAGCCGAAGACACCTCCCGCCGCAATCAAGCCGCTGGAATAGAGCGCTCCTGGGCTGGCTTCGCCTTCTTCCTTCTGCTTCGTTGTCGCTTCCACAAGCACGCGCACCAGCCCACCGGCAAACATGGTAGCGGTCGTTCCAATGGACAGATAGGCGCCAACAGCAAAGGCGAGCGAGCGGATGCCCAGAATTTCCACCGCGACCACCAGCGCCACGCCCATCAGGACCAATCGCCACGGCAAACGCTGGCTCAAGATGCCGTTGATTACCGTGGCCATTAACCGGGCCTGGGGCGCTGGTGCTTTGTCGCTGCCGATTCCTTGCGCCCACTGGAGTTCAATGCGCTTGGAATCCGGATCGTAGAGATATTCGCCGTCAGGAATTTTGCTGGAGCCCAGCGCGTTGATGAGGACGTAGTTCTTCCCCAAATGTTCGAAGATGGGCTTCTCCACTTTCACCCCAGTAGGCAACGCCTGCAGATTGACAGGGATCTCCGTGGGAATGTATTTCTCGAGGCCTTTATTCATCAGGCCGAGCGTGACGCCGATAGCGAACGTGGAAACTGTCACGCCAACCAGCAAGCCCCACTGCTGCCGCACGGGCGTAGCGCCAACGAGATAGCCGGTTTTCAAATCCTGCGAAGTTGCGCCGGCGATCGCTGCGGCGATGCACACCGATCCGCCAATGGTAAGCGCCAGGACGCCATAGCTCGGCGCCGTCCACCCGGCGATGAGAAAAATCGCGCACGTGGCCATGAGCGTGCCGATGCTCATGCCGCTGACCGGGTTCGAGGAATTGCCAAGCAACCCGCTGATGCGCGAGGCCACGGTGACAAACAGAAATCCGAAAATCACCACAAGAATGCCCGCAAGCAGATTCTGGTACCAGGTCGTGTGCGCGCCTTTTACAGGGGCAATCGTTAGCAGCCCGAACAGCAAGAGAATGATTACCGCGGAGCCGACAATGAGCCAGCTCGTGGGCATGTCGCGCTCAATGCGGCTGGCAACATTTGTGGCCGGCGCGTTACCTCCCTCCGAGCGAACGTCCTTCAGGCCGGCGCGCAAAGCGGAAATAATCGTGGGCATCGTGCGAATCAAAGTGATCAATCCCGCCGCGGCTACGGAACCAGCGGCCATCGGGCGGATGTATTGCCGCCACATGTCGTCCGGCGTCATTTGTGGGATCGGAATGGTGGACGGATAGATCGGCGTGCTTCCTGCGAGTTGCCCAAAAAACTGAATCGCCGGCATCACCAGCAGCCAGGAAATCACGCCGCCGGCGAAAAGAATTCCAGCCACTCTGGGACCGATGATGTAACCGACCCCCAAGTATTCGGAAGTGATCGTGGCGCGGAAAGAGGCTCCCGGCAGCCAACTTGGGCGCGCTTCCGGCTGGCTGGTCCAGGCCTGCATCGTGTTCATCATGAACGTGTAAATGCCGCCCAGGCCGAGTCCCCAAAACACGCGCCCGGCAAAGGAGCCGCCGCGCTCTCCCGCAACCAGAACATCGGCACAGGCTGTGCCTTCGGGGAATGTCAGGTTGCCGTGTTCCTTGACGATGAGCTGCCGCCGCAGCGGGATCATGAACAAGACGCCCAGCCAGCCTCCCAGCAGCGCCAGCGGAAAAATCCGCCAAAAGGTAAATTCCGACCCAAAGCCAAGAAAGATCAGCGCAGGCAGCGTGAACATCACTCCGGCGGCGAGGGATTCTCCCGCCGAGCCCGTGGTTTGCACGATGTTGTTTTCGAGGATCGTCGAACGGCCAAACGCCCGCAGAATGCTGATCGAAAGCACCGCAATGGGGATGGACGCGGAAACGGTGAGCCCGGCGCGCAGGCCGACGTAAACGCTCACCGCGCCGAACAGCAGGCCAAACAGCGCGCCGAGAATCACTGCGCGAACGGTGAATTCCCTTAGGCTCTCTTCCGCGGAGATGTAGGTGCGAAATTCTCCCGGCGGCGCCGTCGAACTCCAAGCCTGTTCGCGAACCGCGGCCCCCTCGCCACTCATCGATCGTTCGCTCACCGAATCCTCCCTTGTCATCCCGAACCCGGTCGCGCTTTGCCCGCGGTAAGCGGGCATAAAATTTGGCGCGAACGGCGGTGAGGGATCTGCTTTTTCCTGAAATGTAGCGCCGGGCTGTCGCGACCGGCGTCTACCCCGGCGCTGCACCCTTCCAAATTGGCTGCACCGCGTGCGGGGATTATGCCTTAGCTCCCTGAAGGGGGAAAGAGAGAATCGCCGCGCGTCGGTCGCAGGGGTCGGTCGCACAAATTGACTGCTGTTTAAACTCGCTGTATCGTTCAGCGCGATATTTTGCTCAGGTCGATTGCCAGGCCATGGGACGGGACCCTTCCGCACCGCGGTCGGCCGGGTTTTGCTGTGCCCGGCACCATCGAGGCTGTTCTTTCCTGCCTAAGGGGTTCCTTCCGCTTTTTTAAATAGGGGGTCCTTCGTGCGCGCCAGGCCCTTTTCTTTTTCTATCAGCAATCCTCTTCGCCGGGGTTGCAGCACGCTTCAGCGCGCCCGTCAACGCGGGCGACGACTGGCTGCCGATTACTCCGGAAGAATTAAAGATGACCAATGAGCCGAAAGCGCTCGGCGCGCCTGCAGTCATCCTGTTTCGGCAGGTGGACCGGGACGACAGCGATCCTCGGACGCCCCACGAATATAACTACGTTCGACCGAAGATCTTTAGGAGAGGAAGGAAGAAGATACGGTGACGTGGAAATCCCGTTTTTCAAGGACAATGAGAACATCGTTGACCTGAGAGCGCGCACGATCCGTCCCGACGGGTCCATGGTCAATTTTGATGGCAAAGTTTATGAAAAAGAGATTGTCAAGGCGCGCGGTATCAAATACCTTGCCAAGACTTTCACGCTGTCGGACGTGCAACCTTTCTCTTGCTCCCCATCGTCAGCTGTGAGCTTCCGGCGGTCGGCTCCTGGCAAGTTTCCGCACACTCCATACGGTGTGGGCGCGGCCAATCAAGAAGGCAAGGAAACAAAGAATGAACACCGAGTGACTTAGGCTTGCGCCGAAGTATTGCCAGAAGGGCGCGCTCGCGCCGGGATAATCGGAAGAAAAAAGCAGCGTGAACATGTAAACGATTCCACCGACGCTGGCGGGCCGCACCAAAACGCCCAACAGGAGCGCGAGGCCGACGGCCAATTCTCCGTAAGCGACGAGGAACGCGATCGGCGTGGCGTGGGCCAGTACGAATCCGCGAAGGATTGGCGCCATGAACGGATACGCTCCGCCTTGAAGAAATCGATTAATCCAGTACTGAAATCCCCCGTGAAGCGTGAATTGCGTGCCGAACACTTTGTATTCGCCGAAGAGGAAGAACAGCGCGCCCACGCCAATTCGCAAAACCGCGAGCGCGCGGGAATTCAGGTCCGGGGAGGGCGGCTGTTCCTGCATCGGTGCTGCTCCTGCGTTGGTCAGGACGAATCTTATCCTGAATTCCGAAGTTTACAGAGAGGTTCCTGCGTTCCCGCGAAACGCGCGGAGCGCATAACCCCTGCCTCAGGCTGCGGAATACCGCACCCTGGGGCCGCATGACAGGTTTGGTGGCTTAGCCGAGCTTGGAAAGGCGGTCGCGCACGCGATCGCTCAAAATCTTGCCGTCGACGGTCTTGCCTTGTAATGCGGACTTGGCGGCTTTCACCGCCGCGCCCATCTGCTTCATGGAATTGGCCCCGGTTTCCGCAATCGCTTTAGTGATGGCTGCGTCCATTTCGGCTTCACTCGCTCCAGCGGGCAGATACGATTCGAGGATGCCCAGCTCCTTCGTTTCTTTTGCAGCAAGCTCCGGACGATTTCCCTTGGTGAATTGCTCGATGGATTCCTTGCGCTGTTTCACGAGTGTTTGGAGAACCTGGATCGTTTCGGCCTCATCCAGCGTTTTTATTTTTTCCACTTCTTTCAGCTTGATGGCCGATTTGATCCCGCGGAGCACGCTCAGGCGCAATTCATCCTTGGCGCGCATGGCTTCGACCAGATCGCTCTGAATTTTTTCCGCGAGGCTCATCGCTTGCTCCTTAAGCCATTCAATATAACAGAGACGCTGCACGTTATTGCGAAATCGAGAAAAGGATTGTCTTTCTCTCAGGGTTTATCCCGAATTGACAGAGTCGAGAGGACTCGCTATTTTTGACCTCTTATGCTAGCAAGCAAAGTCGTATCTGTTTCTCAGGAAACCCAAGAACAGGCCGCGCCACAAAGAGGCCGAATCAAAGTCATCGTCGCCGACAAGATCAGCGAGCGGGGCGTGAAGCTGCTGAAGGAACAGTCGGGCTGGAACACGGTGGTGACGACGAAAGATACGCTCGAACGGGAAATTGCGGACGCGGATGCCTTGATCGTGCGCAGCGCTACGAAAGTCACCGCGGATTTGCTCGCCAAAGCTCCAAAGCTGCGCGCGGTGGGGCGCGCCGGTGTGGGCGTGGACAACATTGATTTGGAGGCGGCCACGAAGCGCGGCGTGCTGGTGATGAGCACGCCCGGTGGAAACTCCGTGAGCGTCGCGGAACACACGTTTGCGCTGCTTCTGTCCTTGGCGCGGCAGGTGCCGTGGCTGGACAAAGGGATCCATGAGGGACGCTGGGAAAAGTCCTCCGCCGCGCAAACCGAAGTGCGCGGAAAGACGCTGGGCTTAATCGGGCTCGGAAGAATCGGGAGTGAAGTCGCCGTGCGCGCGCAAGCTTTTGACCTGCGCGTGCTGGCCTATGACCCGTTTATCAGCGAAGCGGCGGCGCAGGAGATGTCGGTCGAACTGGTGCCCCTCGAACAACTGTTGGCGGAGAGCGATTATGTTTCTTTGCATACCGCGCTGAGCCCCGCGACGCAAAATCTCGTCAGCGCAGCGAATATCCAGAAAATGAAAAAGGGCGCGCGCCTGATCAACACGGCGCGCGGCGAACTTGTGGACGAATCGGCGCTCGCCGAAGCCCTGAAATGCGGCAAGCTCGCGGGCGCAGCCCTGGATGTGTTCTCCGAAGAGCCTCCGAAGAATTCTCCGTTGGTGGGATTGCCGAACGTGATCGCTACGCCGCACGTCGCGGGCTCGACCGCGGAAGCGCAGGAAGAAGTCGGTACGCAAGTGGCCGTGCAGATCAAGGATTACTTGGCTGACGGAATCATCCGCAACGCGGTGAATCTCCCGGCGCTTTCCGCTGATCAATACCGGCGTGTGCGGCCTTACTTGGAATTGGCGGAGCGGCTGGGCTCGCTGATTTCGCAAGCGGCGCCATCGCGGCCGGCGCGCATTCGCATTCGCTACGCAGGCGAAGTTGCGGAAGTGGGCACGCACCTGCTTCGTAGTGCCGTGCTCGCGGGTGTGCTAAACGCTGTTTTGGACGAGAAGGTCAATGTAGTGAATGCGCCCGCCGTAGCCGCGGCTCGCGGCTTAAGTGTGGAAGAAGAAACGCGCAGGCGCGAGCGGGGTTTCCAAAATACGCTGGAAGTCTCGGCGCTGCCGGACAGAAGCGGCTCGGCGTGCGGCTTTACCGCCGAAGGCACGGTTATGCTTGACGGGTCACCCCGGCTACTGGCGCTAGAAGGCATTCCCCTGGAAGCGCAACTCGAAGGTACCATTCTTTACTTGCGGAACCGCGACGAGCCCGGGGTGATTGGCAACGTCGGGACGACGCTGGGGAAACTGGGTGTGAACATCGCGACGTTTGCCCTGGGAAGAAAAGCCGTCCGTGGAGAAGAAGCCGCCGCGCTCGTGCGCGTGGACGGCCCGGTGCCGGGCTCCATTCTCGATCCGATTCGGGCGATTCCCGCTATCACCGAAGCCAAGCTCCTTCGCCTGAAATAGTTCATCTGCATGTGCATTTAGCGTGGTCTGTGCGAATCAAGTAGTGTGGTTTCAGCGAATCAGCCTGGCCTAGTCCTTCCAAAACAGGATTCAACGCCCGCCCACATCCATCCGACGCGCGCGGCGCCATGCTCCCAAGTCCCCGCTTGCTAAGTTCATCGAGCTATCCGATTAAAACGATTTGATTAAGAATTTAGAACAACTTTTCTTGACAGACTGCCCTAAATTGTCCTAAAAGCTATGCCAATAATAATAGTTTGAGTGGCGGGGAAGGTTGCCCGAGGTCCTTCCGTGTCTTGCCTGGGGTTTCAGGGCAAGTAAGTTTGTGTTGCCTGGCATTTGCCCTTGGCATATCCCGCCTGTCTGTCCCGTTTTTGATCAAGGTGCGCGAAAGGAGCAGTCTATGAAGCGGTCATTTACGTTCACTTTGGTTACCTCGGCAGCTCTGCTGTGCTTTGCGCGGTCGCGGTGTGGGGCCAGACGGGCACGTCAGGGATCAACGGAACAGTCACCGACCCGCAGGGAAAGGCCATACCGGGCGCCAAGGTAACGATCACCAACACGGCGACAAGCACTTCTCGCACTATGCAGACGTCCGACACGGGCGCATTCATTTTTGATCTCATTACACTGGGAGATTACCGCTTGGAGGTCGAAGCCAAAGGGTTCAATAAAGCCGTCGTTGACGACGTGAAGGCCCTGATCGGGAAATCCACTGAAAACAATGTGCGACTAGAAGTGGGGCAGATGAGCCAGGTCGTAGAAGTTCGCGGCACGGCAAACGCGGTCATCAATACGCAAGACGCTTCGCTCGGGAACGTTTTTGAATCGGCCCAGATCACGCAACTACCGCTGGAGGCGCGAAACCTGGTGGATTTGCTAAGTCTGCAGCCCGGTTCCACGCGTGAAGGCTATGTGACAGGGTCACGCGCGGATCAGTCCAACGTCACGCTCGATGGCGTAGACATCAACAACGCGCAGACAGGGAACGCGCAAATAGCAGACAGTTCGAATTCGCTGGTAATCGGCGGGCTCAGTACCGACCGTACAAACATTACCAACGGGCCTGTCCTTCGCCTTAATTCGGAGGCTATTGAAGAGTTTCGCGTGACTACCGCAAATGGAAACGCGGACCAGGGACGTTCCGCGGGCGCCCAGATCAGCCTGGCGACGAAATCAGGTTCCAATGCTTTTCACGGATCCGCCTATGAATTCTACCGGGGCACCTCGTTTGAAGCGAATGACTGGTTCAATAATGCCGCTGGAGTGCCGCGTACGCCATTGGTCCGGAATACATTTGAAGGTTCTATTGGCGGAGCGATCTTAAAAGACAAACTGTTTTTCTTCTACGACTACGCCGGACGTCGGGATGCCACAGCCACCAGTGTGTCGAGGGTCGTCCCGCTAGCAAGCTTAGGGAAAGGCATCATTAACTATACGTATTGTCCGGATGCTGCCTGTAATGCCCCCGTGCCTGCCTCACTGAGTGCCACCCAGGTTCAGCAAGCCTATTCGGACACAGGTATCAATCAGATAGCGCTACAGGCTCTTGCTGATGCGGCTTCCAAGTTTCCTGCGAACGACACATCTGTGGGCGATGGGTTAAATACCGGCGGGTTTCGCTTTAATGCTCCCACACCGTTGAAACTAAACTCGCATGTGGCCAAACTCGATTACACCATCAATAGCAAACAGAATCTTTTTGTCCGTCTGAACTACATTAGTGATACTCAGGATCTTGCCCAATGGCTTCCAGGCGATGTTACTCCACTGGTTTGGAGTCATCCGCGAGGCATGGCCGTGGGTCATAATTGGACCATTGGAAACAATTGGGTGAACAACCTTCGTTACGGCTTCACACGCCAAGCTTTTACGGAGGGTGGGGACAGCTTTGGAAATGGCATTAGTTTTCGTTTTGTTTTCCAGCCCAATAGCCAATCGCATACTCTGACTCGTGTGACTCCCGTGCATAACATTACGGACGATATCTCCTGGATCCATGGGAGGCACACCCTTTGTCTTGGTTCAGTCTGAAATGGAGGAGTAGTTCTTTCCGTTAGTGAAGATTCCGCCCCTGCGGGGCGGGGATTTTTAAGGCATGAGGATCTATCGTCCGATGCCTGTTGGTGCTTATGGATGCTCAGCGCGAGAGAGGATCCATGATTCTCCCGCGCTGTTGGCATCGGCTCGATGAGTCCTACCAGGTTATCCCTCAGCATGGTTGCATCCCTGCAGAGCCCGCTTCTGTTTCACCTGGCGAGGTCATTGTAGTGGAGTTCGAAGAAAGTGCAAGCCGTCGGAGTTGTCGTTGGCGACGCGCCTCTTCGAGCTTGCGATCGCGTGCCGCATGAATTTCAGCTTGTCGGCCGGCGAGCATGTCGTGCGGTGTCACATAACCGATGGCGCTGTGCAAGCGTACGGTGTTGTAGTGGTCCACGTAGGTTTGAATCAGGCGCAATGCATCTTCCCTGGTCAACGGTGTGCCAGGCCGAATGCACTCCGACTTTAAGGATTTGTGCCAGCGCTCCAGTTTGCCATTCGATTGCGGATAGTAAGGCGATGTTCGCACATGCGTCATCCCTGCGATGCGAATGAATTCCTTGAAGTCTCGGGCGATGAACCTCAGGGGTCGCCCAAATCCGGCCATATAGGGTCAGCTGAAAACCGGCCATAGGAAAGCCCGGGACATTGACGCCCGAGAGAGCCCTTATAGGCTCGCTCGGCATGAGCAATGTCTTGAGCACCGAGAAGAAACAACAAGTTATCTCACTAGGGAAGCTCGGATGGTCCCTGCGGCGCATCGAGGAAGCCACCGGTGTGCGTAGGGAAACGGCGAGCGTCTACCTAAAAGCAGCCGGAGTGGCGGTGTGCCTACCTGGGTGGGGACGCCGAGCGCCGGCAAAACCAGCCATACAGGTGACCCCCGACTCCGGGGCAAAACCGGCCATAGTGACCCCCGACTTTTTTGCGCCTTTTTCACAAAACCCGGACGCTCCGAGTGCCCCTTCCCCTCCATCGGCAAGTGTCTGTGAAGAGTATCGCGAGCTGATCGAACAGGGCCTGGCACGAGGGCGCAATGGCAAAGCGATCTGGCAAGACCTGGTGTCGGACCACGGCTTCGTGGGCGACTATCAGGCGGTGAAGCGCTTTGTGCGCAAGCTTCGTGGACCGCAACGTCCG
>QHYI01000003.1 GCA_003223245.1 Acidobacteriota bacterium
CATATGTAAGTACCACGTAAGTACCAAACTTGACCCAAGTGAAATTGGGAGATGACCCAAAGACACACCCCCTCAGCCAAGGGGTACACTCGTCCCATTTTTAGGGGATCGCCACGGCCGCGGCCAGCGCTCCTGCTTGCGCAATCTGCGCAATGGCCACTAAGTTTTTCCAGGCATTGCCGCCGACAGTGACCTTTTCCGGCACGACTACGGTGTCCCCCGGACCAAGCGCCGTGGATAGCGCGCCCCCGGACCATAGGTGGCCACTTCCACTGGTCACAGAGCCATTAGAACGAATGATGAATATCGCCGATCTGTTGGCAAGCCCTGTTGCTCCCCCTGCCCGCGAGAGATACCAAGCTGCGTTCTTCCCCGGCGTGTAGGTGATGGCATTCGAGTTGTATACCTGCCCTATCACCAACACGAACCCCGGTTGTTTTGGAATTTCCAGCGAGTCTCCGGCATGTAATTCGACATCGTCTGTCGAGCCTGCAAATTCTTTTTGCCCGGGCCTCAGATGAATCACCAGCCGTCCTGAAATTGGGGCGTTGCGTAGCGCTTCGAGCACGCGCTGGCGCTGCTGCGTAGCTGCCTGTTGCAGAGCCGCCTCCTCGGTGCCCGTGGTATTGATCGCGGTCTTCACAACCTCAGGTTCCTGCTCAATCCTCTGGATTAATTCCTGGCGACTTTTCTGTTGCAACTCATACACACTATCGCGGGTAAAAACGGCAGCCTGCGGAAACGCGGTGGGAAGCAACCCGCCTGCGCGACGAAGCAGTGAACTAAGGCGTTCACCGGGCTCGATGCCATATACACCCGGCTTCGCAACTTCGCCGCGGATGGTCACCGAAGCTCCGACATCTTTCCACCTGCCCTGTTGCGGCACGGTCAGCACATCGCCATCGCGCAGTGCGGGATCGTCGCCGGCCCCACCCTGAAGCGCTGCGGTGAGATTGACATTCTCTTCCCCTGAGACCTGCGAATGGCCCGCTGCCGCGCCGCTTACGGAGTAGTGCGTCAAGTCGCCGCCTTCGGCATTGGCGCTGCGAAGCAGTCCGCCTGCCGCGCGCAACAAGTCAGAAGCACGCATATTCGCAACGAGCGGGTACCGGCCCGGTCGCGCCACATCTCCACGCACATAGACCGTTTGAGGACTTACACTCTCGGGTTGGCGGTGAATCACGATGTGGTCGCGCGGCTCAATCAGAATATTGTTGAGCGCGTCTCCGGCCAGAGCATCTCGCACCGAGATATTGAAAACCTTCCCCGAACCATCCGGCATCGCACGGAAGACTTGCGCAGTATCCTGCCACGCTTCCGGTGTGAGACCGCCAGCCTGGTAAACAGCGTCGCGAAAATGTTGCTCGCCACTGGTCCGGTACTTCCCTGGCGAATTTACCTCCCCAGTGACCAGTACTTCCGGCACAGGTTCAAGGTCATAGCGGCCGAAGATCCGAAGGCGCGGTGATGCGAATGATTTCGGCATAATGTGCTGCGGGCTCGGGCAACAAATCTTTATAGGAAGAGATGACGTCTGTCAGTTGGATGCCCTGGTGGTAGGAGTAACGCCCCGGCCGCAGCACGTGGCCCTGCAGATATACGGCGCTTTCGTTGTAAGGCGCGATGGGGAAGATGTGAATCTCGTCGCCATCTCGCACGCGGAATTTCTCAAGGGCGGCTCGCAATGCTTCTTTGTCGGTGGCCTCTCCGATTTCGAGGCTCAGCATGGTGCGCTTATCATGAGCTTCCAGACGTTGCACTTCGATGTGGCGCAGCGCGGCGGCGGGCAGAAGGCCTCCTGCAAGATCCAGAACCTGGCTGAGATTGGTTTCTCCGCGCAGTTCGTAGATCGCCGGGCGGCGGACCATGCCATCTACGGTGACTGAGGGACCGAGGGGTGGAACGCGCAAGGAGTCGCCATTCTCCAGGCGCTCCATGTTTCCACGGACGCCGTGGAGCAGAAGATCGTAGGCGTCTACTTCTTCGACTAGCCGGTTGCCCCGGTAATGCTGCAAATGCCGGAGAGAGCCTGCACCAGTGACGCCTCCTGCGGCAAACAAGGCGTTCAGCGGAGTTGAGAGCGAACTGACATCGTAGGCACCTGGTGTGGCAACCTCACCCACCACGTAGACACGTACGGTGCGCAACTTCAGTAAGGAAACGTCGGCCGAAACATCGCGGAATTGTGTGCGCAGGGCACGCTGCACCGCCTCTTGCGCATCGCCAAGGGACTTGCCCGAAACGAGCAAGGGCCCGGTTTCCGGCAAGAGCAGTTTTCCTTCCCGGTCAACTGTTTGGAATAAGCGCTGGGACACCCCGCCCCACAAATCGATCGAAAGGGCATCTCCGGGACCGAGAACGTAGTCCGGGCCCACCGGAAGGTCCATGGGAAGCATGTCTGGATTTACAGCGCCGTGGCGGAATACCTGCAGCCCAAATCTTTCGGTTGGCTTGCCGGATGGGCTCGCTTGTACATAGAGGTCATACAGGGAAGGAACATCCGCATAGGGGCTAGGACGATAGGTCATGCGAACCGGCTCGGGCTCGAATGAAAGATCGCTGGGGTTGTTGCGCGTCGCGCCCGAGTCTCTATGAGACACGGGAAGGTCGGCTGCTCCTGAAGGGTCATTCGCTGGCGCAAGAGAAGAAGCGACATCGATGGAGGTCGCTGCCTCGCTGCGGCCCGAGAGCGGAGAAGATCCATTGGAATAAATCGGCGAAGATACAGGCAACAAGGCTCCGGTTGAACCTTGCATCGCGGTTTCGATATGCGTTCCCTGCGGAGAACTCAAAATCTCCGGTGGGCGCAAGGGAAACGGACTGCTTCCATCAGGCACGGTTTGATCGGAGGGCATACGCCCGCGATCGACGGGCTGCGAGGTGGTCCGCGGCGGTCCGGTTGTGCGCCCCTGCAGATCGCAGTCAGCTTGCCGGGAAGTGCAATCGGCGCGCAGTTCTGCCGGGACCTGATCGCGTAATCGGGAGTTGCGTTCTGCCACGCGGGCTAGCTCCTGAGCGCGTTCCTGCAACACCAGTTTCTCCTCCTGGGCTTGCTCGGAATCTGGATTCAGTTTCGGAAGGAGATAGCCGTACTTCCGAAGCAGACGTGTGGCTATCACCCGCGTTCGCAAATCCTCTTTGAGGCGCTGCGCCACCGCATCATTACTCAAGTCGGATTCTTCGAGAATCTGCCCACTTTCGCCAGCATCCTCCGCGATCCACCGTTTGAGCTCCACCATCAGGCCCGCGTCGCGATTGAGAATCTCAAGAATTTGCTGGGCCGTAGCGGCGACGCGATCCAAATTATCCGCCACGATGCCGCCCCGCGGGCCAATACCCTGTGCGGCTCTCTGCAAACCCTGCTCGCCATACGGTTGCTGGCCTTGAGCCCTCGAAGGGTCTTGGGCGCAGATAGCACCGGGAAGGAAAACCACTAAGGCGAAGACAACAAACGCTGGGCGTTCCATGGCACTCAATCCTCTCTGAGCGCGGTCTTTCTCTAGAACGCGTCAGTTGCTATGTGAGAGTTTTAATTCGTGCAAAGGGTATTAGGAGATTCGTATATAACTTCATCGAGCATATGTCAAGGAATATCATCACCCAAATGTTTTTACCTTGTTGTGAAAGATACACTCGAGGAGCAAGCGGGGCGCTCTTTTGAGTCCCCCAAAGGGATGATTTACTAAATCCGGTGAAGTTTGCTTTACGCATTCCCCTGTCACCTAAAGGCGACAGTCCCCTGCGGACAAATCTATGGAAGCGCGGCTTACCGCTTTTTATCGGCCGCGACGGTCTTCAGATCGCGCTGAAAATCCTCAATGCCATACTGTGCAGTGATCTTCTGGGTTTTCACAAAATCCATCATTTCCCAGAGTGAGACTCGCGCTTCACGGGCAGCACGTGCCAGCGTGAGCTTGCCGCTGCCATACAGACGCGAATAGTGGTCCAGCTTCCAGTCATGTATCGCCCGAGAGAGGAGTTTTCTTACGGTTGTCGAGCGATCGGCTTGCTCGACTTGTTCGATTGCTTCGAGGTCCCGAACCACTGTGTCAGGCAGCCTCGTTCCCACCATTTGTTCCTTTTTCATCGTTCACCTTCCCGAGCTTTCTTCAATATCTCTACAACAACGGCCGGAGCAAGCCAGATTGTCTGACTCAACGTCTCAACTGCATCCTCGAGTTCCGCCAGAGTCAAATGCTTTTTCGCAAATGCGTGGAACAACATTCCAGCAGTTCCAATGAACTGGACCCCCATGACCTCTGCAAATGATCGGGCCGCCCTGTCATCCAGGATGACCGTGAGTTTGCGAGAGCTGGCTAAGGCGAGGGACTCGGCCTCGCCCGCGTCGAGACCGCCCTTTGAGGCGATTCTTTGCGCCGTGCTCTTTTCCTTCGAGGACAGTCGTGCAACTTCAAGCCAACCAACATC
>QHYI01000210.1 GCA_003223245.1 Acidobacteriota bacterium
CGAAGGGCGAAGCGGTTAGGGCGCAGCGGAGGACTTGGCCAACAACGGGCGCGATACTGTGGCCGCCAACTTGGAGGCTCGCTTCTGCGCCTCGCGGCGGGCCGCTTGATGCCACGGATGGTTTGCCGGCGGCGTCCACTTCCGTTTCTTGACGGCAATCGGCACGTGCGGGCGCGCGTTGCGGGCCGGCGTATCGAGAACCTGCGGCTTCGCGGGCGCGGCGATCTCTCGCCATCGCAGCGCGCGGCCTCGGTACTCGATGGCCATGCGGCCGTGCCGCCCTTCGCACACCAACACTTTGCCCTGGGCCGGCGCGTAGTAGCGACCTTGCCCCTCGAGTTGGAACCACCGGTTGTCATATCTCACCACCCAGTCGTCGCTGATGGTGCGCTCGCTCTCCAACCGGAAAATCCCGTCCAGTTCCGCAGCGCGCGGCGTGCGCCGGTGATAGTCTTCCTTCCGTGCCGCGGCCCGCGCAAAGCGCCGATTGTGTTCCGTTAGATACTCGCTCCGCAAATACACGTTCGCGGCTTCATGACTGATGATCCCCTTCCGCCGCAGTTTCTTCACCAAGCGATCCTGATGCGTCCCATGCACCCGCTCCACGCGCCCCTTGGCATGAGTGTTCAACTGCGCCGCATGGCGATGTTGAAATTCGACGTTTCCGAGTAACACATCCGTACCATCCACTTTTCCAGCAAGAGTTCGAGCTGGTTTCCTATCGCCAGGACTGGGGCGAGGACAGGGTCTGGTTTCAGGACCAGCTTGGCCGCCTGCATTCATTACCGACAAGCTGGACTGACGCCGGCGCTGTCGATCCTTTCGTCGCCCTGGCGGCGGGGCGATCGCTGTTTCGGGTGGCAGACTTGATCGAACTGGCGCGGCAGATCGACCGATGGAAATCCGTGGAAGCCGAGAGAACTGTAAAGGAAAACATGTCATGATTGTAAAGTTAATGTTGTCCTGGGTGTTGGCCGCGAGCTATCCCGGAATCCTCGTTTGCCGTGACATATGTGCGCTATTCTCAATCACTTTCCAAAAGAAAAGACTTGACAAGACGCCTCCGTATGTCGTAATTATCTTTACAGCTGGCACGCAGCCTAACCGAGAAAACGAGAATGCCGCGGGCGAAAAACAACTCCGACAAGCAGAAGGCGTTACAGCAACACGGAACACTCAACCCCCGCCCTCAGGATGTGCGCCATCCTTTGTTCGAGAACAGCGAATTCTTCGATCCCAGCGACTTGCTGCAGGTGAAATACGAGATGGTACGACAGGTCCATGTGGACAAGCGGGCGGTTTCCCGAACGGCCAAGGAGTTTGGATTCTCCCGCCCGTCGTTTTACCAAGCGGAATTTACCTTCGAGCAAGGTGGTTTATCCGGATTACTTCCCCAGAAGCGTGGTCCGAGAAACGGTCACAAGCTCACTCCGGAAGTGATGAAATTCGTGGCCGAACAGCAAACCCTGGAGCCATCCCTGAGTTTCGCTCAGCTGGCAGAGCAGGTGCAGCACAAGTTCCACGTAAAAGTGCACCCCCGCAGCATCGAGCGGCAGCTTCTGCGGGAAAAAAAACTTCGATAAGCTTGCAGCCCGCTTACCCTGCTGCACCACTGGAGAAAGATGGATTGATTGCCGCGTACGAAGAGCTGCGGCGTCAGATTTTGAACGGACAGCGGGGACCAGGGTTGGCGTTATTCATGCGACGGGGCATGAGGGAATGGATGACTGCCTGTTCGCTTTGCCTCGCACCATCTCCAACCAAAGAATTTACTGCCGCACCTGACCAGGCGGTTCTTCCTCAGGGCGCGCGCACCGAGGTCGTTCTGATCCTTGCGGGAATGCTGCTGCACGGCTGCCAGGAGAGAGTGTCATGAATCAAGACATGCATCAGAAAGTAAAGGCGACTCATCTCAAGCGCAATGCCTATCTCTACATCCGGCAATCAACGCTGCGCCAGGTGTTCGAGAATGGCGAAAGCACGAAACGCCAATACGCTTTGCGCCAGAGGGCCGTTGCATTGGGCTGGCCCGAGGATCGCATCATCGTCCTCGACAGCGATCTTGGACAGTCAGGAGCTTCTGCCGTCGACCGGGAGGGCTTTCAACGGCTGGTTACCGAGGTCAGTTTGGGGCGAGCCGGAATCGTGCTGGGGCTGGAGGTGTCGCGATTGGCGCGCAACTCGACCGACTGGCATCGTTTGTTGGAGATCTGCGCTCTCACCGATGCTTTGATCCTAGATGAAGATGGTATCTACGATCCGGCGCACTTTAATGATCGCCTCCTATTAGGGTTGAAAGGCACGATGTCAGAAGCGGAACTGCACATTCTGCGTGCGCGTTTGCAGGGTGGAATCTTGAATAAGGCTAGACGCGGCGAACTGGTGATCAGTCCGCCAGTCGGACTGAGCTATAACTCCGAAGGCGCGTTGGTGCTGGATCCGGACAAGCAGGTGCAACAATGCTTGCGCTTATTGTTCGAAACTTTTCGCAGCACGGGATCTGCAATGGCCACCGTGAAAGCGTTTCAAAAGCAAGGTCTGCAGTTTCCCAGACGCGTTCGCACAGGAGCCCACAAGGGAGACCTGGTGTGGGCGGCCTTGGGACACACCCAGGTGTTGCGTATCCTGCACAATCCGAGGTATGCAGGAGCCTTTGTATACGGACGAAGCCACGTTCGCAAAACCGTGGACGGCCGTTTCACTGTTGTGAAGCTCTCGCAAGATGAATGGGAGACGCTGATCCCGGGAGCTTGCCCCGGCTACCTGTCCTGGGAAGACTACCAGCAAAATCTGAAGCGCCTTCACGAAAGTGCACAAGCGATGGGACATGACCGGCGTAAGAGCCCGGCCCGCGAAGGGCCAGCACTGCTGCAGGGACTGATTCTCTGTGGCCGCTGTGGCCAGCGAATGACGGTTCGCTATCACGTCCGCCACGGCCGACTGTGGCCTGAGTATCTTTGTCAGCGCGAAGGAATCGAACATGCCCAGCCGCTCTGTCAACGAGTTCCGGGAGGTGGAATCGATGAAGCCATTGGTGAACTGTTGGTCGAGGCAGTGAGTCCAGTCGCTCTCGAGGTGGCGCTTACCGTGCAGCAAGAACTGCAATCACGATTGGAAGAAGCCGACAGGCTGCGTCAGAAACAAGTAGAACGAGCTCAATACGAAGTGGACTTGGCACGCCGCCGCTTTATGCGGGTCGACCCTGACCACCGACTGGTGGCGGACTCACTCGAAGCCGAGTGGAACAGCAAGTTGCGCACGCTGACCGAGACGCAGCAAAACCGTGAGCGCCAGCGCGAACAAGACAGAAAGGTCCTGAGCGATCAACAGCGGGCGGCGATTCTCTCGCTGGCTACAGACTTCCCACGGTTGTGGCGTGATCCAAACACGCCCGACCGCGAGCGCAAACGGATGATCCGGTTGTTGCTGGAAGATGTCACCCTGGTTCGTGGCGAGAACATTACTCTACACATTCGTTTCAAGGGTGGGGCCACCAAGACCTTGATGGTGCCCGCTCCTCTCAATGCGTGGCAGCAACGAGCAACCAACCCTGCGGTGGTGAAGGAAATCGATCGGCTCCTCGATCACCACACCTATCGGCAGATCGCATCAATCCTGAACGAACGCGGGCTGCACTCGGGAGAAGGAAAGTCGTTTTCAGTGCGCATCGTCGCTCGCATTCAGAAACGGTATGGCCTGATGCCGCGCTATGATCGGTTGCGCAAGGCAGGTATGCTGACCGTGAAGGAGATGGCAGCGTTGCTCGGCATTACTCCACAACGGGTCAAGATATGGAATCGCCATGGGCTGATTCGCGGTCACACTTGCGACAATAAAAACCACTGTCTGTATGAACATCCAGGTGACAATCCGCCCCGAAAAGCTCAAGGCGTAAAGCTGTCGCAGCGGCGCCTCGCGGGCGAAGTAGTATCAAAGCGTACCCAGGAGGTGCAGTGTGAAGCATAGTCCTTCGCTTGTGGCGAACTGGCCGCAATCAGCTCGATCCCCAACTTCGCGCACATGCGCCCAAACTGCGTGATGGGCTCTTCCCCGCGCAATCGTTCCCCTGGCGTGGCCAGCCGCTTGTACAAGTTCTTCCAGTCCACGTACAGTGCCAGCGGCACCCCGTAGCGCTCGATCCAGGCGCGCAGCGCATCGGCCACCGCCCAGATCGTCTCTTGCTCTCCCAGTTCCGCCCAGGTTGTGTTGGTGGCGTCATCGACCATATCGATCAAGCAACCTTCCGGGCCACGTTCCTCCAGCCACCGGTGAAAGCTCCCGTCCAGCTGCACCATTTCTCCAAAGTGCTCCTTGCGCTCGCGCCGTTTCCGGTGCTGCCGCCTCTTCCGTTCCCGACTCCACAACCCTTCCGCCAGCATCCACTGCCGCAGCGTTTCCACCGCCACCTTCACGCCATCTTCCGATTCCAAGTGTTCCGTTGTCAGCGTCGGTCCAAATCGCTCGCCTTCCGCCCCGCTGTACTTCTCCCGCACCAGCCCCAGCACCTTCCGCCGAAACTTCGCCTCGTGTGCGCGGTTCGACGCTCGTCCCGCACCGCGATGCTTCAGCCCCGCAGCGCCTTCCTCCCGATACAGCCTCCACAGCCGCTTCGCCTGCCGATAGCTCAAGCGGAGTAGCGGCGCCGCATCCACCACCCGCAGCTGCTTGCTCTTCACCCGCGCCAGCACCTCCACCCTCCCCAACTCTCTCTTGCTCATCTCTGTCCGCCCCAATCTGACCTCCTTTTGGAGGTCCTATTAGGGGACATTTCTATCGGGGACAAAAGGGGACATTATCATCGGGGTACAACATTACAATCCATACAATCCATACGGTTACAATCCATACGATCAGGATCAAAGTTTCTACCGTGGATGACGCCGCTTGAGCGGGGAAAGCTGCTGGCTTCTAAGCGGGAAAGCAAATTTGCAAAATCTTGCCGGAGCCGACGCAACCTGCTAGAAAGCAGCAAGTTGTAACAAATCGAGGCAAACCGTTTTCTCCTTCATTTTTCGCTTTTTGTATGCAATTTATTAGAATTTTCCAGCATTTGTACTACGCATTACTACGTTCGAATGGGGCGCGCCGAGCTCGCCGAACGACCTTAGGCGGACGGCTCTTGGTGTTCTCGGGCCCACACTGACCCACCATCTCCCATCACATGATTAAACTTACGCGGACAGCTGGTGGGACAAGGTACACGCGGGTAAACGGTGGTTTCTGAAGTCTCGCGCAGGGCTCCTCACGTCGAACGTGCCACGCTTAAGGTTGTCCCCAGTTCTGCGTCAGGGCCGCACCAAGCCCTCTGGCAGTTAGATATTCAGCTCTCGTATCTGTTCGCCATAGGTAAGTTCGTAGGCGCGCAAATGTCCGAGATCGTTGGCGATCGTGAGCAACGAGCCATCGAATCGAACGCTGGGATTGCATCTTCCCTCGATTCCTATCTCGATTCGAAGGACAGGTTTCGCGCCTTTGGCATAGCTATAGACCAGGATGCGCGTTACCGCTTTCGACGCAAGGCAAAGAGCCAGCCAATCAGTGGTAACAACGGGATCAGCTAGTACTTGCTCATCCGCACCAAGAGTTAAGAATTCGTTCCAGCTGCCGTTGGTTTTTCTAAAGAGAATCTGACAAGGCGACGTACTCTGAGTTTCACTGCCAGTCGCTGCTTGAGGAGCGAGAACGGTAGAGCAATCGAGAACTCCGCTTTGGGAACAGGAGGCCAGTCGAATCTCTTTAACGGTTTCAAGTGGTGTTGAGAATGGCAGAAGAGTCTTGCTCTTGAGACGCAGTTGCGGCAGCTGATACTCCCAAAGCCAGAGGTTTTTGTCCTTATACGTGACGAAATCCAATTTGGCCGAAGCAAGTGTGAGAGGACCGACGGAATGGCCCAGGTCAGGTATTCGCCACAAGGCATCAAGCCGCTGTGACGTGGTATCGATTGCATACAAGTCTTGACCACACACGACGTACCAGATGGCACCATCGAAGCTTGCCGCAAAATGGCTGATCTCAGCATGACACCACGGCGTAGCTTTGCGAGATAAAACATCCACCCGCGAAAGAGACCACACGGCACCTCGACGGGCCATTGTGATGATCTTGCTGCCGTTTTCCGAAACGACTAAGCGATCTGCGGGTTCGTCAAAATGGGCTATCGTTCGACCGTCCCTGGTAACTAGCTTTAGACCTATTTCCCCCATTGCGACCGCGCAACTTCCGTTTGGAAGCAGCACAGCGTCTGATATCTGCGCCGAGCCTCGATCATTTGCGCCCATGAAGTATCGTCGGGGCGCGCCCAAATCAGTGAGTTCAACCTTTCTACCCTGAGGCCGTGGCGGAACGTCCGCACGCAGGGCACCGTCACCCGAGTAGTCGATGAGCTGGCGTATAGGAATGGGCCCAAGCGAATGCAGGCCCTGTCCGGCATCGCGCAAAGCCGCCCGTGCCGCGAGCCGCGCCAAGGTTTGTGCCTGGGGCGACTTGGGCTCCTTGCGGAGTGTCTCAGCGAATTCCATTCTGGCGGGAGCCCCTTCCACAGAGTCACTTTGCAATAGCTCAAGAGCTTGCGGCCAGAACTCGCGATATCCATCCTGAACCACGCTAATGAGTCTGGCCAAAGATCGCGCTCCCGATCGACCGCCGATCTCTGTTGCTCGCCGCATCCATTCGACAGCAGTAGACCTCTCGGACTCAAGGGGCCAGAGAACGTCAACCGCGACTGCCACGTTCCCTGCGTCCGCTAGCGATTGCGCCCAAAGCTTTCGCAGCTCGGGAGCGGCCGGATGGCGCGACTTCTCCAATCGCAAGACCGCTCCGTGAAATGCTCCTGTCTTTCGTGCGACTTGGATAGCTCTTTCCTTTTCTCCAGCTACAAACCATTGCCGAACGATGATTTCGGGAGCTAGCTCCCGAGCCTCAGCAATTTCGGCAGCCTCGCGCAATCTACCGTTACGTTCTAAGAAAGCGACCGCTTCTTCGTTTGCTCGCAACAGTTCAGCAAGAACGAATGCCGCCTCCCCAATCCGGCCTTGAGCTTCCAATCTTTTGAACGTCGACCTATAGAGTTGATGGAGATGGGAATACAGGGACTGACCTAACACCATTGCCGAACTGGAGCGGCGGCCAAATGGGTTGAGCCGCAGATTCTGTCTGACTCCCGGCAGCCCGAGAGTCATTCTCAAAATAGGAGAATCGGAAATAGAAGACAGGGGAATCGCGTGTCTCAGCGCTTCATCCATGTCGCCCTGTTCGAACATTTGCATCACGCGACTCAGGTAGCGTCCTTGTCTCCAGCCAAGAACACGCGCGAGTCGTGTCACCATGACGATCTTGTTGAACGCGGAGGCCAGCCACAGTGAGAGTTTTGAGGGTGCGCGCGTGGCAAACACGCTCTGTTGCGACCCGGTTAGGCTCTGCGTTTCATAAGCGTTTCGAGGCCAAAGGCTTCTCAAGCCTCTTACTAGGCCCTGGGCAGCATTCGCTATGCTGCGAAATGAAAAACTACGCAGCCAGCCAAACCTATTCCTTTTGTTCGATTCAGGCTCGCCTTTCAATCGCGCGAGCAGGCTTTTCAGTTCCTGCGGAGCCTCGGGAATACGCCCAAGTGCCTCGCGGATGTTGGGCAGCTCAAGTGGCTTCGCGACGGTCGGTCCAAGCGGCTCGGTACCGAGGGAGATCCCTTGAACAAACTCCAACCCGCCTGTATCAATCCATCCGTCGGCGGCCTCTAGGCTCTCATCGCTCAATAGTTCCGTCGATATGCTCCCTCCTGCAGAGAGGACCAGAGTTCCAAAGGGTTGATTAATGGAACGGATTTCTTTTTCCTTCAGTGGCACGCCTGTGAGGAATCCTTTGCCTCGGATCAAAGGCAGACCGATTGTTTCGCCGGCGAACACTAGCACTGGTCTCTGAAGAACCAGTACAAATCCCTCTTTGACTCGATACACCCGAGCGTTTGGTTCCCATGCCGACAGAATACGACGAATCGCTTCGCGTTCCGTCGTAATGTTAAATGCGAAGAAAAAACCATCGGCGGAAACTCTGCCACGGTGCACAACCGACCATGGCTTCGCGCTAGTCATTCCGATCCTCGTTCAGGTAGCGGCAAAGACTTTGCGCCAGAGGGAGCGAGTAGACGATAACGTCACCTTTTGTCGTGGAGTACGCTATCCAGGGCTTTCCCTGGCAAACAGTCAAATGCGCAATGGAATCGGGGCTCTCGAAAAGAGTCCGTTCCCAGTCGGGACCTTTTAACGTGACCACATGCCTATTCTCTCTGAGCGAAACAAGAGCTTCGGCGTAATTCGGCTCCTGAATAACGCCGACGATTTCTTGCGTCTGTTCTGTTTGGATATCGTTACTTCGCTTCTGACCAGAGACTACTAACCAACGGGTTGGACTTTTCTGGATGGCCAGCAAACAAAACGGAGCTTGAGCGTGCGCGCCAAACCCAAAGAATGCTTGTTCGACCCCTTCGGCTCCGCTCAACACCACGCCCCGAAACGGTTCGCGCCCCATCGATGTGTACTCAACCGTGTTCCTTGCCTTGTCCACACTGACATATGCCGGAATTCCTTCTAGGCTCGTGAGAGCGAGCACGCCTGATTGTTCGAGCAGGGCCACCGGCTCGTCCGCCTCAGGCTTCAGGCGGAACAGATTCCCGGACGCATCCAAGACAAAGAGGCTGGGCTTGTCGCCTTGTGGCACAGGAGGCCGGACACAGGGAAAGACCAACGCCTGGTCGCTTTCCCGTGGCCAGGCAAATTGGTCAAGGCGAAGAAAGTAGTGGCCAGCCGGAGGGTAACTTTCCTTCCCAACGTAGGATATCCGCAGCGAAATCCAACGTATGCCGCTTCGCGTTCCCAGGCGTGTCCCAAGGCGAGTTCGGCACTGGGAAGGACATTAGAGTGCCGTCGCCAGTTGTGGCAAACAAACGTCTACCACCATGTGCAAAAATGAGTCCGGACGAACGAACCATCGTAGAAAGCTTGCGAGGGATGCTGACTCTGACTTGATAGGGATCTCGAAGTAGCCGGGCGCACACACCGTTGTCGGGAAGGTCCAACAGAACCCTTCTTGGCCGCCCTTTCGGACGCTGGATTTCGACAGAAACTTGTCGTACTTGTGGTTCAAGAACGTCATCTACCTTCACGCGGGAAACGACATGATGTGGCGAGATTTGGTGAAGCCTTTCACCCCCAACAAGCCATATCTCTTCTGATCGGTTTGTCTCTAGCGAACGGAGAATCCAATCGTTCAACATGGAATCGGATACGTTCGCGGATGTCCTTGCGCGCAGCAACTCGATTATTTCTGATTCACTAGCACCGTGCAGGAATGGCAGCCCCGGATTCTGCAGGGTTCTCCATGCGAAATTGGCGCGGGCACGGTCAGCGCGTCGAATGAGCACAACCAGAATCGCAAGGTGTGCTAAACGAGGAGACCCAAGCTGGTCTGGTCCGGAGTCAAACAGAACAACCGACCCTAGGCCGTGTGCGCGGTCACGTTTTGCAGTTTTCAAAAAAAGATGCTCGCGCATTGTTGCACGGCGTTCGAATTCCTCAGGAATTTCGTCGGCAAGTAACCAATCTGAGGCGATCAACCGTTCATAGCTTCCTCGGTTTACCAACCCATCGAAGCCATCCGGATCATCGTCGCCTGGCACATCTTCTAAATGCAGGGGGTCAATAGCCGCTGCGATCCTCTGGACCAGAGGACCTATCGCCATACTCAACTCATTCGGAAAGACGCTGAGTTGCTTGGACCAAGGAGCCAGAGATGCCGGTAGAGAAATCATGTTGCGGTAAGAAGCCAGGACCTCAGCACGTCTCGGGAGAGCTCTCTTGCCTGCGACAGCGAAACGACAATATTCCTTGTTTCGATAAACGCCAGGGGCGGTGGAAAAGGGCTCTGTTCAATTAATGCCTGTTGAAGAAGGTCTGAAGGAACGTTGGGTTCACGATTTGTTGGCAAGAGGAGATGGGGCGCACGTTCGTCCGAGCCCAGATAGTTTACTCCGTCCACCCACGGAAGTGATTCCGCTTCGCCAAGAAGAACGATTGCGTCCGAGATCGCAACCCCTTTCCAGCTTGTCCACTTCGTGTGGTCGGATGCTAGGAGCTTCTTGGCTAGCACCTTTGCTGTTTCACCTGAGGCCACGACTGCGACTGGTACACGAGGCTCTTCGCGAAAATGCCAGATGATCTGAAGAGAAAGGTTGGAAGGCATAGTTTCCACAGTGAAGGAAGCATCTATCTCGCGCACAACGCCTTCTAGCTTGAGCCTCCAATTCTGGGCTGTCTCTCCGTCCCCATCCGGCGGTGTTGCAAGCAGCTCACTTGCAGACAGGGCTAGTCGTCTCGCCCGGACGAGAGGGCCTGCGGAGGCGTCCTCTGCTGCTGCGGGCAGCGTCACGTTCTCAGTGTGGCGAAGCAAATCGCGAAGGTTTTCTCTAGCAATTTCCTGCTGCTCCTGTGTTGGAACGACGTAGATCAAAGGCCACAAATCAGCGTGGCTGGGCCTCGAATGACCGGCCACTACTGCAGCAGCGGCAATTAGGCTTTGCGCCTTGACAACTCTGCGGTCCGAAAGAACGATGCCGGCACTTCGCAAGATTCGCAGCAAGTGAGCCAATTGTGGTCGGACTGAGCTGAGATCAGCGTTTTGTGCTACCTCAGCCAATGCATCAATGTCGTTCATGGATGCAAGTTCCGAGAATTTGGAATGGTCGAGTTTCCAACCGCTATCCAACAATGTTTCTAGTTGTGGATCGTCAATAGCCTCCACGAACACGCGCACCAGAAACCGGTCGGCAAATGCAGCTAACGACTCATCCGTCGGTAGGCTGTTTGATGCGCCCACACAGATTCGCAAGGGGCACCTTAGCTGTGTGTGTCCCCGACGAAAAACTCGTTCGTTCAAAATACCCAAAAGGGTGTTGAGAATCGCGGAAGAGCCTTGAAAGATTTCATCCAAAAAAGCAATCTCTGCCTCAGGCAACATCCCGCTAACATCTGTCTCCACGGTGCCTTCGCGCAATTTGCGAAGGTCCACGGGGCCAAAAATTTCGTTCGGCTCCGTAAATCTGCCTAGCAGGTACTCGAAATATCGCCCGCCGGTAGCTTGCGCAATTCGTCGCACGGCAACGCTTTTCGCCGTGCCTGGAGGTCCAATTACCAGTAAGTGTTCGCGCGCCACCGCGCTAAGCGCAACTAACTCTACGAGGGGCTCTCGGTCAACAAGTCCACGGGAAGCCGCTGTGACCGCGGAACGCAGTTTGGACGAGGCCTCTGAAGGGTTGAGGGTCATGCAAATAATCTAATCCAACTGGGCTGTTCAGGCGAGGGAATCGATCGTCAGGGTCAGCATCCCTTGACCGCCGCATAATGGTCGCCTCGAAATTGAAGAGCCAGTGATGGAAATTTGCGAATGCGGGTGGGATTCGAACCCCTCAGGGTGATTGATACTGCGTAAGTTACTGATTTTAGGAATCGCCAGTACGGAGAAAAACAGCAAAAACGCCGAACCGAGGTACACGGCGGGTACACGGGATTTTCGGGCGAGACCGACCTTACTTCCAATTAAACGAGGATGATCAACGGCATGTGACTTCCACTGGCCGTCCCGGTTTCCGGCGAATCGCAATCTCGGTCGGTAATGTGGAACCTCCGTGCCAACATCGGTGAGGAGCAGCAAGGTCGGCCCAAACATGGACAGTCCTCAGCTATTCATCATGCTTGGCGCAGTAACGAGCCTCTTGAAAGAGTTTCTCGGTTAGCGTAAACGTTGAGAGCCATCCCAACTTTGAATCTTGAGGGGAGGATGTTCGTGGCGAACCTTTGGCAGAATCTGCGCTATGCCATTCGTGCTCTGGGCAGGAATCCCGGTTTTACCTTCTTTGCCATACTCTCGCTCGCGCTGGGAATCGGCGCGAATACCGCGATCTTCACGCTGATTAATGCTTTACTCCTTCGGGACATTCCCGTCCGCCAGCCGGAGCGCCTCGTTCGTCTTTCCGCAATCCGCCAGGGGACAAAGATTCCTTTTTCCTATCCCATGTTCCGCGAAGTTGAACGCGGTCAACGCGTTTTCTCAGGCATGATCGGATGGGGCGGCGAATGGACGCCCAATGTGGAAGTGAACGGTGTCCTCACACAGGATCGTGTCCTCGCCGTTACCGGCAATTGCCATTCCGAACTCGGCGCATCTCCTTTTCTCGGGCGACTGCTCACTTCCGAAGATGAAAATCTCAGTGCCGCCGCAAACTCGCAAGTCGCCGTTATCGGCTACGAATTCTGGCGGCGCCGCTTTGGCGGTGCGCTCGACGTTATCGGCAAACAGATTCGCATCGAGGGCCATCCTTTCACGATTATCGGGATCACCCGCAAGTGGTTCACGGGCATGACAACAGGCGAGCCGCCGGATATTACTGTTCCTCTCACGGCCATGCCCCTGATTCAGAGCGAAGAATTTGATATCGGCAGCCGCTCGATTCTCTGGCTTAACCCGATTGGCCGCCTGAAGGACGGCGTCACCGTCCAGCAGGCTCGCACCCAGCTCCAATCCTTCTGGCCGGACGTCCTTCTCGCGACGGCTTCCACGCAAACTCCTGGACTGCGCCGGCAGACGTTTCTCTCCATGGACCTGGACGTCTCATCGGCGGCAAAAGGCGTCGGCGGGAACCTGCGCTCCCAATTCGAGCGGCCCCTTTACGTGCTTGCCGGCATCGTCGGATTGATCTTGCTCGTTGCCTGCGTCAACCTCGCGAACCTGATGCTCGCTCGTGCTGCGTCCCGCAGCCATGAACTGAGCGTGCGCGTCGCCATCGGCGCAAGCCGCGGGACCCTCGTTGGCCAAGTACTTGCCGAGAGCCTGTCGCTCGCTCTCGCCGGCGCTTTGCTCGGCCTCGCCTTTGCCTACTGGGGAAGCCATTTGCTCGTGCTCCTCATGACGGAGGGAACGGTCTCGCTTGACTTGCGTCCCGATCTCACCGTGCTCTCGCTTGCCGTGCTCGCAGGGCTCTTCACCGGAATTCTTTTTGGCTTGGCGCCCGCCTGGCGGTGCTCGCGCGAAGATCCAGCCTCTTTGCTACAACGATGCTGCGTTGAGTTCGGGAATAGCAGGATTCATTGTTATGCAATCAAGGGGAGGAGAACAGCTTGGCAAGGCGATAGAGGAGCGCTTCCTTCCCAATTTCACTCCTTGTTGCTTAGGAGTGACGCTGGTTTCTGAAATTCCATTCGACAATGGACAAATTGTCTGCCGAGATGGCGTGGATGCGAAGACTTTGGAAGTGATGAGTCATGCTGCAAGTTTCTCCGACTCGCTTATTGGAGATGCTCGGAATCCCGGCACTTTGAACCACCAGTTGCAGACGAGTCAGTAGCTTCCGGCCTCCGTTACATTCATCGCCCTGCCCTCGACTGTCGGGCGTCGGGATTTTGCGACGGGTAGGCTGCTTCAACCAAGAAATCCTTAACCGTTTCGCTCACTGTGCGCGGAAATCGCAGCGCGTAGTCTCGAAGCTTGGCCGGCGTTAGAAACTGCAATTGGAGTTCGTCTAAGGGCGTCGGAAGTCCTTCTTGACGGTTTAGGTAGATCCAATCCAGTAGCGCCTTCTCAGGTTCCGCGATGAGATATTTGTTGTAGCGAGTAGCTTTTTCCTCATAGCCCCAATAGAGTTCAGAAGAGATCTTTCTATACACGATGCTGACAGATTTGCTTCTGAAAGACTGCGGATAGCCGGGTGTGACGCAAGTCAGTATTGAGGGGCTTTGAGTAATGATGCCTCGCTCCACCAAAGCGGACTCAAGTGAAATGTAAGAACGAGGCCGAAGAACATTTACGAGATCACGAGGTGAAAATTGCTGATTGAAGTGGTTGATGTAGATTTTTGTCGAGACACGTTCGACCAGACCCTGTGCCTCATATCGGCGCAAAGCATCGCGTACAACACGTTCAGAGAGCTTGTGTTTGCGAGCTAAATGGTCGGTGCGCACGATGCAATTGTTTCGTGCTTCTTTTGTCAGGATACTTGTCCAATTCATTGCGGTTCCTTCCCGAGCCAATGAGCCAACACGACTCGTAGCGAGCGGCGGATGGTCTCAAATTCGTTCTTGGCAAGCTCTTCAAAGACGGCCAGTGGCAAGACCGGGCGGAGTTCGACCGTGCAGAGCTTGGCATTGATGTCCTGAATTCGAGTTTCGATGGATTCTTGGTCTATCTCCTTCATTGCGATGAAGTCCTCGAGGTGTGCTTGAAGATTCTTGTCCAGGTGCGTGCCACGGGTAAGAAGAAGATGGATATCGAAGGCATCCCTAGCTTTCACATGACGGCGATTGAGAAAAGTCTCACATTTCTGAAACAGCAGATAGTTCGCGCTTGGTGTGGCGACGATTTTTTCTGGAGCGTCGGCAATTGCCTTCTTGACGATGTGGGTCTCCAAGACATTCCCGCCGATGCTGGTTAGATCGATGCTGAAGAGGGCTCTGTGATTGGCGAGGACCCACTGCTTGACGAAGCCGGCGCTCTCGATGTCTTTCCGGAATTCGAGTTGGCCCAGGCCGAGGGTCTCTGCAATTGATTGGATACTGGAACGAACAACATCTTCGATTTCTTCGGGCCTTGGGATCTGCGTTGGGGAGGCGAGTAGGTCCAAGTCTCGGGACAATCGAGGGCTCTCGTAGAAAAGCACGAGGGTGGCTCCTCCAAATAAGATGAATTGCTCGGGGAACGCGGTGAAGAGTGCCGCCGCACTTTCCTCGATGAGGACGAGGATTTCGGCTTCGACCTGCTGGAAGCCGCGTTCTTTGTACCTGTCGATCCTTGCCTGTAAGTTCATAGTAGCTAAAAGTAGCACATTGTGCGTAACTGGCAATCAAATATCTTGCTATGATTGCCAAAAGCCGTATATTTGACACTTTCAGCGATTATGATGTAATCTTGGTGATCTTGCTGGTCGCCAGAATAGGCAGCTCGCGGGCATAATTCTAATCGAAACTGCTGATTCTGCGCTTTGGCGGAATAGCAGTCGTTGAATCGTGGACCGAGAATTATCTAGTCTCTTCGATAGGAACGGAGCTTCAGTCCATGCCGCCGAAACAGATAATTGCGCTGGCAACTCACCACCACGTTCAGCTTAAAGGTCACGCACTGAACGACAGATTTGGCAAAGTCATATCTCTGATAAGGGAAAACTACCCCGTCCAAATCATTTTGGAAGAATGGACGCCCGACCGGCAATCATTCGCTTCCACTCTGGATACGGACAAGTTGAAATGGAAAAGTGTTGGGACACCCAAAGAGAAGCGCTTTGAGACTTATGCGTATGGCCTAAACACGTACCCGCCAACGCATGACCCCAAGAAGCCGATGCTGCAAGAGTATGGGCCTTTGGACGTGCACGAGCTTAGAGAGCGTTACATGGTGGACCGCATCAAAGAATTTATGGAGCCGTTCAACGTCGGGTTGTTCATCGTGGGCCTTGCCCACCTACATTCCACGCTTTCAAAACTTAAACCCGCTGGCTTTGAGGTTCGGGGTTACAGCTGGATGGAGCAGTAACCGCGCGAGACGTTGCACCGTTACCCGACGCGAACCCGCGGCGGCCTTTCTTGAACGGCGCACTTACCTCATTATTCAGTGGATGAGGCCAAGCCGGGAGGCGGTATGGGCAGAGACAGCCAAAAGTTTCTAGAGAGCATCCGCGGCTTAATCGAAGACGCAACACGGGACACGGCGCTTTGGTGTCAGGCTAATCCCTCGGAAGAGGAGCGGGCGCACGTTCTTGCGATGCAAGAGCAGCTCACGGACCTGGACAGAATTATCGCGCGTCGAGTGGAACGCCGCAGTTTACCTAACGATAGCCGGCAATGGTCTGAAACCGTAGGCGAGGTGCTGTCACGGTTGGACAAGGCCAGGGAGGCGCGCGGCAGCATCGTCAGCAAGAATTCGACCCGCGGTTTGGCCCGCCTCGCGGATGCCTTGCCCAAGGAATTGCCGAAGGTACGCCTACCAGAGCCAGTCCGCCCAGTGAGCACCGCGCGCACAATCACTCAAGCACCCGCTCCACCAAAGGAGGTAGGCGGGACAGGCATCACACACGCGCGCGAACCGAAGACCTCGCAGGTACCGCACGATCCTCCCATTTACTTCCCAAACGATTTGTGGCCGCAAACCAACGTGATTCTTCTCGAAGCCCAGAGAAAGTTTCCGCTACAAACGCAAACGCTCGAACTGTGCAAGCACGTCGCTTCGGAGATGACGCCGCTTTTCTGTGAGGCAGTGAAGGACGGAAAGATGAAAGCAGGCGCAGTGCTCCGCGAGGGGCTTGGCGGGATGGAAGATTTGCTCCATTTTCTACTGGTCCACAACGACGACGGCTCCAAGAGCGGATTTTCCAGTCTCTCAGACCAAGCGTACCGGCTTGGGCAGATGGTAAGACAGTCTGATGAATGGCTGGCGCTGGCAAAAGCAATCGCGGAGGCGCAGCGCAACAGCACCGCGGCGGACCCTCAGCCGTCAAAACCGGGCTCGTTGGCGTTAACCACGATTCGAGCGTCTTTGTCCTCACGCAGTCCAACGACCTTTGAATGCCTGGGCAATTCTCGTTGAAGTAGGCTAGTGTGTCCTTATTTCTATCGATGTGTGGAAGAAAATTATCACAGAGCTTTTTGAGGTAAATCATGAGAGGATGGCAAGACCGTTAACGCCCTTGACGGTCCTACGGTTGCCAGCCCGCCACACCTTTGGAGATAAGTGCAAAATCACATGTTTGATTTTCTTTCAACATTCAAGACTGCCCCGCACGCCATCCGGGCTTATCTTTCCAACAAGAGGCACAAGCGAGAATTATTGTGGGATTTCGTTTTGGATGCTATTGGCCTACCTGAATCTCTAAGCCCTGACAACCATGCGCCCCGGACGGTGTCGTTCTTGATGATTGACTTGCGAATTCGGCTTCTACAACAACGTGAACCAGACCGCGCACGTAAATGCGGAGCACCTGCCGTTGGCGACGTGATGCGCGAGGTAAAGATAAAAGAAGTCCTGCACGAATTGGTCAGCGCGGGAAAGTTACAGGGTTGCCGTCAAGGAGATAGGTGGGAGATTTCGAGCGGCGATGTAAAAGGTCAGCGGCTACGAGCATAAGAACAACGGGCACGGGCTACGGGCTACGGCCCAGGACGCATCCTGGAAGGCACTCGTGGAGCACAATAACGTGCTATTCCACTTGCGAATACAAGCAGTTGCGCATTCAACTTCGCGCTCATCTACACAACAAGTCAGAGGGCTGGGGGGGTGACGTCTCGGATTCCTTCCCTCCGCAATCAGATGAACTCCTGTATTTGGCGTCTTTTTGACCTTAACCGCTTGGCACCTGGCCTAACTTACCGCGCCATCCCTATACAGGATAGAAGGTTATACAATTGGCCGTATATCAACGGTATTGATATCCTCAGGGCGCCGGCGCAGACAAGCAATTACGTTACCGAACATTTTGATTAAGCGTGCCACAGCGTAAAAGGAGGGCAGCAGCCTGCCAGAACGGCCGGAGGGAAACCGGCCCGTATGCACTGGGTATACGAAATCTTCGAAGTCTTGCCGAATGGCTCGCTAATGACCAGTAGACGGCGTGCCGCCAAAGATTGGGGCTTGACGAGTTCAGGTTTGAGGTCTACGATGTACGGTAAGTAGCCATCTTTGCCTTGGAAACACACATGTATGGAAACGCCGGGTGCGGAGCAGTCACGCTGCCGAACACGATGAATTGTCCCCGAGCGTAGAAGGGGTGTGGACCGAGAGCACCCTGAAGGAAACAGGCCCATGCACCGGACATACGAAGTCTTTGAGGTTTTGCCGGATGGTTCACCGCGTAGGGTCAATGTCGTTTCCGGCTTGGAATTTACGAAAATGGTGCTTGAAAGCTTGGCAAACCGCACGAACAACGAGTGCTTTGCTGCCGATGCAAAAACGCGCCAAGTCGTGATGCAGATGAATATTACTCTAGCAAAGTTGCGAAGGATTTTTCAGATTTCTTACGACGAAGACGTAGGACTTCGAAGGGCCGAACTCCTAAGATCACGTGGTTATGGCGTGATCTCTGTAATCGGCAACGAAGCAGCCAAAGTTCTCCTAAGCTCGCCTCAGCGTTACGACCTCTTCATTATTGGTCATGCAGCACCTGAAGAGACGAGAAGAGAAATGGTTGATTGGCTCAAAACCGAATCCCCTAACGTCAAAGTTCTTGCCCTCAATCCGCCCAATC
>QHYI01000156.1 GCA_003223245.1 Acidobacteriota bacterium
TTCCTTATTTCAACCCTATCGGCAACGACTGGACAGCGGGGGCTGCGATCATCGTTCGCACGGCTGGCGATCCTTCGTCGTTCTTGTCCGCGATTCGCAGTGTGGTGAAGCAAGCGGCCCCTAATCTGCCTACGGTCGCCATGGAGACCATGAACCAGCGTCTCTCTGATTCGCTCGTCACCGATCGCATGATCGCCGATCTCTCCGGTGCATTCGGCATGCTGGCCGTCGTCCTCGTTTGCATCGGACTCTACGGAGTCATGGCGTACGCGACGTCTGGCCGCACCAACGAAATCGGCATCCGCATCGCTCTGGGTGCGCAGCGCAGCGGCATCCTATGGCTCATTCTTCGCGAATCGTTGCTGCTCGTGCTGATTGGAGCCGCCATTGGAGTGCCGCTGGTTTTCGCCGCCGGCAAGTGGATTTCCAGCCTGCTCTTCGGCTTGCAACCAGCCGACCCGGTCGCGCTGGCCTTCGCGATTGCACTGATGTTCGTCATCGGCGTGCTGGCCAGCTACATCCCGGCCCGCCGCGCTACCCGCGTCGATCCGATGGTCGCCCTGCGGCAGGAGTAGCTTGCGAACTATGTAGCACCTGAGAAATCAGTGCGTTTGGACGATTAGTCGGCTACTTGAGGTTGGGCTTCCGGCGGAGAACTCACCTTCTCAATCTACGGTTAAGCCCGTAACTCGATTTCCAATTCCTGTGGTTCTCCACCACTGCTGGCAGCACGCCGGACCTCTACGCTACAACCACCTGCGCCAGGAAGTCATGCAACGCGCTCATTACCGCTTGCCCGTATAGGTTCAAGGGGGGCAACCAGGGGCAAAGAAGCTCCGCGCAAGTGGCGGAACGACGAAACTGTCGCCCACCCTCCTCTGTCACACCACCCGGCATGCGGGCCCGCACCCGGCGGTTCCGTAAGATTGAGCCCTTGCGGGCCGGAGGTTCGATTCGTCTTTCGCCACAAGGGCTTCGCCACTCGGCAGGTTACCGTTTCGGCTTCACCGTCTTCTGAACCCGCAAAGCTCAGCCGAAACTGATTGGCTGGCGCAATGCCACCTGTGAGTCCGTATCTTCCTCCACGCTTCCTTCAGACCCCACCTCGCGGTGACGCCCTTGCGCTTCGCTATCCTTCACCTCCATCAGGTTGGAAGGGGACTCTCACCCGTTAGCTGACGAACATGCGTGGCGTCCAAGAAAAAGCCCGGACCGCAGGGGCCCGGGCTCTTTGTCGACCATCGACGGCTGAACCGTCGTATCACCTAATGGTAAGCGTGACAGTCGTGGTGTGCGTCACACCTCCGCCAGTGCCGGTTATGGTGATGGTGCGAGTCCCTGTCGAGGCGTAGCGGCTCACCCGGACGTTCATGGTTGCCGTCCCGGATCCCGGTGCCGCAATCGTCGAGCTCGGGCTGAAGGTGATGTACACCCTACGCCCCCCTCCCGAAGCGGAGAGACTAATGGCCGAATCGAAGCCGCCGGAAATTGCCGTAGTGATAGTGGAACTTCCGGTGGTCCCCCTGCGAACGCTGACGGATGTGGGCGATGCGCTAATGCCGAAGTCGGGCTGCCCTCCGGTCGTGGTCACGGTCAATGAGAAGCTGGTCGTGTGCGTAGTGCTGCCGGAGTTACCAGTCACTTCAATCCGGTATGTCCCAGTGGCTGTGGATGCGGCAACCATCAGCGTCATCGTCGAGGTTCCCGCTCCCGCAATCGAGCTTGGATTGAAGCTTATGGTCACGCCCGAGGGTTGGCCCGTCGCGGACAGGGAAATGGTCGAGTTGAACGCGCCGGTTACCGTGCTGGTAATCGTGGCCGTTCCTGAACTGCCTTGCGCGACTGTAGCCGAAGCGGGTGACGCAGAAAGGCTGAAGTCAGAAGCCGACGAGCCCCCGGCAAGAGCGCTGATCAAACCACTTCTATTCGGACTGCCCCAGCCAGTCGCCAAATCGTACCCGCTGGTTGCCGAATAGCCATTGCCCCCGCTGGCGATGTCGTGAAAGTCGTTGCTATAGCTCGACCCTGCGCCAATAGAATAAAGACTCGGGTTGATAAAGCCCACGGTCTTACCGCCAGTGGCAACGGACTGTTGATTGACCAGCGCCAGATAACCGGCCCACATGGGCGCCGCGAAACTTGTGCCACCATAACGGTTGGCCGTGCATCCGGACTGGTTGGCGCAGACATAAAACGTAAAATTCGCGTTCGCGGACACGTCCGGACCATTTCTATAGGTCTTTGAACAGCTCGAGCAGGCGCTCGCCGCGGCCGTTTGCCAGGAAGGAATCGCATAGCGATCCGGCGAAACTCCGCCTCCTCCATCGACCCAGGTGCTTTCCGAGCTCCAGGGCCCGCCAGCGCTGCCTGTGGTCAAGTCCGTCCCGCCAACCGAAGTGACATAGGGGTCATCGGCCGGGAAGATCGTGGAGCTGGAATTCCACGCGCCGCTGTCACCGGAGGCTTGAAACAGATTTTGTCCTTGCGCCGCGAACGCCTTGAAGTAGGGGTCGTCGGTGCTGGGGTCCGGCGGGCTCCACGTCCAAGAAGAGCTCAACTGCGCGTTCAGCGGGCTAGCTGTAGCCATGGCGTTAAAGATGGCGGCATCACTCGACCCTACATACACCACCAGGTTCGCCAGACCTGGGGCCATGCCGAGCGCCTGCGTCATGTCCAAAGTCTGCTCCGTATCGTCGCAGAGGGGATAGAAGCAGCTCGTGCTCGTTCCGTCGGTGGACACCAGCGTAATGGGAACGTTGTTCGTTTGTCCGGCGTTGCTGAAGTATATGTCCAAGTCGTACAAATTGGTTCCGTAATATTCCACCAGCCCGAGCGACTGGCCGGCACCTGTGAGCGCGGTTCCGCCGTAGTATGCCGCGCTCATGTCACTGCCCAAAAACGAGTTTGAAGGGCCCGAGCCGATCGTGGCATTCGGCTTCGCGGTCAGGTCTCTTTGATGCAGGCCCGCCGGATGCGGGAGCGAATAGTTTTCCAGCCCGGCGATGCGCCATAGCCGGAACGATAGGCCAACCGCGGGCTCTCGGTCGGGCGCGAAAAAGGTGCGGTTTTCCGTGGGATGCATGTACAGCCGCATGTTCAACTGGAAAGCATTCTCTATATTCGCCACCGTTCCTGTCACGTCCAGGTTCAGGCGATTGCGCGAAATACCGACTACCGTAAGGCCATTGGCTTCCGCGAAACGAATCGCGGCATTGTAGTCTTCTTGAGTGGGGCCGAAGCGTGCGGTGAACTCATCCACGGTAAGGTAGTGGCGGTAAGACGGGCTGGAGGGATTGTAGAGTTCCTTGAGAAAGTCGTCCAGCGCTGCCTCATTACGCAGCGGCAGGACGAGCACAAGGCGCATGGTTTGTGTTGGGGACAGACGCCCGACAGACCGAGCCTGCCCATTCTGGGTAACGTCGCGGACATGGCGCGTTAGGGGCGACAAAGACTGCCCCTGGGAAACCACACTCCCGACCAACAGAAGTGTAGCGATTCGCAACAAAGACATAGTTAGCCTTCGGATCATGAGAGCTCCTTTTTTTGTTCTCAGTGAAACTAGGACCGTGCTGTTGCGAGGGTAAAGTGCGGAACGGCCGGGCAATCCGTCCCACGTATGGGAGAAGGTTTAACACAGTTTGAGGGCCGGAACTTGGTACCCCTCACAGGGTGCAAAACTAACGAGGTGTATACCAGAAAGATGATGCGTTAGCAAGAACGCGTATCGACGCGTGTCGACGCGTGTCGACGCGTATCGCGCCGTTCGGTCCCACGTCCACCAAATTCCCCATGCGCGTTTGCCCCACAAGGGGTCGGTTATCAGTCCAATCGTACAGCACACTACCCCGACTTCGGCGCCCGCAACGCCGAGCCAGTCGGATCGTTGTGAACGGATAGTCAGATAGGCGATATTGCCGAAGACCGATAAGAAAAATGCCACGAACATGGCGACCCAACTCGGCACATGGAAATAGAATATGCGCTGAGCGTCATGCATAGTTCGTTCATCCGGAGCAATGAACAGGGCGGCGTAGGTTGCGAGGCACATCAGGCCCGAAACAACCAGCGAGCTTGCAATTTTTCGACTCATCCGATCCGAGGTCAGAGTGAGCGATTCAACGAGTTGGTGGTTGAGGTGGGCTGATCCTGACAGGCGGTCGGGCTCCTTCGAACTGCGTTGGGACTCGAAGCGGGCATTGTTGTTGGAATCAAAATAGGGAAAGGACAGCAGGTTTGGTTCGCGCTCAGCAGAAATCCGAGACGGCGGGCAACCATTCGTGGGATTCTTGACTTCATAGCCGGATATATACCGCGAGGAGGTTGTGCTGCCATGACAATCCCGTCGAAGGCCGCGATTTCTGCTTCGATTTTCGTTCTAAGTGGACTTCTGCCCCTTATAGTCAGCGGGAATGACGCTGCCAAACCCCGAGTGAATGCTCAGGCAGAGCAGCCATCACCGCCATCTTGCCGATATTGTCCCAACCCCGAATACCCTCCTGAAGCGCGGAAGGCAAAGATTCCAGACGCCACAGTCTTACTTGAAATAGTTGTCTCGAAGAGCGGCGATGTGGATGTCCGTAATATCCGGGTTTTGAAGGAAAACCCTCCGGGTAAGGGCTTCGGAGACAAAGCGGCCGCCGCAGTCAAGAACTGGAAGTTCAACCCACCGACACTAAATGGAAAACCAGTCAAGGCAAAAACTAAAGTCGAAGTTCGATTCCGGCTTTTTTGAGTTCGGCGCGAACAGCTTAGCGACGCCTTTCAAGAGAGCGCCGGCAAGCTCACGTTGCAAGCACTCGTTTACGAGAGGAGCAGGAGCCGTCAGTCGGTCGGCGGGAAACCGAGTTGGACCGTCTCGACGCACTACAGGTCAAGGTTCTTGTTGTTGCCGATAATCGCTTCCGCCTATGCGCAAACGGCCACGTTCTCGGCTGTTACGGACTCCGGCAAGACCGAGCCCCGGACGCAATGAAAGCGCACGGGGTTAGTGCGGATTGTCGAGTTCCTTTTCCATTCGGTCCAAGCGGTCTTCGAGTGCACCGAGTTTCGCCTGTTCTGTACGCAGTTGTTCCTCAGCTTCCTGTTCGGCGGCTTGCCTTTGTTGCACTTCGGTGGGCAGCCATTCGAGGTCTGACTTGTTTGCGGCGATCCGCGATTGCAGTTGTTTCCGGGCTTCTGGAGACATTTCGGGGTTGTCTAGCGATTCTGACTGCTTCATGAAGGCCTCCACATCCCGTAGATGTCTCTGTATTTCGGCGAGCCGCGAACGCAAATCGTTAACGTGTTCCGAAACACGCGCAACGGCTGCCTCCTGAAACTGCAAGCGATAGAGCAGAATTTTGCTTTGAGAGCATTTCCGTTGCTAGTCTCCAAATCCTTTCTCAGTTGCCGAACCTCCGCCACGAGAGCTTGCATGCCCTGCGATTCTGTTGCAGTGGATTGCCCCAAGCCGGACGCGCTTAGAAACAAAAAACAAAAAACGAAGAACCAAGAACGATGCATATTTCACCTCTCCGAGACTTTTGCTGGAACCGCAATTATAGGTCCGTGCCTTGGGAAACCCCTTGAAAGCTGCGCCGAATGCCGCCATTTCCCTTGTGGTCTTCGTGAGGCAGGGTGAATTCAATTTCCATGATTCAGTCAATCTATCGTCGTGGCAGCAGCCCCGCAACTCTGTGGCACGCTCACGGGTTCACCGAAAGAGCGATAGAATTCAGAGCCAATGCGTGTTCCAAGGGCGACCAGTAACAACGACGTTGGAGCGGCCTTTTGGTCCCGGCACGATCTCGAACTCGACGTAACCGCCCTGCTTCAGTGTTCGGTAGCCTTCGCCCGCAATGTCCGTGAAGTGCTCTTAAATGCTGGAGTGAGGTAAGGCTTTGCGGTCACGACAGTTGGCATATCGGGTAGAACTACCGAACCAGCAAGAAATGGGACGCTGATCTAAGAGTGCCTCCCAAAGCGATGCGCGAAAGTAGGACCGTTGGCCGGACCGTATCGCGGCGTGAATGTGGAAGAGACTGCAAGCCGCACATTACAACAACGCGGGGGCCCATCCATTATGGGCATCCGGCGTTCGGTGATCGTTGTAACGACAATCGATCAGATCGCGAAATGCTGGTCATAATCTCTGCCTGTAGGCGATCGTCCTACGCAAGGACCATTGACGTCAAACGATCCGCGGGTACATCTTGGCACAACTCCTCGGTCTGCCTTCCAGCCCCAGCCAGAAACGGGGGAATCCAGTGCTTCGAATCGTCCTCCATCGCGCTTGGCTCAATCTGAAATTTCCCGCCGTGGCGCAGCGGATAGTGCCACCGATCCAGTCCGGGTACGATCCTGATGCGCGGACACACGATGTGGGAGAAGAATTGGCGCGGCTAGAAAAAGAGTACAACCGACACGACTCGCTGTGGACGCAGATTAAGCGTAAACAAGATGCTGCTGAGATCGACCTCTGGCCACCCCGCGATTCAAATTAGCGCCGCTAACATCATTGGTCGACCAGCTTCAGCGGAAAAAAATAAGGGTGCATCCGGCCCGTTAAAGCCGTCGCGGAAACCCTGCAGATTCATCATATTTAGTCGCGAAGCAAGCTTGGGCATTCGGACCAGCTCCCGGTCGCAGATAGCTCACCGAGTCGTGGGTCATATGGGTCATCAGGCGTTTCGGAAGTTTGACACGTGCCGGTTTGCCGCGCTCCTGTAAAACCGCCATGTTCTGCGGCTCCATACCCTTCGGTAGTACACTCCTATTTTCGCGTTCAGAAAAACAATTTGCTTTGTGCCAAACGTTTTCGAAGAAGGCATCTTTTCGTTGCCTGCGGAACCCGAGTTCTTTATGGGTGTGCGCTTACTGCGGATCATGCCAACGAGGCACCAAGTCTTGCTGGCTGAGAGTGCGGATGAGGTGGGAGCCTACGTCCTCATCGAAGAGCGTCTGGAGCAGCAGATAGGTCCGGTTGACGACATCGATCATCAGTGTCTTCATCTCCCCATCGCTGAGGCGCGAAAGCTTGGACCAAGGAATTTCACCCGCCGGGGTTTTCACAAAGACATCCGAGTAGTCGCCGGCTTCGGAATAGGGAGTGATTCCGGCGTGGTAGTCTTCCAGGACCGTGTTTCGGAAGCATTGCTGTGCCATATATTTGGCCAGGCGCTTCAGAACCTGTGGATTCTGGGTCAGAAGTCTTGCGCTGTTTCGATTCATTACCGCAAACCTCCGTCACGTTCTACGCCAGATGCCCGGGCGGTGCAAGGGGGTTGGCAACAGCTTTTGTTTTTAACGGCAGGTGATGTTTGTTAATACCTGTATACGGTATGTCTATCGCGTGAAGCTAGCAGAATGGGCGAGGATGGAGAGGGAGGATGATCTCGTTCCGGACATGATCGAGGTGCTGACGAGCTTCTGTGCGCGGCGGTACGGGCGACGCTCTGCCAAGAACAAGGCGAAGAAGGCGATGGAGGCCATCGAGCATGAATGAGATCCGCACGTATCAGACGCGGCTGGATCTGAGCATCGAGCAGGCGGCTCTGCTCGATGCGTACGCCGCGCTGTACGGCAACGCGGAGCGATCGCTCTTCGCCCGGCTCTCGGCTGGCGAATCGCTCAGCGTGCTCAAGCGGGGGTTCATCGGCGGATGGGGCATCACGGCGCGGCAGTTCAACGCACTCGCGACCGGAGTGCGCGGGAAGATCGCATCGGTCAAAGAAGTCCGCGGCCGGCTGATCGCTCGCGAAGATTACGGACAAGTGGAAGCGCCACCAGAAGAGACGTCGGCTCGCAACGCTTGAGGCCCGGCTGGCGAATCTGGAAACCAAGCGGGATGCCGGGAAGATGGGCATCTGCTTCGGCTCCCGGAAGCTGTTCCGCGAGCCCTGCCAGAGATCACCCTCGAACTCGAAGACATCCGTGGAGCGCTGCGACACGCAGCCGAAGCAATCCACGAACGAGAGCTCCCGGTGCGAACGAAGCTTCTGCTTAGTTGGGCGGGGACGTGGGCGTGAAGGTTTCTCTCATTCGACCTATCCCGCGACTTCGCCCGTTGAGTGAAAGGTCTCTAAAAACGTGTGCAGCAGCTGGGTAGCGCCGCATTCCGAGGACGACATTCATTCAATGAGCGAGATTGCCAACTCGCCTAGGTTTCCAGCGCCTTCCGGCAGTACTCAAAGCACTTCTTAACTTCGCTGACCGTATCCAGGCCCGGTCTGCCGTATTCGTATTCGATGTTTGCCGGGATCTTCCAGCGCTCATCGCGCAACATCCGCAGCACCTCGACGATCGGGACGTCTCCTTCGCCCCAAGCTACATTCGGCCCATGATTCTTCGTTCTGTCCTTGAGGTGCAGAGTGACCATGCGCTCATGATGGCGTCGCAGAAATTCCAGGGGGTCTCCTCCGGCGGCCACGAAATGCCCTAGGTCCAAGTTCACACCGATATATTTCGATGCGCCTTTCATCGCTTGTTCAAACGTCTCCGCCGTCGAGAACTCATCGGGATCGTTGGTGTTGTCATGGCCATGGAATCCAACCATCATCTTGTATTTTTGCGCAACCTTGTCCACGCGCCCCGCCATGCTCAATTTGGCCGAGGCCGTGATGCACTTCGCGCCGAGCTCTTGCGCCATGCGAAATCCGCGGTCCAGTTCCTCGTCACTCATTTCTTTGTCCATCCTGGCGTTGAACGCATAAACTAGGACGCCGGCGCGCTCGAACTTCTGCCGTGCTTCAGCAATCGTCTTCAAGGGCACCGTGAGCCGCCACTTCCGGGAAGCCTTGGCGTCTCGAACAATCTCGGGAGGGATCAGCGTTCCCTCCCACAGCTCGCACTCTCCGAGACCCACCAAGCGATACGCGTCGATGCAGCCATCGAGCGGCAGGTCCCGGAACGAATAGCTCTGTGCCCCGATTTGCACGCCGCGGATCACGGAGTTTATGGGCATTGTGGCCGTGGCAAGCCGAGGCGTGAGGGCACTGCCTGCAACCATCGCTAGAAGCCTCCCGGCTTCACGACGCGTCAAAATCGCCATTTTCATCTCCTATTATGAATCGACGTCCACAGCGAACTTTCCTGGAGTCTCGGTACCATAATCTGAAACCGGGGCCCGCGCCGAGTCAGGCAGTCACGCCCTGGGTTGGCGCTTTTGTAACCCAGGGATATAAGAGAGTGTCAGACTGTGGGCCTTGATGGGATCCTCCTGTCCCCCATCGACCTTCTCTTCCTCACCGACATGCTTGTACGTGAAGAACGGTGGCACGAACAGGGGTACGTCCGGGACGATGTCGCCCGAAGCGACGACGCGGTAGCAGGTAGCGATCAGGTTGTTGAAAAATCGATAGAACCTCAAGAGGCCGACGCGAGGTCCAGCGAAAGTCAGAAGCTCTGGCGTTCTTCCCGGAAGAATATTTTTCGTTATATCTGGCGCCGCCAGCAGCGCCAGTGCCGCTCCCAAGCTGTGCCCGGTCACCAGCAGCCGGTCACAGCCCTGGCATGCGGTCGCCAGCTCGGCGTTCACGCTGTCACGCAGAGCCTTGTACACGGTGAAAAACCCCTGGTGCACGTCGCCGGCGCCAGCTACGAATCCATAAGGCTCATACAAACCGTCCAGGTCGTGCTTCCAATCGATAGCCGTTTGAGTCCCGCGGAAGGAAACGAACCCGATTTTGACGGCGGGATGGGAATCCACATTGTTCCCGACGAGCCCGAAGACATTGGAGTCCTTAACCATTGTGCTCAGCATGCGTGCGTGAAGACTGCCGGAAAGAGCCCTCAGGTCGCGAAGCATTTCGGCGCGAGTTTCGATGATGCCAGTTTGTCTGTAACCTGTGGGTAGGTGCGCCGGAACTCCCGAAGTCTGCATTACGTCGTAAGCCGATTGCGCCAACGGCAGCGCAACATCGAGGGCGAAAACGGGATCGAAGCCCGCGGGAATCCTATTCCTCATTTAAGTTCACGCCTGGAGTCTATGTTCATCGATGCGCTCCTGCAAGGCCAATCGTGTTACAGCAGGTGAATTTCCTTCGAGCTGCCCACGGGGGTCCCACTCGTGTCCGCAACAGGAGCAGGATCAGGCAGTATCAGGATCAAGATCCGAAGGATCCTTCGAAAGCATGCGGGCCGGGCAGCGCAATATGCGGCAACAAGTAAGCGCCGATACTGTCGACGTCGGAGTCAACCGTCGTCCTGCCAGAGGACTTGCCGAAATGCGTTTTGTAATTTTAGGTTCCCAGGAAGGCGCTCAAGCTTTTGAGTCGCGTGTCCCGTGGGTGCAGGGAACTGACGCGTTATCCTTATATATGCACATATATGCAGCGCCGCGAGGCAAATCACAGAAAAGGCCGTGGACGGGGGGACCACCGCCGCGCGCTCGTGTCTCGACAGGGTTTGGGCTACCACCCGGGGCCTGTCTGAAATCCGCACTATCATCGCGCTCGGCAGTTTCACGGGCCCGTGGCCGTTGCTCTTTAGCCGATACCATTTTTCCCCGACATCTTTGATCTGCTGCTACCTTTCTTTGAGAAATGAGTATCACGCACTGCAAAGTTCCTGGTTCAACCAGGCCGCCGATCATGAGTCATTTGCCTGCCGGAACTTAGCCCAGGTTGCCGATCTCGTGGCGCTAAACTCTTTCTCCGTTCCAGTGCCACGCCGTGGGCAACGATTTCAGAACTGTGCGGATTGGTCACCAGCGAAGACCACGCTTCGGCATATAGAAACACTAAGGCTCGGACTGGGCCTCCAGTCGCAAACAGCAGTGTTGCGTTGTACATCCTCTCCAGCAGCGACTTCTGAGAGGGCGTCAACTTTTCCCACGCCGGCGGCATCGGTTCACCAGCCTTCTGATTCTCGGCCGAAGATCAGGGCGCGGTTTGCGAGAACGCCAACGGACACGCCGGAAAGGTAGCGACTGCCACGCAGCAGCACGCCACGACGCGGCCAAGCTTCGTTTTTCCGTTCACCTGTTTCCTCCTGTCATTGTCTGGCTATTGAACATCAATTCGTACCTTCCGATGACGCTATAGTTGAGGGGCCATGAGGGCGCGCCCCGCGCCGCCCAGGTGGTGTAGCCGAATTTCCGCAAATGTGGAAATCGGAGTGCCCGTCTCATGTTCCTCTCTGGTTGGGAGGAGCGGTACACTTTTTCCAAGGCGGGCCGCATCATAGGAACGGTACGATCGATGAGTAACGTAGTCGCAAAGCACGATGCTCTCCTGCGCGAGCATAAGTTTGTTTTGGTGCGCGAGGACAAGCACAAGGTCTATCGAAATCCCGAAGGCAAAATCTATGTTACCGCCGCGACTCCATCCGACCGGCGGGCCGCGTTCAACATGATCAAAGCACTGAAGCGTTGCATCGCGGAGCCCGCGAAGCCGATGGTAATTGCTATCAGCGACTTCGAAAGGGAGCAAGCGGCGCAGCTAATCCAAGGTCACCAGAAGCAGCAACCCGCCCCGCGCGGGATGGGCCGTGGCAAACAGAGGCACAGCCGTGGCACCGGATTCATTTACGACGGGCCAAGGATTATGACGCCTGAGGAGCAGGTTATCCACGAAGCCCAGCGTCAACAAGCCCGGGAAAATGCTCGGCGTCGTGCAGAAGAGAAACTCCAGCGAAGTAGAGAGAAGAGAGCAGCGGCAGAAGCGGCGGCAAGAGAGTTCGAGGAAGCATACAGACCGTTTCTCAACGTGATTCGTCGTATCGTAGATAAACTTGAAGCACGTTTCATCGCGATGTGCCAGTCCTGCATTCGGCATCGCGCATGGTCGCCAGACCTGACGTTCTACGAATTCCCCGTCAAGGGTTCTGCTGAGGAAGAGGCCGAACGGTGGTCACACGAGCTGCTCACAGGCGGCGAAGAAGGAGCCCAAGAGCTGGGCGTAGAAACAATGGCTTACATGGAATGCTTGATTGAAATCCTTGCTGCCGATTGTTCGAGGCATCTGGCTCGTTCCGAACAACGGGTCACCCAAGTCATGAAGTTTGTTGAGCGTCAGATGGCGAAATCGAACAGCATATGGGACTTGCAAGACGCTCTCAGCGACGAGATAGAACGACTGGACGACGCGTTGAGAGCCTGGGATAACGCACGGTTGTACGGTGATTTAGAATTCGAACTTGACGACTGGCTTGAAGGGCTGGGAGTCGACATTTACGACGACTCGCTGATGGATGTCATCGTCCACAAAAACGAAGTGCGCGTTGTATGCGACCTGGGCGACGGACAGCCACCCCAGCACGAGCGGTACGGGTTCGACATTGCCGATGCAGAACATCAGCCGGGAGATTGATTGCGACCTTGGTCGCGAAGAACAACGTTCTGCATCTGGGCTTTAATTCCACCCGAACGAAAGCCGTATGGTGCGTCCGAGAAGGCAATCTGCAGGGTCTTGTGAAAAGGTGTCTGCTTCACAAGATTCGCAACAAGCAATTGAGACGCACCAAGTAGGACAATCACGTGGTGTTACAAACAAATCGCGGACTACGCCGGAAAACATCGTCGGTCGATTGTACGGAAAAAAACTGAAGAACTTGAGAAAGGGAAAGATTCGCCGCTACGTCGAACAGTCGCCGTGGTCTTTCGGGTCTGTTGATAGCCCCTTTTCTCGGAACCGATGTGCGGCAATGCAACGAGGCAAACAGAATCCCGGCGCATGCCCTGGGCGTATCATTCCTATTTCGTACCCGGTCCTGGCAACGACGACGCCGAGGCGCTCTCCGAAGAGAATCTGGACGGCTGCGGACGATACCCGTCGCGCGTGCGTACATGGTACTTCTGGAACTGCTGGCCCACCAGTTTCACTTTGATGGTGCGCCAGCCGCGGTTGGGATTGGGTCGCGGGTAGTAGCTCAGAGAATAAAGATGTTCCAGGTCGTCCCGGATCGAGGCAAAGGCCTGTTTTTCATCTTTCCAAGTCCTAGCAAAATAGGCTTTGCCGCCGGTGGCCGCGGTCATGCGCTCAAAGACTGCAGTGGAGATCGGTTCGAGCTGGGCTTCCGCGGTGCTTACCATGTAGATGGCTGTTCCCGTCGACTCGGCCAACTCGGCCACGTCCTCGGGCGGCACCACGCTGGCGTTGTCGGGGCCGTTCGAGAAGACCACCACGACTTTTCTTCCCGGGTATTGGGCCGCATCCTTTACCGCCAACAACAGGCAATTGTAGAGTGCGGCATCGTCGCCGGCCACCGTTGCACGTACACCGCGCAAAACCCGCGAACGGTCGGAGGTAAGTGGAGCGACCCGGGAAAGGTCGCGGCTGTAGGAATAGAAGGCCACCTTGTCCGCGTTTTCGAGCGAACGAATGAAGTCGGCGATGGCATCCTGCGCGAAAACAAAGCCACGGTACATGTAGTTGCTGGTGTCAAAGAGGACCAGGACATTAGCGCCGGCAACCAGCATGCTCAAGTCTGCCGCGGACAAGCGTTGATCCTGCCGGTCGGCGGATGCGGCCAGCGGCTGATTGTCTGGCGGCGTGGTGTCGGCGACTCTCTGCGCAGGTGCGCTCCCTTCCTCAAACGTGGCGATTTTCTGCGGAATCCTGTCCTCGGTGATAGCGAAGTCGGAAGGATGAAGGCCGACAACGTAATTGCCCTTGCTGTCCGTCACCGCTACATTCAACTGCACCATGTCGACAACGATGCGAATGTGCCGCTCGGGGATCTGCTGAGCCACCGTTCTCGTTCCAGAGAAGAAAAAGAGACCAAGGGAAAAGTAGCAATATAGAAAAGCTCTTGTTGTTGACATAATGCTTCCTCGCCTGCCCCTCCGGCAGATCTTTTATCGGACCGGGCAGTCCAATTTCTGATTTGGGCCGTTTCCAACTCTTAAGCGGCCTATGGCTGGGAAGTAGCCTCCTTCGTTGGCAGCAAGGCAATCTTGCCCTGCCGGAACTCTTCGCCTGTTTCGCGCATGGCTCGCAGGATGGCTGGCCAGTCTTCGAGGTCGGTGGCGAAAATCTTTTCCACCATTCGACGCGTCAACTCCGGGACCAGCCAGTTTAGGGTCACCGGTGCGTAGTCCAATTCGTCCGCCAACCGTGCCCAGTACAGATTGTTTGAATCCCAGGACTCCGCCATCAAGCGGCTGCCGTTGCCCGCTAATGCCGGAAATGGCTTCACATTCAACAATTCACGGGCGTAACTCTGCGCCAACACGGCATGGGGCACGCCAAAGTCTCGCGACAACCGTTCCCAGCTCACCTCGGCGGGATACAAGCGAGAAAGACTCTCCAACTCTTTCCCAGCCGGCCCCCAGGAAGCGGCATCGGAAGGAAATCTTTGCCGAAACTCCGCTGCCAGGTAAAAGGTGTCTGCCGGCACTAGTTGAGCGAAGACCTCATCGAGCTGCCGTTGGCGTAGCGCCTGCTCCACGCGACTCAAGTTTTGCGGCATCATGCGGTCAGAAAGAATCGGCATCACCTTGTCGTACAGCTCTTGGTTGTCCGCCGAGGCCGCCAAAAGCTCCTCTCCCGCCCGCTGATAAAGCGCCACGGCATGGAGCTCATTCCGGCTTACGTCCCACCAGCGCGGCACGGTTGCGTCGGTCAAAAGCGTTGGCACCAACTGCTTCCAAATCAAGGCTTGCACGCTTTGCGGAGCGAGAAAATCCTCCTCCACCTCGGATAGGACATAGGCGAGGTCAGCGAGCGAGCCGACCAAGTGAGCTCCTCCACCAGCCGGATAGCCTGCGCCGAACACCTGAGGGGCTTGCCAGAGCCGCTCGATGCCCATGACGCTTTCTCCCGAGAAGTCATGCGAGCGAACGAAAAGCGGGTTGTGGTGTAGAGCCTGGGCCCCGGGTGGCTCGTAATACGCATAGTTCAAACCCACCAGCGTGTCCCTCAGGAAGGGAGCGACTTGCCCGCGAGCCGCCTCCAATTCCGCACGGGAGCGGGGCGACTTGATCAGTTTTGCCAGATCGGTCCGCATCTGCAGTTCCGTGTGACGATTGTTGTAAGTTCCTTCAGCCCAGCGGGTCCTCTCGCTGCCGGTAAAGATCGGGCGAGGCATCTCGAACTCGCGAAGTTCTCCAGCTGCGGCAGCCAGCGAAGCGCTTACGTCGATCCCGCGCGTCATTTCCTGCAAACCTTCTCCGAGCGCCAACAGTGTATCGAGAGAAACAAGGCGCTGACCGTCCAGTACCGAGCGAATTTTGCTGGCCACTTCCTGGTGCATCCGCTGGCCTTCCAAACTGGTTTGGTGAGGGCCGGCGAGCAAATCGATGATGGCATCCTGAGAGGCGTTGGATTTGCCAGTCGCAAAGCGCAGGAGTTGCCCGAGCGAATTGCGTCCCGCGTCAAAGAGCTGAGCGGCTGAAGAGATCTTCGCGAAAGGCTCGATCACTTCCCGCCAGGAATTGTCGAGGTCGGTGTTGGCAATCTGTCCCTGGCGCGCCAAGATTTGCCAAAGCCCCACGTTGGCCTGGAACATTCCCATGGCATTGCCGCGCAGCGTGTGGTTCGGAATTTTGCCAAGCGACTCGGCCAGGCCAAGAAAGCGAGCAATCGATGCGTCGGTCAAATCCGGAAACTCGGAAAAGATCAAATATTGGTCGCTGAACTCGGAGAACTTGTCAGCCAGTAAAAGCACCGTTTGCGGGCTCAATCGCTCTCCCGGAGATCGCCTGCTGTCCAACTCACAAAGGAATACGTAGGCTTGCAATGGTCCGAGCTCTGTTTCCACTCTAGATAATGCAAACATCGCTTCCACGAGCTGATCGGGATGCTGCCAGCCGCTCGAGCGCTTGCCCCAGCCGCGCACAACTTTCCCGTCGGCTCTCTGCTGCAAGATCTCTCCCCAGGTTTGCAGATTCCCTGGGACATGGGGTTCGCCGGTCGGGTCCCACGATAGCCGCGTCACCAGAAGCAAGAGCGCCGGCGCCTGCCGAAACACGAGCCGCGATGCCGCGTCGCCGGAGACACCCGGTGATCGGAAGCCCTCGTAGAAGCGCTTCAGCCGATGCGCCTCGCTGAAGTGTTCCTGTTGCGTTTGATTGGCGTGTGACAAGGCATCGAAGTAGGCGGCCAGCCAACCGTGGTCTTTCTTCAGCAGTTCGAGAACAAATTCTGCTGGCGAGTCGGGGCTCGCTCCCACCAAATCCTTCCAATCCGATTCTGCACGCTTTCCCCCTGGGACAATTACACGCCCGGACTGAACGCAGATCTGACCTCCATACATGTCGAGGACGGCTGCGAAGGGAAGCAGCTTCCGCAATCCCAGGTTTCGTGCCAATTCCGCGCGGGATCCGGGATCCATGCGAGACAGCGCCCAGTAAAGACGTGCCAAGTTGGGGTTACGCAAAATCGTGTCCAGGAAGTCCTGGGCATGTGCGCCGCTCTTTTTATTCTCTGTTGTCCAATCGCGTTGGTTGAACAGCACGGGTACCGGAGACGCCGCAAACGAATAGGTGAACGGGCCGCCTCGCTGGAGCGCCTCTTCAAGCTCCGACAAAGGGAAGCCCGAATCGATGGTAGAAAACGCCCTCTGCGGGTCAGCGGTCACCAAAGAGGTGCTGCTTTGACCACAGTTTTGCCGCACTCGGTAACCCAGGATCCGAAGCAGCGGCTTGACGTCATCGCAGTTGGAGATGCGAATCATTCCGCCATCGCCCGCCAGAGTCGCCAGCTCTTCCGCCTGACGCACATACCGGCTGAGAAGAATGAGAAACTCCGTCGGTCTGCCGCTCTGGTAACCGTGCAGCACGACGTTGCGAGCGAGCAACGGCAGCACTTCATCCGGCGAGACCTGCTGGCTGATGCCAGCCATGCGCAGAAATGATCTGAGCGGGCCAGGGATCAGGACCTCGTCCTCGGATGGCGAACTACGGTCTCCGGAGAATTCTGTGCCACTATCCCCGGATTGAAAATGGGCGGGCGCAGGCGCGGCCCACGTATGGGCACGGGTATAGGAACCCAGGCATAAAGAAATCCCCGAAAGAAAAATGAGCAGGCAGAAACGAGGTTTCATGATCGGAGCCCCACCGAATGTTCGCGAAATGCCGTCACCTTAGGCCGGGCGGCATTGGGGAAAGGAATATCTGTCGCTTCAGGTTGAACGTTTTCCTAGACCCGCGTCTCGAGACAAGCGAATCGGTGGTCGTGCACGCTCGAATCGGTGTCGGATCCTGTGCTTTTAATCTGCCGACCGTACTAGCACGGCCAAAGATAAATCATCCCTCGCGCTAATCCAAGTCTTTTTGTAAGCTTCGGCAAGACCGAAATGCCCACGGCGCCGTACGGGTATTTACCGGATTGACAAGGAAGTATTTCGGGAGAACGTTCGAGCGCGCGTCGGAAGGTTCGACAAGGTCCTGCGTCGGGCTATTCCGTGATGGTTTAGTGTCACTTCTTAAGGAGCGTAAAGCCGCCTCGCCGCGTCTCGGTCACGTCTGATTCGCTCCTTTCACAATAGAAAAAAATCGGGGAGAAAGCCTGAGCCTTCTCTCCGCTTTTATTTCTACTTGAATTCATTGGGGATACCGACCGCTAGCCACGCCTGCGGTTTTCCGTGATAGAAGGGAGGGGAAAAAATTTACCGACCTCCCTTTGGGAGGCGCCTACAAGGTTCTTTGCAGCTCCGGCTCGATAGGGACTTCCCCGATGGCGCGCTACCGTCGTTCTCCTGTTTCGTCAACGCGTGCCAGAACGAATCGTAATTTGCGAATCGTAATTTGAAATGTCCCTAGCGTTGCTTCGGTGAGGGAACCACGAGCAGGGCGGCAGCGGCGTTAGGAAGGTTAAATTGGTAATTGCCATTGGGATCGGGCTCGATCTGCTCGAGGTGCGGTGTCGGGATATGACCTTCGCTGTCAAACTGGACCCCTCCGTAAGTGACCTCGGAAGACAACGAATCGAGTTTCGGCGCTTCCAGGAAAAGCAGCTCTGCTCGACGGGTCCGATTGGAAACATGAACGCTCACGCGCCCCGAGGCCGAGACGTCCTTGTTGATGAGGACTACATTGACCGCGCAACTCGCACACTCGCTCGTCGCGTAAGAACGGAGGTCAGCGGCCGAATTTGTGGTTAGAGAGAGAAGATGTTTCCCCGACGCGCTCTGCCGAAAAAGATACATCGCATAGTAAAGCGGTTTCGCAACGTTCTGGTAGCCTTGCTGTTTTCTGCGGGCGTCAACCGCTTTGTACGTGTCCACGGGATTGTAGGAGCTTCCCCCGGGGCGATAGCTAAAATGGAAATTGATGCCGCTGAAGCCATCCTCGGCAGCGGAAAAAAGTGAATCTAGGCCCCAAAGCGCCGCAGCAAATGCATCGCTCACACCGGGCATACCACCGCAGGAGGCAGAGTTTGTCTCGGCAAGCGCAATCGGAACTTTACGCGCCCGCGCGCTCGCGACCAGGCTCTCGGCTTCTTTGTTAAAGCGTGTCATGAGCTCAGGAGCGAGCAGCTCTGCGATGGTAACCTGTTTGCCTCCGCAAGTCGTTAGGAGGTAGCTGTGCACGGTGACGAGTTTCAGCTTGGAGGCTCCGACGCCGTCGATGAAAGTGCCAAGGTCTTGCGCATTCCGCCATTTGCAACAGGTGGCTGGGCCTACCAATGCATATCTTTTAGCGATCGAATTCTGCCGGAACGCCTCTGCATAAGCGAGAAAGTCTTTCACGTGGTCGGCGGGTGAATACGGCCCGGGCCGGCTGCCGGCGCGGGAAAAAAGATCCGGCTCGTTCCCCAGCTCCAAGCCTAGGATCTCGTCCGGCTTGATTTCCTTCGCCACGGCGTGGGTGAGTTCGTCGAGAGCCCATTGGCTCGAATTCTGCTTTAGATTCAAACCTAAAATGAGCCGCCAACCCGAGGCTCGCGCTGCCTCGGAATAAAGACGAAAGTCGCCAATGCGGAGCTCCCCCTTACACCAGTCTGGATGCGGCGCGGCAGTGGCATTCCAACACGTATTGTCCTGGCTGTTGCCTCCGAGACGGAGAATCCCCGGGCCAAGATTGCGCATGAATTGAAAGAAACCTTTGTTCGGCGCTTCGGGTGTGCCCAGCGCATATTCGGCGACTCTAGCCCTCGACTCGGAAGTGCTTCCGCCAAAGGCTCCGATTCCCTGCCCTGCGGTCGAAACCTCCAGGCTGAATCCGACAAAGTCTTCCGGGATCCTAGCGCCGAGTTGCTCGGTTTGAACCGAAACGGTTGCGAGCGGCGCTTGCGCGCTCGCAACCAAACTCCCCGGAATGGCGCTTAGGAAACACCCCGCTACAACACAGAATGCCAAGCGATGCGCACGGCGTTCCTTCGAGTCACTCTGAATTCCTAAAGATCCGAGCCTCACGCTTCGATATTACCACCGAGGCCCCTTGCACTCGTGTCGCGGTCGAACCGATCCCTGCGAGGAGCCCATCGCGGAAAGCAGGTCTCCAAGCTCGTTGTAGCACTTGGTGAGAAACATGTGCTAGATGGCAACCAAGATTTTGTGGGCCACCGCCGCGCGCTTGTATCCGCGTCGGGCTTTAAGAGGGAAAAATTTGTCGCGCAGAATAGGTGCCCTTGGCACAAGCCGCCGACTCTACCGGGAGAAATTCCTGCTAGGACCGAGATCCCCGATTTGTGCGTTCATCAAGCATAGCTTATAGTTTCACCACCCTTGTATGTCGCTCAAATGGAAGAGTTTGAAGGACCCAGCAGCGAGGCTTCGCATCCTATAATAGGGTAGTCATGACCAGGACTCATCCCGTGACCCCTAGTCGTCTGTTGGCCAAGTCTCGCGGAGGTGAAGAGAAACTAATTTCTTCGGATGGTGTTGGGCTTTACAGAACAGGTTTGTCGCCCGCGACAGGCGTCCTGTGACGACTACAGCTTTGGGGGGCCGAATCATGAGATTGCGTAAGGCCAACTTTGCTGGACTCACCTCTCCTCTGCAACAGGCGGAGATGAAATCCATCCTGGCCGGTACGTGGCCACCGCTCAAACCATTGCCGGTATTCAAGTACGAAACATTTGAGTATCGCGCCACGATTGAGTTCGACAAGAAGCGAGGAGAGTGGGTGTGTCGAAAAACATCTCTACCATCCAACAAGCTTCAGGAACTGCGCGGTGGACTGAGAGAAATCACCATGGCGTTGCCCCATGGCGACGCACAAATATTCACCGAAGCCGCGGAACAGCAGGAACAGGAATTGGAGAAGGACGCCAATCGTCGTCTTCAGGCCATCCATGAATGGAGAGAGAACTATGAGAACGGCGCACTGTACTTTGAACTACGAGACTATCTCTCGGAAAGCCAGCGAATCGAAATGGATGACAGCCTTCGGCTGTCTCTTACTGCCCGGCAACTTCAGTTTAACGCGAAGAACGTCGCGTATGTTTTTGACGCTCTTTCGACGGCGGGGGGTAGGTTTGCGAGGTTCACTGAATTCGCGAAGCGGAATAAGGCGAAGCAGGCAACTGACCCTCAAGCACTAGGGGAAGGAGCTGAGTTTCCGGACGTTTCGATCAAGGATGTTTTACCAGAGCAAGAACAAGCCTCCTTCGCAAAACAAACGGCCCACGCAGCGGCTCAACCGTTTGAGATCGAGACCGCTGAGGTTGCCGAAGCTGATTCTCCATCGCTCATCGCGCACCCTCACCAAGAAGCCCGCCACTCCCCCGCAGTTGCCGGTTTTGCGGCGCAAGTTCGATCGGACCCGTCGTCCGCGGATCGCACCGAAGGTCTGTCATCCGGCTTTCCTGCTCTTGAAATATCCGCATTTCAAGTCACTTTATTCGCACTAACGTCTTTATTCGCGGTGATCGCTTTCGCCGTTGGGCTCAAAGTGGGACGCGCGGCGCTTGGGAGACACCTCCGAGAAGTCTCGAAATCATTCGTTGCTATAGATGCCAAGTCGCAGACACCGTCTCATCAAGCGGACAAATCGACTTCGCAAACTCAAGCGCCGCCCGTGGCAAGCTCCAGTGACTCCCCGAGCACACATGGCCTCGACGACGCTACGCCTTCCGAAGGAAAGTCTAAGGAGAACACCCGACGCTCAGAATACTTCGCACAACTGCGTTCCACGGATTCAGATTCATCTCCGACAACAGAATCTAAACCATCGGTTAAGCTCGGAGTCAATTCTGAGCACAGAGGCGCGATCGGGCTAATTGCGCCGAGAAGTCCCGCCCCACACAGGCTAGCCCCTGCGATGGCCGCAGCGCCGCACTTGCCAAGATCTTCCGCGATCCTGGTCACTCTGCCACGCGGTAGAAGCCAACCGTTCAGGGTTAGTTTGCCGGAAAAAGCGATCGCCGCCACCTCTTCGTTCGCGATGACCTCGCAGCTTTCTGTTCTCGTTTCTCCGGAGCCCGGGCCTCCGTTGGCTTACAAACCCGCTCGATTAGAATCTGGCGAGCTAGTCTCCTTCGTTTGGCCTCGTTATCCAAGGTCGCGGAATCGATATGGACGTGCCGAAACAATAAGGGTCCGCACCACGATCGGGCAGCTTGGCCAAGTGCTGGGGGTAAAGTTCTTGAGTGGCTCGGTCTCTCTTTTTCCTGCCACAGTGCGAGCCATTCGCCAGTGGCGTTACAGGCCCACTCTGTTAGACAAAAGACCGCTCGAAGCTCAGCAGGACGTCACGATTGAATTCCGGCCGCCACAATATTCGTCACAGGTGTCAACTCGGCAGCCATCCCACAACTAGTGGCAGACAAATGAGTGGTCTACTTCGAGCTGCCTGATGATTCGAATTGCCGCTAGTCGAACTACTGGAACTTTTCTCAGATTTTCGGATTCTTGGTGGATGGTCGGCAAATCCGAACCTCGATCGGGGAGGATCCGGTCATTGCTGCTTACTTGCGGGCGCGAGGCGGGCCACGTCGCGGCCGAGGCGAGAATCGGTGGCGCGATACACTTCACCCATTCCGCCGGCGCCAATCTTTGCCTGAATGCGATAGTGCGCGACGATTTGCGCAATCATGGCCTGCCTTTGCGAGCCATACTATGACGGGTTATGTCACACGTCAATTAAAAGCCGATACGCTCGATACGCTCTCTAGCGATTGCGAAGCCCTTCCCGCTGCCTACGGATCGAGAGTGAATAACGGGTTTTGAGGCAATAACACCTCGATCAGGCCGCCGGAATTCCCGAATGGAAAAAGGAGGGACTTATGTCTAAGCATCGTATTGCGCTTGCGCTATTATCATTCGCCGTTTTGACGGGCCTGATCCCATTAGCAAATGCCCAGTCAGCAGTTGAGAATCCTCCGACGCCACCCCCGCCGCACGAAAAGCAAAGTCCTTCCGTAGAGAAAAACCTCAAGGTATTCGACACTCTCGATTTTGAGGTGTTCAGCAATCAGAAATGGGACCGGCTCAAGGAAAGTCACGCCCTGGATATCGTTGTCACTTGGCCCGACGGGCATGAGACTAAAGGCATCGAAAAGCACATTGGGGATCTGAAGGCGTTGTTCGTCTTTGCGCCTGACCTGAAAATCAAGGTGCATCCTATTCGCTTTGGCTCCGGCACATGGACCGCCGTCACTGGCATAATGTCAGGCACATTTACAAAGCCCATGCCCACGTCTGACAACAAGTCGATCCCACCCACCGGCAAACACTTCGCGCTTAGCATGGTGACGATTGGACATTGGAAAGGTGCCACAATGGATCACGAATGGCTGTTCTGGGACAACCAGGACTTTATGAACCAGATCGGATTGGGGAAATAGGCACTCCGATGAAGGTCACTGGTGCTGAAGACGCGGATCTCTTTCTTCGGCGGCCAGAGCAATCGCGACGGTTGGAGAACGAGGCTATTTGAACGATGTCAGAACGCATCCCAGCGCTGTTCATTGGGCACGGAAATCCAATGAATGCGCTGCTCGTGAATCCATATACAGAGCGGTGGGCGGCGCTTGGAACAGCGTTCCCCAAGCCGAAAGGAATTCTCGCTGTGTCTGCTCACTGGTACATTCAGGATGCTGCCGTTACCGTAAGCACTGCACCGAGAACGATCCATGACTTCGGTGGGTTCCCGCGTGAGCTGTACGAGGTGCAATACCCCGCGCCGGGCGATCCTGACCTAGCAGCTCACGTCCAGAAGCTCCTTGCACCGTTGTCAGTGAGGCGCGACGAGCGCTGGGGGCTGGATCATGGAACCTGGTCGGTCCTTTGCCATATGTATCCGCATGCCGACGTTCCTGTGGTTCAACTGAGCATCGACGAAAAACAGCCGCCCTTGTTTCACTACGATATTGGTAAGCGACTTGCTCCACTTCGCGAGCAAGGCGTTCTTATTTTGGGCAGCGGCAACGTAGTGCACAACCTGCACGCGTATGCTTGGGGTAGACACGCGCAAGAGCCTTACGATTGGACGATTTCATTCGAAACGAGAGTGCGTGAGCTGCTTCTCGCTGAGGAATACAAGCCATTGATTAACTATGAGAATCAGCTCGGCAATGAAGCTGATCTGGCCGTTCCAACCCCCGATCATTACCTGCCGTTGCTCTACATTGCTGGCACTCGCACGCGGTCGGAGTCTCTTGCATTCCCGGTTGAAGGAGTGGATGGCGGTTCGGTTTCCATGCTTGCAGTACGGGTTGGATGAAGATTGCCTAGCTGATGCGGCTTCCTGATTCCCCCGTCGATGGCCGGCACCTCGATAGTCCATTGAGCGTTTCAGCACTGCGACTTCGGCCGGAAGCGAGCGCATGGACGTTCTGGACGAGTCGTCGGGGAAACAAGAAATTGAGAATCTGGCCCAATTACTTCCGGTTGCCCATCAGAACGAAGCCGCTTGTGCGGCAGGCACCGCGCCCCTAACGCCGTAGTGCTGGCCGAACCGATCGTTTCCCGATATTCGGCAACACTTCTTTAACCGCATTGGCGAAGGTTTGCCCGTGACCCGCCAACGGTCGCACCGCAATTGCTCGGTCGGCGAAGAGAAAGCGCGAGCTTTGGACAATTCAATTTCACGACAATCATTCGATACCCGCGTCACGGCCAAGCCGGTGTACCATTCACGCACCCGGGTGCCCCACTCGGTTCCTTCCTGTTTGCCCGTCACCCGCCAGCAATCCTGGCATGTGCCGACGAGCATGGGATATACTGCGCGCCGAAAAGAAATCCGTCGAGGTTAGTCCACATGCAAGGTCAGCATACGAAAAGCACCTCACCGTCCGGAGTTTATGTTTTGCGCGGCATACTGGCCGCGGCACTTGCGCTGACAGCGCTGATTGTCACGCTGTTCCCGAACAGTTCGGCCAATTCCGGAAATCCCATTGACCAGGTCTTGCGAGAAGCGGTTGGCGAGAAGAAAGTTCCAGGAGTTGTAGCAATGGTTGCCGTGGAAGATCATGTGACTTATCAAGGCGCGTCAGGCAAGCGGGACACGATTAAGAACATCCCGATGAGCATCGATTCGATTTTCCGCATCGCGTCGATGACCAAACCGATCACCTCGGTGGCCGTAATGCAGCTTGTCGAGAATGGACGCGTGAAATTGGATGAACCCGGGGCAACTTACCTACCGGACCTTTCGCAGGTTCAAGTACTCGAGGAATTTGACGCAGGAACGGGAAACGCAAAACTGAGACCTCCCAAGTCGCCGCCCACGGTTCGGCAGTTGCTGACGCACACATCGGGATACGTGTACGAGTTTTTCGATCCAAAGATGCAAGCGTACGCGGCGAGCGGAGCGGTTCCGTCCATTCGGCAGGGAGACGGTGGCTTTCTGAAAGCGCCTATTCTGTTCGATCCCGGAACGCGATGGGAATATGGAATTAGTACGGACGTGCTCGGCAGGCTGGTCGAGAAAGTCAGCGGGCAAACTCTGGAGGAGTACTTTCGTCGGCATATTTTTCAGCCTCTCGGCATGACCGACACATTTTTCGACGTGCCACCAGACAAGCAAACGCGCGTTGTAGCTCTTGATATGCGTCAAGAGGATGGCAGCTTCGTAGAACCCCCGCCGCAGCCCTTCCAACCTGTACGATTTTACAGCGGTGGCGGCGGACTCTACTCAACGGCGAGCGATTATCTAAAGTTCGAGCGCATGGTGCTCGGTGGCGGAAAACTCGACAACAAACGGATCCTTCAATCCGACACGGTCAACGAGATGACTCGGAATCAGATTGGCGATTTGACGCTACCAGAAATGAGGAGCTTTGTGCCTCAATTCGCCAAGGATCCCATCCACGTGCCCGGCTCGCTCGACAAGTTTGCGCTGGGATTCGCCATTAACACCAAGCCTGTGGAAGGCGGCCGTTCCGGCGGATCTCTGGCGTGGGCGGGTATCTACAACACCTTTTTCTGGATTGACCCACCGCGGAAAACGTGTGCAGTAATCCTAATGCAGATACTTCCCTTCGGCGATGATGGAGCAAACTCGGTAGTCGAGCACTTTGAGCGCGCCGTTTATGCGAGTCCTGCTAGCGCGGTTGCTGCGGGTGGACGCAGCCATTGAAGTGTGCGAGATAATTCGTCCCAGGGCTTGAGCGACAACTATCCACAGGGATCTGTCTAGAAGCATCCGCCGTCTACGTGGCAAGTAGGATCCAAAGCTACCTACTACGGCAGCCGAGCGCGGGTGCTTCGACTGGGCCGCTCCCAGTCGGCTACTCGGAGACTGACTCCGCTGCAGGCGGAACTAACCATAGTGATACCAGGATTAGTGCTGGGGGCGTCGGGTCGCTGGCGCGTCATTCTGTAGCGGATGAAGTTGTAGGAAGGCGGCTGCGGCGTCGCGGGCACGGCGCGCGCTTTCGCGCGGCTTCGGTCGCTTGGCGACACCGAGCAGCAGGCTGACGATCAAATCGCGCCAGAGTAGCCCGGCGAACTGCCCGGCGAGTTCCGCAGGGCGGCCTGTGAGCAGCCCAGACGCCTGGGCCTGGGCCATGATTTTACGCAGGGCGGCGCGGCTTGCCTCGCGTCCTGTAGAGTCGAGGGCACGCGCCACCTCGGGGGCGTTGGCCGCCTCGGCGATTGCCAGTCGGAATACCCCCATGACCGTGGGATCGCTTATCTCGCGGATGAGCTTTGTCCCGAAAGAAGCCAGCACGCGGGCTAGGGTCTCACGATCGCGCAGCTCGGGCAGGTGAGCGAGCACCTCCAGTCGCTTTGCGCGCTCGCGGATGCAGGCGATCAGCATTTTCTGTTTGTTGCCAACTAGCGCGTAAAGTTCTCGCTTCGAAACGCGCGCGCGTGTCGCGATCTCAAGCGTGCTGGCCGCTGCGTGGCCGCTCTTCATGAACGCCGCAAAGGCCGCCTCAAGGATGCGCTTGCGCACCGCGGTTTCGTCACCGCTTTCCTGTCGGCGCTTCGACATCTTTGCCCTAGCCATTCACCTCTCCTTGACGACGCCGGTACCCCATAGCACCATCATAAGCATCGTGGTACCCACTGGTACCAGTATAGTCTGACTCCGTGGCCCAGGCTGAATTTCTTTGTAACCATCGGTAAGATGGCGCGTCTAAGTTAAGGTGTGGTACCAGCTGGTACCAACCAAGAAAGAGGACGGTCGTACTCTTTTTAGGATTGACGAAACCAGACTGAATCGAAAGGATAACCCGATGAACCCAGTGATTCCCGCAACGTCGGTAGCGCAATCACAGTCCGGGGGCGCCTCAGGCGTGCCCAGCGCGGCTGTACCTAAAACCACCGCAGTGCTTGTCATTGAGACCCGCACGCAGGGCGTAACTCCTCAACAAATCTTGGCCGTTATACCGGAAGAGATTCGGGCAACTGTGAAGCTCTACCTCGACGGGAAAATCCGCCGGTGGTATTCACGCGGCGATGGCAAAGGCGTCATCTTCCTGGTCGACGCGAAGAGCGAGGACGAGGCACGAGCCATTGTGGAAACGCTGCCGCTCGCGAAGGAACAGTTGATGGATCACCAGTACGTTCCCGTCGGACCGTTCATGCCGCTGAGAGCCTTGATGGGCCCGGGAGCGCAGCAGTGACGCTCGATCGATTCGGCGAAAGTAGGCCGCAATGTCACTCATTCTTATTATGACCATCGTCCAGGCGGTGGCCTCGACGGTGGCCTGGCTAGGCTCTGGCGCTCGGCACGCTCACCAACGGCGGCGGGGGCGGTATGGTCTTCCCGATCGCGCTCGTCCCGGTCTACGGCATGCCGCGCGGGTTCCTTCTTCACTCCTATGCACTGATCGGCCTGCTGCGCAGAACCTCGCAACGGCCGCGGCGCGGCGTGTTTTGAGAAGCATTGGCAACGTCACTGGGTGAAATTCTAAAAGTCTAAAAAGGAGATATCTACCGTGCCACAACAAATGATCTGGTTTTTCGTAGGCATCGCATTCAGCTTCATCGCGTGGGGGATAGTCACCGCTCGATATATCTGGGCGGAACTCCGCCTCCGGGCGCGAGCCGAAGCCTTGCGGCCCCTGCTCATGCTGCACAGCTTCCGCTTCATCGGGCTGGCATTTCTGGTTCCCGGAGTCGTGTCACCCGGTCTGCCGCCTGCCTTCGCGCATTCCGCAGCGTATGGGGACATCGTTGCGGCGATACTTGCGTTGCTTTCGCTGCTATGGCTGCCCAGCGCGGCTGGCGTTGCTGCCGCATGGGTCTTCAGCCTGTGGGGTTTCGCCGATATCCTCAACGCTTTCTACCAGGCCAATCACGCCGGACTATTGGCAGGGCAGCTGGGAGCCGCATTCTTCCTCCCGACTTTGGTAGTGCCGCTGCTGCTGATTACGCACGGACTCGCTTTCCGAATTCTTCTGCAACATCAACCTGAACCCGCGATGCAAGAAAGCCGGCACCTGGCATAAGGCTCCTCGGCCATCGCGGTGAATGCTATTGCGCCGCAGCGCCCGTTCGATAGCAGTCGAATTGACCTGTCCACGAATCGTGTCCCGTTCGTCTGTATTCGGAAACTGACGGTTGCGACAGGTCGCAGGAGTTCCCCGTCGCAGGCCCGCTACTCAATGCGGAGGGCGGAAGCGGGGTCAGTTTGGATGGCGCGGCGGCCAGGGATGTAGCAGGCGAGAGCCGCGGTGGCGAGGAGGAGAGTCGCTACGGCGAGGTAGGTGACGGCGTCGAAGGGTTTTACGCCGAAGAGAAGAGTAGCCAAGTAACGGGAGAGCCAGAAGGCGCCGATGGCTCCGAGGAGCACGCCGATGAGAGCAGGACGCAAGCCCTCCCGAATGGTCATGCCCAGGATATTGGAGCGAGTAGCGCCGAGTGCCACGCGGAGACCGATTTCGGGCGTGCGCCGCGTGATGGAGTAGGAGAGTACGCCGTAAATGCCGGTTGTGGCGAGCAGAAGAGCCAGCACGCTGAAGATGGACAGGAGAATGGCATTGAGGCGTTGTGGAGCGACGGAACGGTACACGACCTGGTCGAAGGAGCGCACGTCGGAAATGGGAAGATTGGGATCGAGTTGGCCGACGAGCGAGCGAATGGTCGGAACCAGCGCAAGCGGATTGTCGCGCGTGTGAACGACGAACTCGCTGGTCAGGGCGTTCGTTCCGTAGGGAAGATAGACGGTGAGCGTCGGATTTTCGGCGAGACCGCGCTCGCGACTATCCCCCACAACACCCACAACTTCGGCGAGGCCGCTGCTTTGGCCCTTCCAGAGAACCACTTTCTTTCCGATGGGATCCTCGTTCTTGAAAATTTGTTTGGCGAGACGATCACTGAGGATTACCCGGCGAGGATAGGGCGGCACGTCTTTGGGAATCCAGACGGGCTTGTCGTTTTCATCGAAGAGTCTGCCGCGGACCAGGGGAAGACCGACCGCGGCGAAATAACCCGGCGTAACGATGCGCCATCCGGCCCAAGGGGGTGGCGCCGAAGATTGCGGCGTGTCGATGCCCATGCCGGGATCGCCGCCTTCGACGGGGCGCTGATTGACGGCGCCGGCTGCCAGAACTTGCGGGTTCGTCTTCAGGCGCTCGAAGAAGCGATCGAGAAACTGTTTGCCGATTCCTTTTTCCCAATAAGAACCGGGCATGCTGACGGTAAACATTAGGCGATTTTCGGTGTGAAAGCCACGGTCCACGGTCATGAGTTCTTTGAAGCTGCGGATGAGGAGACCCGCACCGACGAGCAGAAGAAACGACAGCGCCACTTCACCGGTGACCAGAACGTTGCGAAGCCGGCCTTGTCCGCGGCTGCTGGTTTGGCGATCGCCATCGCGAAGAGCGGCAGCAATGCCGGAAGCGGGCGCCTGCAGCGCGGGGGCGAGGCCCGACAGAACGCCAGTCACCAGGGCGATGAAAACCGCGAAGGCAAGCACCCAGGTATTGAGCCCGGCGTCAGCAAGGCGCGGTATGCCGCGAATTTCGACAGATTGGATGAGGCCGATGCCGAGGTAGGCGACGAACAATCCTGCCGCCGCGCCGAGGCCGTTCAGCAAAAGCGACTCCATCATCACGAAGCGAGTGAGGCGGGCGCGGCTGGCGCCGAGAGCGGTGCGCACGGCGATTTCGCGCATGCGCGCGGTACCACGAGCGAGGAGAAGATTGGCGATATTCAGACAAGCGATGAGAAGAAGAAAGGTGACGGCACCGAGGAGAACCCAGAGGGCGCGGCGCGTGGTATCACTCGCAACCCAAGTACTCGAAGGCGTGAAGACAAAGCCGATGCCCTTGTCCTCTTTGGGAAAGGACTGCGCCAGGGAAGCTGCGATTTGAGCGAGATCGGCTTGCGCGGCTTCCCCGGTTACGCCAGGCTTGAGGCGGCCCATGACTTGAAATTCCCAACTGGTACGGTCGGCGTCGGGGCGATAACCGAAAGGCATGTAAAGCTGATCGTCGATCCAGGGCTCGCCGGGAGGAAGAACGCCGATGACGACGTAGGCCTTGTCATTGAGCCGAAGAGTTTTACCGAGAACTCTTGGATCGCCGCCAAAGCGCGTCTTCCAGAATTTGTTGCCAACCATCACAACCGAATTTCGGAATCCGCCGCGGTCATCGTCGTAGGAAAAATCGCGGCCGAGAACCGGAGAGACGCCGAGTGTGCGGAAGAAGCCGGCGCTGACTTCACAAGCGACGACCTTCTCAGCGGGGCCAAAGCCGGTTAGGTTGGCTTCGTCATAGTGATAAGCCCCGACTTCGCTGAAAGAGTGATTGTACGACCGAACGTCCCAGAAATTGGCTTCGGAAAAGGATGCGTGATCGATGCCGCGGTCGACGCGGGTTTCCGAGATGGTGAGCAGGCGATTCGCCTCGCGGAACGGCAAAGGTTTGAGCAGCACGGATTGGAAGATGCTGAAGACAACAATGCAGGCGCCCATGCCGAGGGAGAGCATGGTTGTGCCGAGGACGGTTAGCGAAGGATTGCGGCGAAGACCGCGCAACGATTGCCGAAGTTCTGCGCCCAGGACGTCAAAAGCAGCTCCGCGGCGCACGTCCCGAACTTCTTCCTTGAGCTTTTCGGCGCCGCCGAGTTCGATCGAGGCTTCCCGCCGAGCTGTGACCGGATCAGCGCCTTCGCGGATCTTTTGTTCTTCGAGCAATTCGCGGTAGGAGCGTATTTCGTTGGCGAGATCCGCTTCCACTTTCTGCCTCTCGGTCAGATTGCGCCAGAGAGAGTTGAGTTTTGGCCAAAAGAGCATAGTCCACCTCGAAGAGCTGCTCGTTCTCAAGTTGCTTTAAGAGCGCGGGCCATGGCGGCGGAAATGCGCGCCCAGAGATCGGTTTCCTGTTTGAGCTGTCGGCGGCCGGCGGCGGTGAGACGGTAGAACTTCGCGCGACGGTTGTTTTCGGATTCGCCCCAGGTGGACGTGAGCCAGCCGGCTTCCTCCATGCGGTGAAGGGCGGGAAAGAGTGAGCCCGGCTTGACGACAAAGGTGTTCGAGGTGACCTGCGCGATGCGGTTGGAGATTCCTAGGCCGTGCATTGGCTGGAGCGCAAGAACTTTAAGGATGAGCACATCCAGGGTGCCCTGGAGGAGATTGGTGTTGGAAGGCGACATTTGTCCTGTCCTATAGAGATTCCATAGGAGTTGCTATAGAAACTCTATAGGAGAGAAATGGAAAAAGCAAGATCCGAGCGGAGCGGGTTGACCGGACTAGATTTCAGCGGTGCAGCCTCCCTTGGTAAGCCACAACGGCGTAAACGGCGGCCGATGGCCTTGAGAAGGGCCCCCGTCACTCGGGCGTCCGAGACTCCTTGTACTGCCAGAAGCAGATTGCATAATCCAAACGTCTTCGAGGCGCTCCGAAGGTTTTACTTTCCACTTTTACGCTCTTATCGTCTTCCACCCTCTTACTGGTACTCTTCTACCGTCTTAGTCTTGAGGAGTTCACCATGCCACAAGCGACAGACTATCCGCGGTTCGATTTAACCGGAGAAATCGCCTTGGTGACCGGCGCCGCTCGCGGCCTGGGACGCGCCATTTCCCTCGCGCTGGCTCACGCCGGCGCGGATATCGCCCTCGGCTTGCGCGACGTGAACGCCAATGCGGACCTCCCCGCCGAAATCCTCAAACTGGGCCGGCGCGTGCTGCCCTTGCAGATGGACATGAGCCACATGCCGCAGATTTTTCGCGCCATCGACGATACCGTGAAAGAATTCGGTCGCATCGACATTCTCGTGAACAACGCCGGAATAGCCCCGGAGAATCCCGCCGAGAAGGTCCGCGAAGAAGATTTCGACGCCACCCTCGCCGTCAATCTGAAAGGCACGTTTTTCGCCAGCCAAGCCGCGGGCCGCGTGATGATCAAGCAGAAGAAAGGCGCTATCATCAACATGAGCTCGCAGGCGGGATTCGCTGCACTTCCCACCGAATCGGTTTACTGCATGACCAAAGCCGGCATCGCTCATTTGACGAAATGCCTGGCTGTCGAATGGGGCAAACATGGAATCCGCGTGAACGCCGTCGCCCCCACTTTTATTCGCACGCCAGGCACGGAAGAGTATCTCTCCGACCTGCGCCATCTGACCGACACCATTGACCGCATCGCCGCCCTCCACCGCATCGGCGAGCCCATGGAAGTGGCTGGCGCCGTGGTCTTTCTCGCCTCGTCCGCAGCCTCGCTGATCACCGGCGAAACGCTTCTCATCGACGGCGGCTGGACCGCCCGTTAGCGACTGGACTTTGTAGGATCCGCGGGTGCCCCGGGCACTTCCACGTTTCCTGCTGCAAGGAGAGCGCCAATGAAGCATTGTCTTCCGTTTCTCCTATTCGTCACTGTCTGTGTTTACGCACGGGATGCTTCAAAACCAGCCGTTCAACAATCGGAACCGGGCGGGGCCGGTGTTCAACCACAATCCAAATGCATTTCTTGTTGAATGTGTTCGCAATCGAAGACCGGGCAAAGCGCTGGATGTGGGCATGGGTTCAGGCAGAAATTCCCTCTTCCTAGCTTCTCGCGGATGGGACGTCACTGGCTTCGATATAGCCTATGTTGCAGTGGCACAAGCGCGGAACCGGGCGAAGAAGCTCGGGGTCAAGCTTAACGCAATCGTAAAACGTGACGCTGATTTTGATTTTGGAACAGAGCAGTGGGATTTGATTGTACTTACCTACCAGCCCTTTCGGGACTTGTTGCCCAAACTTAAGCCCAGCTTGAAAGCGGGCGGTGTCGTCGTCATCGAGAACTTTCATAGGGACACGATGAGAGAGCGGCTCTTGGATGAGGACGCCACCTATCGTAATAACGAACTACTGGGACTTTTCTCAGATTTTCGGATTCTTCGATATGAAGACACGGCTGCGAAACCCGACTGGGGGATCGAGTTTCCTAAGAACCGTCTCGTACGACTTGAAGCGCAGAAAGGCGACATTCAGCATCCCGGGTGCGATTGGAAAGGTGTTGCCAAGCCCACAACGGCGAACGTCCACTGGGGAGTGATGACGCTATTATAGTGTGTACTGATTCAGGCTGGGTTCGGGTGGAGAAATGAGAAAGAAAGTAAACGCATAGTTGGTGAAAAATCTCAATTACACTCGCGACCCTGGCCTCTCCGCGTTCATTGGTCCATCGCTAGCGGCTCAGAAGTAATCGCCAGATCCTGGTAAACGACAAAATCGTACGATTGCATGCTGGAGTCCGTGACGGCAGCGGCCACTCAGGAGTTTGAAACTTCTGCTCAAGAAGCGGCCAGAATGGAATCAAAATAAGCGTTCATTGCTGCGGAGTCCCATTGCTGCGGACCAATAACCTTTCGCACAATGCGTCCTTCACGGTCGATGATATAGGTTTCGGGAATCTGGCCATCATCCAAAGGGCCGGAGTAGAGGTAGTGCGACGGAACTTTGTTCGTCGGCTCGCAGGCAGTCGAAAATCGTACAGGATAATTCTTCAGGAAGTCTTCGTAGTTACCACAGTTCTCATCCACACTAACGGCTAGGACAATACCACCACGTGAGCGGATCCGCGCTTGAAGACGGTCCAAGTCTGGCATCTCTTCCACGCAGGAACCGCACCAAGATGCCCAAAAGTTGAGAACAACGACTTTTCCTCTAAACGCGGAGAGTCGAGTCTGCTTTCCTGCAACGGTGAGGGGAAAGTCTTCGGCATTCTTGCCAGGAATAGACGGTTCGCCCTGTCGATACCACGGCGTGATGAAGACGTATAGGGCAGCCGCAACAAATGCCATGACCACCCAACTTGCAAGTGTTCGTCGGATGTTCTTCGCGGACATAAATGAACTCCGTTGATACCGCTCGAACGCGTTAAATCTTAAGCCTTCCCCAGGTCAGGAGCAAGCCTAGCGGCACGCTGTGCGGCACGCTGAGCACGCTGATTATCAGCAGCTCCAAACTTCCTATTTAAGCCACTTTCGAAGAGCCTTAGCACACTCTTCTCCGCGTCTACCACTTCGAGCGAGGGACGTAGCTGGTTCGTCGCTACGCATGCTCTGAAATATGCCCTTGCCACATTGATCCAAGGTGTCGCCGGCATTTTGTCATCAACTTCTTGAGCAACCCCCGCACTGTTTTAATTCCATTCATTAGATGCTCCAACTCTGCGAGCTTTCTTTGAGAGAGCGTCCGCCAGCGTTCCGACGCGCGGGTAACATCGCGGAAGCCAAAAAACAAGCATCGGATTTCAGCCAATGTAAAACCGAGTTGACGAGCAAACTGAATTATTGCCAGGCGGTAAAGCACCCTTGGATCGTAACGTCTCTGCCCGCTGAGCCGCTGCGCAGGGGGAGCAGGCCAATCCGCTCGTAACAGCGAATCGCCGACGATCGAAGTCGAATTTGCCGTGCCACCCGCGAGATGGTCAATTGAGGTATGCTGCATTCTAACGCTCTCTTCGTCACTCACTCGGCTGCTAGCCGCCAAATTATTAACTCTGAAGTTGGACTTACCGCATAGGACTTAGCTTTCTCAATCTTCGGTTTGCTCGTCATCTGGCCACAAGCAGAAATGGAATGCGTCGGTTTTTTGAGACCGCCTCGGCAAAATATGTAATGGGCCGAAGTCAAATTATGCGTTTGCCATTCCATCGCGCACACCGCAGTCTCAAAGACAGATCGTGACGGAGGCAACTCGCAAAGCGCTTAAAGATTTTTAGCCATTGCGAGGATGCCCCGTTCGCCAAACTGTGGGTCAAAAGAGCCGTGCTATTTGGTCGATTCGGTCGCCAAATACCGGGTCGTGGTTGGAGTTTGCTACTACGCTATGTTGTTGCCCCTACTCGAAAAAGCAAAAGAACAGACTGCCCACCCTTTGTTGACCCCCAAAATCGGGTCGCGTTCTAGCGGCGCACCGCAGTGCGGGACGCCCTTCGCTACTGCGGTAGCGCGCATCCCGCAGCCTCCTCTTTTGCCGGGAGAGCAGTATCGGTTTCACTTCGACATGACCAAATCTATCGGCTGCAAGTGCTGCGTTGTGGCTTGCAACGAGCAGAACGGCAATCCCGCAGAAATCAACTGGCGAAGGGTGGGAGAGATCGAAGGCGGCCGGTACCCGAATACCCACCGCTCCCTATCTTTCGATGGGCTGCAATCACTGTATCGAGCCGACATGTCTGCAAGGCTGTCCGGTGGACGCCTACTCCAAGGATCCGGTCACCGGCGTCGTGTTGCATAGCGCGGAGACCTGCATCGGGGCCCGTCGGCGGGTGCCTCTCGGCGCTATCAAGCAGCGAACCCCTCAGTATTCGGGAGGGCGCTTTCTTTTCGCCCGCGCTTTCCTTGCGGCTACCTTGATCTTGCTGCAGCTCGGCACGCAGTGTGATCTACGTTTGGCATCAAGCTTCCGTCGCTCGCGCTGGAATTTTCTCGTACCAAAAGCTTTTCCCGGCTCCGGCTCCAGAAGCAGCGGAATCGTTCGCGCACGCGCGCAACTGGGTGTATGCAGAAAGGAAGATAGAGAATGATTTATACAAAACTCCCTCGAATTGTATTTCTAGCACTCGCGATGCTCTTCGCTGGCGCCGCCTCCGCACAAGAACTCGTCGCGGTCACGAATTCGAACGAACCGGCCTCGGCTGCCCGCGGACCCGAAGCGAGCCCGCAACCGGCTTCGCAAGCTTCATCTCACCACAAGCTCGGTCCGCTCGACCTCAGCGTCAACTGGCGCTTCCGCACGGAAGCCTGGGATTGGTTCCAAGCGCCCACTCCAGCGCAAAACACCCAGGCCTTCGAACACTCTCTGCTCCGCGTCGGCCTCGGTCAAAAATCCGAGCGCTTCGAATGGTTCGTCGAAGGCGCACAAGACGCGATTCTCGACCTGCCCACCGGCGCGATTCTGGCCGGGCGTCCCGGACAGCTCGGCCTCGGCGGTACTTACTTCGCCGCAAACGGGCGCGGCCAGAATAACGCCAATGGCTTCGTCCGTCAGGCGTATGTGGCCTTTGTGCTGCCTTCAGACGGCAAGCTCAAACTCGGCCGCTTCACCTTTCTCGACGGAGCGGAAGTCAGTCCGAAGGATAAATCGCTCGCCACGCTCGTCAATACGCGTATCACGCAGCGCCTCATAGGCGATCTCGACTTTTCCGCTGTCGGCCGCAGCTTTGACGGAGCACAACTGGCCTTCGATACGCACGCCGGAAATTTCACTCTGCTCGGCGCGCGTCCTACGCGCGGTGTGTACCAAATTGACGCAATGGGCGAACTCGATGTCGACCTTTTTTATGGTGCGTACACGGTGCTTGTCAATTCCGCCAAATCGTCCGGCGAATTTCGCCTCTTCAGTCTCGGCTACATCGATGAACGCGCCTCGGTTCTGAAAACCGACAATCGCGCCACGGCGTTACGCGCAGCCGACCACAATCACATTCGCATCGGCACTTACGGCGCCGACTACATTCATGTTTTTCGTACACAAAATCACGGTCAATTCGACGTCTTATTTTGGGGCGCTTTGCAGAACGGCAGTTGGGGCGTTCTCACGCAGCGAGCCGGTGCCTTCGTCGGCGAAGCGGGTTGGCAGCCGGTCATCCACGTCCTCAACCCCTTTTTTCGCGCGGGCTACTCCTTCGGCAGCGGCGATAACGACCCCGCCGACGGCCGCCATGGCACATTCTTCCAGGTACTTCCCACACCTCGTCCCTACGCCCGTTTTCCGTTCTACAATATGATGAACAATGAGGATTTCTTCGGATCGGCAACGTTTCGTCTGCCGCGTTCGTTCGTCATCAAAAGCGAATTGCACGCCCTGCGCCTGGCCAATGCGAACGATCTATGGTACGGCGGTGGCGGCGCATTTCAGCCGCACACCTTCGGTTACACGGGCCGCGCCAGCGGCGGTAACCGCGCCCTGGCCAACGTCTGGGACGTCAGTATGGACGTGCCATTGCGCTACGGTTTTTCGTTCACGACGTACTACGCACGCGCCTGGGGCAAGAGCGTAGTGGCGAGCATTTATCCAGCGGGTACAAATGCCCAGTTTGGATATCTGGAGACCAACTTCCGCTTCTAGCGGAAATACTCCTTTCGATTCCATTCCGGCGCGGATTGCGGCTTGGTGGTTTTTCTTGCCTTTTCTTCTCGGCGCATGACGCGTCTGCCGACAGACGTGGCCGCACTCAGCATTTCAATTCGGGCCGGCGCGCTATAACTCCCGGATGGCAAACAAGAAGTAATCCGCTTCTTCCCGAGTTGCCGTAAACCTTCATTCTTGCCCGGGTGTTATACACTTTCGCCGCCGCTCAAACTCAATTGATTTTGTTGCCCGGAGGAACAAATGAGAGTCGGATTTTCGGCCGCGTCGGTCTCCACATTGCTCCTTGCGTTCAGCGGAGGCTTTCATGCCCGTGACGCAAGCGGCCAACAGGTTCCGCCGAAGGCTCGAATCACGATTTTGTACGATGCCTTTGGCAAAAACTCGCCGATGCAAAAAGATTGGGGCTATGCCGCTTTCATCGAATATCGCGGAAAACGGATTTTGTTCGATACCGGGAATAATCCGCGCGTCCTGGCGGAGAATTCCAAGGCGAAAGGAATCGATTTAACCAAATTGGACTATGTTGTGATGTCGCACCGCCACGGCGATCACATGGGTGGATTGAGCCACGTCTTAAGTGTGAATCCCAAAGTCACTATCTACGCACCCAAAGAGGGATTTGGAGTTTACGGCGCAGATTTGCCCAGCACCTTCTATCGCAGGGACCCATCACTCCCGCAGGAGAAGCGCTATTACAACGGTGCGCCTCCCGAAATTATGCGGTTTGGTTCTGCCTGGCCTGATGCCAACTTCCAGTTGCTGGATAAAAATACCGAGATTGCGCCGGACATACGCCTATTGACGCTGGTTTCTGAGAAGCCGGGTACGCTCGAATTGCGTGAGCTATCGCTTGCCATCAATACACCAGATGGGCTGATTATCATTGTGGGTTGTTCTCATCCTGGCATCGACAGAATCGTCGAACTGGCAATGACGATCAATCCCCACATTCACCTCATAGTCGGGGGCTTTCACCTGGTAGTGGCGCCCGATGCAGAGATCGAGAAGATCGTCACTGCGCTGCACGACCATTTCAAAGTAGACTTCATCGCTCCTGGTCATTGCACGGGAGAGCCAGCGTTCACAGCCCTTCAGAAGGCCTTCGGCGATCACTACGCTTATGCGGGCTTGGGCGCAACTCTGACAATAGACGGTTCTCATGAAATCGTGCAGACGGAATGACAACGTGCCCAGCGCTCTGGAACGTATTGTCAGCAACTCTGAAGTTGAGCCTCCCGCCGGGGAGCTCAAATCTCAACTTACGGATTGCCCCTCACTCAGTAGCCTTCTGATCGGCTGCCCAGCTAAGGCGAGCTCTCCCTCTCGTCCTGTGTTGTCAGCGCTTACCGCAGGATGCCGATGTCCCTCCGGAACGGACAACCGTCAGCCTGCACTCCAGACCGCTGGCCAGATGGATCATGGCGAGATAACCCGGCAAATGCGATTGAGTGGGAGCAACAACAATCTTCGAGCCTCTTAGCCAGCGCCACGTCAACCCACTGAAGGAGGAGCTTCTGGCCAGATCATCGCCGTTGAGTTCGAGCTTTCCTGTATCCAGATAGAACTTATCGAGCGCTCGCCGGGCTTCTTGGAAGGGCTCCCAGTGCGAGGAGAGGAACCCCACAGAGGCGGAAAAACTCCACAGAAGCGTGACGGCGACCAGCGGCAGCAGGCAACGCAACATCCACAAGGCGCTATTTTGGGGCGGCGTGCGGAAGAGCCGGTAACTTTGCAACAGAGCGACGAGCAAAGTCGGGACAAACAGCCACAGCACGTGGGTATCGGCATAGTCGATAATGTTGGCGAACGCCATTGGGCTGAGGTGGAAAGAAGAAACGACGTGATCCTTGAGCGTGCCCGTGGCGTTCGCCAATTCCCGGCCGAGCCATAGGCCGCCGGCCGTTGTAAAGGGAACTGCCGCAATCGCTGGCATCGCCCAGGTTGCCGCGCGCACCGTGCCGTTTGCGGCGCACGCGCACCAGAAGCACGCAAGAATCAGGATGGGCATGAAGATGAGATCTTCCCGCACGGCGCCAGCGTGAACAAATAGGAAGGGCGACCCATAGATGGAACCGCCTGCCATCAAAGTCAGCACAGGTAGCAGAACGGAGCAGGCCAGCCCCGAGAACATCGCGACAAGGAGCTTGATCAGCCATTGGCGGCGCGCCGAAATTGGAAGAGTCATGTACCAAGCGAAGGTTCCGGAGGTCCGCTCCTCGCCCAGAGAAAGGATTCCGGCGAGTCCGGCCAAACCTAAACCGGTCATTGCGACCGGGCCCAATACGATCCACTCAAACAGAGTCTCCGGGAGAAACACCGGCGGGACGGGCAAGAGCCGGAAGAACGCCAGGAAGGCCAGGTAAACCACGACGAACGACTCAATCACCCAGATCGGCCGGAGCAGGCAAAACTCCTTGCGGATCAGGTTGAGAGTAGCGCCGGACGGCTGGCTGCGGAACCATCTGGCCCATATTTCCGGTATCACTGACGGACCGGCCGTCAGCAGATCTTCGCTGCTGCCTCCGGTGACCTGGAAGCGGACCAATCTCCGCGCGCCGAGCCAAAGCATCAGGGCGGAGAAGCAGATAGCGAACGAGAAAATGGCCATCGTGGCCGCGATGGGTGGAGGCGCGGCATAAAACAAGCCGTCCCGCTGAGGCAGGTTCTGGATTTCTCCAAGGAATATATAAAAAATCCAGAAGATGCAACCGATCAGAATGAAGCCGCCAGCCGTGGAGCGAGCCGCCAGCGTCCAGTACGTGGCCGAAGCCATGGTGACGAGGATGTAGGCAACGGCCGCCGCTTTGTTATACGTGAGGTTCATCTCCGGTAGGGCGAAGAAGAACATCCCGGCCATCGTAACGGCTCCCGCAGAAAGGACCGCGGCGCACATGACGCTCATCTTTTCTCCCCAGAGTCGCATGCGGCCGGCGGGCTGGCTGAGCCAGAGAGAAAATGTCCGGTGATAAAACTCGTTGCCAAGCGAGAGAGTCGCGAGCAGCGGAATCCCAAAGAAAAAGCCCAGCACGGCCAGGTCCGCCGCAGAACGGGAGTGAGGAAAGAAAACCACCAGCACGCCGGCGATCATGGTGCCGCACCAGGGCCAGAACAGCGCCCGCGCTTCTTTTTTTAACCGGATGGCTTGTGGGTTCCGCGTTACGGCAATCGTTGTGTCCACGGAAGCCTCCTAGGATTTCAGGGCCGCGACAAAGATTTCTTCCAACGTCAGCGCCTCGGTCGTGAGCGTTTCAGGATTGTGTTTACGCAGGCTTTCCATTAAAGGAGGGCCACCGCCATTGGCGATCAGCTCCAGTTCGCGGCCTTCGCGGCGGACGCGCAGCGCGCCCTTCAGCTCCATTTCCGGCGGAGCTTGAGAGAAACGCGCGCGGATGCGCTGATAGCGTTCGCGTGCGGTGTCGGCTTCGAGCGTCAGGACAGCAGCGCCCTGGTCGATGATCGTGAATTCGTCGATCAAACCTTCGAATTCCGCGATGAGGTGGGTGGAGACGAGAATGGTGCGGGAGCCCGGATGGCCCTCCTGATATGCGCCGATCACGGTCTCGATGAATTCGCGGCGGACGATGGGGTCGAGGCCGGAGGTAGGTTCATCGAGCACCAGCAGTTCCGGCTCGGGGCAAATGGCGGCGATGAGCGCGAGCTGCGTGCGCTGGCCCTTCGAGAGCGCATCAGTGCGTTTGGACGGATGGAGCCCGAAGCGGTCAAACAATTCCTGCTCTTTCTTCTGGTTCCAGTGTTCGCGGAAGGAAGCCAGATAGTCGAGCGTCTCGCGGACAGTCATCCAGGGATAGAACGCCAACTGGTCCGGGACGTAGGCGAGGCGGCGCTTTACTTCAACCTCGGCTTTGCCCGGCTCAAGGCCGAACACGCGCGCCAGGCCTCGCTGAGGACGCAGCAGATTCAACAGGCACTTCATGGTGGTGGTCTTACCTGCGCCATTGCGGCCAAAAAGCCCGTAACAGCGGCCGGGCTGCACGCGGAAACTCAAATCATGGACAGCTTCGGCCTTGCGGTAGGCGTAAGCGAGATTCTTGATTTCGATGGCTGGTGTGGGTGAGTTCATCGATCATTTCTCCTTATGCTCTTCGTTGGCGCGCCGCTTGTGTTCGAACGAATCCATGCGCTGTTGGATTAGTTCCAAAAATTCCCGGCCGGGCACCTGTAAATGGTGGGCCATGACAATGGCCTGGTCGATTTCCTCGATGAGCAGCTTGCGGCGGATTTCTTTGCGCAACGGCGAGTGATTCTGCTTAAGGAAGCATCCTTTGCCGGGCAGGCTTTCGATTACGCCCAAGCTTTCGAGTTCGGCATAGGCCTTCGCAACGGTGTTACGGTTGAGACGAAGCTCTTCGGCAAGCGGACGGATGGAGGGAAGCGCCTCGCCGGGCTTCAGCTCGCCGGAGGCGGCAGCGGCCTTGACCTGATCAACGAGCTGGAGATAGACGGGCATGCCGGATTTGAAGTTGATCTGAAAGAGCAAGGGGTAGGCCTTCTGTCATAGGACAGTATGACAGTAGCCCACAGAATGCAAGGAGCATTTTTCCAGAGTGTGTGCGAAAAGGTAACGATCCAGCCTTGAAGCAATCTCGAACGATTTTAATGCCCCATTCTCGCTCGCATCGCCAAAAGAATCTTCTTCGGTATGCCAGCCCGCTTGTCAGTGGCCCTAGAACGCGCTTTCAACGAAATGATCGCAAGGAGGGTTTTTTATTCCAGTTGCCCAGCGAAGATCGCTGCTGAATTGTCGGCCACTGTGAATTTGAGCATCTTGGGGGAGCTTCTCAACTTACGGATCGCCCGTCACCCGCCCATGATCGACGGCAAAACGCCAACGGAGCTCCCCCCTTCCCACAACCGGCCCCCATAGGAACCACGGGACATTTCAGACTTATTTGAGCAGAAATGAATGTATACTCGCTCCCGCTTTTTGAAGTCAAAAAAGAGACGCTGGTTTGCACCCAAGTGATGATCTTGATGGACGCGCTGTATGCAGTGTGCGGAACTACCGCATTGCTGGTTGCCCATGAAATCGGCATGTTCGGAGCCGTCGGCGACAGCGAAAAGAGCATTCAGGAACTTGCCGCCTCGCTGGCAATACCCGTCAGGTCCGTAGACGCCCTTCTCACCGCCGCCGCTCGGGCGTGACTACTTGCTGGACAGTGGTCCCTTTTCGCGGAAAGGAATGCTGGACTTCGCGCGGGCGACTACCATGCTGGTCTCGCCTGATAACTTGAAGAAAGCCGTGCTGAGCGGCCATCCTTTCGGTTACGGCGAGGGAGAAATGTTCGGAGCGCACGAGGCGCAAGCCGTGTCTTTACTCGGGCTATGCACAGCCAAAGCACGGCAGCGGCGTGTGCTTGGCCCCGCCAACTCGACCTCTCTCGCAACAGATCTCTGCTCGATGTAGGTGGTGGCTCAGGAGCGCATGCTATTGGCGCGGTTCGGCAATGGCCGAACCTTCGTGCCATCGTCTTCGACATGGCTGCCGTTTGTGAACTTGCCAGTGAATACGCCAAAGAGGCAGGATATGCCAATCGCGTGACCGCACAAGCCGGCGACATGTGGAAAGATCGTTTTCCGGATGCGGACCTGCATTTTTATTCGCTGGTGTTTCACGACTGGCCGGAAGATAAATGCAGGTTTCTTGCGAAAAAGTCATTTGACTTATTGCCTCGCAGCGGACGCATTATCATTCACGAGCCATTGGTAAACGATGATCGAATCGGGCCGCTGGCTCCAGCGCTGTTCTCGGCGGTCATGTTGCTCTGGACAGAAGGTCGCCAGTACTCAGGCCGGGAGCTGAACGAGATTGTTTCCGGGGCCGGATTCGCCAATATCGAAGTCATTGAAACCTTCGGTTACTGGGGCATTGTGACCGGCATAAAGGTGTAACGCCTGGCAGGGAAGGGCTATGACGGAACAGGACAAGGTGCGTGAGGTAATTCGCTTGAAGGAGCAAGCGCCGTTTGCTTTCGACACGCAACATGCTGTACTCGTGGTCGTCGACATGCAGCGCTATTTTGTTCGCTGCGATTATCCGCTTGCGCAGGTCTTCGAAAAACTTGTGCCCGGCGTTACCAGCGGCTACTTTGAACGGGTGCGGCAGCTGGTGGTCCCGAATGTGCAACGGCTGCCGGCGTGTTTTCGCGAGCGAAAGTTGCCGATATTCTTTACAGCCACGGGGTGCTGGATGCTCGACGGGCGCGACCTTCCTGGCTGGTTGAAGGACCTCGACAAGCTGGGCTTGGCGGTGCTTGGCGAACGCGTATTCCCGGTTGTAAACGATCCCAGTTGGGAAATTGATGAAGCTGTTGCTCCCATGACGGGCGAGGTCCTCAATAAGGTTTCTAGTGGGCCGTTCAGCTCTACGAGGTTGGACCAGATACTGCGTAACGCGGGTGTGCAAACGCTCTTCGTTGTCGGGCTGACGACGGATGTCTGCGTCGGGTTAACCGCACGCGAGGCTGCCGATTGTGACTTTCAGGCGGTGATTGTCGGTGACGCGTGCACCGGCTGGTCTGAGGAGATGCATCGTGTGGGCCTAGAGGCGTTCAGCTTCGCGTTCGGGCGCGTGGTCAGAACTGATGACGCGATCCGCCTACTAGGGTCGCGCGTATATGCGGGTGCCGTGGCAACCCCCACAGTGTAAGCGCAAAAAAACGAAGTTCTGGGTGTATAGTCGGCTACCCTGAGATTGAGCCTTTTTTCCGTCATCCAGAAACGATCATCCTTTTTGGAGTTCTTCTTAAGTCAGCTCTGGGTCTGCCGAAGGGCATGCTCGATGCGCCGGTCAGGAATTAGCCAGAGCAGCGCGACGAAGACGTAGATCGCCTGTGCCATCCAGGACGAGAAAAGGCTGCTGATTATCCCGGCCACATACAATAGCGGCGAAACCTTTCCCTTCCAATCCCTGCCAATCGCCTTGCGGAGCACCGAGGTTGGCCCCTGCGAGACAATGATGGCCTGCTGCAAGATGAAATATGCGATGCCTGCCATTAGCAAGACGAAACCGTACAGTGCAGAGGGCGGAAGCGCAAAATGATTCTGGCCCATCCAACCGGTCGCAAATGGGAATAGTGACAGCCAGAACAGCAAGTGCAAATTAGCCCACAGAATCGACCCGGTGACGCGAGTCGTGGTGTGCAGCATGTGGTGGTGATTGTTCCAATAGATGCCGACATACAAAAAGCTCAGCACGTAGCTGAGGAAAACGGGCAGCAGCGGCCGCAAGGCAGCAAAGCTCTCGCCGCGCGGCACCTTCATTTCCAGCACCATAATCGTGATGATAATCGCGATCACGCCATCGCTGAATGCTTCTAGGCGACCCTTGCCCATGCCCGGCATGGTACAGGAGCCAGCGGTAAATTGTTAATTGCTACTGCAAAGAAGGTTGGCTACAGGTGCTCAAACTCGCATTGAACTGATCCCCGGTTTGCGTCGCCAATAGTGAAGTTGGACCTCACGTCGCGAGTCGCAACTAACTGACGGCCTGCTTCAAATGCATGCATTCTCTGCGGGGCACACAGCGAGAAAATTTCAGGGCTTCCCTGAGATCGAAAGCGCCTTCGCCTTGCGGGCGGGATTGCTTTCGCAGGACTTGTGCGCTCGGGCATACTCGTCGGCCACTGCTGCAGCTCCCTCCGGTCCGCTACTGCAAGTTCGGCAATCCCTACTCCCGTACACACCTGATCAGCGCGAGTTTTCTTGCCCGGATCTAAAGTGATGCTCGCAATGCCGATTCCCTCTTTGTCGTCCATCGACTGAAGGACGGTTCCATCGGAGTCAACTATCGCGGAACGACCCGGGAAGACTCCATTGATCTCATTTGGCGGCGGTTTGTACGAGCGGCCAACTTTATTGACCATCGCAACGGGCACGCCAAGCTTTTTCGCATACCACGAAGCAATATGCGTTCCCAGCGGTGAAGGCAAGCCACCGCCATTGCTCATGTCAGGCGACGAATGCGGCATCACGGTAAAATCCGCCGAATCCTTCAGGAATTGAGAGGCCGCAAAGCAAGTTCTCCGGAGGGACCGTCCCCTCGAAGCGATTACGGTCTTGTCCAAGGGTCGGCCGCCGAAGTGAGGTAATTTGTTCTTGCCGCCTAATGAGCGGTACGGAGTCGCTAATGAAATTCACACGAATGATTTCTGCGGTGGACGCGCATGCCTGTGGAGAGCCCGGGCGCGTGATTATAGGTGGTGTGCGAGATGTTCCCGGTAGGACTATGTTAGAGAAAATGAAATACTTTCAAACATGTGAGGACAATCTTCGAAAATTAATGCTAAGAGAGCCCAGAGGACATCCGGCATCCAATCGCAATCTGATTCTGCCGCCAACCGATCCCAAAGCGGACGCGGGCTTTGTCATCATGGAGCAGGTTGAGTACCCCGCGATGTCCGGCACAAACACAATTTGCGTCGCAACCGTACTTCTAGAAACCGGCATGGTTCCGATTCGAGGTCAAGTGACGAAGCTCACCTTGGACACTCCTGCTGGACTCGTCGAAGTAGAAGCGGAAACTACGAACGGGAAGGTGAACCGGGTCACGTTTCAAAACGTTCCCGCGTTCGCCGTTCATATCTCGAAACCAATCGACGTGCCTACGTTAGGAACCGTAGTTGTGGATGTCGCGTATGGAGGGATGTTTTATGTGATCGCGGAGGCCGAACCTCTTGGTTTGGAACTGAAACCGAACCAAGCGCGCGACATCGTCCGCATTGGGGAAATGATCAAAGCCGCAGCCGCGGAGCAGTTACCGGTCGAGCATCCAGAGCATCCCGGGATCTCCGGAATTACCATCGCACAGCTATCGGGCCCAGCAATTAACCCAAAGGCTGCTAGAAGAAATGCGGTAATAGTGTCCACGGGAAAGCTCGATTGGGATAAACCGGCGTCGTGGACGGGCGCGCTCGATCGCTCGCCTTGCGGCACAGGCACGTCCGCGAAGATGGCAACACTGTACGCGAAGGGACAACTGCCCTTGGCTCCAAGACTTTGTCCACGAAGGAGTTCTGGGCACGACATTTACTGGGAGGTTGATTGCCGAGACGCGTGTTGGGCCTTATGCCGCCGTGGTTCCGGTAATCAGCGGGCAAGCTTGGATCACGGGGTTCGCGAACTATGTTATCGAGGAGGATGATCCCTTTCCGACAGGCTACACCGTTGGCGACATTTGGAGTGCCTCCAGTTGATGTGAACGAGTCCGATAGGGTGGATTTCGAGAAGCTGTGCGGCTGTACGACACGTCGTTTGGTGCCAACGACCTCAGCGGCTTCGACTCGCAGCCGCGTGGCGTGTCAGTCTCCGAGTAGCCCGTGATTCGCTCGGGGCTGCACAAAAACCAAATCCGCCGGCAACTAGCTGTCACCTCGGCGGTGCCACCACTATGCCCAGCCGAGGTCTTTGAGCGCCAGGCCAGCGTTCCATACTTTGGTCATGTGGGCGATCCTGTCGCCGTCGAACTGCATGATGTAAACGTAATCCGTGCTGATCTTTCGGCCGGTGGGAGGAACCGGCCCACCCTGGCCGGTATGCGTCCCATAGAAAACTCCGTAGGCGGCGACATTGTTCCGAGCGTTGTCCGTCGCAAATGATTTCACCTCGTAGCGGGTGTCCGGCAGGACGGTTACCATGCCTTTCATCCAGTTTGTGTATTGCGCGAGCGTTTTTACGTCCAGCAATGGTTCGGCCTGTGCCGAGAATGTCGCATTCGGCATGCAATAGGGGCGGCAGGCTTCCCATCCCTTGCCTGTCTCGCATGCTTCGAAGAAGGCTTCCGCTACGTCCGTGATCGATGTTGTTTTCGGCGTCATCATGATCTCCTTCTGAGCGACACTTCGGACAACCTTTTGTTCTGGGAAAATACCACAACTCGCTCGCCGATTACGAGCAGATGGTCGGCGACCCTTCCCTTATCCGATTACGGAAGAGTCGTTCGTGAACTCGCGAAGGGACCAAAACGCGAACTGATCCTTCGTCCCGCTGTCGATTCCAGCGTCTGCATGTCCCTCGATGAGCGAGGGACGGCTTCGATGAGTGATCCTAGATTGATTTCGGATGGGTATGTCGGCGCCGCGCGCGCTTGGTCCTGGTTGATTGACCCGGAACAATGGGACAGGCAGCGCACCAAGGAGATTCGCAAAGAACTGACGCGGCTGTTGGGGCGGGACTTTTCTTCTTACCAGGAGCTCGAGACGTGGTGGAAAAAAAAATGACCGGAATCTTGTCTGGTCCGGAACGGACGAACGGTTAGAGGTTCGCGACCGGAACGTCGGGATCCCTGCAGACCAGGACGTTTACCAACGCCGTCAACTCCACACGTTGCGCTTTGTTGTCCACCAGCCCGGCCTTTACGAACTTTGGGTTTTTGGTCCGGAACCCATCGGAGATATTTCCAACCACCCTGAGGTCAATGCGCTTTATTTTGACGACGAAGCGCGCTCCTGGGAAATGAGGTTGGACGTTGCCGATCTCATCGCAATCGCATCCGGGGAGCAGCAGCGCCGTATCGATGAATATTTGCACGGCCAGTTCAACAAAGATTTCTCGACCAAGGAGGAATGGCAGAAATTCTTCGCCCAGATTCCGCGCCCGCACCCATGGCGCTTGACTCGTTCTAAGGCTGAGGAGTGGGTCAGCTTGCTCAAGGTATGGGGGGATAAGCCTTTCTTTAGAGATCAATCTGTGAGGAACCTCCAGGCAGAAACAGGACTGAGTTATTCGAGTCTGGAGGATTTTATGATTTGGCTTCAGAACCCTGAAAACGCACTCGGCGAGGAGTGGGCGAAGGGAGAGAAAGTTGTCCGTGCTGCTTACGACACCCCGGAGCCTTTTTCGACCAAGCGCATTGCCTTGGGCTGGCTAAACCTGATGACCGATCAGACCTTCGATTCGCCTGAACAGTGGGTTCAGTGGTGGCAGGTGAACCACAAAAATCTTATCCTCTCGGCGGATGGACGAAAGCTCGTAAGCAAAAGCAAATGAACCGGTCAGGGCGCTAGGTCCAGGTAGGTAGGGCTTATCGTGTGAGCCCGCTTGTCGCCAGTTGTCCAGCACGCACGTTTTCCTCCAAGCGCGGTTTGTTTCCGAGTACGACATATCCGTTTCATACAGGCACACCGTTTGCGTTTTGAGCAAGGAGTTCGGCGGCGCGCGAAGGCCCTATCGGCGAAGGACGGGACGGAATTGAGTCTCTTGCCGTAATCATCGGAACTTGGGCCCCGGTTGAGGAATCCCAACTTCCCCATTGCTCGGCACTCGTCCGGTGTCCGATCGGCACAATTATGCCTAGTATCGGTTTAGCGGACGACCAAGAGGATATAGTCGGAGAGGAGACGTTCCGTCTGCTCGTGCATACCGTGCGCATTGTAATTTGTGCTGGTGATCACCACGGCCATGTCCAGCGTTGGGAAGCCAACGACCTTATTGCCGCCGTTGCCGCTCATGAAGAACGCGGGATATGAAGCGTCACGCGCTTTGAATGATTGCAGCCACCACAAGTAGCCATATTCCTGGTGATCGTTGGTCTCTGCGTGAGGCGTGATCGATTTTTGAATCCAGTCTTCGTCAGTGATTCGCTTGCCGTTCCATTTCCCGCCGTTGAGATAAAGCTGGGCAATTTTGAGAAGATCCAGACTGCTCAGACGCAGCCCTCCCCCGGTTTGCGGGATATCCAAGGGGGAGTAGACCCACGTCGCGTTCCGGATACCCAACGGGCCAAATAGTTTTTCCTCGGCGTACTTGTCTGCGCGTAGTCCAGTGGCCTTCGAGAGCACCTCGCTCAAGACGAATACACCGCCTGTGCAGTAGCTAAAATTACGCCCGTACCTGGGAGTCTCTTTCGCTTCCCCCACTCTCATCCGTCCTCGGATAGGCAGATCGAGAATGAACTGCGCCCAGTCTTCGATGAGGTACATGCGCTCTTCATTGCCGCGCGAAGCATCGTTCCAGTCATCGCACTCCAACGGCGATGACATCGTCAGTAGATCTTCTACCGTGATGTTTTCCTTGCGCGGGTCGGCGTTCTGCAGTTTGCGTCGGCGCTCAGGCAACAGATCGAGAATTTTCGCGTCCACGCTGCTGAGCTTCTTGTCCTGAATGGCCAGCCCGAGCAGAAGGCTTGTGATGCTTTTGGTTGCGGACCGGGTGTCGCGAAGCGTCGCGGCGTCACCCTCAAAGTACCTTTCATAGGCAAGCCGCCCGTGACGAGCGACCAGAACGCTCCCGATTTTCTTGAATTCACCGGCTTTGATCGCTGTTTCCATAGCGTCGAGCCGGTTGGCGTCAAGACCGGCCGATTCGGGCGTAATGCGTTGCCAGTCACTCTGGCCGAACGCGGCCGGCGCTAGTAATAGAACGACAACAATTGAGCGCAGCATGCGAGCTAGATTGACACAGGGAGCCGAAAGCCGTCTTGCGCGAACGCAACATTTGTACGCTTGGAGCTCAGGCCCGATGCAGTCGCCGATAAGCCGCTGGCGTCATTGCAGTTTCGCGCCTGAATGCGTGCGTGAGATGGCTTTGATCAGAAAACCCCATCTCCATGGCAATTTCGACGAGGTCCAGAGCAGAGGTAACGAGCAGTTCGCGGGCACGGCAGATCCGACATCGGCTGCAGTGCATCTCGAGCACTTAGGGGCCTCCTGATCCAAAGCGACTCTGCGGCCAAAGTGAAGATTGTGCTTTACAATAAGCCTATACTTATATAAGGTGTTGCTTATGGTGGCAGCAATGAATCTGGATATGACGTTTGCCGCGCTGGCCGATCCCACGCGGCGGGCGATTCTGGCACGGTTGGCGAAGGGCGAAGCGACGGTGATGGAACTGGCGGCGCCGTTCAAGATGACGCAACCGGCGATCTCGCAGCACTTAAAGGCGCTCGAAGATGCGGGACTCGTGGTGAGCCGCGTGGATGGAACCAGGCGTCCGCGACGGCTGGCGAAGGCGGGTATTGAAGCAATGGACCAATGGCTGGAAATGCTTCGAAAAGCTTTGGAGAAGAATTACAACCGACTGGACAAGGTGCTGGCCAATATGGAAGCTCCGACGACCAGAACAGGAGAGAAGCGATGAGCAAGCTAACCGTGAAGACAGAAGGTGACACACATGTGGTCGTGACGAGGCGGTTTGCCGCTCCTCCGGAGGCGGTTTACCGAGCGCACACCGATCCGAAGCTGCTACAGAAGTGGCTGCTGGGTCCGGAAGGGTGGTCCATGCCGGTATGCATCAGCGAGGCAAAACCGGGCGGCAAGATTCGATACGAATGGACCAACAGGAAGGGCGGAGGATTCCATCTCACGGGAGAGTACGTAGAACTCGAGCCCTACAGCAGGATCGTGCATGTCGAGCGGATGTTCTTGCCAGACCGAACGCCAGACAACCATGTGGAAACGCGATTTGATGCGGACGGCACGGGCACGTTGATGACCGTGCGCATGACACTGTCTGACGCCAAGACGCGGGCGGCCATGCTGTCAACGGGCATGGAGAAGGGAATGGAGGCGAGCTATGTACGACTCGAAGGGATGCTCTAGGCCGCTAATGGCGGGCGAAGTTTTGCCGCAAGGAATAGCTGACCTGGAAGGCGCGATGAACAAGGCGGCAACAAAATCATTCCCGGGTACGAGCAGTGCCTCGCAGTTCAGAGAGTTTGCAGCCTGGTTGGCCGTTTTGTTGATTGGTGCGACGATCTTGCTGCTGGCGGCTTTGCATGTATTGAGCCCGGAGTTTTCACCCTCGTGGCGCGTGATCAGCGAATATGCATTCGGCCACTATGCCTGGGTGCTGTCGTTGATGTTTTTGTGCATGGGCTCAAGTTCCTGGGCGTTGGCGGCCGCCATCTGGTCCGAGGTCCATACGAGTGGCGGAAAGGTGGGCTTGTGGTTGCTGCTCATCGCCGGCCTTGGCGGGGCGATGGCTTCGTTTTTTAATATCACGCACGAGATCGGACATGCCATAGCCGGCTTTCTTGGGGTTATCGGGTTTCCGATCGCAGCCTTGCTGCTGAGTGTAGCGCTTGGCCGCAACGAAAACTGGCGTGCGGCGCGAACCCGGTTGTTATGCGTCGCGAACCTGAGCTGGATTCAGTGTCCTGCTGCTGGTGGCGACGCTAGCCATCATGACCATGCAAGTGTCGAGGCTCAATGGGGGCCACTTGCCGCAACACGCGCCAAAGGCTTTGCCGCCGGTGTACTGGCATTGGATGGGTGGGCAGATCGATTGATCGTGTTGTGCAACTGCTCGTGGGTACTCCTTGCCGCGTGGCAAGCGATTCAGGGGCACCGCAACCATCCGGACGCCGGCAGCCATTGATTTCGTGCAGAAAACGGCACCCGATTCGCGAACTAACCCTACGCCTCCACTCCTAGCGCCTGGTTTCGTCCACTTGCCGTGGTCGCTATTGACGCAGTGGCGCTCTTAAGGCATCCTCCCCTCGTCTTCCTGACGATGAAATACCGAATCAGATGATTGCTCGCCGCACGGTGTCGCGCACATTGGTAACGTTGGGTTGCGTTGTGCTGCTTGTGGCTGCCACCTTGCATTGCCTCGCGTATCTAAAGTTCTCCGCCCCGGTGGTGCATGGGTCGAATCTGCCGATTGCCCTGCAATCTGTTTTCGAGATTGCCTTTCTCTCGATGGCGTGGAGTTGGATCGTCCTTGCACTGATTGTGCTGGTCGTCACGTTCGGGGAGGCGCGTTTGGGCAAGCCTATCGCCCTGATCTGCGGCTTCGCTGTGTTGATTCAGGCTGTATTCACTGTTCCGATGGTAGGGTTCTTCATCGGAAACGAAATGATCGGTGCCGCATCCTTGCTAATCATTATCGGCTGCTTTTTACATTGCCAAAGCCATGCTGCGGCCGAAAAGATAAACGTGATTTCGAATCAAAACGACTGACTAAACCCGTAAGAGCATCTCTGGAGCTCCACGTCATGCTACGCCGAGCCCCAAAACCACATCTGGAGGAGTCAACGCCTGGGAACCGACGCCATCATGGAAGGAGAAGTTAATTCAGACAAGAAGTCGGGGCACGTTGTGGACAAGCAGGTTGTCACTCCCGGCTACTTTTCTGCTCTTGGCACGTCGCTCTTGCCGCTCTTGCGGAGCCGTTTCTTTTCGCCTGTGGGGCTTCAGGGAGATCACTGGCGATGTTCTCGAACGGGAGTTCTGGGGAGCCAGGGCCGCTATCCCTTGCCTCGTACGGTCGTTTTGCAAGTTACGGAGAATGGATGGGCGTAAGTCCGGTTACCAGCAAAGTTATTCAGATCTTCGCTTTTGTCACAGGGGAAGAGCTGAAGCTGCCGGTCGATCTCGTTCAGGGGCAAAGCAGGGGTGGTCACCGACATCTCGGCTCATCGCCAAGGCCGTTTCGAATCTCCCTTGAAAGAAGGCTGGGGTGCGGTGTTGGGTTGGGCTCGACCGTTACAGGCCACAACAAGAGGCAATTTCAAAACTGAGAAGTTCCGCCGACCAAATTGCCTCCGAATTCAGATTGTGTGTTAAGAAGTTTCTAGCTATCGCGTCTTAGGCGGTAGAAGAGCCGAGGAGGGATGCTTGGCGGCCGCGATAGAAAACATCATGGTGACGCAGGTGTTCGTCCAGCTTGAGGAGGTCTTTCGCGCACACCAAGCCTGTGTCCTCAAGGCGGCGTACCGCCTGACCGGCAACATGGCGGACGCTGAAGACGTCTTACAATCCGTCTTCCTCCGGTTAGCCCGCGGGACTGTCGACGCAAGCCGTATCTCCAATCTACAGAGCTACTTACACAGGTCGGCAGTCAACGCCGCACTGGATCTAATCCGCTCAAGGGGCGGTCGAGAGAACATGCCCGTGGAAGCAGCCGATGAGCTGGAATTGAATCCCGGCATTTCCCCGGAACGGGCGCTCTCCTCCTTGGAAATCAAGAATTGGCTTCGGCGGGCGCTGGCCACGCTGAATCCCCGAGCTGCGGAAATGTTTGTCCTGCGCTATCTCGAAGGGCTGGATAACCCCGAAATTGCGCGGACCATGAACACATCTCAGGCCGTTGTGGCGGTCACCCTGCATCGGGCTCGCGCACAACTAAAGAAAGGCCTTCGTGGCTTTATGAAAGGTGCATCATGAAATTATTTCGATCCAAACAAGACGCCCAGCTTGACCGGGCGATTTCCGAACTTCGCGGCGAACAGCCCGACGCCAAAACTCTGTCCGCGTCAGCAGAGCGGGTGTGGCAGCTGTTACAAACTAGCGAAGGCCAGGAGGCCGCTACCAATGCTCTGCAGCCTATCCGTGGCTGCGCCGATATTCGTTCTCTGCTGCCTGCTTTTCATCGGCACGAGCTTCCGCCGGCTCGCGCGCTCATCGTGGAAGATCACTTGAGGGAATGTGTCTCGTGCCGTTCTTATGCTTCTGGCCGTGCGGTTAATGACGCGACGGGCGTGGGA
>QHYI01000004.1 GCA_003223245.1 Acidobacteriota bacterium
AAATGGGTAGCGTGAAAACAGCGATGACGGCTCTGATGGGAGCCGTTGGATTTGTGCTGCTCATTGCTTGCGCTAACGTCGCCAACCTGCTGCTGGCCCGCGGTGCAGCGCGCCAGAAGGAATTCGCGATTCGTCGTGCTCTTGGCGCTCCGGGCTTCCGCGTGGTGCGTCAGTTGTTGACGGAAAGCTTGCTGCTGGCAGTATTGGGCGGGGCGGCCGCATTGCCTCTCACGGCCTGGGGTAATGGACTGCTGTTTCATTTCTTCCAGCTCGATCACTTGAACCTTCCGCTGCGCGAGATCGAGTCCGTCGCTGTCGACGGCCGCGTCTTCGGATTTACCTTGGTCGTTTGCCTCCTGGCGGGCGTTCTGTTTGGTCTGGCGCCGGCTATCAATACACTGCGCGGCAAAGTGAACGAGCCTCTCAAAGAAGGCGGACGCGGATCAACGGAGGGAGGACGGAGCCGGCTACGCAACGCACTGGTAGCCTCCGAAGTGGCTTTGGCGCTGGTTCTGCTGTGCGGTGCCGGGCTCATGATCGAAAGCATGGCACGGCTACTGGGCGTCGATCCTGGGCTGAACCCGAAAAATGTGCTTACGATGCAAATGTCGGTTCCGCAAGAAGAGCTCTACAATGGCCCGCCTGGACTCCCGCGCTTTTGCCAAGACCTCGAGTCGCATGTGGGCGCCGTGCCGGGTATTGCGTCCGTCGGCGCTGTTGCTCATCTGCCCTTCGAAGGAGATGCCGGGCGAGGTTTTCAGATCGAAGGTCAACCTCCCGCCGAGCCAGGACACCTGCCGGGCGCAGGCTATAGCGTCGCTTGCCCGAACTATTTCCGAACTATGGGTATTCCGCTCCTGAAAGGGCGAGAGTTCACGCATCAGGATACGCTCGGGTCGGCCGGAGTGATCGTCATCAATGAGACTATGGCTCACACTTTCTGGCCTAAGGAGGACCCGGTCGGCAGAGCCATCAGACTCGGGGACTCGAACGGTGCGCGCCTGACGGTGGTGGGAGTGGTTGGTGATGTGCGTTACCGGGGACTGGATGAGCCGGTGCGGCGTCAATTTTTCCGGCCTTACACCCAGGCGGGATGGCCGGTGATGGGCATTGTCGTCCGCACGATTGGCACACCCAACGCATTCACTGTACCTATCAAGAAGGCGTTGGCCGAGGTCTTACCTGACCGGCCCGTTTCAGAGGTAGAAATTATGGAGGAAATCGTGCGCAATTCGACCGGTTCGCGGCGCTTCCCGATGCTACTGCTGTCGGGGTTCGCGTTGCTGGCGCTGGTTTTAGCAGCAGTGGGAATTGCAGGAGTCGCAAACTATTCTGTAGCGCAGCGCACTCAGGAGATAGGCATTCGCGTGACGCTGGGCGCACGCAGCAACGATGTGCTGAGGCTGGTGTTACGCGGGAGCATGAATTGGGTCCTACTGGGGATATTGCTTGGGATCGCGGGCTCAATAGGTGTCACACGACTACTCAGTGGCTTGCTTTACGGAGTTCGCCCAACTGATCCCGCCGTGCTCGGCGCGGTATCCGTGTTGCTTACGGGCGTGGCTCTGCTTGCAAGCTATATTCCCGCAAGGCGGGCGATGCGCGTCGATCCTATGATTGCCTTGAGGTACGAGTAGGTCATGGCTCTCGGAGAGCCACAACGAAGGATGAAAATAGCCGCTCGCTGTTGAGCCAATCTTTTCAATGAGATACGCGGCTATTTTCGTAGGAGTAAAGAGCCATGTCCTTGCTGCGAAATATAACGAGTGGCCTTCGCTCCCTTTTCCGAAAGGAGCAGGTCGACCGGGAGTTGAATGAGGAGCTGGGCGCCTACTTGGAGATGGAAGTGGTGGAAAAGATGAAACAAGGCATGAGTCGCAAGGATGCCCTTCGCGCCGTTCGCCTGGAGCACGGCGGCCTTGAACTTGCAAAGGAAGTCGTTCGCTCTGCCGGCTGGGAATCCTTCGTGGAGACGTGTTGGCAGGACTTACGTTTCGCCGCACGCACCCTACGCAAGTCGCCCGGCTTCACTGCTGTCGCGGTGCTCACGCTGGCTCTCGGCATTGGGGCCAACACCGCGGTTTTCAGTTTGGTCGACACAATTCTGTTGAGAATGCTTCCCGTTCGCGACCCTGAGCAGCTCGTGGAGCTGACGCACACTGGAGGAGGAACACTTAGCTATCCGTTCTTTGAGTCCGTCCGGGACCGCAACGGGGTGTTTTCAGGAGTTTTGCTGCTTTCTGCGGGGCGTTTGGCCGCCGGTGCTCATTTTGATGGCGCTGATCTTGGTGTAGTTCATGTGTCACAGGTCTCCGGCAATTATTTTGAGGTGCTGGGTGTTTCGCCGGTGATCGGCCGCGTCCTTACCGCCGAGGACCGGGATACCTCGAACGGGGCTGTCATCAGTTATGGGTTTTGGCAGCGGGCCTTTGGAGCCGATCCTTCAGTGCTAGGCAAGACCTTGCAACTGGGACCAGACTATGTCTGCACGATTATGGGTGTAGGTCCGCCGAATTTCACGGGAGTTGCCACGGGACAGCCGATGGACGTTTGGGTTCCGGCGACTCCTTCAACGAATCCTGTCGCTTTCATGTTTCGTCTGATCGCTAGACGAAAGCCGGGTATCTCGCAAGCCCAGGCACTTGCCAACGTGCAGGTTTTAGCGCGCCAGTTAAGTCTCGAATGGAAATTTGAGGGGCCGTTGGGAGTCGAACTGACGGCGGCCGGCAGTGGACTAACCCAATTGCGACGGCGGTATACGCGGCCGCTGCTCGTGCTGATGCTCATCTCGGCGTTGTTGTTCTTGATGGTGGCCCTGAACATCGGGAATCTTCTATTGGCGCGAGCATCAGCTCGCCAGCAGGAGGTCGGAGTACGGCTGTCCCTGGGCGCGAGCCGTTCGC
>QHYI01000005.1 GCA_003223245.1 Acidobacteriota bacterium
AAGCTACGCCGTCATAGGAACGTAATACTAATGGAAATGAATGGCGGCAAATGTGAATGAGAGGTGATAGCCCGGGGAACCAAATTCTCCTTCTTCAATTAGTTACGGACGGGCTTCGCTCCGTCCTCTTCGACCACGTGCAGATTCTCTGGATATGGTTCGTCCTATAGTATCGGTTTAGGCAGATGATCTCGTGTTTCGGTACCTTGGCCACAGTGAACGCATCCGGCAACGAGCCGTTCAACCGCATATGATCGTAGTTGCTCCATTGGAAAGATCCCGTCGCCCTTCGACGTCATTCATCCTGAGATTCATGGGACTGTGCTTGTCCTTTGAGAAAAATCTCGATTCGATTTGTAGTCCACACGGCGACGCCAGTACCGAAAAAATCCGCATCTTCGGTCCACAGTGCACATGCCAGTCCGAGTGCTGTGGCGAGTATCGGCCAATCACTTTCGTCTCGACCGCGCAACCGCTGCTTTCAAAGACTGCATAAAGTTCCGGAGTAACCACCTCGATGATGTTTCGCAAGTATTCGAGCGATGCCGAAAGGTCGGCGTCGAACTTTCCCCGCTTTTTCAAGAGGGGAGGTAAGTATTTCTCGGCGTCATCGAAGGCAACGTCAGGCGCGAAGAAGCGGACACCTTGACCGCGTAGGTGTCGATGAGCTGCCGAACGCGTCGAAATGCTTATGTACGCGCATTTCATCTAAGTTCCTCCGTCGGATAACTTCGTGACTCCAGCTACTGGTACGGCACCCCAGTCGGACCCTTGATATTCAAGGAAACGTTGTAGTCGACGGATGAGAAGGTATCCATCCACCAGTGAACCTTCACGTAGGGCGAGTTCGTCCCAATGCGACTGTCACTCACGGAGGCGTTGGCGTTCCCGAAAATCGAACCATGGATGCCAAAATTCACCGAGTCGACGACCCAGCCGTTTTTCAGCGTAGTGTTCGAGAAAAACTCATCGTCGTCCTTGTGTCCAAACAAGTCGCCCGCACCTTCATGGGCAATGCACCCGCAGAACGCCCCTATGCCCGTGGTGTCGTAAGGTGACTTGATCCGTTTGTCAGCGGTTATTCCCAGCGTCATGAGCTGCAGAGCAGGGTTGAATTTGAAGGAGACAACGCCGCTTTTGTCGGTGCCGCGCTGAACGTAGACGTACCCACCATAGCTCAGAATTTTTTCGGCGCTCGGAACTGTGGCGACGACCTGGGCGTCGCTCCAGTAGTCGGCGCTCGCCTTCAAGTCCATGCCTGGATTGACGATGAAGTGGACCTCACCCGGACTGCTGCCGAATCCGGAGCCGTTGATCAGAACTGGATCGCCCGGCTGCCCTTCGCTCACGCTCAACGAAGTGATGGTGGGCTTGGCTACAGTCTGCGGAGGATTTGATCCCGCCGCTCCAATGTCCCTGGATTGCGATGTGCCGATGGTTTGCTTCGGCGCCAGTCCCTCCTTCGACACCGCCATGGGGCTCATGGCAACGTCGGAGCCCTTGGCCTGTAGTTGGGGTCCGGCGATCTTAGCCGGCCTTGCAGAAGATTGCGCTGCTTGCGCCTTGAGCTGCTGGAGCCGCGTGGCCTGTTGGTCGGACATCGCCTTTTGCAGTTGAGCTTGCCGAGCTTGTACGGCTTGGTGCAGTTGGTCGCGTATCTGCGACAACTGTTGCTGAGCAGCAGCATGCCGATCGCCGGCCAGGGCTTTTAATTGCTGCTCCGCCTGCTGCATGTCGCCCGGCGGATGCTGGATCGTGACGGTGCCCTGGGCTTCGGTTTTGGCAACTCGCAACAAGGTGACTGCATTGTGCGAATCAATTAGCACGGATGCACTCGAGACTGGTTGAGATGACCCAGGAAGGCATGAAGAGCGCCCAGCAGGAACTCCAAAAGCCCAACCTTAATCCTATAACAACATGCGAAAGATGTACCAGGAACAAATTGAAAGCGGGCAAAAGTCGCTCGCGGCGGTCCAAAAGTCGGAAGGGCCAAGTCTCAATGATGCTGACTTGGCTCTGGTCAAAAAGTACAAGTCGCAATTGGAAGAAGCCGAGAAGAGGTACCGCAAACAAACCGGATAGCGGTTCAAGAGGAATAGGATCGCTATGTCCTGCGGCACACGGACGCCAAGGACGTCTGGAGTCTGACGGCTTAACGGGCAGGCCGGAACCGGATTTTTCGCTTGACAGATAAAGCAGGGGCGATTAGCATACGCGCCGTTATTGGCCAAGATAATTTCAAACAATATGAGGGGGTGCCATGATCAAACCGCACAATCCCAAGACAAACCGCGTTGTAAAGGGCAAAGGGAAATCCAGTTCGGGGATTGACCGACGAGCCGAGAAACCACTGCTCAATGATCGTCGCAAATTTTTTATCGAGGCAGCAAGCGCACTGGGGGCCGGTCTTGTTCTTGGAAAATCAATCCAAGCAAAGAACTACGCTGCGGGGAAAGCGAGTGCTATTCCCGTTGGGAAACCCGAGATCAGACGTCTCATTGGCAGACTCCAGCGTGACCCTGGTTTGATCGACGAATTGTTGAACGCCGGCCAGGAGAACAAGCGGAAAGGGAGCCTGGTTAAGAGGGGGCTCTTGCAGCAGGGTGACCACCCTACGCGAGACGAGATCGTTCAAGAGATGCAGAGTCTGCTGCTTCCGCCGGGCTCGCCGGCTGGTGGTTCAGGCGGGCGAATGGTGGAATGGGTTGGAGCAATTGCGACTGCTGCCGCCGGAGCAGCTGCGGCCGCCTGCACAGGGGACTGACACCGAC
>QHYI01000211.1 GCA_003223245.1 Acidobacteriota bacterium
CGTGCACGTGAGAACGATGAAGAAGCGGTTCCGACGGGGCCTGACGGCAATCGCCGAATGGTGCCAGGAGAACCGACACATGCCTGTGGATGAGCAGCAGAAGACCCTTAACGCCAAGCTCCGGGGCCACTACCAGTATTACGGGCGACCGACAAACTACCGGAGTATCTGGCGGTTCTTTTGGGAAGTCCTTCATACCTGGCGAAAGTGGCTCAGCCGACGCACTCGTGGAAACGGGATGACCTGGGAGAAGTATGCAGCCATCCTACGGAAACACCCATTGTTGTTACCTCGGATCGTACACCCTTGGCGCAGTGCGGAGAGTCACGCTTGAGGAACCCGCTGCGGTAAATCTGCACCGTGGGGTCTGTGAGGGGGTTGGGTCAAGAAGACGAGAAATCGTCGTGCTGTACGAAAGATGAAGGAGGACCCTTCGGAGCCGCCTTGTAGGAGGAGGCTTCAAACTGCCCTAAGCTGCTTCGGTCCAAAGGCCGCGGTAGTGAACGTTAGGGTTAAAAGGCGTGACATTAGATCACGTCATGTGTGGATAAGAGAGATGAGTGCAAACGATCCGCTGACGAAGCGTCGAAAGGACTTAGATGACACCGAAACCAGGGTTTCCCCCTTGTCCTGGGATAAGCATGGAAGGGACCTACTTACTGGCCATGCGGGGTCCGGCGTACAGGCGGCATGACTCTTATCTGGGCTTTCGTACGGAACTTGAGAACCGGGTTGGTGGTGCAAAGGGAAAAGGCACAAGTGGAAGACCCATGAGGCCTAAAATACCGACACACCGACCAGGGGCGCACTGCTCCGTAGTAGTGACGAAGCGGGGCAATGCCCGTGGAGCAAAGGGAGCAGGTCACCCACATCACATGGAGTCAACGGGCAACCGGAGGAACTCCTGGTTGATGGAAGGCGGCAGCCTTCACTGGGTGGCACGAGCCGGATGAGTCGAGAGATTCACGTCCGGATCCGTGAGGGGCTCGGGGTGAAATTCCCCGGGCCTACTCGGCGAGAGCCGACGACGTCATGGTGGACCTAAACGCGCACGAAGCTGGAAACGGCGGATAGAGCCAAGGAACACCTACAACCCGTCGTGCTTTCCTCTACTCGGAGACAGGGCTGCGAAGCAGAAAAAGCTGCAGCCGGTGGAGTGGTGTTTTTTCTTGACTTCTTCTTTATAGAACATTTTAAGTTGCCTTCTCCCATCGCACCTGTAATTCGGGACAGAAGGGTCTGCGTAGAAGCGCTCCTAGATAAAATTGGCAACCCCAAAATAAGGGCGAATGCCTTCCCCGCCGCCGAGCGCCACCGCCATTCGGAATACCACGTCCTTCCCCATATAGACGGAGATGCCGCCGCCGAAGCTCTGGTGCAAGCCGGAGAAATCCAGATCACTGTTTCGCAAAGCCACTTTGCCGGCGTCGTAGGCCAAGAGCAGGCCCAAATGCTCGCACGCCGTACGAATCACCCCTTTTTTGCAGGGTGCGCACTCTCCGCACAATTTGCGGTAGTACTCGGCCTGGACCATCATGAGATCCGGCCCGCGAAAACGATAGTCTTTGAAAGCTCGCAGCGTCGGTTGATTGTCGATATCCGTTCCACCGAGCGTTTCCTGCAGGTAGAACGGAACTGCGTTTCCCGCGCCCGCATCAGACACGGAGTATCTCCAATTAAACCTAAAATAATTATCTTCGATGACGGATCCATACTTTCTTTTCTCGGGGTAGTAGCGGTGTTCCGCGTTGGCTTCCAGGCGGCGAAAAGAAAAGTGGCCCGTGTTGGTGTCCTGGTAGAAGTTGTAATAGAAATAGTAATCAAGGGCAAAGTGGTCGACGAAAGCGCCTCGAAAGTGCCTGTGCGCATTAAGATAAAACTGCTCGTGGGCCAGGGGCGGCTGTGTCGTCAACCCGGGGGCGGTTTGCTCGGTATATTGCTGTTGGATGGAAATGACGTTTGTGCCAGTCACGCCGCCGACGTCAGGCCAGAGGCCTTCGACGTTGCCGCCTACGGCAAGCCAGGAAATCTCGGGGAACGGAGTTCTGATTTCGATTCCGGCGGAAGTGTCGCGCTGGCTGAATTTCACGGAATTGTTGACGTTGGTATTGGGGCCGATCCCGTAGAAGGTCATCACCGGCAGTGAGCGGTTGCGAGCATAGATATTCAGACCAAGCGCCTCGTGCGGTGTAGACTTGTTCCATTCGGCCGTGAGCGGAATCTGGCTGCTGAATTTCAGCTGCGCGAACCAAAATTGGCGGATGGTGATGACTGAGGTGGCCACCAATTGGTTCTGGGCGCCATTTGATTTTTTGTTGGGGTCATATTCGAAGCGGCCGCCTCCCCCCACGCCGCTGCCCGGAACGATACTCTGCGCGACGAAATGAAAGGGGCGCGACCTGAAAGTGGAGGAGGCACAATCAAAAAAACTCTTCCCCTTTTCGGGTTTGTGAAAGAGGTCAGAGCAGTGCTGTTGCCATTCAGCCCAGTCGGTCGTGCTTTTCACGGGGGAGATTGTGCCCGTTGCCTCCGGAGGCGTGATCGTCTGCGCGGCAGGCGTTTGAGAAAACGCGAAGTCTGCCTGGGAGAGCAGGAGAGCTGCCAGCGCGGTCGCGCGTGTGAGGCTCCGCAGCGCGAAAGAATTGGTTCGTACTTTGCTCATACCGCTTCCTCCACTCAATCTTGGCTAGGTCAGTTGTATGAACCGGCCGTTCCGGCTTTGCCGGGCGCCTGGGCGCGGAGTTTGGCATAGACGGCTTGCATGTAGGTCGACGCTTGGGCCTCGGTCGTGATCGTGCCTGGGTCAGTACCCGATCGCTGGTCCGGCGGGAGTCTTTGCTCGAGCGCGGCGGTCTGGTGAACCTGGGCCTTGAGATGTTCGTTGATAGACTGAGCAAGCTGCGCAGGAGTCGGCGGTTCAGACTTTGCACCGGCGCCCAAATTGATCTTGTCGGTCCGAGGTTGCTGCAGCGTGAGATTGTCCTCGAAGGTGTTGGCCAGCCGGTCGCGTTCTGTCAGGTGTGAGTCAGCGACATTGGGGATCAAGAGCTTGCGCGCGGTGGCAATCACCGAAGTGTGATCGTAAATTCGACTGTCGATCACACCGGCCGAAATGTACGGAGAGATCAGCACGGCAGGAACACGCACACCGAGACGCGTGAAATCAAACGGGGGATCAGTCGAGGTCGCGTCTCCCTTCCAAACATGACTGTCCGGAGTCACGGTAGTTGGCGGATGTACATGATCGAACAAACCGCCGTGCTCGTCATAGACGATCACAAGAAGCGTGGAGTTGCGAAGCTTTGTATTTCTCCAAATGGCGTTGAAAACAGTTTGAATGAGCGCCTCGCCCTCTTTTACGTCGTGGTCGGGATGCTGGTCGCTGGCGGAATAGGCAGGGTCTCCATCGCCGCCAGGAGAATTCGCAAACCGCGGCTCGATGAAACTGTAGGGAGGAAGATCATTAGCAGCGCAAGCCGGAAGAAAGTCATCATCGAAAGAGCCGAAGAAATTGGAATTGCCGGCGAGGCCGTCGAAGGTCATGGCCATACTGGAATCCTGATAATAAAGGACGGAGTCGACTTTGTTCTCGGCGAGTCGTTCGTAGATAGTTGCGGACATGTTGCCCCAATCGATGCCCATATCCACGCGGCCCATGGAAGTCGCGCCGTGGATGAAGGCGCGATTCGGAAAAGTGGGGCCGGGCACGGAGGAAAACCAGTGGTCGCAAACACAAAATTGCTGCGCCAGTCCCGTTAGGACTGGCACTGCTTGGGGTGGGAAACACTTCATGATGCGATGCGCGTCTTGGGGGTTCAAGCCTTTGCCCTCGTAACTTCGCACGAACCCGCTCATGTTGGGTTCCTGCATCACGGAAGTATTGGGATCACCGTAGAGCTGCGTCAGAGTATCGAAACCGGAGTGTCCCGGGTCGGGCGTGAAGTCGCCCGCGTAGCCAGCATCATCTGAAACCTGCGCAACTCCATTATTGGAATCCTGGTTGGTCTCGTCGCCCTTCAACGCCTCAATCCGCCAGTTGTCAGTCCGGGCAAATCCCAGCATATGGTCGAACGAGCGGTTCTCCATCATCAGGACGACGATGTGTTTAAGGTTATCCAATCCGGCTGACATGTTTCCCCCATGCCCATCAGACAGGCTTGTGATTCTCTATGAGTAGTGACCTTTGACGCTCGGAGCGTTTTAACATTTAGGAACGGATTAGGCTCGGTATTGCGGCACCCTTTATAACTCAATCAGTAAAAAGAAGCCATGGAAGAATGCAAAAAAAAACGGGCAGTTACCCTTCAGGGTCACCACAATTCCCCTTGCATTCGAATTGAGCTGAACGACCTGTTCGCCGGCACCCAAAGCCGGCAGGAGTTTTCGGGCTCGTCGTAGCAGTCCTTTAGGGCCGGCTGGCCCGCGAAACCTCATGAAAATCACTTCAGGGTAAGATCGTAACGGCCTGGAGCGGCGAGGTCGAGGACACAATGGAGAAGTCGAGGCCGCGTAGCTGTCTGATCCGGAGCGTGCGTGTTTGAGCGAATAATTGATTTCATGAAGGCATCGGCTCCCCCCGTTTGGTCAAAAAACTCGTCCAGGTCGGTGCCATGAGCCAGAAATCATTGCTCTGTGCACGTTGATGATAAATCAGGCGCGTTGAGGTCTTTTGCCAGAGGAATTCCCCGGCATCCTTAATATAATATGTGCTGATTGGGAGCCCATGGTCTGCGTCCGCCGCCGAAAAACTGAAAACAAGCTCATCGCGTAAGTGAAAGAGGCGGAAGGGGTAAGTGGCGCGCCCTGAGAGATTCGAACTCCCGACCTTCTGGTTCGAAGCCACCGGTCAAATTCACTAAGTCGTGGCTTTGGCGTGATTTAACCAGAGGGCAAGGTAAGAATGTTGACACAAGGTTAGAATGTTGTTGACATTCTGTGTACGTTGCATTAGGTTACCGGCGAAATTGCCGGTGCGCGACAGCGCGAGCTTTGGCCCACACTCTCCCAGGAAGGCTCGTTCCGTTCATCACAGTTCGGGCGTTGCTTGTTTCTTCGGTTATCGGATAGGCGACAGGGCTCCTGCGTCGCAACCTCAGCGTTTCCATCTGGGCTTTGCAGGTCGTAACGGAAAAATCCCGTTCACAGTGACCGGAACATTCGTTTCCAGAAAGGGAGATAAATATGCATCAAGCCACGTCCCCAGTTGTCCTCCGCAAACCGATAGGACGTCACGGAGAGCTTCGCGGATTGGAGTCCTACGCGCGCTCGGATCAAGTGGAAGGCCGTTTTGGCCGGATGTTTCGGACCTTGCGGCCCGCACAATTTGATACAGCAATCTTGCACGACCTCGCCTCGGAAATGACCGCAGAATTCGAGGCTACGCCGACACCCGAGACACAAGTAGATGACGAAGAGAATACCGGAATTAGCGCTGGATATACCTACCTCGGTCAATTCATCGATCACGATCTGACCTTCGACCCCGTCAGCAGCTTGCAGCGACAAAATGACCCAGACGCGCTCGAGGACTTCCGAACACCTAGATTCGATCTGGATTGCGTATATGGACGCGGCCCGAGCGACCAACCCTACCTGTACCGAAGCGATGGAGTAAAGATGCTGCAGGGCGACGTCCTGACGGGCAACCCAAAAGACGCGAAGGCGCGTGGAGTGCCGCGCAACACACCGGAGACCGGGGAACCAGCGCGGGCCATTTTGGGAGATCCTCGAAATGACGAGAACGTCATCGTCAGCCAACTCCAAGCATCGATGCTGCGCTTCCATAATCGAATCGTCGACGTCCTGGGCTCCGACAATTTCGATGAAGTCCAGACTACGGTGCGCTTCCACTACCAGTGGGTAGTGCTGCACGATTTCCTGCCAACGATTGTCGGAGTGGAAACGCTGAAGGAGATATTTGGCACGACGAAAGACGGTAACGTGGACTACACCAAGGATCCGAAGCTGAGATTTTATAAGCCGAAGAAGCAAGCCTACATGCCCGTGGAGTTCTCGGCGGCAGCGTACCGCTTCGGACATTCGATGATTAGGCCAATTTATCGCCTGAGTCCGACCGTTGACCGGCTGCCGATCTTCAGCACGACGAGTGAAAGTCTCGTTGGTTTTCGGAAGTTCCCGACAAACTGGGCCATCGACTGGGATCTGTTTTTCAAGCCAAGTGACGCTCCTGCGCCACCTGCATTAGGCAAGACGCGCGTTCAGCCAGCCTACAAGCCCGACTCGTCGGTCGTGAATCCGCTCGGGTCACTGCCGAGTTCCGTGGCCTCGAATCCCTCTTCTCTTGCCGAGCGCAATTTGCTCCGCGGGTGGAGAATGAACCTGCCATCGGGACAATCAGTGGCCAAGGCAATGGGATTTGCCGTAATCCCAGACGAGAAACTGAAGGTCGGCAAAGCAACCGCTGCCGACAAAAACAAGAATAAAAGCATCACGGAAGTCTCATCGAAGTTCAAAGACAATGCGCCCCTTTGGTTTTATGTCCTGGCCGAGGCACAACAGCAATTCGTGCAGGATGACACGCCTATTCGCCTTGGTCCCGTGGGAGGACGCGTCGTAGCCGAAGTGATAATAGGATTAATGATTAACGACAGCCACTCCTATCTCCGTCAGGATCGAAACTTCACCCCGCGTCGGGAATTCTTATCTTCGAATGCGGACTTCCATATGACGGATTTGCTGCGGCAAGCTCGCCAAGCATAGTTCTTGAAAGGTGGGGTCTCAATGTCCATACGTAAGTCCACCATCTTTCAATGGACGGGCCATGATGCCCAAGATGAGTTCTAAAATGTTTCCCGGCTCAGGTGGGGTACGATCGGGGGACGGATCGTTGCTGAGATGTAACGCCCGGCATTGTTCTCCCCCGCCGGAACTGTCTTTTCTCAAAGTAGGTCCTGCCTGAACGGAAGCGATTGCGGAGCATTTACGGACACGAGTGTGGCGCTCCAATGGATCGCGCAGGGATATCTGTATCCCGCGCGGGTGTTAACGGATGATTTGTTGGTTGTAGGATTTTAGGGATTAGACCCGGAGGGCGGTTAAGCCCTCCGGCAGAAAGAATCTCGGGAGTTAGCGCTCCCGGAGGGAGAACCCTCATGCAGATCCTACACCCCTTCCGCGGTTCCCTCCAGCAGTACCTAGAAGAAATTTAGAAGAAATTTCTGATCCAAACCGTTATCGTCCGGAGGGCTGCCCGCAAATTGTTGTTAGCGACCTCCGCGCAGACTCGATTTCGAAGCAAAACCGTAGCCTACAGCGCCAAACACGCCCATTAATATTAGTAATTAACCTGCAAAACATCGAGTAATGTACTTTTCTATGATCGATTGAACCGTTAAGTCAGTATAAAGACCTGAATAGCCGCTCGGGTGGTTTCCTAGGGGGGCCTATCACCAAGGCCCCGTGAGGTCCCTTTGTATTGGAGGCCATTTAGCCTACCCCTGCTCCACCTTATTGTGGGCAAGTTTACTGTTTAATAGTCTAAAACCGACTTCTTGGCTAAGTTTTGCGTACGCCACGCAGAGCGCGTCCCTCGCTGAAACTGGCCTACTCGGAAGTAGCCGCACAACGTCGCACTCTTGGTTTGGAGTCTGGGTCCCTGATTCCTGAGCTAACGGAGGTATGGTTATGAAGCAGCTGTTCCGTCTTTGCGCCGTCTCCACGGTCCTCGGCCTCATGTTCTTCTTGGCAA
>QHYI01000212.1 GCA_003223245.1 Acidobacteriota bacterium
GGCGTCGGGATAAAATTTCCGTAATCGCGGGAATTTCTGTGAGCCCCGAGCGACACCGCCTGGGCCTCTACTACCTTCTTTTTTACGACAACATCGGACAGGAAGAAGTCTGTGCGTTTTTGCGCGCACTGCTACGGCAACTCCGCGGTCCCCTCATCGTGCTTTTGGATAACTCCTCCACCCATCAAGGGGAGAACCTGCTGCCGCGCGTTCCTTCTCAAGCCGACCGATCGTGGCTCTCAGCCAATTGCCGAGAACTTCCTCAATTTCCTGCTGCGCAGCAGATTCGTAAAGCGAGGCGAGGGTTTCGCCTTTGGCATTCAGAGGAATGTGCCGGCAGGGGATTTGTTCTGAGGCGCGGCTGGTGGGGACGAACTGCATCAGGAGGCAGGTGCTGCAGGGGTGACGTTCTTCCTGGCTGTTGAAGTTCATGCAGGTCAGCGAGTCTGCAAAAATGAGGGAGGCTCTGCGCGCCGCATGGGGTGATTGCCCATAGCCGCCATCCCGGAGAAAGCGCAGCTCGAACTTGAGCATTTCCAAAAGGTCGCGATCATCCTTTTTTGGTGCTTTTGGGGCGTCGGACATGGCGGCCTCCCGCAATGAAGGCATTTTGGTGCGCAGTGTGCCGGGTTGCGGTGACAGGAGGCGCGCGAGCTTGTGACAGACGTCACGGCGGGCTCCCTGGAAGAAAGGTCCTTACGGGAAGAACTGGAGCTGAAATTACGGCGTTTATCGGACCTGCATCTTTTGAAACGGATTGTGCCCGCGAAAGCGTCTAACTAGTACGCGCCAGGCCCAGTGACAGCGCGCAGAGCCGGCACGAAAACCCCCTAGCGTCGTGCTGAGTCATCCTAATCAAGTCAGGAGGTGCGGACTTGCCGAGGGCGCTTTGTCCAAAGGGTCCAATCGGCCTTTTGTTCGCGGCGGTGTGCGTGACAGCGGGCGCAATGAGCGCCCTGGCTTCTCCAACGACTGCGCATAGCGGAATGACGGCTGGCCCGCAGGCCGCGAATGCAGCGCGTCCGGTGGGAACGATTAAGTCCGTTTCCGGGAACAACATTGTGTTGGCGACGGACGCAGGAGGCGACGTAACCGTGGTAGTGCAAGAGGGCGCGAAGTTGGTGCGGGTTGAGCCTGGCCAGAAAGATTTGAAGGAGGCCGTACCCGTTTCCTTGCAGGAATTGGTTCCCGGGGATCGCATTCTGGTGCGGGGCCAAGTCGCGCAAGACGGAAAAACCGTGATGGCAACGGCCATCATCGCGATGAAGAAAGCAAGCATTGCGGAAAAGCAAGCCCGCGAGCGCGAAGAGTGGAGGAAGCAAGGTGTGGGCGGGCTGGTAAGCAACGTCGATCCAGCGGCGAATTCCATTGTCATTGCAGAGCAAGCGATGGGCGAGAAGAAAACCGTAACCATCCATTTGTCGAAGGATACGGTCCTGCGAAGGTACGCGCCTGACTCGATCAGGTTTGACGACGCCAAGCCGGCCAAGCTGGACGAAGTCAAGCCCGGTGATCAGCTTCGCGCGCGGGGCACACGCAGCGCGGACGGAAGCGAATTGGAAGCCGCGGAAATCGTTTGCGGGACGTTTCGGAATATTGCGGGAAGAATTTCTTCGATCGATGCTTCCGCGAATGCCATCACCGTGCAAGACCTGGCGACCAAGAGACCGGTCACTCTGCGAATCACGGCGGATTCGCAAATTCGCAAGCTGCCTTTGCCCATGGCCGAGGGCATTGCCATGCGTTTGAAACGAACAGCGCCTGAATCTGAGAGTTCGCCTTCGGCGGGAGGCTCAACGGCGGGGCAAGGAAGGCGATCCGGTCAAATGCAAACGGGCGGTGCTGCGGGTGGTGGTCCCTCAGGACACGACAGAAACGGCGGTGGCGGAGACTTCCAGCAGGCTCTGAATCGCTTGCCTCCTGCGACGCTCGGCCAATTGCAGAAAGGCGACGCGGTTCTGATCGTCGCAACGGAAGGAAGGCCGAATGGCGAGCCTTCTGTGATCACACTGCTTGGCGGAGTGGAGCCTATCTTACAGGCAGCACCGAGCAGCAATGCCTCCACGATCCTCGCGCCCTGGAGCCTTAGTGAAGCGCCTAGCGGGGAAGCAGGGAACCCCTGATGGCGCAGTATTGCAAAGCAATCCTCGAGAATTAGGAGAATTCATGAGCTTCCGGCTGTTTCGAACCGCATGTGCATTTGTTTTTCTCTTGCTGCTTCCTTTCCTCGCGGGTCGTTTGCCCGCTCAGCCGCCGGCAAGCGCGGCCACCGGCCAAGCAGCAGCCCCGGCCAATGGTCCCACCGGGGGCTTGACCGGTTTTGTGACCGACCCTTCAGGCGCCGGGATTCCCCAAGCCTCGGTGCGCTTGACGAATGCCAGGGGCGCTTCTTATGACGCTACGACCAATCGACAGGGAATCTATGAATTCAAGGCGCTGCTGCCGGGCGTTTACACGCTGAAAGCGGCGGCCCAGGGTTTTGCTTTGTTCACGAAAGAAAATGTCCAGATCGTGGCGAACCAAGAGATACAACTGAACATCAGCCTGACCATCCAGATTGAGGAGCAAAAAGTCCAAGTCACGGACGAAGCGACGAAAGTGGACGTCAACCCGGCAAACAATGCCGGAACGGTGGTGATGAAAGGAAAAGATCTCGAAGCACTCTCCGACGATCCGGACGAGTTGCAATCGGAATTAGAAGCGCTGGCGGGACCGTCTGCCGGGCCGAGTGGCGGACAGATATATATTGATGGGTTTACTGCCGGACAGCTTCCTCCGAAAGCATCGATTCGCGAGATTCGCATCAACCAGAATCCGTTCTCATCCGAATACGACAAACTCGGCTACGGGCGAATCGAAATCCTGACCAAGCCAGGCACAGACCGACTGCACGGACAGTTCATGGTCATAGGGACCATGGATGCCTTCAACTCGAAGAACCCCTTCGAAGGTGGGGAAGCACCGCCGAGCTACAATTCGGAGCACTATGAGGGAAACCTTGGAGGTTCGCTGAGCAAGAGGATTTCCTTCTTCACCAACCTGGAGAGACGGAATCTGAACGATCTTTCTGTGGTGAACACGCCGCTTGTGGATCCCACTACTTTTCAGGTCACGAAGTTTGCAGGAGCGTTTCCTAATCCGCGCACGCGCACGGAAGTCAGCCAGCGCTTTGATTTTCAACTTACCTCGAACAATACGCTGACTGGGCGCTATCAATATTGGCGCAACAATGAGCTCGGCGACGGCATCGATGGGTTCAGCCTGCCAAGCGTGGCCTATAACTCGCTCAAGACCGAACATACGTTTCAGATGACCGACACGCAGGTGCTGGGCCCGCGAACCATCAACGAAACACGGTTTCAGTACATACACTGGGATCTGGACCAGTATCCGCTCAATACGACCCCCACGATTTCGGTCCAGGGAGCATTTACGACCGGCGGGAACAGCGGCGGAATGCAACTCGACACGCAAAACCGTTACGAAGTGCAGAACATCACTTATTTGAATTTTGGAAAGCACGCCATCAAGTATGGCGGGCGTTTGCGAACCACGGCGGAGGACTATTTGTCGACCGCACACTTTAACGGAAAGTACGTTTTTGGGTCGCGGCAAGCGCCGAACTGTACTCCGACACCGGTAAACAGTTGCGTCATTACGGGACTACAGGCTTATCTGCTTACTCTGCAGGACCTCGCTCAGAATCCGCAGAATCCTCCCTTTTCTTCAAACGGTGCCGGCCCAAGCTATTACCTGCTGAATGTCAGCGGGACCGGGAATGCAGCCGCAAGCCTCACTTGGTTGGATGGGGCGCTGTTTCTCCAGGACGACTGGCGCATCCGCCCGAACGTAACCCTGAGCACGGGCTTGCGCTATGAAATTCAAAACGAGCTGCGAGATCACACTGATTTCGCGCCGCGGCTGGGGATCGCATGGGGCTTGGATGGCAACGGCTCGAATAAGGCACCGAAGACCGTGCTGAGAGCGGGCTACGGGATCTTCTACGACCGCTTTACTTCCGACCTGGTTGTGCAGCAAGAAATGCAGAACGGGGTCGTTCAGCAGCAATTTCTGGTTCAGAACCCGCAATTCTTTAATCCCACCGGAGCGGCTCCTGTGCAGCTGACCAACTCCCAACCGCAGGTCGTCTACGAATCGAATCTTACACTTCGGAGTCCCTACATCATGCAGACAGGTGTGAGCCTCGAGCGGCAATTGGGTAAGTATGCGAATCTTTCCGTTACTTATCTCAACTCACGTGGTGTCCATCAGTTCTATACGAAGGCAACGCCACCGCCGCCCCTGCCGCTTCCCGGCTTTACTCCCGCGATCCTCTACCAGTACGAATCCGGCGGAATCTTTAAGCAAAACCAGCTCATCGTGAACACCAGGGCGCAGGTGGGAGGCAATCTTTCTCTATGGGGTTATTACACATTGAATTATGCAGACGGCAACACATCCGGGCCTAACTATATCCCGTCGATCCCCTGTGAGGCGTCAACCCTGCCGGCGTGCGGCATAGCGGAAGATTACGGTCGAGCATCGTTCGATGTGCGGCATAGGGGGTTTTTCGGGGGCACGGTGAGCATGCCCTGGGGCTTTCGCTTGAGCCCGTTTTTGGTCGCGTGGTCCGGCTCTCCTTTCAACATCACCACAGGTCAAGATTTGTACGGTATTGATTCATTCAACGCGCGCCCGACCGTGGGCACCTGCGGGAGTCCGGGAGTGATCTCCACAATTTATGGTTGCTTTAATCAAACAGCGCAACCGGGGCAAGTCGGCATACCGATTAATGAAGAAACCGGGCCCGACCGGGTCACTCTGAACCTGCGATTGAGCAAGACTTTTGGTTTTGGCGAAAAGAAAGAAAGGGCGCCGAGGGGCGGAGGAATGAGTGTAGGCGCATTTGGCCGCGGGCCGCACGAACATCATGGAGGGTGGTTCGGCGGTACTTCGGATTATCATTACAATTTGACCTTCAGCGTCAACGCGCGAAATATCTTCAATAAAGTGAACCTGTCCGATCCGCAGGGCGACCTGAGTTCGCCGGTATTTGGCGAGTCCAATGGATTGGCTCCTCGCCCGTTCTCCAATTCCACAGCGAATCGCATGATCTATTTGCAGATGTTGTTCAATTTTTGAGACGAGGAATCATCTCAAAGGTGGGACCTCGGGAGTACAGCGTCCCCAAATGACACGTCGCGGCTTGATGCTTTTTTCTCCGCCTTGATTGCGCTAACCTCTGGTTGTAATGAAGCGGCGGAAGAAGAAAGCGATTGACGTGGGCAAAGAGGCGCGGCGCGTGGCGCGAAAGAGCGGACTCGCACCTGCCGCGACACGCGCGATTCCCGACAAGCGAAGGCGGGCCGAGAAGCATAAGAAGCAGTGGCTGCGGGCAGAAATGGAGTGAGAAGGGTAGCAGAGGGCAGAGAACGGAGAACTTACAATAGGTCCGACCGGACCTAGTTCTTGGAGCTTCATCCGGGTTTGTTGGCGGGAACAACCTCGTCCGGCAGGAACAGGGGAGCGAGCGCAATCTTGCGGCGCTCGGCGAGTTCACGAGCAATCGTCTCTAAATCCTTCTTGTCAAAACCCATCGAGCTGACTTTCACTTTGTAGCCGGGCTCAATCAGGAAAATCGTGGGCACATTGGTCAAGCCGTAGGCGTTGGAGACCGGGTAGCCTTCCGCGTCAAGAAGGATTGGAAAGGTGACACCGTATTCAGAAGCAAAGCTTTTCGTTGCGCGCGTATCGTCCTGGGAGATGCCGAGGAAGGTTGCGCTGGAGCCGTAGCGCTGGTAGAGGCGTTCGAGGAACGGAAAAGTGAATTGGCAAACCGGGCAGGAAATTTTGAAAAAAGCCGCGACCACCGGGTCGCGTTCGAGCAGTGTGCGAAGCGAATACTCCTTTTGGTCGAGCGATTTGAGAGAAAACTCCGGAGCCGTATTGCCGGCAACAATGTGCGTCATGTTGTCCTGCGATCCCATCCAGCGTGAAAGCCGCCGCAAAATACTCATCAACAAAATTATATCGCAAGAGCGAGAAGGCGACATTCCCAGATGTATCCTGTCTGCTGTCACACCCGCAAAGAGGCTGCTTCCAATCGGGGAGAGAACCCGACGTGCATTCTTTATCGGCGAACGAGAGTCTTTGTATCTGTACGGACGCAACTTTTGTTAGGTATAATCACGAGGTGCTGTGAAGAGCGGGCGTCGTATAATGGCAATATAGAAGCTTCCCAAGCTTCGGACGTGGGTTCGATTCCCATCGCCCGCTCCAGATTCTAAAGGACTTACGCAGCTGCGCCGGTTTCCATTATTTCCAAAACATCAATTTTGTTGCCAAACTTCATGGAAAATTCGGTGCGAACGTCGTCGAGAGGAATCTCTCCGGTGTAGCGTTCGGTCATCGCAGCCGATGAGTGGCCCATCTGCTGACGAATGATCGCTGGCTTGACACCGGCAAGCTCCCATCGCCGGTTGCAGCCTCTACGAAAGGCGTGCATACCGGCTTGCTCGAGTCCCAAAGCGTCCAGGGCGGGATACAGACCTTGATTCAGGATGTTGGTTTCAAGAAGCGGATTGCCCCGACTCGAATGAAAGACAAACATGGTAGAGTTCGGAGCGATCCCCAGAAAAAGCCGAAGCTTCTGCATGGCTTTCCGGCCCTCGGGATCATGTAGCAAAACGGTTCTGTAAGCCGCAGCGTTCTTACATGGCCCAGGCGCGCCTTTGCTTTTCTGATCTGAGGATTCTTCCACGCGAATGGTTCCGGCGCGAAAGTCAATGTCATTGACTCGCAGCGCTAGCAATTCGCTAGCTCGCAATCCAGAGGCAGCGGCGAGAAGAAAGAGCGTTGCATATTGTTCCCGGCGTTTCTTACCAAGCGTCTCCATCTTGCCTACATACCCGGCAATCTGTTCCGCCTGAGTCCACGAGAACGATATTTTCTTCCGGCTGCTTACTTTCATTTGCAACTTGTCGCGTTCTGGAATTGCAAGCCCGATTTGAGAGAAAGGTGGCTTTTTGTCTTTAGAGAACGATGAAAGAACACGCTGCATCGTGCGCAGAATATTCTTGATCGTTACCCATGAAAGACCTTGGTTCCGTTTCTTCCAAATCCACTCGTTCACTGAATCAATCGTGATGTGCTCCATCGGAACGTCCTTCCAATCTGCTTCCAGGTGATTCTTCAAGTGACCGTCCGCGGTTGAGAACGTGGACGAGCGAAGCATTCTTGGTGCGAAAACATCCCGGTAGTGCGACACCGCGTTCGCGAAGGTCAAGGAAGAAGGAATTTGGTATTCCATCGAATTCAATTCGAGATTCAAAAGGAATTCCACCTTCTTTCGTTCGGCCTCGCTTTTTGTCATCTGACTTATTGGTCCGATCACATGTGTCTATCTGAGGGCGCGATCCGTGTCTATCGGTCCGCGAGCTTGGACTAAATGGTCCAGCAAACTCACTCGTCCCCTGACGTCCGGAGCTATGTAGTCCATCCTCACAAACAGCCGCCCGGAAAACTGCTCTACTGACCGAGCGGTCACAATGAACGGATGCTGCTCGAGATTCACCCAGGCCCGGCGCGTGTCAACGACTTTGAGACAGGTGCTCACGAAATTTAGTGAGTTTTTTGTCTGTTGGATTAGGGTGCCCAGTTTTCCACAAGAAATTTCGCGCCAGGATCGCCTAGGAACGACGATCGGCAACTCGGTCGACCCACGGCATCCCCGTTTTTGTCGCTGCTCAGGTGCATTTCGCTTTCTCAAAAGTAGATCGCTGCG
>QHYI01000075.1 GCA_003223245.1 Acidobacteriota bacterium
AAGCACTCCTCAAGATGAGATCTCCCAAGACCGCGAGGTCTAAGAAGGGCCCAGGAAGACTACCTGGTTGATAGGCAGGATGTGGAAGCGGAGTGATCCGTGAAGCTTACCTGTACTAATCGCCCGTTCGGCTTGACCATAAAATTTACTCGGAATGCCAGTTGTCAGCTATCAGCTTTCAGACCTCAGCTAGAAACTGAGCGAGGGAGAAAGCAGATTTGACTGCGCCAGAAACTGGGCGCAGGAAGAATGAAGCTGACGGCTGTGCGCCGATAAAAAGCCGATGTAGCGACTGATCGCGAGTGGTTAGTGATCAGTCCACCAATCTATTCAGTTGTGAGAGATCGTTCTCAAGATGATTTCGGGCGCGCGGCTCAGACCCCGCGCAAACGCCTCAAGACGTCGGTGATCTTACCGCGGGGGATCCACCCGTTCCCATCCCGAACACGGAAGTTAAGCCCCGCCGGGCCGATTGTACTGCACGCGAAAGTGTGTGGGAGAGTAGGTCGTTGCCGGCATAAATAAAGGCTATCAACAGAAATGTTGGTAGCCTTTTCCTTTTGTGCCAGCTTCTTGGCCCTTGATTTGGATTTCTCGAACTCGCAACGTACCAGTTTATGAACTCATAGTGACGGAGTGAACTCGTAGTGACGGTGTGAGTCTGAGTGAGCTTGTGTCTCCCTGAGGGCGTACAGCATCATACCGAGGAAGGCATATTGCAGAGCGCCGGACGATCGTTGAGCACACGCAAATACCGCCGTGACATGGCGGGCCGATCCGACCAGCAGGGCTATAATGCTCTATCATGCTCCCCACAGTTACCGTCCAACAGCTCAAAGAAGCAATGCCGATCTTCAACGCGCTAGTGGGGAGACTGGTTCATCTCTCACCCGAGCAGCTGCCATCCAGAGAGCTGAGGATTCGTTGCGCCATTGCGGACTTTATTCTCAACAGCCAAGAAGGCACGCTGGAAGATCGGGTCTATGGCCTTGTGTCTGGGATGCCGCTGGATGTCGGAACAATACTCCCTCCTCAAAATGGTAAAAGAAGAAACTAAGCAGCAAAGCTCATGGGCGCGATAATGCAGCGTTCCGGGGGCGGGCGTTTGAAGCGGAACGAGCGAAAAAAAGCGTCCTTGCAATTGGAACGGACCAGGATTTCTCGCCAGCTACCCCAAGCTCCGGCTTTCATGAAAGAAAGCAATTTATCGGATATAGATCGGAGTAGGACCTTGCAGCGGATCAGATGGGGGGGCATCGTAGTACTGCGGTTTACGGGCACTCTTGCCGGCGCTGCTGGGAACGAACAGGATGTCATCGGCCTGCAGCATCACGTCCGGAGCTTTCGCCTGCATGATCTGCATAATGTCTACCGGAATCTCGCTGGCGCCATTTCCGCCTTTCCGGATGATCTTGGCATGGTGCAGGCCAGCGGTCGCGTTCGCCCCTTCCGCGGTCGCCAGTGCCTTCAGGACCGTAATGGGACCGGTGTCCTTCATTGACACGCCCATAGGCTTGTGTACGTCTCCTATCACATAAATGATGCCGATTTTGGAGACTGCCTCTGGTCGCTTCGTAACTGGGACGCGTGGCTTTGCTTTGCCTGATTCTTGGCTCAGAGTAGGGAGGGGGACAGAAATCAGACACGCCAAACAGAGAAGGCGCAGCACCATATACAGCCTCAAATGCCAACCCATTCTACAGAAACCAGGTCCGCGCTAGACACGATCTAATCGAGAATGCGCCAGCTAGTGAGCAGGACCCGCACGCTGGCTGGAGCTGAGGCGAAGTCATAAATTGTGGAGATCGATTTCGCCAAGCGCGGGCTCACATTGTGGCGTAATGGCGAATATTTCGCCAATAACCGCCAGGCGCTAGTTTCCGGATAGCCGACAATCCATCCGGAACAGCACCCAATCTGTTGCAGGCGCGTTTACGGTTGGTCGTTTGTTTCAAACCCACACTGTTGAAGCAGAACTTCGAAGCGAGGCTGGGCTCGAAAGCGGTCCCATTTGGGATCGACCGGTAGGAAGAGCAAATGGACATCACGAGATGCGTAGGCATGCTCAAGGGCGTCGAATACCTTCTGGTCTTCCTCGAGGCCAGCATAGATGAGTGCTGGGGCATACGGCGGCACGTACCTAGTTCGTGAAAGTTCGTCCAACATAGTAAGCATTTCGCGTGCTGGTCTGATTTGTCCAACCTTTGCCAGTATGTACCCCCTCAAGCCAACTGGTTTGCTGTTTCCACCGGAGAGGCGTGTTGCCGTTGTGAGCGCATCTAGTGCAATGTCCGTTTCGCCGAGCTGTTCGGACGCTTGCCCCAGCATCATGTAGCCAACCCAGAATTCATGATCAATCACGATGGCTCGCCTTGCACGCTCGGCAGCGTGCTCGTGATCTCGCGCTTGAAAACTCACTTGCGACCATATGGCTTGGTGAAGCGGTGAGAGGGGTTCGAGCAAAAAAGCGCCCTCCATCAGCAAGCGAGCTTCTTTATGGCGGCCCATCTGTGACACAGCGTGACTTAGCATCGTGTGTGCCCAGGCGTTGCTGGGATCGAGTGCGACGGCCTTACGAAAGGCGGTCTCCGCAGCCGAAAAGTCCCAGTCGAAAAACCAATGTACCTGTCCCGAAACGTGTTGCGCTTCCGAGAGGCTCGGATTCGCGCGAATAGCGCTTTCGGCCGCATCTCGCGCTCGAGGCCACATGACCCGTGGGTCCGCGTCTCCATTAATCGGTGCGGAGGCAAAAGCTTCTGCAAGACCCGCCCACGCCAACGCATAATCGTGATCAATGTCCGTAGCACGGTTGTAGTATTCGATTGCGAGACGTGTCGTCGCAGGCGTCAACTGGTTCCAGAAACGGCGGCCGCGCAGGTACAAGTCGTACGCCGCCGTTTCCACGCTGTGTCGTCGGGCAACTGATTCCAATCGCTCGGGCGAGAGGTGCAGCTGGACCTGTTCGCTGATGGCAAAGGCCACCTCACGCTGCAGCGCCACTATGCTCACAAGGTCGCGATGGTATGAGTGCGACCATAACTGCACCTGATCGCTTGCGCGATTCAGCGTACACCGAATTT
>QHYI01000157.1:0-61352 GCA_003223245.1 Acidobacteriota bacterium
AATCTCGGTTCTCCGTTGACCGCTCCGCTTGGCATGCGGGATGCCGGTTACCAGAGCAACGTAAACCCCGGAACTGGCGGCAACGGCTCTGGAGGCGCTAACAACCTGGGAACCACTCCGGACATCGCCTTTTATACGGGCATTCTTAACCCCACTAACAGCGACCACAAGCAGTACAACGGTCGGCTGGACTTTAATGTCACCAGCAAGGATCTGGTTGCTTTTAGCATTTACTACGTCCCGAACTCCTCTACTTCCATAAACGGGAACGGCGATCGCCTGATGAACAATTTCAACACTACCTCCATCAACGAGGCAGAAACCGCGATTTGGGACCACACCTTCGGCTCCACACTAATCAATGAAGCACGCGTGAACGCCGCAGGCTGGAGGCAAAAGGATCTAGCCAGTAACCCCAACGCGCCTTGGGGACTCCCGCAAATTAGCTTCAACGGCACAGGCAGCATCTCCGTCAACGGTTTTGGACTCAGTTCGTTCAACGGCTTCGATCAGTGGACCTACGCCGGGAAGGATGTCCTTACCAAAATTCACGGCGCGCACACCATGAAGATGGGCGGGGAGTTTACCCGGCTGCTTTCCGTTGACGCTCCCTTCTGGGCCGACCGTCCAAGCTATACGTTTAACAACATCTGGGACTTTCTCAACGATGCGCCGATACAGGAGAGCGCACAGTCTGATCCCAAAACAGGTGCTCCTTCCGCTCTCCGTAAGGACGTACGAGACAATATCGTGGCTTTCTTCTTTCAGGACGACTACAAGCTGAGGCCTAATCTGACCGTGACTGCCGGCTTGCGCTGGGAGTACTTTGGGCCAATTTCAGAGAAGAATGGCAAACTCGCCACCCTAGTTTATGGCAGCAGGGCGAGCTTTCTTTCCAACATGAGCGTTCGGACAGGCGGCACCCAGTTCAACGCGCAGAAAGCCAACTTCGGGCCGCAACTCGGCTTTGCTTGGAGTCCGAGGCAGCTCGCCGGCCACGACTTTGGCAGCCGCCTCGTTTTTCGCGGGGGCTTCGGGATGGCCTACAATGGTGTCGTTCAGTCTAACACCTTGGACGTGCGTTTTAATCCACCCTTTGTAGATAATAATCCGACCTTTTCGTGCCCAACGGGGCAGTTGAATACGACGAAATGTCAGCTCCTTTACATCAACAGCTTCCCTTCGAACATCAATTCGCCCACTGGCTATGCGTCCAATCCCAATGCCATTGTCACGTTTGCCGGCAACAATCTGCCAACCACCTGCTGCGTTGACTTGACTGGCTTCCCGACCAACGAACCCACGACTTACACATATCACTACACGCTCGGTGGCGAGTACGATTTGGGCCACAAGTGGGTGGCATCGGCCGGCTACCAGGGCAGTACGACTCGTCATCTCACCGAGCACTACAACCTGTACGACGTAACCGCCGCCTCAAACTTGGCCTTCAATCCCTTTGTCCACGGCGTGATTTACTATGCAAACGATGGCGACGCGCGCTTTAGCGCGCTCCTCTTGGAATTAAAACATGCGTTCAGCCAGTCCTTCTCCTTGGACACCCAGTATCGGCTGAGCCACACAATGGATTCCGGCTCGAACGCCTATCAAGGCGGCTTTTACCAATGGAACCTGGCGACTGGCTTCGCCACATCGGACTATGATGTCCGCCACGCGTTCAAAGTCTTCGGCGTGTGGTCCCCCACAATCTTCAAGGGTGCCCACGACTGGAGGGAAAAGACCATTGGCGGTTGGAGTGTGTCCGGAATTCTAAACGCCCACACCGGCTTCCCTTGGTCTCCAAAGTACACCCTAGGCGAAATCTCCAACGGCTTTGATCCGGTCTTTAACTTCGGACAGTTCGCGGGCGGCTCCTCAGGTGACAGTGGGAACGACGCTTACCTCCCCGCTAAATACGCGGGTGGTTTCACCCAAAATTTCCGCAGCAATGGCACCGTCAACGCCACTACGCTCTTTACGCCCCCTACGATTACTCCGGGCACGCTCTTCACGTGCCTCTTCCCGAATCCGCCAGTGGCACAGTGTCCGAGCGGCCAACAGCCACTTGGGCCCCTGCCGACGCCCCCGGGAATTGCGCGCAACTCCTTCACCGGCCCGGGCTACTTCGGCGTCGACGCCACACTCAGCAAGTCGTTTGGCTTGCCCAACATGAAAGTCATTGGCGAAAACGGCAGAATTGAATTCCGTATGAATTTCTACAACTTGTTCAACAAGCTGAATTTAACCAATCTTCAAACAGACATTATGAACGCCCATTTTGGTGAAGCTCAGAACGCGCTGGGCGCCCGCGTCGTCGAAATGCAAGCGCGGTTTAGCTTCTAACTCTTTCCAACGGCGCGTCGCATCGCGCCCGCATCACGAAATGCAGGAAGGCTGCCAACGAGTTTTCCCTACCCCGGGAAGCTGACTCGCTGGCAGCTTTCGATTTAAACTATTTGCGCGCTCATGTTTTCCTTCTATCTTCGGTTCTTTAGCCATCGAATGAAAAGTACGTTAGGCAACCTTAACTTGCCGTTCCGAGGAGCACAGCGACGAGGAATCTCCTTTGCCCTGCTTTGTTTGCAATTACTTCCCTTCGGCAGCGTATCAGGGCAAACCCGCCCGGCTTCTTCGAGCTTTGCGTCGCTTTCCCAGCGCGCTGCACAAGCCCGTGACGCCAACCGCCTTGACGAAGCGGCGATTCTTTACACTAAAGCATTGGCGCTGCGCCCAAAATGGACCGAAGGTTGGTGGTCGCTGGGCACTCTCGAGTATGACCAGGACCATTACGCCAAGGCGGCATTGGACTTCAAAAGGCTGATCGCCCTGGATCCGGCAAACGGCACCGCGCACGCCATGTTAGGCTTGTGCCAATTCGAGTTGCGCCAGGATGAACCGGCCCTAAAGAATTTGCTAAAGGCCGAACAACTGGGCGTTATCAAAAACGAGGAATTGCGCCATGTCGCTCTCTATCACATGGGGATATTGGAGTTGCGCACGCGAAAATTCGGCGATGCCAAGGAAACGCTGGATCAATTAGCGAAACTCGGGGTCAGGTCCAAGGAATTAACCACTGCGCTCGGTCTCGCCGCCCTCCTAATCACGCCTAAGGAAGCTCCTCCTGAAGGCACTCCGGGGAGTAGAGTGATCGACCGGACCGGAGAAGCTGAAGCGCTACTGGCGGCTAAGGATTACGATCAGGCAAAGCAGGCTTATGTTCAGCTGACTGCGGAATACCCCGCCTATCCAAATTTGCATTTCGCCTTCGGTAGATTGTTGCTGGAAACCAATGAGACTGACGCTGCCGTCGAGCAATTTCAACTCGAATTGAAGCGCGATCCCCAAAACGTAAGTTCGCTTCTCGAGATTGCGGCTGTGCGCTACCAGGTCGACTCGCTGGAAGCCTTGCCTTATGCGGAGAAAGCGCTGAAACTGGCGCCACGGCTCCCGTTCACGCACTACCTGGTGGGATTGTTGCGCCTGGACACAGGAAATCCGGCAGGCGCTATTCCAGAGCTGGAAATCGCTCAGAAGGCGTTTCCAAGCGAGTCCAGAATTTACTTCTCCCTGGGAAACGCCTATGCGCGGACCGGCAACAAAGCGGAGGCAGCGAAAGCTCGCGCAGAATTTACACGCTTGCATGCGAAGGAAAGAGAACGGGCGGCAACCTTGTATAGTGATCGGCCGCCTGGCCTTGCGGAAGGGCAATTGCAAATCCTCGGCAAAGGCAACCCGCAGCCGTGATACTGCCTCTCGCCTCCCTTTTTCCTCGCGGCGACAAAAAGGCCACGTCTGGCTTCACGCGGCGGGATTTCCTGCAAGCCCTGAGCGCCAGCCTGTATTTGTACGGCTCGAAGCCCCTGTTGCATGTGCCACTCTTCCTGGCACCGCCTACTGCAAAAAGAAACTCTCCTGCGCAACCATCGCAGGCGCTATTCGAGGAGATTCCGGCGGGCAAAAGCGGCATCATCTGGCAGCACGTGAACGGCCGCTCCGCCGAGTACTACTTGCCGGAAACTACCGGAGCAGGCTGCGCGTTCCTCGACTATGACAATGATGGTTGGATGGACATTTACTTGGTGAACAGCGGCAAATGTGACTTTTACGATCCGAAACCTCCTCTTCGCAATGCCTTGTACAAAAACAATCGCGACGGGACGTTCACCGACGTAACAGAACAAGCCGGTGTCGCTGGTGGCGGGTACGGGATGGGCGTGGCTGTTGGTGATTACAACGGGGACGGCTTCCCCGATTTGTATGTCACCCAATACGAGCGTTGCATTTTGTACCGAAACAATGGCGACGGCACTTTCTCGGACGTTACAGAAAAGGCAGGTGTAGCCGCGCCCGGCTGGGCTTCCAGCGCCGTCTGGTTTGATTACGACAATGACGGCAAGCTGGATCTTTTTGTTTGCCGCTTTGGCAACTCCGGCAAATCGGAAAACAAGTACTGCGAGAACGCGCAAACGGGTGAGCGTTCCTACTGCATACCGACTGTATATCCGCGAGTACGCAGCTGGCTTTTCCACAACAATGGGGACGGAACGTTCAAGGACGTCTCCGAAGAATCTGGAATCGCTAAGTCGCTGGGCAAGGCCTGGGGCGCGGTCGCCACGGACATCAACAACGATGGCTGGATGGACCTTTTCGTAGCCAACGACACGGTCGAGAATTTTCTGTTTCTCAACAAGAAGAATGGAGAATTTGCTGAGATCGGTTTGGATTCCGGTGTCGCCTTCAGCCAGGAAGGGCGGCCACGCTCCGGAATGGGTGTGGACTCCGCCGACTTTGACCAGGATGGCTGGCAGGACCTGTTTGTCACCAACGTGGACCACGAAATGTATTCCATCTACAAGAACAACCACGACCTAACGTTCGATGACACTACGGGACCGATGGGCATCGGCCGGGTCACCCGTTTGATGAGCGGCTGGGGAGTGAAATTCTTCGATTACGACAATGACGGCAACCTCGACCTCTTCGTCGTGAACGGCCATCCCGACGACAAGGTCGAACAGCATCTGAGCCACGTGATGTACAAAGAGCCTTTGCTCCTGTTTCACAACACAGGACATGGATTTCAGAATGTCAGCGCTTCCGCAGGCCCCGCGTTTGCAGAGACCCTTGCGGGGCGAGGCCTCGCAATCGGCGATTTTGATAACGACGGCGCCATCGATGCGCTGGTCACTGCCAATGGCGGCGCGCCGCTCTTGCTGAAGAATATCGCTGCGCAGGACAACCACTGGCTGGGTGTGCGCCTCATCGGCAGGAAGGCAAATCCGGACGCTATTGGTGCTCGCATTACCTGGCAGGCTGGCGACTTGAAGCGAACGAGGCTAAAAGTTGGCGGCGGCAGCTATCTTTCCTCGCACGATCCTCGTGAGGTCCTGGGCATCGGCTCACGGACCAGAATTGACAGGCTGGAGATTCATTGGCCTCAACCCAGCGGTCGCATCGAGACCTTCACCGACCTCCCTATCGATCGCTACATTACCATCGTCGAAGGCTCCGGCATCAAGTAGTGTGCCCAAACATCAATACAAATCAATACGCCTTTGACGGCCGGAGGCTTCTATAATGTACTGATTAAACAAATATGGTGCGGAGAATAAAAGAGGGCTCGGCAAAAAGGCGACGTTCTTGAGCGTAGCTGTAACTTCCTTAGAACCAACACTTGTGAGACCGCTCGGAACTGCTCTCTAAAGTGCTTAAGTGGAACTTAGCCAAGCAGCTAGTCGTTTAGAATAATCAGTTACAAAAAGCAGGGGAGGGGGGCAGCTGGGATAGTCAAGCTAAGCTGACCCGAATCAAGCTTTGCGGTTAGCCCGGTTGGAAGTCGGCGAGTTGCATCGCGGTTTGCAGCGTGGCATCAAGTTGCTGGCTGTGATGGCGTTTGAGGATTCTCAGGATGAAAGCCGGCGCGGGCCATTCCGCGTTTTACGTTTTCGTCCTTCATGAACTGCTCCCACACGAAGCCGCTGCGATGATTTTCCGCCATCAGCATGGTGATGCCGAGGTCGAGGCCGAGCACGTCGCTGTCGTACCAGTTCGTAAGCGGATTGAACGCATCGCGGAAACTGTACTTCGTCCAAACTTTTTCGCGATAAGGCCCGCGAAGATTGCGCAGCACGCGGATGCAGTCGTCGAAGAGAAACGCGAGCGAACCGCCCGTGGCGCAGGGAACGATGCTGCCATCGACCGGACCAATCGGGCCGCCCTGCGCGTTCGGGCCGCCCCACGCCGTGTACCCCTTAGCGTAATCGGACGCGCTGATGCCCCAAAGATTTTCGCTGTAGTCGGGAAAGCGGTCGCGGAGCGAAAGACAAAACAATTTGTGCGCTTTCGTCGCTTTGACGGAATTTTCAAAATAGTTGGCGTAGGCGTCGCGCTTGTTGCGGACATCAAACCAGGCGTGCGAATACTGATGCGTGAAAATCGGATCATTTCCGGAAATGTATTCAATTCCCCGATACGTGATCTTCGGGCGCGTCCAAGCATCCCAGCAACTGGCATCCACCGGATGCGTCGGCGAACCAATGGCCAGCAAATAAATCATCATCAGCTCGCAGTAGTGTTCCCAGCGCGCGCTCAAAAAACCGGATTCGGGATGCCAGCCCATGGAAAACGTTTTGCCGCCATTGAGCATCCAACGCCAATCCACGCGGTGATAAATTGTCGTGGCAAGATCCTGGATTTCCTGATCGGCAAAATATTGCCGCGCGGCAAGAACACCGCAAAGGAGAATCGACGAATCGATGGACGAAAGTTCGCACTTGGCCCAGCGTTCGCCGGTTTCCATGTGGATGAAATGGAAGAAGAATCCGTGCTCGTTGTGCAAGTCATCGGCGAGGAAACGCAACGTAAGGCGAACGCGCTCGACAATTTCCGTAGACTTCCGGTAGCCGCGATGGTCACCGATACAAAGACCAGTCAAGCCAAAACCGGTGGCGGCGATGCTCGACATGGTGTGCGAATCATTGCCATCCGCAGCGGCGCGGTCTTTTACCTGGCCGGTTTTCGCGCTGGCTTCGTTCCAGAAAAAATCAAAACTGGCGCGCTGAATTTCATCGAGCAATTGCTCATCGCTTCCCTCGTAAGGCGGACCGTTAGGCGCCACAAACGACGAAGAAGCGTGCTTCTGGCAACTGGCGAGTGCCATTAGCGGAGATGCCAAAAGAGCCATTCCACCGATGCGCAGCACTTCCCTTCTACGGAGAAATTCTCTTCGGCTTAGAAGGTCGATATGAGTCATGGTTTGTCTGATTCTTGGCGGCCAGCTTACTTTGTGATTTCCAGCGTGGCCTGCAGGCCCTGACTTGAATCAGGTGCGATCCACACCGTGACTTTGGCCGGCTCGACGGCGAACTTCTGCTGATCATTCCAAATGGCGAATGTATTCGCGCCCAGCAGAAACGTCACTTTTCTGGTTTCTCCGGGAGCAAGCGTAATGCGTTGAAATTTGGTCAGCGCGCGAACGGGCTGAGCGGTGCTCGTTCCTTGGAAACGAAGATAGCATTGTACCGTTTCAATGCCCGGGTGCGTTCCGGTGTTGGTGACATCGGCGCTCGCGCTCAAGACCGCGCTTTGTTTCTGTTCGCGAGCCTGCAAGTCTTCATTCAGGCTCTTGGCGTTAATTTTCGTCTTGTCGACGTGGAGATTTCCGTAGCGGAAGCTCGTGTAGGATAGGCCGAAGCCAAAAGGAAACTGCGCGCTGTTCTGTTCATCGATGTAGCGCGAAACGTATTTTTCCTGACCGTTGCGAGGCGGCCGAGTAAGGTCAATCTTCCCGGCAGGGCGGCCGGTGTTTAGGGCGTCGTAATACAAAGGCTCTTGCCCGACGCTACGCGGCCAACTCACCACGAGCCTTCCGCTCGGATTGGCCTCGCCAAAGAGAGTTCGCACAAGCGCGGGGCCAGCTTGAACACCGGGAAACCAGACGGCCATTGCTGCAGGCACATGCTCAAAGGCCCAGGGAAGCGTCAGCGGGCGGCCGCTGAAGATGAGGAGGACCACAGGCTTTCCCGTGGCGACGACTTTCTCGAGGAGCTCTTCCTGCCTGCCCGGCAGGCCCAGAAATGCGCGCGAGGCCGCTTCGCCGGTCATCTCCGGCCCATTTTCCCCGAGCGCCAGGATGGCAACGTCGGATTGCTCGGCCGCTTTAACGGCTTCCTCCAATTGAGAGTCGGAACCACCGAGGAATTCCGATCCTTTGGCGTAATGAACGTTTTGAGCTCCGACTTTTGTAGTGAGCGCTGCGCGTAGCGTGATGACATCTGCGGGATGACCCTGCCCTGCCCAGGAACCCAGCATGTTTGCTCGGTCGGCGGCCAGCGGCCCAACGAGCGCGAAAGTTTTGGCGTTGCCGGGCAGGGGCAGGAGCGGGCTGCCTCCGACACCAGCATTCTTGAGCAGCACAAAGGACTCTTCGGCAGCGGTTCGCGCCAGCGTGATGCTCTCCGGCTGAAGCATGGCGCCGGCCTCTTTCGATTCGTCCGTGTACGGATGCTCGAAGAGGCCAAGCGCGAACTTCACGCGAAGAACACGGCGAACGGCTTCGTCGACGGCAGCTTCGGGAACCTCGCCGGAGCGCACGAGTTGAGCCAAGTGGTCATGGTAGAGGCTACTAACCATGTCCATATCCACACCGGCCAGAAAAGCTTTGCGCGCTGCCGTCGCCCCATCGTTGGCGGTGCCGTGGTTCATGAGTTCGGCGAGGGCGGTGTAGTCGCTGTCTACGATGCCCTGAAATCCCCACTCTTTCCTAAGGATTTGCGTCAGCGTGAAGAGATTGGCAGAGGAAGGCACGGCGTTCAGTGAATTGAACGCGCTCATAATTGTTGCTGCACCTTCTTCGATCGCTGCGTAGAAGGGCGGCAAATAGAATTGCCGCAAGGTATGCTCGGAAATCTCTGTGGAATTATAGTCGCGCCCACCTTCCGCCGCGCCGTAACCCACAAAGTGCTTTGCACAAGCCGCGATGCTGTCGGGCGCATCCAGGCTTGTTCCCTGGTAACCGCGCACGTAGGCGCGGGCCATCATTGAACCTAGAAACGGATCTTCGCCGGCGCCTTCGGCCATTCTGCCCCAGCGCGCGTCCCTGGCAATGTCGACCATGGGAGAAAAGGTCCAGCGGATGCCGCTGGCAGAAGCTTCGCGCGCAGCGACGCGAGCGGCTTGTTGCACTAAGTCGGTATCCCAAGTGGAAGCCAGCCCCAAGGGGATGGGGAATTCCGTGCGAAAACCGTGTATTACGTCCAGACCAAAGAGAAGAGGAATGTGCAGACGCGACTGTTCCACGGCAATGTGCTGAAAAGCATTGACCTGGCGGGCGGCGGTGATATTGAAGAGGGCGCCCACCTCGCCCTTGTGGATCATATCGTCATAATCGGTGCGGCCAGTCCCCGGCCCTGTAGGCTGGCCTGCAGAGTATTGAACCAATTGGCCGACTTTTTCCTCAAGGGTCATTTTCCGGAGGAGGTCGTCGATTGCCTTTTCGTTGCTGGAATCGGAAAAGCTTGCACGGGCTGCCGCGGCCCCGGGAGTCTTCTCTGATGAAGGAGCCGAAGAGGGTGCGAGCGGGAAAAACAAGAGGACGAGAGCTAGGACGGCCGAGCGATCGAGCAGACATTTCACGTTACAGACGCTCCTTGAGCAGAAAAGGGGCCCGGAAACCTAGTGCGCGAGTTATATCAAATTCCTTTCAAATTGATTAACACACCGCTACAGCAAGGACCTACCGGACCATCTAACCCCGGGCCTCGAAAACCGAGTGCCTGGCACACCCGGTTGCCAGCTGCGCACTGAGCTCTCCGTCTCCGGCAAGGCAGTAGCATACTAAACCGATTTATTAGCGGTTACAAGGGATGCAGGCAGGAACGGGTATATTTTTCTCGTTACGATTCGGCTTGTGGAAGCTTAAACAAATGTGGGAAACTAGGCGCACAAAATCGTTATGCCCCGCCCCAAATCAGGCACTGCTTTGCGCGCTCGAAAAACTTCCGGGCAAGGCGTGACTCTCAAATCGCTCGCGGAGCATCTGGGACTCTCGCAAGCGGCGGTGTCGTTGGTCATCAACCGAGCGCCGGGGGCAAAGTCGATTCCCCATCGCACCCAAGAGCTGATCCGCAAAGCGGCGCGGGAACTCAACTACCGTCCCAATCATTTAGCGCGATCCCTCCGACAACAAAGAAGCTACACGATCGGCGTGGTGGTGCCGGAGATTAGCGAAGGGTATGCGGCGCTAGTGATGTCGGGGATCGAGGACCATCTCCTGCAAGAAGGATATTTCTATTTCGTGGTGAGCCATCGGCACCGCGATGAACTCATCGAAGAATATCCTCTGCTTTTACAGCAGCGCGCGGTAGAGGGTTTGATTGCAGTCGACACGGCGGTCCTGAAGGCCGTACAGGTCCCGCTGGTTGCGGTCTCCGGCCATCGGGACCTGCCCGGAGTGACGAACATTGTGCTGGACCATGCGCGAGCCGCTGCGTTGGCCATGGAGCATTTGACAAAACTCGGACATCGGCGGATGGCCTTCATCAAGGGGCAGGCGTTCAGCTCGGATACGGCTATTCGCTGGGAATCCGTGCGCGAAGCAGCACAGACGCTGGGCATAAAGATCAATGACCGTCTGGTAGGCCAACTGGAAGGCGAATCCTCTTCCCCGGAGCTCGGCTATCAGGTTACGAAGAACTTGATCGCTTCGGGAGAACCATTCACGGCGCTTTTTGCCTTCAATGATGTTTCCGCAATCGGCGCGATTCAAGCCTTGCGCGAGGCCGGCCGCCGCATTCCTGAAGATGTTTCCGTGGTGGGCTTTGATGACATTCAGAGCGCCGCATTTCAGAACCCCGCGTTGACCACGATCCGACAGCCATGTCGCGAGATGGGAATGATGGCCGCCGAGACGCTGCTACGGCGCATTGCGGCGCCTCCAGGAGCGCCCTATCCGAAGGAGATTGTGGTGCAACCGGAGTTGATTTGCCGTGGGAGCACGGCGGTGGCGCGCCAGTGATAAGTCGTAAGTTTTGAGCATTCAAGGGAAACGCGCGCCGAGCGTTCAAGAGCCAATTCGTGGATGGTCGCGCAGGATTCTTTTCAATTCCTTAATCCAGCGGCCAAAATTGTGGGAAACGGTGCGATTGCGCCACCAAGCAAGCCATTCGAGGGCCGAATACAACTCCATCTCTTTGGCTTCTTCGCAAAAATCTTCCCAGCCTCGTGCACCTCCTGACTCTGCTGAGTACTGGTCGAAATAAGCGCGCCACATGACGTTCCGCTGATTTTCGGTCCATCTCCCCGAACTGACGCTGACCAGATCATAGATTCCTGGGCCAAGCGCGGCCGTCTCCCAATCAATGACGGCCAGGGGTTGCTCGTGGTTCCGGGGACGCAGCATGATATTTTTCCCGAACAATTGCCCGTGGATGACGGTTCTGGGGAGCTCGGCAAACCATTGCAGACGGCTTTCATAATGAGCGAGCGCGGGCTCGACGAGCTGACGATCGCGAGGCTGCAAACCTGGGAGAATGTCACGGACTCTCTGCGCGCAGCGATCATAGTGCTCACGGTCATAGACCGGTAGGAAGCGGGTCGCAGAAACAGGCAAGTGGCGCGCCCGCGCATGAAAGCGCGCAGCCCATTGCGCGGCGGGAACCCAGCGCTTGTAGTTCCGCGAGTCCCGCAGCCGCGCGGCTCCGATGTCTTCCAGGAAGAGCCAATAGGTCCCGCGCGAGGGCTCCCAGCGGACGGAATACAGCTGCGGGGTGCCCAGATCGACTCGAGAAAGAATCCTTCGGTACACGCGCAATTCATGATAGCTGGGGCCCAGGCTGTTATTCCGCACTTTGCGAGCCGGCGCAATTTGGTGCCGAGGATTCAGGTCCTTAAAGAAGATGGGCACGCAATCGCCGTTGTTGAATAGCACGCGCAAGTGTTCGGCGTGGAAGCTGGACTCATGCACACAGGTTTCCCGCTCGATCCTTTGAACTTGAACAAGCCGGCCGCGTAGCTTAGAAAATGCGGCTTCTAGCGATTGGGACATCTCTCGTTCCGCGAAGCGTTGAGAGGCCTCCTGTTGGGGAGTAACCCGTCCCACAGAGCTTCGTCGCACTTGGATTTGGGTGGCCATCTTCGCATCCTCACCACTCGGTCATCTCGATCGCTTCGCTCATTCGCTCACGGTAGTAGTTCAGCTTAATGGTCGAAGCTTCCCAACGCGGATCAAATTTTTCACTTTCCCAGCGGAATTCCTCAAGGCCTCTGAAAATTCTGCCGATTGCTTTCATGATCCGGACGTCCACGACGGTCAAATGCGGCCAACGAGGGGCGCTGGCTTCCAGGTAGGAAGCAATGTCCACGTAGGCGAGATCGCCGGTCGGCACGCCCCAGCCGCTGGCTTCCCAATCGAAAGGGAAAACAGAAGATTCTCCCCCATCGGGGCGAATCAGCACATTTCGTGGCTTGAAGTCACCATGAATGAGGGTGCGGGGCATGCGGTCACACAATTGCTGTATATGATCCCATCGCCACTCCAAAAAATCGCACTGCGAGATTACCTCTTCGATGACTGCCAACTCTGCGGCGGGCAACTTAAGAAGCTTCCGATTTCTCTGCAGATTATCGCGGGCCTCCCGCAAATGGATCAGGTGATACTCGGGGCCGCGGTCGGGGAGTTGAGCCGTGTGTGCGATCTGCGCGGCAGTGGAGTGCAACAGGCCGAGCCACCTGGCAACCAGAACGGTATGGTCGTCGCGCGAGCGCGAGTACTGTTCTCCTTCGATGTACTCCAAGAATAGCCAGTCGTGGTCTTCACTTTCTTTGATGAACCCATAGTAAAGCGGATGGCTGACGGGAAGGCGAGAAAGGATTTGTTGGTAGATTGTTCTTTCGTGAGCCGCTAGGTGCCAGCGGCAAAGCTTAGCCACCACGGAAGAACCGCGAGGCCCGACCCCGTCCATCTTATAGATTGCGGTTTTCGAGCGTTTCTTGAGGAGAGAGACCGCTGCCGCGCTTCTCGAATCTGGCTGAAACCGTTTCCACGCAAGAACGGCCGGATGCGTCAGGATGTCGGAAGGCGCCTCTCGGGAAACGATCTGCTCAACCGTGGTCATCGATTCCTCCGAGAGAAGAGGCTTCGAGGACGGGCAATTTTTCGCCATCGAGCAGACTGGGCGCAGGCGAGGCATCGACCAGCGTTCCGTGGTCGATGTACAAAAAAGATTTGCACCGGATCAAGGTGCTGGCGCGGTGCGCGACAACGAAGGTCGTGCGGCCTTGGATGAGACGCTCGAGGGCCTCGATAATTGCGGATTCGGTCTTGAGGTCGACTGAACTGGTGGGCTCATCGAGAATTAAAATCGGCGAATCCTTCAAGAATGCGCGTGCGAGCGAAATGCGCTGGCGCTCTCCGCCCGAGAGCCGCATGCCTCGTTCGCCAACCACGGTTTGATAGCCTTCGGGAAGCCTGGAGATAAATTCGTGCGCGTTTGCGGCAGCCGCTGCGGCCTGAATTTCCTGCTGCGTGGCCTCGGGCCGCGCGTAGGCGATATTTTCCTCAATGGAAGTGGAAAAAAGAACGGGCTCTTGCGGCACGAGGGCAAATTGACTGCGGAGATCCGCCAATTTGTAATTGCGCAAATCGACACCATCAAGAAGAATCTGACCGTCGAAGGGGTCGTAGAAGCGCAACATCAGGCTGATCAGCGTGGTTTTGCCGGCACCGGTGGGCCCCACAATGCCAACGCAAGTTCCGGGCTCGACGCGGAAAGAAACGTGGATAAGCGCCGGGCGATGCGGAGCATAGGCAAACGAAACGTTTTGAAAATAGACCCTTCCCAAGGCGCGAGAAAGTGGTTGTGTATCGGACCTTTCTTCCACTTCAGGAATTTCGTCGAGCAAGGCAAAGGAACGCTCAACGCTAGCTAACTGAGACTGCAACGCCGCAGATTTTCTTCCCATGGTTTTTAGCGGCTCGTAGAGCTGCGCAACGTAGCCCATCATCAACAGGAGTTCACCGAGAGTGATGATGCCGGTTTGTACCTGACGTATGCCAACAAACAAAGCAATCGCGATTCCCGTAGCGCTGGTCAGGCCGACGATGGAGTTGAACTTGCCTTCGGCAAGGGCGAGTCGGAGGCGCGCTCGCATGCCGTCGGCGCTTTTGCGAATGAAGCGATGGCGCTCGTCCTCTTCCCTGCCGAAGGCCTTCACCACACGCATGGCGCCCAGAACTTCTTGAACAATGCCCATCGCGGATTTTTCGAGCGTCTTGACTTCCCGGGAGCCGCGCCGGAGCCCGCGGCGATAATGTTTAGAGGTCAGATAGAGAATGGGCGAAATTACGAGAGCAACCAGGGCCAGTTGCCAGTCGATTCTCAAGGTGACGTACAACATGCCGAGCACGGTGAAGGCCGAGTTGAAAAAGGGGATCAGGTGGTCCACCACGAGTGTCTGAACCGCGGCAGCATCGTACTGCAGGTTGTAAAGAGATTCGGCGGTTCCTTTGACCTCGTGATAGGCGAGCGAGAGCTTCTGCATTTGACGAAAAAGCTCGGAGCGAAAATCGAGGAGGATTTTTTCCCCGGTGTAGGTGCGGAGCAGCGAAACCGCTAGCGCCTGAATTTGCGCAAGGATGGTCACGGCGATCAGCAATGCGACAGCGAACAACAGGGCGGATGAAGGGGAGAGTCTGAAGCCAGCCGGAATGAACGGACGAAGCAAGTGCGGCAAAGGCTTGGAGGCCAAGCCACTGTCTACCGCAATTTTTAGGGGCAATGGCACCAGCAGAGCAAGCGGGCTGGCGAGTAAGCTGAGCACGAAAAGAGCGCCCAGGTGCGGCCAATACGGCCGCGCCCAACGAAAGAGCCGATTGCATAGAACTACATCGCGATTCGTGCCGAGCCAGTTCATGTGAGATCGAAATCCAGGATGATCAAGGCGCAATAAGCTGCGCCGAGCGCGATGGCCGCACCGCGAAGCGCAACGCTGGCAAAGAGCATGCTCATGGCGCCAAGAATCGCCGCGGTGTAACTAGCGCCGTCGATGGCGGCAGCGACACAAGGAATCAGAAACAGAAGAACCGTGACAATCCCGGGGATGGAAAACCAGGGCCGTAACCGTAGGCGCAACATGTGCTTGCCAGGGGCGTAGTTTTCGGAAACGGCGCGAATGCGGATTGCGGCGAATAACCCGCCGCGAACTTCGAGGTCCCAATCGTCAAAATCACTTCCGCGGCGCACGACAGCACCTCGGGAACGCAGCAAAGATTCCAAATCCTGAAGAGCACACGTGGCGTCCAGCCATTGTTGGCTCCAGAGATGAAACATGGTTGGCCGGGGAAAATGAGCCGAAGGAAACCGGCGGCTTCTCCAGATTGTTAATGAGCAGATGAGGCGGCCCCACAAGCGGGCCAAAGGCTGCGCGAGGTGGAGAGTCGCAGTCAGAGCACGCAAACGTAGGCGAGTTATCCGACTCTTCGGGGATGAGGCGATGCGAAGACGCAGAGCCGCATTGAGGGTAGGCACCAGGGACAACAGGAACGCTGCCAGACACAACGGCGTGACGGCGAGAAGCGGTTTCCACGCAATGCTAAGAATGGAAAGGACGGCCAGTACGAGATTCATCAACTGCCACTCGGGCGTCAACGGCAACGAGTTAAAAAGATTCGGAGAAGGCTGATAAAGCCGCGCGAAGCCCGCGGTGCCCCACGTGCCATGGTAAATGCGACCGCGGAACAAAGAGCACGTTTGAAACAATCCATCGGTATAGATCCGTCCGCGCCAGCTTGCTTGGCCGCTGGAGTTGTATTTTTCGGGCCACTTTCTCTCGAGCATGGCTTCCGCCTTGCCATAGTTGACTTGCTGCTTCCAATAGGCGCGCACGGTACGCCGATAGTGGTGCCAGACCATGGCCCCTGGACTAAAGCCGAGCTTACCTCCGTTCGCGCGTACTCTCCAACAAACGTCCACGTCGTCACCCGCTTGACGAAATTGCGTGTCAAAGCCTCCGATAGAGGCTAACGAATCGCGGAGGAAGGACATGTTGCAACCGGGGATGTGCTCTGCTTCGGAATCGGAAAGCAGAACGTGCGCGGGTCCACCCGGTGACCCGGCAACGCAACTCGCGGTGTTCCCGTCATTCAAGAACGGAATGTTCGGGCCACCAACGCCTGCGTAACCCCCTTTAAGAAAGGTAGCTGCGAGATAGGTCAGCCACTCGGGATCGGGGCTGGCGTCGTCATCAATGTAGGAAACGATTTCGCCCGTGGCCGATTGCCAGCCCAGATTGCGTGCCGCACTCAAACCGCGATTTTCCGTACGAATAACGCGGACGTCGTACTGACGCGCGATGTCGCCGACGCCGTCGGTTGAGCCGTCATCAATAACGATGGTTTCGTAATTGGGGTAATGGAGTTTCCCGATTCCCTCTAGGCAGTCGCGAATGGTCCGGCTGCCATTGAAAGTGCATACGACAACGGATATTTTTGGCCATCGCATTTTGGAGTCAAACGGTGTTTCCCGAAATGCGTTGCTCACGGCTGTGAGAGCAGGCTTTGGTTCTCTCTTGCGAGTCGTCAGGCCAAAGTCCCAGTCGGTGACGTCCTCGCCTCCGCGGTGCCACTCATCGGTCCAAGAATACGCAAATGCACCGGCGCAGCCTGCGGCGAACGCGGTTCGTATCTGCCAATTGAGACAGGCGGCTTGTGCAGCTTCCCCGTTTCTGCGGCTGTCCAGGCCGATTTCCGTGATCAGCAAGGGACGATTTCCGGCGAGATTTTGCAGGCGCGCCAGATAGGCTTCATAGTTTTCCTGGGATTCCAGGAACACGTTGAAGCACATGAGGTCGAGGAACGGCAAGTCCAGGTATTCGGTCGAAGGATAATTGGCGTAAGAGACAGGCGCAGCAGGATCGACTTCCTTCACATCTTCATACAATCGTTTTAGGAAACCTTCGATAGCCGCGGCTCCGTGCCAGCGCACGATGGTTGCGGGGATTTCGTTAGCCAGAAGGTAGGCCAGAACGGCGGGATGCCCGGCGCATTCGCTTGCACCTTTTCTTACGGACTCCCGAACTTCGCGAACAACACGCCGGTCGTCCAAAAAGGCGTAGTGCCGTTCCGCTTGCAGACCAACCAGAACCCGCAGACCGTGACGATACGCCATGTCCAGGAGCCAATGCGGCGGAGGAGTGTAAGTTCGCACCGCATTGATGCCGTTTGCAGACATCGCCGCGAAATCCTGGTTGACAACTTTGGGAGAAGGAAAAGGCTTGCCGAATGCATTCAGGCGAAAAGTTCCATAGGTCACGCCCCGAACATAGAGTTTTTCGTCGCCTGCCCACAGGAATTTGCCTCTGGCAGAGACCCGGCTATCCCCTAAGGCGAGTCCCCCTGCGGGCACGATTACCGGCGTGAAAGGGTGTGGGCAGGCCGGTAATCGCGCCGAACCGCTCAGGGGTGTGGCTCTCAGCGCCATATCACGCTCGCGTGGAACCACCGGTCCACACGGCCCCCTCGTTGCCAGTTCGCGAAGCTGATTTCCTTCGCATTCTTCTTTTGAGCATTCCTAATCACCTGTGCTTGGACTTGAGCATTCGCTTGAAACCCGCGTTCAACAGTTCTGGGAGCGCTACAGAGCCGCGGCTTGCCGGATATTTTTCAGTCTTTTCGTAAGTCTCCTCCCCTCAAAGAACTTCAGAAGTTGTATTTCATCGAAAGCTGAAACGTTCTAGCCGGGCTTGCCGAGTCTGGTTGGCCAAAGAGAGGAGAACTCACCACGCCGACGATTTCCATGACGTTCGTGTGATTGAGAGCGTTAAACGCGTCAACGCTCCATTCCAAGCTCCGTCTCAAATGATGAATTTCGCCGGCGGAAGCGCGCTCAAGACTGATCAGCTTCGTCAGCCTTAGATCGAGCTGCACGATCCCGGGGCCGCGGCCCGTGTTGCGGGTCACGCCCGGTGGCCGCGTAATGGTGTCGCCGTTCGGGTCCGAGCCGGTCGTAATGTTGTAAGGGGCTCCGCTGGCCGCTGAAAAAATCGTTCCCGCGCGAAATCCCCGCGGAAGCTGGAAGACACCTGCAAAGTTCAGGCGGTGGAGACGGTCAAAATCCGCAGGGCCGGTCTCCGACCGCAGATCGTAGTTGTTTGCCGGGAACAAAATGACGCCCGGGCCGTTGGTGGACACGTCATTGATGTACTTGGAGAGGACGTATTGCCCGTAGCCCTTGAAGCGCTTTCCCAAACTTCCGCGGAAGGTAAAGGTCAAGGCATTCCCTCGCAGGAACCCCGCGGATTCAACCTCCTCGATATTGAGGAAATTCGGATTTGGGCGGATGTCCGAACCGGCGGGCAGGGGCGCATTGACATCACGAAGAAGGAAGACGTGGACGCCATGAAGATGCGAGTACTCCAGCGAGAGCCATGCGCCGCCCCATACCTCCTGTTCAACGCCCGTACTCAATTGCAGCAAGTAGGGGGAGCGGGCAAAGGGTGAGATTCGTGAAATGCTGGGCTGTGGAGAAACCACTTGGCCACCTTGGAACGGCTCCGGGTAGGAAGGACTGGAGATGTCGATCTCCTGCACGCGAACGCCGTTCATCAGCAAGGCGTCTTCGGTCAGCGTCCGCGGCAAATTGTCGTAGAAGACGCCAGCGCCAGCCCGCAGCACGGTCTTGTTTTGCGTGCCCGGCGCGAAGGCCATGGCTAGACGCGGAGCCAAGTTGTTGTGATCGTGAAGCGTGTTTTGCCAGTCGTAACGCAGGCCTAACGTAAGGCTGAAGTCTGGCCGCAGGCGCATCGTGTCCTGGGCGAATCCGCTGGTCTGCTGCGTAAAAAAGGAAACCTGGGGATTTCCCCGGTTGATTTGAAAAAAATCGGGAGTACCGATGTGGTTTTGAACGACATTCTCATACTGCGCAAGGCTGCTGAATTCAAAGGTGCCGCCGAAATTTGTTTTATCGAAAACGTTCCACCAGTCATTGCGGATGGTGGCGCCAAAAAGGAAATTGTGCTGCCCGCGCAAGTAGGTGGCCGTGTCTTGAAGATCAAAGGCGTGCCTTTCCTTACCCTCAAACGACTGAGATGCTCCTCCTGTAAAGGCCCCATTGACCAGGATCTCCGGCCCGCTGGCCGGCCCGCCGGTTCGGTCTTTCTGAACCTTGAAAACAAAAACGATCTCGTTGCGTAGTTCAGGCGCAAGAGCAATGCTGTGAATCACCTGAAGACGGTGGGCATGTTGTCCCAGGCTGAATCCCTGGTCCGGCAAAACAAGTGCGCCTACGCCGTTACTTTCGCTCGAATGATCCGAGAACGTGTAGTTTAGGGAGAGGGATTGCATGGCGTTGAGAGCCCATTGCGTGCGCAGGAAGGAATGGTCGCGCCGCTCGGGAGCAGGCACATTTGCGTTTAGGGGGCCGGTCAAGGCGACCGTGTCCAGGGAATTCACAACCGCACTTTGATCATTGCTCAAGCGCTGTGCCGCCAAGAAAAAGGACCCAGTCGGGCCTGGCAGCGGACCTCCGACGCTTCCCTCGATGAATCGGCGGTTGAGGTCCGGGTTCGAGGCGGCCAATGCATTTCGCGCATCAAAAATGGAATTCCTCGCAAAGTACGCAATGTTCCCTTCGTAGCGACGCCGGTGGCCATGCTTGGTGGTGATTTCAGCTCGAGCTGACCCAGGATGTTGAAATTCCGCGGAGTACGGGTTGCGGTTGATTTTCAAAGTTCGGATCGCGGAACTGGGCATATCGAGCTCTCCGCCATCCATGCCGTCCACAACGACAGAAGTCCCTTCGCCGCCTTGGGCCGCGGGAGAAACGAAGGTGTCGATGAAAGGCTGGAGATAATCAACTTCGGTCGGAAGACCGTTAAAAAAGGTCTCGTCGATTTTCATCGACTCGGTGTTGCTTTCCGGAGACAACCGATCTTCACTGGTGTCCGGCCTAACGGTCAGTTCCTCTTTCACGGGCTGTAATTTCAGCTTGATCGTCAAGGGGGCCAGCTTGTCTGTTCCGAGGTGGATCCTAGTTTGAAAAGTCTCGAAGCCACTTGCCTTGACCTCGAGGAGGTACTCTCCAGGGGGAACTTCGGCAAACTCGAATCGGCCATCCTCAGAGGTGACTGTTTCCCTTTTTCCGTTCGTGTCTTGATTAATCAGATTGACCTTTGCGCCAGCCAAGATGCCGCCTTCTGCACCGTCGACTCGGCCTTCGACTGTCGCCGTGTCTCCGGCAAGAATCACCCACGGTGAGAGCACAAGCGCGAGAACAATGCGCAACACCAGGCTTGGCACAATGAATAAGTCGGTGAGCGGTTTCATCCTCGCCATTTTGTTTGCGGCTCCCGCGAGCTCGATGACGAACATTTCACCTTTTCTTCCGCTTGGAAGCCTGTCGTGCGATCTCAACTCAGTTGCTTGTTCAAGGTCTTCGCCGGCTTCTCGATTTCAATTGCGCCGAAGCTGGCAGCAGAAACGACCTTCCTCTTTGCTGGGGTCAATAGGCCGCGACGTCGGCTTGCTTTACGGGTTCCTGGGCGGTGGGACTCAGCACAGGCGGTTTTTTTTGTCGATAGTCAAGTTAGAGGAATTCTGGAAGCGCGTCAATTCCGCCAGAGAAGTAGCCCGAAGGACTAGGGCCAATAATGCAATATCAACTTGAAATTAACGGGAAGGAAATGATCGTTAGAGGACATACTGAAGACCGATCAAATGCCGCCGACCTGAGGAGGCTCGCTTCGTCCAACGAACCTGCGCCAGAGTGGGGATTTGTGCCGGCAATTTGGCAAACGCGAGCTGACCTTGCAATAGGGAGGATCCTGCGGGAACTCTTGCCGTGATAATGGAAAATCCCCCGTCCGAAATGTCTGCAACTTTTCCTTGGAGTTCGCTGCCTTTTTTGCGGCCTCGAAGCGCAGGAAGCTCGCTACCCCGAAAGCTGCCTTTTGCAGAGTAGCGCACATGCCTTCTCTTGTTCCGCGTTGGCGCGAGCATCTCTCCGTCCGGTACGGCCGTGCCTGTAAAGGACGTAAAACGGAAAAGGCAAAGGGAAAGCGGCTAGGAAGAGGTTTCCCTGGCAATAGAATTCGAGGCCTGCAGAATTTTTGCAATGATTCCGGCCCTGGTATCCGCCCCCATCTTCATCATGATCGACCGCAAGAAGGCTTTGACGGTGTTTGGACTTATACCCATACGACCGGCAATCTGTTTCGTGTTGGACCCTTGAACCAAGTGATCGACCGTTTCCGCCTCCCGTCGCGTAAGACGATATCGGCCGGAAAGAAAAGAAAGGTCGACTTTTAGTTTCTGGTCCCTTTCTAACAGCACAGCGACGGCGGGCTTGAAGCCATTTGCCAACGAGGACCTTAGGGAAAAAACTCGCAGCTTATAGCGCCTCCTACCCGAGGGGAAGGAACCAGGATACTTAAGTTGCCGGGAACCATTGGATCCTGTGAAAAGCGATTGAACCCGGCCCTCCAGGAAGGCATCAAAGCTGCTGTTCTTACCAGGATTGCCGGGGTAGGTCAGGGCCGTGTGGGCTTCTTGGTTTGCGTACAGAAGCCGATACGAGGCATCCAGGAGAAGGAGGCCAGCAGAACTGGAATTTGTCCCATTGGACTCCAGCTGACCTTTTGACAAGGCACCTTCCGCCTCTTCCCTGAGAGTGCTCTCCGGACTGAGATGATCGGCAAGGTCCCCTAGATTCTGCCTCCCAAATCTGTTCTTTCTCTGGGCGATATTGCCCCACATCTGCATCTTTGAACCCCGGACTACGCACACCTTTTTTGGTTGGGGTCTACCGAGCAACTGAAGCCAACCTGCTGGTGCTGCATCCCTGATAGTAGCCCTGGCAGTCGCTCAATCAGGCTCGACTACTATATCATCAAAAACTTACAGAAATTTAACAAATTGTGCTATCCGTATGAAGCTACAAATGGAGTTAAGGAAAACACTTGAAAAAACCCCTTTTTACTCCTTTCGGTGCCTTTCCCTGAGATGCCGTTCCTCGAAACATGGACGTTTATACCAATTGCCCAAGACGTCCTCCGAACAATGCTGAGGACGGTTCGCGTGCCGGGATCGCACCGGCAGGGGGAGGCGGGATCACGGGGTGGGCCGTGCTCGCAAGAGCCGGTGCCGCCGGGGATGGGGTTGTTGAACAACCCGGCCTCCTTTAGGCCCTGTTGCCTCGCCGATAGAGACAGACATGGTATTAAAAGCCATTAGAAACAGTCAAAAACAAAAGCTGTTGCCGACCCTCAAATGGGCAGCCGAAGCCTCGCCTCACACCCTCGCGCATCCGCGCGGTTCTTGAGGGTCAATTCTCCGCCGTGAGCCTCCGCGATCTGACGGCTTAAAACGAGGCCAATGCCAGATCCTCCCGGCTTGGTCGTGAAGAATGGCACAAAGAGATTCGCGGTGTTGGGTAGCCCTGGACCGTCGTCTAGCACCCACAGCTCCACTTGTCCGTACTTTCGCGCCCAACCCACCTGCACGGCGCCCTTTGTTTCCAAGGCCGCATCCGCAGCATTGCGAATCAAATTGATCAATAACTGTTCCAGTTGATCGCCATCGGCAGAGATCACGGCGTCCGGCCCCTTTTTCAAACTGACTTTTACGCGGGTCTCCAGCTTCACGGTTCTCCCCACCCAATCGGAGACATTCACCGGCATTAATTTCGGTTGCGGCAATCGCGCCAGCTGAGAATAGGCCGTCATAAACCGGCTAAGGGCTTCCGTACGAGAGCGGATGATGCCGAGTCCCTGCCGCAGATCGTCCAGAACCCCAGCGAAGGAATCACCGTGAACGCCGGAGGACTTCGTTGCCATAACCAGGCTACTCTCGAGGCTTTGCGCGACCGATTGAATGGGAGCGAGCGAGTTATTCAATTCGTGGCCAAGGACGCGGATGAGCCGTTGCCAGGCTTTGCGTTCTTCATCGCGAAGCGTGCGGCTGAGGTCGCTCAGGACGATCAGATGATGGGGCAAGCCGCCTTGGCGAAACGAACCGCGACGCAGTCCCCAGCGGCCGGAACCGCTCGGGAAAGTCAACTCCATCATGCGGGCCGGCTCGCCCTCCAAGCATGCTCCGAGGCCGAGTTCTTCGGCCGTGAATCCTAGAAGACGCTCGAGCGGACGAGCCAACAGGCGCACACCGGCGCGATTGACGAGGCGGAGTTTCTTGTCTTGATCAAAAGTGAAGATGGCGAGGTCGATTTCCTCCATCACGGTTCGTAGGAGAGCCGAGGCTTCGAGCGCGCCCAGACGCTGCTGGCGTAATGTTTCGCTGAGCGCATTTACTTCCACCATGACCTCGCCCATGGCGTCGTCGGTGCGCGCCCCGCGACCACGCATCGAGAAGTCTTCTTCGCGCAAGGCCGCCAGGAGATTCGAGAGCGTTTGCAGAGAGAAGACGACGCGGCTCTTGAGAGAATAGGCGAAGCCCAGCCAAAGAACTACGATGAGGAACGTGACCGTCCATGCGGTTCCGGAGGAGAAATTCCCGGTCCACAGCAAAATTAAGGCCACCAGCGAGCCTGGAAGGCCGGCGGCCAGCGCAAGGAGTTGGACCCGGCGCTCGTAGGTGAGTCGCTTCATCCCAGTCGATGCTTTTGCAGGCGCCGGTACATGGCGCTACGGCTCAATCCAAGAGCTTTGGCGGCTTGGCTGACATTCCCTTCATGACGGGAAAGAGTGCGCTGAATCAGGTACTTCTCGACTTCGTCGAGGCTCATCTCCTCGAGCTTCGCCACGCCGCCACTGACTTGCGGGCGCAGGCCAAGATCGGCGGCGCGAACCGATGGTCCAGGGGACAGAAGCACGCCGCGTTCCACCGCATGATCCAGTTCACGGACGTTCCCGGGCCAGGAATGCTCATGAAGCGCTTTCAGCGCGGCGGGATCGAACGAGGTGATGTTTTTACGGTAGCGTTGCGCGTAGCCGTGAAGAAAGTGGTGAGCAAGAAGATCGATGTCCTCGCGGCGGTCGCGCAGGGGAGGCAAATGAATCTCGATGGTATTCAGACGGAAGAGCAGGTCCTGACGAAACCGGCCGGCGGCGGCTTCTGCATTCACGTCCGCATTGGTCGCGGCCAGGATTCTAACGTTCACCCGGCGCGTAGTCGAGGAGCCAACGCGCTCGAGGTCGCCTGTTTCCAAAACGCGCAGAAGCTTCGCCTGCAAGTTCAGGGGGACATTGGCAATTTCGTCCAGAAATAACGTGCTGCCGTCCGCGAGCTCGAATCGTCCAACGCGATCCGAACGCGCATCGGTGAATGCACCTTTCACGTGTCCGAAAAGCTCGCTTTCGAAGACCCCTTCAGACAATCCTCCGGCATTGACGGTCACCATAGGCTTTGTGGCGCGCGAAGACAAGGCGTGAAGCGTTCGTGCGACTACTTCCTTGCCGGTGCCGTGTTCCCCGGTGATCAGAACGTTGGCGTCAGACGGGCCAATCTGGGCGATGAGTTCCAGGACAGGAGCCATCGCCGGGGAATTGGCCAGGAAGGTGGGGCGGGACTCAGCGCGCAAGAGGCGGTTTTCGGCCTCAAGGCGGGATGCTTGCCGCAAGGCCTGACGCAACTCAATTTGAGTTCGCAGGATAGCGAGCAACCGTTGATTTTCCCAAGGCTTGGGGATGAAGTCGCGCGCCCCGCGGCGCATGGCCTCGACCGCCAATTCGATGCTGCTCCAAGCGGTCATGACCACGACAGGCACTGTGCTGTCGACAACCTGGATACGCGTGAGCAGGTCGAGTCCTTCCTGGCCCGAGGTCGTGTCCCGCGCGTAATTCAAGTCCATGAGGACGGCGTCAAATTCACGCGCTTCGATGGCGTTTATAGCCTCGGCAGGAGAGGCCACTCCTTGCGTTTCATAGCCTTCCGCCTTGAGCAGCAAACGCAGCGAATCGCGGATGTCCGCTTGGTCGTCTGCCAAAAGCACTCGATACGATTGCCCGGTAGTCGTCTTCATTCGAATGTATCAATAAAGTCTATCTCAAATGCCTTTTCGTTGCGTCCAACGCGCCAACCAGGACACCGTCGGCCTCCATGAGCTACTCGTAGCGCAAAGCTACGAGCGGATCCACGCGCGTGGCTCGCCACGCGGGAGCCCAAGACGCTAGCAGGGCCACGAAGGTTAACAACACAGCCGTGCCCGCAAAGGTCAGCGGGTCGGTCGCGCTGACCCCGTAAAGCAGGGTCGACAGAACCCGGGTTAGAGCAAACGCCGCAATCAGGCCACCAGCGACTCCAAACAGCGCAAGGCGCAGGCTTTCGCCCAGGACCATCCGCAGGACATCGCTGCGCGACGCACCAAGCGCCATGCGTACCCCGATTTCCTGAGTGCGCTGGGCGACGTTGTAGCGAATCAGCCCAAACAAACCCACTGCCGCCAAGGTCAACGCCATCACGGCGAACACGCTGAGCAGTGCCACCGCAGAGCGCCGCGGCCCCATGGACAAGGCGATGCGCTCGTCCATGGTCTTCAAGTCGGAGACCGGCTGCGTGGGATCCACGTCGTGAACTGCCGCGCGCATCTGGCCGGTCAAAGCTGCCGGATCGCCGCTCGCGCGGGCAATCAAAAAAACAGCGGGAGAATTTTCCTGGTATAAAGGGAAGTAATAGACGCCCTTCCCGGAACCTTCGGTGCCGCTCGTGGAGGCTTCCTCACCAACAACTTGCGAATGGCGCACCGGCGCTACAACACCAACAATCGTGCTCCACGGAGAACTGTTTCCATTGCGAATGCGTTGTCCCACGGGATCTTGCTGCGGCCAATACTCGCGGGCAAGATTTTCGTCGATGATGGCCACAGGCTGGCTGCCTTGGCGGTCTTGATCGGTGAAGGTCCGCCCCCGGAGCAGGCGAATACCCATGGTTTCGAAATAGCGCGGGCTCACGCCCCGAACGTCGCCGTGCGGTCCGGGATCGCCGGGCGGGGAGACGCGCCCGTCAATCTTGAACGAGGCGGAGCCTCCGAAGCCGCTAAACGGCAGTGGCACTCCCGCGGCTGCGGAGACAACACCGGAGGAATTCGAGAGCTGTTCGAGCGTGCTTCTGAGAAACGCTATCTGCTTGTCCGGCGTATCGTACTGTCAACATCCTTGAGCTTTTCCAGGCTTTTCACGAACACACCGGCGCTCGCCAACAACACTAGCGCCAGAGACAGTTCCGCCACCACCAAGCCGCTGCGGAAACGATGGCGTCCCGCGCTGCCTTCTCCAGTGCCACGGCCCTGCTTCAGATTTTGGTGTGGATCGATAAATGCGATTTGCCACGCCGGGGCGGCGCCGAAAATAATCGCGGAGGCGCCGGCAATCAGCGCGGTGAAAAGAAGCACATACAAATCCAAGTGAATGTCCAAACCTGTGGAAAGGTTTGCCGGGGCAAGCCACAACAAAGCGCGAACGGCTTGGAAAGCAATCACCAGACCGAGCGCCATGCCCACAAAGGCTAGCGCCACGCTTTCGGTGAGCATCTGGCGGGCCAGGCGCCAGGGCGAGGCGCCTATCGCCGTGCGCACGGCAAACTCTTTTGCACGGGCTGAGGCGCGGGCCAACAAAAGCCCTGCCACATTTGCGCAGGCAATCAGTAGAACGAAGCTTACCGCGCCCAGGAGGATCAGCAGCGGAGTGCGCACATCGCCGTACACAAATTCCGTAAAGGGCACGGCAAACAGGCCCCAGCCAGAGGCTTTCGGATATCCTTGAGTGCGGGGATCGTCGCTGACTCGCTCGGAGGTCAATTTGAGGAAAGTCGCGGCATTAGAGAAGTTCATTCCAGGTTGTAAGCGAGCGACCGCCAAGTAGTTCTCATTGAAAATATTGTCGAGGACAAAAGCGTCTGGTGCGAGGCCCAGCGGAGCCCAGAGATCGGTTTGGCTCGGCCATTCGAAATCCGGCCCCATCACGCCAATGATCTTGTAAGGCTGCTGATTGAACTCGACGGAACGGCCAATAATTTCTGGGTCGCCACCGAAAATGGATTTCCACGTGCTATGTGCCAGGACGACCTCGTGGTCCGCGTTGCGCTGGTCTTCTTCGGGAGCAAAGACTCGCCCCAGCAGGGGCTTTGCCTCGAAAACGTCGAACCACTGCCAGGATACCTTGGCGCCCCGCAGCTCGAGGGGCCAGGAGCCGGCAGCGTAATTGAAATTGCTCTGGTTCTGAATGGCCGCAGCGGCAAAAATCTTCTTGTTGTCGCGGACAAACGTGTAGTCAGGCGCTGAAATGACAATGTTCTTAAGGTCCAGTTTTTCGTAGCGCGCGCGAATGGCCAGTAGCCGCTCCGGGTGACGTATCCCATAGGGGTGCAGCAGCAGCCCGTTCACCACACTGAAGATGGCGGTGTTCGCGCCGATGCCGAGAGCGAGCGTCAAAACCGCCACGGCGGTGAAGCCGGGACCTTTTAGCAGCATGCGCAACGCATAGCGAGAATCTTCGAGGAGTGTTCTCATGGTTGCCTCATTCGTAGCGCAGCGCGACCAGCGGATCAACGCGCATGGCGCGGCGCGCGGGAAAGTACGATGCCAAAAGCGCGACGGCAGTGAGCAAGGCGGCGACGGCGACAAGCGTCAATGGATCGGTTGAGGTAACGCCAAAAAGAAGACTGGACATCAAACGCGTAATGGCGAGCGATACGGCAACACCGATCACCACACCGAAGGCCGCCATGCGGGCGCCTTCGCCGAGCACCATGCGCAGAATAGTGCCGCGCTGTGCGCCCAAGGACATGCGAATACCGATTTCCTGGGTCCGGCGTGTTACGGAATGCGCTACAAGCCCATATATGCCCACAGCCGCCAACCCGAGCGCCACTCCAGCAAACAGCCCCGCGAGCAGCAAATAGAAGCGTTTCTCAGACAGCCATCCGCCCATTTCATCTGCAAAAGTGGAGAACTTCACGGGAACATCGGGAGCGAAATCGTGGAAGATGCCCCGCGCGGCGGAAAGAATAGGACCGGTGCCGGCATCGGTGCGCAAAAGGATCATTGGCGAAGAATTGCCGCTCAGCCCTCGCTGCTCGTAGTCGACGTAGATCACCGGGGCTACTGGGCGGTCGAGCCCCTCCGCGCGGACGTCGCCAACGACTCCGACAATCGTAAGCGGTTTCAGATTTCCGTCCATATTACCGAATTCAACGATTTGGCCGATGGGATCCTGATCCGGCCATTGTTGCCGCGCCAAGGCTTCGCTGATGACGGCGACATGGAGCGAGTCGGGGCCATCCCGCTCATCGAACAAGCGTCCCCGTCGCAGAAAGATTCCCGCCGTCAGGAAGTAGCCGGCGCTAGTAGGGCAATAGAGCGCTACGCCTAGGTTTTTAGGATTTTGGGTGAAGCGTCCCCATTCGGCGAAATTTGCAGGCGGTTTCTGGCCATCGAGAATCAGAAATTGGCCATCGGCAAAACCGCTCGCGATGGGAAGGCAACCGGTGAAGCCTGCAGACTGGACGCCAGGTATCGCCCGCAGGCGCGACAAGACGCGGTCAATCAATTGCACCTGGCGAAAAGATGCGTTATAGGTCTCGGGTCTTGTCGGTTCGAACATGGCGAGGACCAAGTGCTCCCCATTGAGTCCCGGATTGACGGAAATTAGGCGCAGAAAGCTGCGGCCCAGCAGTCCCGCACCGAAAAGCAGCACCAGCGTCACGGCCATCTCACCGACGATCAGCGCGCTTCGCGCCTTCTGGCTTCCGGCGCTATAACCTCTTGAACCTGCGCCCAGCGCTTCGTTCAAATCAAATCCCCCAGCGCGCCAGGCGGCAAAAAGGCCAAGACCCAAGGCCACCATCAAAGTTGCGATGAGGGTAAAAAAAAGAACTGTTTCGTTGATGGAAATGCCTTGTTGGCGTGGCAAATCTGCGGGAAGGATCGCCGGAAGCAAATTGGTTGTCCAGACCGCGGCCAAGGTTCCCAGCCCGCCGCCGACGAGCGCCAGCGCCAGCGATTCCGCAAGCAATTGCTCGACGAGTCTTCCGCGTCCAGCCCCTAGAGCGGCACGCACCGCCAATTCCTTCCGCCGCGCCACTGTGCGCGCCAGCAACAATCCCGCGACGTTGGCGCAGGCAACTACAAATAAGAGAATGACGGCGGCGAAAAGCGTGAGCAATGCTTGCCGGACCTTGCCTACCAGGGCATCCGCAAGGGGGACAACGGCCGCGTCAATCAGCATATAGCCGCTTTTGACATCCGCGTCTTTGCCGTACTGGCTCTTGATCCGGCGCGCGATGGTGCTCAGGTCCGCGCGGGCTTGCTCGAGCGAAGTGCCGTCGCGAAGGCGCCCAATGCCTTCGCCGTTGTGCGAAGTGCGGCTGGTGGACCATTCGTCTAGCTGCTCGCGCGGCACCCATGCTGATACCTTTGGAGGAAAATCAAATCCCTGCGGCATCACGCCCACTACCGAATATACTTGGCCTTCCATCGTCAGCCGCACGTTCGAGAAATCCGCTCTGCTGCCGAGATATTGCTGCCAGTAGCCGTAGCTGACAATCATGGCAGGCGTGCCGTGAAGGCGAAGTTCGTCGGTCAGGAAAACACGCCCCAAGGCGGGTTCGACGCCCATCACCTTGAAAAAGTCCTGAGAGACGGCCGCAATGCTCATGCGCACGGGTTCGCTGCCGCCAGAAACCGACTCTGGTCCCGTATTGAAATCGGCGAGACCGACAAGAGTGTGGTTTTGTTCGCGAAAATCAAGAAAATTCGGATCGGCCAAATGCATTCGACGGCCATTGGCAGAGAGTTCCCACACGGTCACGACCTGGTGGGGGTTCGGAAAGGGGAGCGGGCGCAACAGAACAGCGTCTACGACAGAAAAGATTGCCGTGGATGCGCCAATGCCGAGCGCGAGCGTCAAGACCGCCGCGGCGGTGAAGCCGGGACTTTTCAGCAGCATGCGCAATGCATAGCGAATATCCTGGAGCAGTGTGGTCATTTGAGGGCCTCGCGCAACGGAGGACGAAGGAGCCCCGTTACCCGGGTTGCGCCGCGCTAGCGCCTACGCCGGATGTTGCCGTTTCTCCTACGACCCACCCGTCCTTTAGCTGGATGATGCGGTGCCCGAAAGACGCATTTCTCTCCGAGTGCGTGACCTGAATAATAGTCGTGCCCGCATCATTGAGTCTTTTGAAGAGCTGCATAATTTCTTCGCCCTGCGCGGAATGGAGGTTTCCGGTGGGCTCATCGGCCAGAATCAGTTTTGGGTTCATGATGACCGCCCGGGCCACGCCCACAAGCTGCTGCTGCCCTCCAGAAAGCTGGTTGGGAAACAAATCCTTCTTGCCCACGATGTTGAAGCGGTCGAGAGCATCGCACACGCGGCTGACACGCTCCTTGTGCGGGATGTTTTTGTAAGAAAGAGGCACTTCGAGGTTCTCAAACACCGTGAGGTTGTCGATTAAGTGATAGCTCTGAAAGACGAACCCAATGTTGGCTTTGTGCAGTTCATTCCGTTTTTTGACGTTGAGCCGGTGAACGGGCTCGCCATTGAAGTAGTATTCGCCGATCCACGCGCCATCGAGCATGCCGATGATGCTGAGCAGCGTGGATTTTCCTGCGCCGGACGGACCCATGATGGTGACAAACTCCCCCGGCTGAATATCCAGGTTGACGCGGCGAAGCAGAAAGAAGCGGTTTGGCCCTGCCTCCACGGATTTTTCAAGGTTTCGCAGTTGAATTAATGGTTCCAAGAGATCTCCTTTAAACAACTCCTCATTCATAACGCAGCGCGACGAGCGGATCGACACGCGCCCCACGCCGCGCGGGCAGATAACTCGCCAAGGCCGCAACTCCCGCAAGCAACAGCGGCACGCTTATAAACGAGAATGGATCGGCGGCTTCGACGCCAAATAACACGGAAGAAAGGGCGCGCGCCAAAACGAAAGCGATGGGCAGGCCAATTGCCAAACCAATAATTGTAAGAAGCATGCCACTGCGCAGCACCATGCGCACAATGTCTGTGGTCTGCGCACCGAGCGACATGCGGACGCCGATCTCATGAACGCGTTCGCTCACGGAATACGACATGACCCCGAACACGCCGACGGAGGCAAGAACCAACGCGATACCGCCGAGCACCGCCATCATCGCGGCAACATAGGCGATGCCAATGATGGATTCGGTGATGACGCGGTCCATGGGCTTGATGTTATAAAGCGGGAGTTCGGGATCGACCGCGGCGATCTGCTCGCGCGCTGGGGAGATGAATTGCGAAGGAGGGCCAGCGGTACGCAACACGACCGTTGTGTAGTATCGCGGGGCTTGGCGAAACGATCGATAAATCGTGGGAATGTATTCCTTGTTGATCCAACCATAGCGGACGTCGTTTACGACGCCGACGATGGTCATCCACGGATGCTCCAAATCCGTATCATGGGGTCCCGTCACGGCATACCGATTCCCTACGGCGATCTGTTTCCCAATGGGATTTTCGCCAGGGAAATACCGCCGCGCGAGGCTTTCGCTAATGACCGCAACGCGCGGTGCATCGGAGCCGTCACGATCGCTCAGCGTGCGGCCTTCCTTTAACGCGATATTCATCACCTGGAAGTAATTGGGGCTTGTGGTCTGGATGATAGCGTTGCGGAGTTCGCCGCGCTGGCTTTGAGGGCGGCCTTCAATCGAAAAAGTATCCGTGCTCACTCCGCCCCCATCCGAGTACGGAACATTGGTAGCAATCGCGGACGCCTGGACGCCTGGAACCGCGCTGAGCCGCTCGAAGACCTGCTCGAAAAACCCAAGGCGCGCGCTGGACTGAGAGTATTGCGTCTCAGGAAGCGTGAGATTCATGGTCAGAAGAGTTCGTGGCGAATAACTTTCATTCACATTCAGCAATCCCTGGAAGTTTTTCACCAGCAGGCCTGCACCCACCAGCAAAACCAGCGCAAGCGAAATCTCCGCTACCACGAGCGCGCCGCGCAGGCGACCACCCGCGCGGCTTGCGGTCGAACCGCGTCCGCTTTCCTTCAAACAGTCAGCCAGATTGGCACGCGAAGCGAGCAAGGCGGGGGCTAGCCCCGACAAAATGCCGCTGACCACGACGATTGCCAGGGTAAACAAGAAGGCGGTGGAGTCCAGACGAATGGTCTTCCACCCTGCAATGAACTTGGCCACGTCCGGCGGCATGTGCGAAAGAATCATCTGGAGACACCACTGGGCAATCCGCAAGCCCAGCGCTGCGCCGCAGGCAGCGAGAATGGTGCTTTCGGTAAGCAATTGCCGTATAAGCCGCCACCGGCTGCCCCCCAATGCGGTGCGCACGGCAAATTCGTTGGTGCGCCCGGCTATGCGCGCAAACTGTACGTTGGCAACATCCGCACAAGCGATCAGCAGCACGAAACCTACCGCGCCCAATAGTAACCACGTGTACTCGCGCGTGATATCGCCGGTCATAAATTGCGCGAGGGTCATGGGGCGAAGTTCCCAGCCTTTGTTGGTATCCGGGTAGGCATCGGCCTCCCGCTGCGCGATGGCTTTCATTTCCGATGAAGCTTCCGAAAAGGAAACCCCCGGCTTCAAACGGCCGAGCACCCAAAGCCAGCGGCTATCGCGGCGCTCGCGATCTTTGGCGTTGATGGCAAGCGGGATCCAGGCCTCGGCGGGCAATGGGAAATCAAAGCCTCTGGCCATAACTCCGACGACCGTATAGCTCTTGCCGTCCACCTTGATGCTTTTCCCGAGGATGTTTTCATCAGAGGCGTAGCGCTGCTCCCAGAGCGCGTGGCCGAGAATGATTTCCTGGTCCTTCCCGGGCTGTTCCTCTTCGCCCAAGAACCCGCGACCCAGTTGCGGCCGTACGCCGAGCCCTTCAAATAAATTGGCAGAGACTTGAAAAGCTTGAGCTTTTTGTGGCTGACCGTCGCCAGTCAGACTTATTTCATGCCACGCATAGGCAGCCAGGCGATCGAACGAGCGTACCTCCTTCTGCCAGTCGAAATAGGTGGCAGGGGCAATGCCGTTCATGTCGATATTCTGCTGTGGGCGGGAGTCTACAAGAGCAACGATGCGGTTCGCGTTTTCAAACGGCGCCGGATGGAGCAGAAAGGCTTCGGCCACGCTGAACATGGCGGTGTTCAGCCCGATGCCTACGGCGAACGCCAGGATGGAAACCACCGTGGCGAGCCGATGCTTCCATAGCATGCGCGCGCCGTAGCGGATGTCCTGCCAAATCGTGCCCATGCCGACCTTTCGCGTCAGGCCCCGACTTGCGCTTCTTGGGTCTCCTCGACAATGCGGCCGTCAAAAAGGTGAATGGTGCGCTCGGCAAAATTGGCGTAGCGCTGATCGTGCGTGACCATGCAGATGGTTGCGCCGTTGCGGTGCAAGTCGCGCAACAACTCCATAACCGCTTCGCCATTTTTCGAGTCGAGGTTCCCGGTAGGCTCGTCCGCCATCAGGATGAGGGGATCGCCAACCAACGCGCGGGCCACCGCAACGCGCTGCTGCTGACCGCCGGAGAGCTGCGACGGATAGTGGCGCAAACGATGGGCCATGCCCACGCGCTCAAGCGCCTGCTGCACCTTTTGCTTCCGCTCGGCCGCGCTTGTGCCGCGATAGGTCAGCGGCAATTCCACGTTTTCATAGACCGTGAGGTCCCCGATCAGGTTAAACGCCTGAAAGATGAACCCGATCTCGCGGTTGCGGATTCGCGTGCGCTCACTGATCGTCAGTTTCGCGACCGGCTGGCCGTTTAGCCAGTAATTGCCGTCCGTGGGCGAATCCAGCAGGCCGAGGATCGACAGCAGCGTGGACTTGCCGCAGCCCGAAGGCCCGGCAATGGAGATGTACTCTCCTCTCTTGATCTCCAGATGAATTTCCTCCAGGGCATGGGTCTCCACTTCATCGGTGAGAAAGACTTTCTTCACGCCTTCCATTTTGATGAGCGTTCCGTTTGCGTCTACCATAAGTTCTCCTTATCGAATTCGATTCCGGAAATCCGTTCCACCTTACTTGTCCATACGTGCGCACGCTAGTGAAAGTTCATTCGTATCGCAGGGCTATTAAGGGGTCCACGCGTGTCGCCCTTCGCGCCGGAACATAACACGCGACGAGAGCCACGACCACGAGGAAGGCCGTAACCACTGCGAAGGTCACAGGATCGGTTGCGGCCACGCCATAAATCATTTTGGAGATCAGACGGGTCGCTTCCAGCGCAACAAGAATCCCAACAACCACCCCGGCCAAAGTCAGCCGAAGACCCTGCCCGATGACCATGCGCAACACGTTTTTGGGCGCCGCCCCGAGTGCCAGCCGGATACCTATTTCGCGGGTCTTGCGTGTCACAGAGTAAGCCATCGTCCCATAGAGGCCTATCGAGGCCAGCAGCAGAGCGAGCAGGCCGAAGAAACTCGACAGGCGAGCCATGATGCGTTCCTCGGTCAGCGCTTCCGCCGTAAGCTCTGTCTGCGTGCTCACATCCATCAACGGCAGGCTCGGGTCCATCTTATGGACCGTGTCCCGCAAGAGAGGGATCAATCCGGCTGGATACCCAGCACTGCGCACCTGAAAATACATTGCCCCCAGGTAGTCGGGAAATTGCGCAAAGGACATGTAAGCCTTCGGAAGCAGGCTGGCGTGAATGTCAGTGAGTTCCGCTTTCTTGACTACGCCCACTATCTCAAACTCATATTTTGGATCAGGCTTTGTACCGTTACCTAAATAGAATCGCCGACCAAGAGGATAGGTGTCCTTCAGATAGGTTTGCACAAACGTTTCATCCACGACGGCCACCCGAGATTCTTGATCGGTATCCTTCTCTTCTATTCCGCGGCCCGCAATCAGGGGAATGTCCATCGTTTTGAAGAAATCCGGGCCTACGGCAATCCACCGCAGATGGTTGTTCGGAACATTCAGCTTTGAACCTTCCACTGTAATGTTCGTATTGCTGGACCAATTCGAGAGAGGAATGAACGGAGACTGTGTCGCTGACAAGACGCCCGGAAGCGCTTCGATACGCTGCCGAAGCTGCTGGTAGAAATTCACCAGCCGCTCCCCTTTATAGCCCGCGCGGCTAGCATCAACGCCGAAATTGAGAAGGTTTCTTTGGTTGAAGCCAAGGTCTTTTCGCTCGAAATTTTGCAAAGTACGGACGAACAGTCCTGCCCCAATCATCAGAACTAGCGAGGCCGCTACTTGCGCAACCACGAGGGTCTTCCCCAGGAAATGTCCGCGGCGGCCTTCGGATACATTGCTGGCGCTCTCTTTCATCGCGGAAGCAAGCTCTAGGCGCGCGGCACGAAATGCGGGCGCCAAGCCGAAAAGAATTCCCGTCAGCACCGAAGCGGTGAAGGTGAAGAGCAGCACATTGGTGTCCGGCTGGACATCGAGGATCACTTCATTCTCGCTGTGGGACATTAGCGTCAAAAGCGCCTGCGTTCCCCATCCGGCGAAAAGTATTCCCAAAGCGCCGCCAATCACCGCTAGCATCACGCTCTCGGTCAGCAACTGGCGGACGAGCCGCAGCCGGGACGCTCCGATCGCAAGACGCACACTAACTTCTTTTTCACGAGATGTAGCGCGGGCCAAGAGCAGCGTGGCCAAATTCGCGCAGGCAACCAGAAGCACAAGCCCGACGACAACCATCAGCAGGTAGAGCGGTTCCGAATAGGCTTCGCGCAGATTGTCGAGGCCCCGAGCCGCGGCAGCGAGTTGCAAATGCGGAACCTGATCTGGTTTGTCCGGCGTCCAGCCAGCAATGACAAACTGATGGAAGGCAGCGTCGAGGATGGACTGCGCCTGTTCGCGGCTTACTCCGGGCTTGAGCCGCCCCATGATGTTGAGGCAAATCCAGTCCGGGTCGGTAAAAACCGAATCGGTGTTCTCCGGCTTCGAACCCCAGGGACGCAGGTTCGGAAGATCCGCGAAGGCTACCCAGACATCAGGCTCCTTTCCTGGCTGTTCCCCATAAAAAGAGGGTGGAGTCACTCCGACAATCGTTGCGGATGTCCCGTTCAGCGTGATGGCACGCCCTAAAACGGTTGGATCGTTGCCAAATCGGCTGCTCCAATAAGCGTAACTGATGACCGCGACGCGCGGCGCCCCTGGTTGCTCGTCTTCTTCAGTGATCGTGCGTCCCAATAGTGGCGTGACGCCCAGGCCGGAGAAATAATCCGCTGTCACCATTTCTCCGTTCGCCAGCGTGGGCTCACCGTTCAGTGTCACCGTGACGTTTTGCTCGTTGAAACCAAGGGGTACAAAGGCAAAAACGCTCGCAAGCGCTTGTTTCTGCGAGCTGAACTGCTTGAACGCAGGGTAAGAGAACGATAACTGGGAGTCCCCGCCCGTTTGACTAAAATGCGGAGGCCAGTGGTGGGTGTCCCATTTGAATACCACCAGCTCCTGAGGGCGCTTCACCGGCAGATTCTTGAGCATCACCGCGTCGATGAAGCTGAAAATCGCCGTGTTTGCCCCGATTCCCAGAGCCAGCGTCAATACCGCTATGGCCGTGAATCCCGGCTTCTTCGCCAGCATCCTCAGCCCGTATTTCACGTCCTGCCACAGCGTTTGCATCTCGCTCTTCTACCCCTAACTCAATCCTCCAGCTTCTAAAACCACTCACTCATATCTCAACGCCACGAGCGGGTCCACGCGGGTCGCTCGCCGTGTAGGTATGAAACCTGCTGCCAGGGCCACCACAGCCACCACCAACAAGACTTCCAAAAAGGTCAGCGGGTCATTCGGGCCGATGCCATAAAGCTGGTTTCGCAACAGATAACCGAGGCTCACGGCGCCCACAACACCTAAGACGACTCCTAAGGCCGTTGGTCTCGCCCCGCCATCCAAAATCATCTTCAGGACATCCCTTCGCTGCGCCCCTAGCGCCATGCGAATCCCAATCTCTCCCGTGCGCTGCGCCACCTGATAGCTGATCACGCAATAAATCCCCGTAGCTGCAAGAAGAAGCGCCAGGAAACCAAAGCAACTGAAGAGAGTCGTGGTAAAACGGCGGCGCGACAAGGATGTTGCGAGAATTTCGCTCATCATGGCGGAGTTCCAGATGGGAACGTTCTTATCCATAGACCACAACTGCTTTGCAATCCCGCTTGTCAGCGTCTGCGCATCTACATGGCTGCGAATGACAACGCACGGCCGCAGAAATGGGTGATGGGAATAGAGCAGGTATGCTGCCGGTGTGGTCGGCGAATCCACGCCGTACTGATGGACATCGCCCACGATGCCAACAATTTCGGCCCACGACCGGTCTTCGTGGCGCCCTCCTAACTGGATCCGTTTGCCGATGGGATCTTCGTTCGGCCATATCTGCCGCGCGGCCTTCTCGTCAATAATCGCGACCGAGGAGGTTCTGGCAGCGTCGGATTCCGTGAACAAATGTCCGCGCTTCAGGGGAATCCCCATCGCGCGGAAGTAGTCCGGGCTAACCTCATACCTGTCCACGCTCGGAACTTCTCGCGGGGGAATCAAGCGGTCTTGAATCTGCAACCCTGCCTGATCGAGACCTCCACCACTCGGCAGATTGCTGGTAATCCCCGCAGCTTCCACTCCGGGCAACGCACGGATGCGTTCCAGGGCCTCACGCTCGAAGCGGACTATGGCCTTAGCCATCAGCAGCGCTTCCGGAACGCTCTTTGGATTTTCATACTTCGGGCCGATGAGCGCGAAATTCGTGGTGTAGAGATTTTGCACGTCGAAACCCGGGTTGACGTCCATCGCGCGAACAAAACTCTTCAACAGCAGTGCAGACCCGGCCGCCAGAACGAACGCGCAAGCCACCTCGGCGATGACAAGCAGGCTGCGAAGCCGGCTGCGAGAAACTCCGACCAAGCTCCGCGAAGTCTGTTGCAAGGCTTCCCGTTGGTCCACGTGAGCCGCCTGAAGGGCGGGAGCGAGCCCGGTCAAGATTCCCGTGGCCACACTTACAACCAGCGTGAAAACAAGAACCCAGCCGTCCACTTGCACGTCGCTGAGACGCGGAATGCCCGTCGGCGCCCACAGGGTCAGAAGCTTCGTGCCCCAGAGCGCGAGAAATATTCCGCCTAGTCCTCCCAGCACGCTGACCAAAGCGCCCTCGGTCAGTAGTTGGCGAACGAGCCGCAAACGGCTTGCACCTAAGGCCGCCCGCAACGCCACTTCCCGTTCCTTGCCTGACGATCGCGCCAGAAGTAGGCTTGCCACGTTAGCGCAAGCGATCAGCAGGACAAGTGCCGTCGCTCCCAGCAACATCCATAAAGCGGATTGCACTTGGCCATACCAACTCTCATGGAGCGGCGTAACTTTCACGAAAAAGCCCGGAGCATAATCGCTCGGGAATTCTTGGGTGAGCTTCGCCGCAATCGAGTTCATTTCCGCGCGCGCTTGCCCTACGCTTACTCCGTCTTTCAGCCGCGCCACGCTTTGCAGATGCTGGCAGGTGCGGCAGGCATCGGGCATGGAGAGGTCGTAACCCAACGGGGCCCACACTTCGGGCGTGCCTCCGGCATCGTTAAACGACAGCGATTGGAAGGTCTCCGGTAAAACGCCAGCAATCTCGAACGGAACCTGGTCGAGAAGGATGTTCGTGCCAATCACTTTCGGATTTGCCGCAAAGTGGCTCACCCAATACGCGTGGCTGAGTAGGACAACATGCCCGCGATCCGGGCGATCCTCTTCGGGCAGCATGCCGCGCCCGATAGCAGGTTGGACTCCCAAGGTTGGGAAGAAATTCTGCGTAATCTGCATCCCATATACGATTTCCGGAGAAGTCCCTCCGGTCCAGGTCGGTGTCCATTCCTGGTAAAGCCCAATCGATTGCAAGGTGCGGCTCCGCGCCTTCCAATCCGCTGTCTCTCCATAGGAAACCTTGATCGGGTCTGAGGTTTCTCGATCGCCCGCGGCTAGAACGACAAGGCGGTCCGGCTGATGATAAGGAAGAGAATTGAGAAGCACTGCTTTGACGACGCTGAATAGCGCGGTGTTTGCGCCGATCCCCAGCGCGAGAGTCAGGACCGCTACTGCAGTGAACGCGCGATTCTTTGTGAGCATTCGCACGCCATAGCGCAGATCCTGCCAAAGCGTCTGCATCCGCGTTCCCTTCCCCCACGCTTCCCGTTCTTTTCTAGCTTTTTGCCCCGGGCCGCTTGCGAACAGACCTCACCTGTTACTTGAGCCGAATCCGGTCGAAGGCATCCCACTGCGACATGTCCGAGAGAATTACCTTGTCTCCGACCTTTAACCCTTCCTTAACTTCAATGGTGTTCACAGAAGCCCGCCCGAGCACCACGTTCACGCGCACGGCTTCCGACCCGTCATCCACCAGCTTGAAAATGCCTATCTTGCTTTCGGGTTGCCCATTTACCGGCCTGCCCACATAAAGCACATCCTTGAGGTTCTCGAGCTCTATGGTTCCGTCCACGCTCAAATCCGCTCGCGCGCCCTGCGGCAGAGGGCCGGTGAGATGCACGTCCACGGTTACCGTGCCGTTTTGTACCGAGGGATCTTCGCGCGAAACCGTGCCGTCCACGATGCCGTTTCGCGTGTCGATCGTCGCTTTCTGACCGATCTGCACATCTTTGGCCTGAGTCTCTGGGATTTTGATTTCCGCTTTGAGCTTGTGGGGATCGGCCACTCGCACGAGTTGTGCTCCGACCGCTACTTGCTGCCCTTCCTCGACCTGCACAAGCTGCAGCACCCCGTCCATCCCAGCGCGAACATGCAACGCTTCGTACTGGCTTTTCTTCAGGTTATAGAGTGCGCGCATCTGCTCGACTTTCGCTTCCTGCGCCGCAAGCTGGGCCGCCGCGGAGTCCGTCGCCACGTGCGTGCGTTCCTCTTCCAGTTGCAGGCGGATCTTCAACTGCTCCTCTTTTACCCTGGAGAGTCTCTCGGTCACGTCCGAGCCGATCCCTTCTTTCGCGAGCTTTTCATCCACGGCATGCTGGATTTTCTCTTGCTCATAGTCGCTGCGAACCGACGCTTCTTGGGACTTTTGGTTCATCAATTGGCTGTTTACCGTAACCTTCAGATTGGCGTAGTCGGCTTCAGCGCCCTTGAGCTGATACTCGGCATCCAGCAGGTCACGCTGCAATTGTGGATCGCTCATTTCCAGGATGACCGAATTCGGATGCACGATGGCTCCGGGTCGCAGAACGATTCTTTCTACCGTGGCGCTGGTTTGCGCTGGAATCCAGCGAATGTCTTCCGGCACCAAGGTTCCCAGACCGCGCACTTCGCGCACCATGGGCCCGCGTCTCACTTCATCGGTATAGATCGTCGCCCGGTCCACGGTGGGTGCAGCAGGCTTCAGCCTGGATAGCCCGTAGCTCACGCCTCCTATCAGCAGGAAGCCCACCGCGGCATACACAATCCGGCGGATTTTCTTTGCACGTGCGTTAGATGGTCTCTGAATGTCCATAAATACTGTCCGTTCTTTAAAACGCAACTGCCGTGCCCAAGGTTCCCTGCCGTAAGTCCCATGATCTCAAAGTGTTAGCGGGGGCTCATGGGAAGAGGCCTACGCCGGCTCCCCGAAAGTGGGATTATCCGTCCCATCTCCGAACAGGTCACCGCTAGCAAGAGGTCGGACACAAAGGAACCTGGGTCCACACCAACCAGTCTGTCGAAACCGACCTGGGAGTTCGCCGTTTGGATTATAACCCCAACGCCTCTCAAAGCCTGCGGTCTCTCGGGCGCAGCGAACCACCCGTGCTGGCCATCGGGCAAAAGTTTGCAGGCTTCCTCTGTTCTTTTTGGTATGTAGAATGCTTACCTACCGCTAAGAAAGGTGTCTACATACCTAGAATGTCAAAACCTAACCGTCGCTACCAGAATCGTACCGAACTCCTGCAGGGCACCTTGGACATGCTTATTCTCGAGACTTTGCAGTGGGCACCTCGCCACGGATATGCGCTGAGCAAAGCCATCCGCACAAATTCAGGTGAAATTCTGAAAGTCGATACCGGTTCGCTTTATCCCGCGCTCCACCGGCTCGAGCGCAAGGGCTGGATCGCCGCGGAATGGAAGCCGTCCGAGCTTGGGCCGCGCCTGCGCGTCTATCGCCTGACGGAAGCAGGACGAAAGCAACTGGTTTCCGAACGTTCCCGATGGGAGCGGCTCGTTACGGCCATCGCCGGGATCCTGAATGCTAACAAAAAGGAGGACGTGCCATGAAATGGGCCCTCTCGAGAAGAAAGCGCCGCAACGAAGAATTGCGCGAAGAGATGCAAGCGCATTTGCTCCTTGCCGAGCGCGAAGCCATCGCGTCCGGGCAAACCGAAAAAGAGGCTCGCTATTCCGCTTGCCGCGAATTTGGAAACATCGCCGTCGCCGAAGAAGTCACGCGGGATATGTGGGGATGGCGCTGGGCCGCGGACTTCCTTCAAGACGTGCGTTATGCCTTTCGCAGCTTTCGGCAACGTCCCGGGTTTGTCGCGGTCGCGTTGCTGACCTTGGCTCTTGGCATCGGAGCGACCACCGTGATGTTCAGCCTGGTCAGCGGCGTGCTGCTCAAGCCTCTCCCCTATCCACAGCCGAACCGCTTGGTTGCCGTAAACGGCTACAGCGAAGACTGGAACGTGAAAATCTACGGAGAACAGAATCTCGCCTATCTCGATTTTCTGGATTGCCAGCGCGACAGCCATGCGCTCGACATGGCGGCTCTGCTATTCAACGACGGTACCTTGAGCGCGCCAGGCGATCCTCAGTATGTGGACTACTTCGAGATCTCCCCAGAATTATTTTCCGTTCTGCGCATTCCCCTTGCGCTCGGCCGCGCTTTCTTGCCCGAAGAAGACAAGATTGGCGCTAGTCCCGCGGCCATCCTTGGCTACAGCTTCTGGCAACACAAGTTCGACCGAAGAGCCGATGTGCTCGGCGGCTCCATCGTTCTTGACCAAAAGCACTACACCATTGTCGGCGTCGCGCCCGCCGGATTCAAGCTCTACGGAGACGAACCGGAAGTGTACACGCCGCTTGGCCAAGACCCGGCGGGTTACTTGCATAATCGCGCGGCGCATCCAGTCCACGTCGTGGGGCGTCTGCGGCCCGGCGCGACACTGGCAGAAGCGCAGGCCGAAGTAGCACTGACGGGAAGCCACTTAGCTCAGACCTTCGCGGACACAAACAAAGGACGCTCGCTCGAAGTCAAGCAGCTCCAGCCGCCCGTTGGTGACGTGGGCCCGACGCTTTGGCTGCTCCTTGGCGCTGTCGGGCTGGTTTTGCTGATCGCGTGCGCCAATGTGGCCAGTCTGATGCTGGCCCGCGCAATTTCCCGCGAGCGCGAGTTGGCCATGCGCGTAGCTCTCGGCGCGGGCCGCGGACGTTTAGTGCGGCAGTGTTTGACGGAGAGCGCGTTGCTCGGTCTCGCCGGTGGAATTCTCGGGGTGCTGCTTGCAAACGCAGGTCTTGGCCCCTTCGTGGCTTTCTGGCCGGGTGATTTGCCGCGTGCCGAAGAAGTGCAACTCGATTGGCGCGTGCTGCTTTTTGCCATCGCCGTGATCCTGTTGACCAGCCTTCTTTGCGGCTTGGCGCCTGCTTGGCGCGCGCCGGTTCGCGAAGTAGAACAAATTCTGCGCGCCGGAGCGCGAACGGTGACCGCCGGCACGCACCGTTTGCATTCCGCCTTTGTGGTGTCGGAAATGGCGCTCGCGATCGTTCTTCTGGTCGCCGCCGGCATGCTCGGGCGCGCCTTATTGCATGATTCCGCGCTTAATCCCGGGCTGGACATCCGCAATCTCCTGGTTATGCGCGTAGGTCTTTCTCCGGCCACGCTCGCCGATCCCAGAAAGATTCCCGCCGGCTGGCAGGACCTACTCGACCGCGCGCGGCGCGTTCCTGGAGTGGAGTCGGTTACCGCCGTGGATATCGTTCCCATGCGTCAGGGCAACAACGAATACGGCTATTGGACGACCGCCGATGTTCCGCCAGAGAACAAACAGCCAATGGCGCTGGCAAGCAGCGCGATGCCGGATTATCTGAACGTGATGGGCATTCCGTTGCTTGAAGGGCGCTTTTTTGACGACCATGATCGCTTGGGAAGCGAGCCGGTGATCGTCGTGGACGACATTCTGGCAAAAAGCGCGTTTCCTGGACACGATGCCCTTGGAAAGAATTTGTGGATTCCCAAAATGCCCTGCCCTCAAGCGCACAGCAACAAGCATGTCGAATGTTCCACGCCCTTCAAAATTGTGGGCGTCGTCGGTCACGTTCGTTACTGGGGACTCGCGGCCGACGATCAGGCCCAACTTCGCGCCATGTTTTATTACCCGTTCGCCCAAGTGGCGCCGCCATTTTTGAACCGCTGGTCGCAGCTCATGTCCATCACCGTGCGCACCACGGTTCCCCCCCTGACCTTGGTCGAACCTCTCAGGCGCGCCTTGCGCGGAGCGACAGGCGACCAGGTGCTCTATCAGGTGCGCACGATGGAGCAGCTTGCCTACGACTCTCTCGCGATGCAGCGTTTCCTGTTGCTTTTGTTTGGCATCTTCGCGGGCTTGGCTTTGGTCCTCGCATGCATCGGCATTTATGGCGTGCTGGCGTATTTGACAGGCCGCCGCGTCCCGGAGATCGGCCTGCGCATGGCCATCGGCGCGCGCCCTTCCGACGTCATCTGGCTGGTTCTTCGGCAAAGCCTGGGAATGGTTTTCCTGGGTATCGGCATTGGCACCATCGCCGCTTTGGCCGCCGGGCGCATTTTGGAGCGCCTCGTTGAAGGTATCGAGCCTGCTGCGCTTTCGACGTTTGTGATCATGATCCCGTTTCTGGTCCTCGCGGCTTTGCTGGCAAGCCTTGTGCCGGCGCGCCGCGCCAGCCACGTCGATCCCGTGAATGCCCTACGCCAGGAATAGGGGTGAAACCGGCGGGGCAAAGCTGGAAAGCAGCGAAAGAAAAAGAGAGCGCGTCCTCGGCGGCAGCTGCCGTCTCCGGGTTTTTGCAGGTTATCAAGATATCTAGTTTTCATAGATTTGCCGCGCTGCCCATGAGATGGTAAACAACGATTGAGGGCTCTCCCCGCATCTGATTTGGGGGGAATACCTCATTGACAGGTTCCCTGTTTCTTCTTAGCGTGAGTGACTGTGTTTGCGAGGGGAGCCGATGCGAAGGGTGACGGCTCTCGAGTCAAGAAAGTTGGTAGTCTCGCAAGCTCTTCAGGTTACCAGAAGCGCCAGCCCCAGTAATTCCAAGTATGCGGTGTAATGCCCGGTTCAAATACAGCATGAACCGCTAGCACTAAACTTGTTCATCCAACGATGACTGCCGGGAGGCAAGATTGATGGTGTACGAGCAACCTGTTGTTCTCAGGTGGGGAAGTCCTCGTGAATTCCTCAATTTGTTTTTTTCGAAACCTGGCGAAGCGCGCGGTACCGAGGACTGGCGTGTGCAAAAGCTCAGGAATCTGATTGACAGCGACCCGGCATGCGCGCGGCGGGGCCTTGATGAAATGTGCCGGCAACTCGGCTTGTGCATTTCTGGCCGGCAAGCGCGCCGGCTTTTCAAAGCATGCACCGGTCTAGGAATCAAGGAGTACGTGAAGAAACGGCGCCTTGATCTCGCCGCGCGACAGTTGCGTACAACCGATGCTCCGGTCAAAGCGGTGGCCATCGATTCGGGTTACCGTCACGTTCGCAATTTCACCAGATGCTTTCTGAAGCAGTTTCACGTGAGCCCCAACGATTTCAGGAAGATCTGGCGATACAAAGATGTTGCGGCATGAGGCTTGGCTAGCACAACGCGATTCGAGTTGTCCGCCAAACCGATCTATTGAGATTCCAAAGTTTCATCATCCTGCCGGTGAGCAAGATTTTCCCGTTCAAGAACGGAGCTGGCAGGCAGTTTTGACTGCATCGAAAATTTGCAGCGACTAAGCCATAGAAAGGAGGTAGGGGATGATGCTAACGTCTGATAAAGAGGAATCCAACGTCCCGCTTCGCGCCGTGGATGGAGCTAAAAAACAAATCTATTCGCCCCCGGAGTCCCTTCCGCTCGGGTGGGCAACAGACATAATTTTGGCAAGAGCCGAGTCCCGATCTGCGCTGGCAGCAAAAAGGATTCGCCAGTTGATTGACGAATCCGGTGGAAGTCTATCGTGCAGCCCCGCTAAGGAATGCCAAACGTTTCAAGTCAACCTGTCGCTGGTAAGCAAACAATTCAAAAAGTTATATCAAATGACCATGCGCGCATATTCGAGGCGGGTCCGCATGAGAACAGCCGAGAAACTTCTCCGAGAGTCAAATCATCTTAATGTTGACGAGGCAGCAAGAGCCCTTGGTTACAGTTTCACGTCTGCCTTTTCGCGGTGTTTTCAAAAGACGTTTGGCAAACGCCCTAAGCGTTACCAAATGCAGCAAATTCGAAATACGAGTTCGGAGATTGCCGGCGAGAGCGCTGACAAATCAGATTCTGTGCTCCAAATCTAACGGCGGCTGTAAGGGGCAGCGTTCGGAATGCAAGTTAGGGCAATACGCTAATGGATGCTCCCTTGCAATTTTCTCTGTCGCTCGCGGTCACCAACACCTTAAATCACTGGAGAAGGCCTCTTCGGGACCGCTAGCTTTGTTTTTCGATCCATGGGCCCTTGGGCAGAAGGCTCCAGTGCTCAAGGCGAGCAAGCCGAGGCTTACCAAATTTGATCTCCCCGTGGGCCCCCTCAATCCCTCCGAACAGCCTGGCCATCACAAGATAGGTGGAATTGCATGCCGGGAAGCGAAGCTTGTCGCGCGTTAATTTGTAATGATGTGAGTTTCGGTCACCTGCGAATGCGGCACACAGGCGCCGGTTTTCTAGAAAAGGATCCTTTAAAGTGAAACCAAGCGTCAAAGCGCAGGCCCGTTGGTTCTTTCGCCAGTTGCGGCCACTTTTGCGCGCCTACTCTCTGAGCGTGCTGTTGATTGTCCTGAGCAGCCTTATGTTTCTCCTCGACCCCTTGCTCATGAAGTGGCTGATTGACAGTGTTCTCCCGGCAAAGAATTTTCGCCTTTTGCTTTTTGCAGCTGGGGGATTTTTCGTCCTTTACGTTTCCCGGCTGGCCTTTTTTAGCCTATCGCAACTGGTGAACTTCCAGACCGTCCAGAAACTGGTTCTGCGCATGCGTCTCAACATTCTCGAGCAGATGAACCGTCTTTCTGCCGACTATCACGAAGCCACTCCTGTGGGCGAAAGGCTCTACCGCGTAGAGCAAGATGTGGACCAGGTGGCAGAAGTGGGGTCGAACCTTGTGCCCTTTGTTCTGCAAACCGCCTTCAAAGCGGTTTTTGTCACGGGCACCATGTTTATGCTCGATTTTAAGCTTACCTGTATCGTCCTTCCGCTGCTGCCTCTCTTTTTTGTTTTTCGAAAGAAATTTGAACACCCGCTTCGCCGCGCATCGGATTCTGTACAGGAAAGGGCCGCTGCGGAAAACAGTTTTCTTCAGGAGCATCTATCGTCTTTGGTCCAGGTTCAGCTGCTGCATCAGGAAGAGAGCCAGACGCAAGCCTTCCGCGAGCGTGCCGTAGGTCGTATGAAAGCGCTGAACCATCGCGAATTTGTCGAGGTAATGTTCAGCACCTGCTACATGGGCATCATTGCTTTGGGCACAATTGCCATTTTGGGGTACGGCGGCTATCAGGTATTTGTGGGCTCCTTGACGGTTGGCGGTGTCGTTGCCTTTTACAGTTACGTAGGCGCTTTGTTCGATCCGTTGGGCTCGGCCGTCCACATTTATTCCCAACTGAACCGTCTCGGCACAAATATCCGCCGCGTCCTGGAAGTGGTCGAACAGCCTCCCGGCGTGCCGGAAAGGCCAAACGCCATTGATTTCCCATCGCCTGTTCGCGGCTACGTTGAGTTGGACGGTGTCTGTTTTTCCTACCGAGACCATACACGCGTTCTCGATGGAATCCATCTAAAACTTGAACCCGGCGAGAAAGTCGCGCTGGTGGGTATGAGCGGCAGCGGCAAGAGCACCATCGCCAAGCTGATTGCCAGGTTGTATGACGTGGACCAAGGAGCAGTGTACGTCGATGGTCTGGAGGTTCGAAATGTCCGGCTGAGGAGTCTCCGAACAAAAGTCTGTTATCTCTTGCAGGACGCCGTACTCTTCGACCGCACGTTGAAAGAAAACCTGTTGTTGGGGAATCCTTCCGCGGCGATGAAAGACCTTCACCGGGCGGTAGAAATTGCCGGTTTGAGAGAGCTGTTGCGACGCCTGCCGCAAGGTTGGGACACGCCCGTAGGCCCCAGAGGCAACGCTTTATCGGGGGGCGAAAGGCAACGCGTCGCCTTAGCCCGCGCCGTGCTCCAGAATCCCTCTGTCCTGTTGCTAGACGAATCCACCTCCGCCCTCGATGCTCCTTCGGAACGCAAAGTGTTCATGAACTTGGCACAGCACTTTCCCAACCAGACCATGGTGTTCGTTTCTCATCGGATTGCAGCGCTCAAATGGGTGGATCGCATCATCGTGCTGAATCGCGGGGTCATCGAAGAACAAGGGACGCACGATCAATTGATCCGCACCGGTGGTTTGTATACGCATCTGCACAACGCCCCTCCCGCTCTTCTTGGCGCTGAGTCTTTTGCCCAGCCTCCCAATAACTAGAGATATCCGAACCAGGCAGCCTGGGCCGGCATCGCAGTGCTGCGAATCATTCTCGAACCTTATCCCAACGCTCGCTCAGGAGCCCGTATTTGAATAGGCGCGCGACGGCCCAATGCGTGTCCGCGACAGTTTCTGTTTCGGAATTCTTTGAAAGGGATTCCGCGATTTCCTCAATGGAAATCCCCGGATGGTTGCAAACTTCGCGCAGGACATTGGCAAATCTTTGTGGGCAGGGGACAGCCGACAATGGGCTTAGGAAATACAAACGCCCAGGCCGTTTCAGCCATTCGCGCCCCTCGACCGTGATGAAGCATTTCTGTTGGCCTCCGCGCTTTTCCGTAGCGTAGTGACCAAAGCATTTCTCGAGCAGAAAATCAGCAATCTGGCCCGCTTTCGCAATTGGCAGGCAGTCAGCCTTCATGGCGTCAGCAGATTCTTCCCACAATTCTTCGTAGCGCTTCACCACCACTTGCCAGCGGCAATGGCTCTCCACGAACTGGCGGCCGCATTGTCCCATTCGTGCGCGAAGCTCGGCATTATCGGCAAGCTCTTCCATTTTGGTCGACAACATGGGGACATCGATGGTGGTAGACTCGGCCAGCAAATCTTCCTCTAACATCGATGTTACGCAGTCACACAGACGGAGGTTTTCTATGCTGGATGGCAAAACAGATGGGACCAAGAACCCGTTCTCGCCCTCCCTGACCAGGTCGCGATATCCATTCCAGTCCGATACCAGGGCTGGGAGCCCGTAGGCCATCGCTTCCGCAACCGCCAAGCCGAAGGTTTCTTGCAGATTATCGCTAGGAGACACAAAGAAGTCTGCGCCGGAATAAAGCGCATCTTTCTCTTCAGCCGTTGGATTCGGCCAAATGAGCACATTCTTTTGGCAGCCCAGCTCGGTCGCGAGTTGCTCCAGACGAGCCCCCTCCTTCATCTGCGTATCACCGCCGGCGATAACCAAATGAAGTTTCTTCCCTCTTCTTAGTAACTGCGACAGCGCAACCAAGAGCGGCCCCAAATCACACTTGCTTGCCTGTGACAAGCGGCCGAAGTACAAAGCGGTGCACACGCCCTGCGGAATATTCATTTTCTGCCGCGAAATGCCGGCGTTGGCTCGCCTCGCGCTCGGAAGATTTACACCTAAAGGAACCAGAACCCGGCGTACGGGATAGTGCAACGCCGGCGGCAGGCATTGATTGATCTCGTCGATATACGTGTCGATCGTTTTCATTCCGGCGCGGCTGGAACAAAACAGCAGATCGGCCTTCGAGAGCCCCGCAAAGCACTGCTGCAGCAAAGAGAATGCAATGCGCGGAGAATTGATCGAATGGATGAACCCGCACGCCGGCGCGCCGTACCGTTTCAACTTTTGGCGCAACGTGCCAAGAGCATTTAAATACCGGCCCGCGGTCATGAAGACCGCTTGATCGGAATCTTTAAGGGGTAGCGGCCTGCCAATGGGGGCAGGAACCAATCGCCTCAAACGATCTTCGCTCAAGCCGCTTTCGAGCAGCGTCTGTTTTCCTTCCTCGGTCAGCCCCTGAACAAAGTAGGCGTCATAGGTTCCATATTCGAGCAGTGCAGACAGCAGATTCCACTCGAAGACGTCCGCACCCTTGATCGTCTGGTCTCGCTTGTTTTGGAAACTTTCCGGGTTTCTTGTGGCTTGATCGATATAGAGCGCCTTCATTTTTGCGGTTTCCTGAAATCTAAGGCGGGCTCGGGATGCAAGGGTAAAGCCAGGATGCCTCATCTTAAAAACGTGTTCTGCAAGGACGACGATGCACATTCGTTTGCTTTTCGGCGGGAACCAAAACTGGCGAAGGGCAGCCCGGCAGGTCCTTTGCGGGGGCGCCTACAGCGGACCTTCTCTCAACTCTAATCGTCGTACACCAGGAGATGATCTTTGAGCTGTTTGACGAAGCGCTGGACATCCTTAGCCGTCACCTCTTCTGGAGCGCCAAATTCTGCTGCAACTTGCGAGCTAATCTCTCGAAGTGAATGGCCCGCCGCCAGCTTTTTCCAGATGCTTACCGCTACAGGATTCAATTGAAAAGTAGGCCGGCCCGCGACCTCCATAATCATCTTTCCGTCGGGAGTTGTGGCTACCCTCGCTACTCCGGATACTTGCATGCCCCTCTGTTCTCTCCTTAACGATTTTTTCCCTTAGACTTCTTCTTCAAACCTATCTTGACTCTCGAAAAACACTTCACGCTTTTACTTAATGGCACAGCTTCTCCATGAGCCGCAAACAAAAAAAACGAACCATACTTGAACTTAGGAGCGGACGGTCTTGACAGCGGACGGAAGGATTTTTATCTTTTAAGATGTAACAGGAAAAAAGAAAAATGCTCCGGCTCCGCACCGCTCCAATCCCTGCCCTCTTTAGACACGTTTAGACATGCCAGGATTCCTTTGGCCTGAAGGTCTAACAACTGCCCGGCAAAAACAACAAAGCGAGCGAGGACGCGCTTGAGCGTCGGACGAAAAACTGTGGAAGCCATTGGCCAAGAAACTGCGCAGAACGCTGCCAGTTCAGCGACGTTAAGCCTGAACGGCGTGAAAGTGTCTTATGGTTGTGGTCGCTACTTAAGTCACGCAAGAGTGGCCAGGACCTATCGCGATCTCATCGGCAAACATTGTGAAGTCGTCAAGGAAATCGATCGCGCCGACATCGTTGTGTTACATTTCGAGCCGCACAGCTTCGCGGCCCTTTTCGAAAACTACCCTAGCCTGAAGAGAAAGTATGTGGTCGGATACTGCGTCTGGGAAGCCAGCGAACTGCCCGCCATGTATAAAGGAGCGATCCGCTATGTTCAAGAAATCTGGACCTGCTCCCAGTATTGCTGCGAAATCTTCCGAAAGCATCATCCTCAAGTCCACTGTGTGCCGCACGTGATCGCGCGAGACACGAATTACTCAGATGCGGATCTCGAATTTGTTCGACAGCTCATTTCCTACGAACCGGCCAATTTCTATTTTTTAGCCATCACGAAACTCTGGGACTTGCGAAAAAATACCAAGGCCCTTGTGACGGCGTTTCACCGGCGGCGCGCAGCCATGCCCAAGGCACGACTGATCGTCAAGGCCGGGCCTGAAGATGTAATTGAAGGATTGACGAATGAAGGGGTAATCTTCTTACGAGAGAGCCTCAGTGAAGCACAGATCAACGCCCTTTATGCCACAGCAGACGTCTACGTCAGCCCCCATCATTCGGAGGGCTGGGGTCTGACTCTCTCCGACGCCATGCTTTTTAAAAAGCCGGTGATCGCTACCGGATATTCCGGGAACCGCGAGTTCATGAATTCAGAAAACTCCTGGTTGCTCGACTGCACCGTGGATTACATCAAGCCGGAAGATTGCTTCTATCTTTTCGACTCCAGCATGAAATGGGCCTACCCTTCGGCGGAAGATTTGGAAAAGAAGCTCCTCTTGCTCAACGAGAATCGACATGCTCTTGAGGTTCAACGAAAAGTTCGCAACGCTTCGCGTGATATTCAGAAATTCAGTCCAGATTCTGTAAGCGCCATTCTCAAGCAACGAATCATGGATAGCGTCAATTCCGAGCGCTTCTCGCACGCCGTCGCGAGAGGAAGAAGGTAAAGGTTCATGCTGGGCATCACCATTGGCACCGGTGAGTATTACAGCCGTCTGGCGAAACTTGCTGCTCGCGCTGTGGAAGAAAAAACCGGCATCAGGACCATGGTTCTCGGCGACGAGCATTTTGCTGCCTCCGGCCTTCCCGCGCCTCATTATCTCAAGTTGCGCCTTTTTGACTTCACCGAGGATGACTTCGTGATGTATTTCGACGCGGACATGGTTTGTTTGAACTCCTTCAATCCTAAACAGTTCGCACGCAAAGACGCCGTGGTTGCGGTGGCGGAAAGCGCCCGCTTTTTGCATGTCCGCACCGCGCAAGATTGGGGAATCCCTCTCAACGAGTACTTCAATGCGGGCTTGCTGATCTTGCATCGCCAGTGCCACCGCGACTGGCTCCGGGAGACGGAACGTTTTGTCGAAACCGACACAAAGTTCGCCGAATACGATCCTTACGATCAGGCCGCTCTGAACATCACTCGACATCGCCTTGGCCTTAAACTCGAGTTGCTGGATCGCCGCTACAACTGGATTGGCTACGGAGGCAGCCGGCTCAGTCATCAAGTGCCGGTTTTCTTGGCCCACGGCCTGCACCCCGAAAACAAGTTCGCCAACGTCGATTTCTTCGAGGGCCGCTACAAACCTCCCTTCAACTGGCACATCAAAATCAAAGAGGAAGCGATGGACCAACTTAAAGGCCGAACGCTGCAGCTGAAGACTCAGACCAAGAACGCAGCGATGCGCGTCCAGCTCAATCGCGACGGGACAATTGGCCCACCTCATTTTCCAGGTTTCGCGCAGTATTGGTTCGTTCATGACCGCCATGGTGTACCTGCACTTGCTTTATGCTCAGAGGCTCAAATCGTGCAGGAATTCAAACAAGCCCACACAGGGCGCTGGCAGTCCGTCCAGCGGTTGGAGTCGGCAACGGCATAATGATACGCGCCTTGTTTTAGAACTAATAAGGAATACGGATGATCGCCCTAACCATCGGGACCGGGGAGTACTACACCAAACTTGCTCATCATGCCGCCCAAGCTGTTGAGAAAATGACCGGCCTCGAGACCGTCATTTTGGGAGATGAGCAATTCAAAAGTTCTGGTCTTCGCTATTCGCACCATTTAAAACTGAGAATCTTCGACATTGTCGAGCACGATGAAGTGATGTTTTTCGACTCTGATCTGGTCTGCCTCAAACCTTGGAGTCCCCCTCGCTTTGCCAAGCGCGATGCAATCGTCGCTGTGGCGGAGCGCCTTCATCACATGGTCGTTCGCGCCTGCAAAGAATGGGACATTCCGATTCAGGAGTATTTCAACGCGGGCCTCATGATTTTCAATCGCCAGGCGCATCATGAATGGCTCCGCGAAACGGAGCGCTTTGTCACCGCCAATCCCGGCGTTCCCTCCTACGACCCTTACGACCAGACGCCGCTGAACATCACCCGCCACCGCATGGGCCTAAAACTTGAACTACTCGATCGCCGCTACAACTGGGTCGGCTTTGGCACCGGCACCTTCGACTACGAAGTTCCCTTGTACATGGCGCATGGATTGAAGCCTCATTACAAGTTCGCGAACATTGATTTCTTTGAGGGCCGTTACAAGCCTCCCTTCCGCTGGCACATCCAGATCAACGAAGAGGAAACCAGCCGGCTCAAGAATCAAACGCTTTGCCTGAAAGGTGCGCACCAAGAGAAAGCCTTGCATCTGAATTGTGATGGAACCATCGGCCCGCCCTATTACCCGGGCGCTGGACGCCACTGGTTTGTTCACGACACGCCCGATGGGCCACGGCTAGCGATCACCTCGGACACCGAACTTCTCCGCGAGTTCATCCGAGCCGACAATGGCGTCTGGGAGTCCTTCCAAGAACTCTGTTTCGATGGAGACTAGGATTGCTTGGGATAACGTGATTGGAATCAGAAAAGCTCGTGTGCACGCCACAGGATTCGCCTGTGGGTCACTCGCTCAACGGAAACAAATTTTCGTTTCCTTGTTTGGTACAAAGCCCCTCCCAAAGGTCTATGTGTTTATGGGGAGAAACTCTACACGACAGGACAAATCGCGCGGTCGTGCGCCTGAAAGGCTGGCCGCAAGCTTTTTCTTGTTCTCCAAAGACGATGATCACACGAAAAGAATTCTTGGGTTCGCTCGTTGCCATTCCCGCCTTCGAGGGCTTGCAACATTTCAACTCCGGGGTTTCTGCTTTGGCAGTTTCGCTTTTAACTTCGGCTGAAGATTCCAGCGCTGCGCGCGCGCCTCATCGCGCTTTGCAGTCCCTGGCTCCCGGGGCCGTCCAGCCGGATGGCTGGCTCAGCTTGTACCTCGAAAAACAAGCCAAGCAATTGAGCCTGCATCTCCCCGAAGTTTCCTGGCCTTTCACCAGAGCCTACTGGGCTGGCGAAGAGCAAGCCGAATCCTGGTGGCCTTGGGAGCAGCGCGGCTACTGGATCGACGGTGCGCTGCGCTGTGCTCTTGTCGCCGGAGACCAAGAATTGCTTCGCGTGGCCCAAGCTCCGGTCGATTACACCTTGCATCATTCTTTTCCCGACGGCTATCTCGGCCCTGCGCTCTGCAAAAACGGCAAAGAAGAAGATCCGCGCACCGACAATTTCCGCTGGCCGAATACCGTGTTCTTCCGCGCCTTGGCGGCCAAAGGCGAAGCCGCAAACGATCCCGCAATCCCCGCCGCCATGCGGAAGCACTACCTCTCTGACAACGCGCCTTACGGTGGTCCGTCCCGCAACGTAACCAACGTCGAAGCCATGCTGTGGGCCTATGAGCGCACCGGCGACCAACGCTTGCTCGAAATGGCCGGGAAAGCTTGGGCTAGTTTCTTAACCAGCGCCGAACCTGGCGACTATGAATCCGGCGATCTTCATCCCGATCGCGTTTTCGCGAACACTCCGATTAACGCCCACGGAGTAACGTACATCGAAAAAGCCAAGTTGCCCGCTATTCTCTACATGTATACCGGCGACAAAGAATATGTGCGCTTTGCGCTCGCGGCTCAGAAACGAATTTTCGACCATCACATGCTCATCGACGGCATTCCCTCCACCACCGAAGACTATCGCGGCGTCACCGCACTGGATTCGCACGAGACGTGCTGCATCTCCGACCATACTTGGACTTGGGGATATCTTTTGATGGCTACGGGCGACGGCATCTGGGGCGATCGCATCGAACGCGCCTGTTTCAACGCCGGTTTTGGCGCCATCAAAAAGGATTGGAAGGCGCATCAATATTTCTCGAGCCCGAATCAGGTGCAGGCCACGCAAAACTCCAATCATGCCGTTTTAAAGCACGGCAACGGCTGGATGTCCTACCGGCCAAACTCGGGGCAGGAAGTCGCCTGCTGTGGCGGAAACGTTCACCGCATTTTCCCGAATTACGCCATTCGCATGTGGATGAAGGATGCCTCGGGAGGCTTGGCCGCAACACTTTACGGACCATCGCAAGTAAAGGCGGAAGTCGGGCCCGCAAAACATCCCGTAGAGATTCACGAGCAGACCAACTACCCATTTGAAGAAGAAATTCATTTCGTTTTCCAATCGGACAAGCCGGTTACTTTCCCTTGGTCTTTCCGCGTTCCCGGATGGTCTCCGAATCCGCGCTTCTATCGAAATGAAAAACCGATTCCTCTCCCTCCCATCAAGAACGGTTTTGCGCGCTTGGATCGCGAGTTTCATCCGGGCGACAAAATCACGCTGGTTTTGCCAATGAAAACGGCTCTGAGTCAATGGCCGGACAACGGCGTGGGCGTGGAGCATGGGCCGCTCGTCTATTCCCTGCCCATCAAAGAAGAGTGGTCATCGCTTGTGGAAGCCAAGTGGTCGACGCTGGATTTTCCCGAGTGGAGCGCCACGGCGGGCAGCGCCTGGAATTATGGATTGGCGGCTCCCGAAGCAAAAATGCAGCGCAAGCGAATGACGGAAGATCCCTGGGTCGACCCGCCCGTGAATCTCGTTGTCTCATTGAAGCAAATCACAGGGTGGGAACTAGCGGCTTCACCTAAGGATCCAAATCACAAATTCACGCCGCCTCTTCCCAAAAACACAATAGATTCTGCGGCCGCCGAAACCGAACTCCTCGCTCTTGTCCCTTACGGCTCGACTCATTTGCGGGTGACCATCTTTCCGCAAGTCGCGGCAAAACCCTCCTCGCGCGGATAAATGGAAATGACTACCGGAAGGAATCCACTGGCTTCCATGCTCCCCGTTACTGAACAAACGTCTCTGCGTGGAAAAACGGATGCCCCCTCGTCGACGCGCATAACGCGCGACAGCGCTAGCGAGGACGACCTCACGCAGTTCGTCAAGATTGCCATCGGCACCGGCGGCCACGGGCACACCTACCCAGGTGCCACCGTACCGTTCGGCATGGTGCAGCTCTCACCCGATACCTACAACGACGGCTGGGATTGGTGCTCGGGATACCACCATTCCGACAGCTCCATCATGGGTTTCAGCCACACGCACCTGAGCGGCACCGGCGTGGGAGACATGCTCGATGTCCTGTTAATGCCGCGCACCGGGAAAACGAAGATTGTTCCGGGAACGCGAGAAAAGCCCGAAGAAGGCTATCGTTCCCGTTTCGATCATGCCGACGAAGCCGCCGAGCCTGGATATTATTCTGTTCTTCTTCAGGATTACGATATCCGCGCCGAATTAAGCGCCACCGAGCGCGCCGGCATTCACCGTTACACCTTTCCGATCAACGACCGGAGTCATTTCATCCTCGACCTTTGTCATTGCTATGGAAACCTCCCCGACAAAGTGCTCTGGGCCGAGTTGAAAGCGAAAAACAATGACACCATTTTTGGCGGGCGCAGTACCGCAGGATGGGCACGCGGTCGCGAAATCTATTTCGCGATGAAATTCTCTAAGCCCTTTCGGGAGTTTGAGATTTATTCCGATGACAAAAAACTATTCCCCGGGACCAAACAGGCTAAAAGTCAGCACCTCAAATGTGTCATTCGCTACCAAACTTCGCCGGGAGAAATGATCCTCGTCAAAACCGGCCTCTCCGGCGTCAGCGCAGAAGCAGCGCTGAAAAATCTCGAAGCCGAAATTCCGGATTGGGATTTTGACCGCGTTCGCCAGGCGGCTCATCACTCCTGGCAGCGCGAGCTTTCGCGCATCCGCATCGAAACCCCCGATCGCAAACAAAAGGAAATCTTCTATACCGCGCTTTACCACGCGATGCTGGCCCCCACTTTGTACGACGACGTAGACGGGCAGTATCGCGGCATGGACGGCAAAGTGCATTCATTGCCCGCCGGATTCCATAACTACAGCACTTTCTCCATGTGGGACACCTATCGCGCAACCCATCCTCTGTACACACTCATTCAAGGCCATCGCGTCCCCGACTTCGTGAATTGCCTCATCCGCATGGCGGAAGAAAGCCCCGCCGGAATGCCCGTGTGGCCTTTGCAAGCAAAAGAAACAGGCTGCATGACCGGTTATCACTCGGCTGCCGTGATTGCCGAGGCTTGCGCGAAAAAGTTTCCGCGACTCGATTTGCAGAAGGCTTATCCGCTGATGAAGAAGCGCGCTATGGAGGACGATTATCGCGGCCTGGGATGGTATCGAAAGCTAGGCTATATCCCCGCCGACAAAGAAGAAGAATCCGCCAGCAAGACCGTCGAGTATGCTTACGACGATTGGGCCGTTGCTCATGTTGCACAAGCCGTGGGCGCAACGGATGAAGCAAAGCTGTTGCGCGAGCGCTCCAAAAACTATCGCCATCTTTTCGATTCGAAACAGTGTTTCCTCCGTGCGCGCCTCGAAAATGGAGACTGGGCGGAGCCATTCGATCCGCGCAGCATGGGCCACTCCAAGCAATGGCGCGACTACACCGAAGCCAACTCCTGGGAAACGACCTTCGGCATCCAGCACGACGTCAAGGGTTGCATCGAGCTATTCGGCGGGCGGGATAATTTTGTAAAGCGCCTCGACGAGTTGTTCAATCAAAGCTCCGAACTCCCGCCAGACGCTCCGCCGGACATCGCCGGCATGGTTGGCCAGTACGCGCATGGCAACGAACCCTGCCACCACATCGCTTATCTCTACGCGTACGCCGGAGCTCCTTACAAAACGCAAGAGCGCGTGCGCTATCTTCTCGAAACAATGTATGACAACCAGCCCGACGGACTCGCCGGCAATGAAGATTGCGGCCAGATGTCCGCCTGGTATGTCATCAGCGCACTGGGCTTTTACCCGGTGGATCCGGTGAGCGGGAACTACGTTTTTGGCGCACCACTGTTCGATCGCGCAGAAATAAAATTGCACGACGGCAGAAAGCTAATCGTCGAGGCAAAACGTAAATCTCCCGACGACAAGTACATTCAGGCCATCCTTTTCAACGGCCGGCCGCATTCAAAAGCTTGGTTCTCTCACGCGGCCCTAGCAAACGGCGCAAGGATCGTCTTCGAAATGGGCAGCCAGCGCAACACGAAGTTCGGCAGCGAAGAAGGCGCCGCGCCACCTTCGTTGAGCGCTTGATCAAAAGCCCCGGTCAAAAAATAAAATTCCGAAAAGAATTTTGACCAATCAGGGGTTCTAGCCCTCCTCGCAAATCTCGACCCAGTACTAGTAATCGAATAATTTCCTCGATCCCTAACGAATTTTCAGGGTCGTGGCCGAATCCTTCTACTTTTGGCCGCACAGGAGAACTCTCTTGTGTTGACCCAGGACACCGGGTTCGCCGATTATCTCTGCGTACATAGCGGAGTACCGAACAGTTTTCCAGCCTGTTTTGCCAGCCCAGAGAAATTCAGAAGGTAGCGGAGCGCTGAGAATGAATTCTGCCAAGGCTAGCTGCCAACGGCGCAAATCAAGACGTTTCAACGAAATGGGGTTCTAGACATGTCGTTTCTGGTTTTGCGGGCATACCTGAAATTGATCCAGTTCGATCTCCTTATGGCGCGCAAGAATTTTGCGGCCCTTTATAGCAAGGTTCGCGAATACCCACGCGGCAAGCAGGTTCCATCGCCAGACGCAGCCGACAAAATCTGCGCTGCCGTGGACATGGCTTGTATCTGGTACTGGAAAGAGGTGCAGTGTTTGCAGCGTTCCGCTGCAGCAACGTGTCTCCTGAAAAAGTACGGCGTACCGGCGCAAATGGTGATCGGCGCGCAGCAAATGCCCTTCAAAGCTCATGCCTGGGTCGAAGTGAACGGCCGCGTCGTTAATGACAAACCCTACGTGCCGCAAATGTATGCGGTTCTCGATCGGTGCTAGACATCAGCAAAAACCCTCAACGAATAAGCCAGGGAGCCAGAGCATGAGCGTTCAGTTCGGACGATGGAATTTTGAAGGTGAGCCGGTCGCGCCGGAATACATCGAGCGGGTCAATGCTGCTCTTGCTCCGTACGGGCCCGACGGCAAGCAAAGGCATTCGAAGGATGGCTTGACCATCCTTTTCCACGCCTTCCACACCACAAAAGAATCTCGCCGCGAAGTGCAGCCTCGCATTCTGCCTTCCGGTGCAGTTATCACTTGGGACGGTCGGCTGGACAATCGCACAGACTTAGTCAGCCAACTAGGCGATTTTGTGAGCGCCGACTCGGCCGACGTTGCTATTGTCGCCGCCGCTTACAACCGATGGGGCCAGGATTGTTTCGGAAAACTCATGGGCGACTGGGCCGTTTCTATCTGGACTCCTGGTTCTCGCACGCTGCTCCTCGCCAAAGATCCCATCGGCACCAAGCATCTCTACTACTGGCTCGACGACAGACAAATTACCTGGAGCACGGTTCTTGATCCGATCGTCCGTTTTGCAGGAAAGAATTTCTCTCTGAACAAAGAATACATCGCCGGCTGGTTGTCCAACTCGCCTGCCGTACATCTGACGCCGTGCGAGGAAATTCATTCCCTTCCTCCCGCCACCTGCGCGCTTGTGCGGCCCGGAAAGTGCACGCTCGCCAAGTATTGGGATTTTGACCCCGCAAAAAGAATCCGCTACAGAACAGACGCCGAATACGAAGCGCACTTCCGCAGCCTCTTCACGCAAGCCGTCGAGCGCAAGCTTCGTTCCGACGCTCCGGTTCTTTCCGAACTAAGCGGGGGCCGCGACTCTTCTTCCATCGTTTGCATGGCCGATATCGTAATCGCTCGAGGCCAGGCCGAATGTCCGCGCCTCGACACGATTTCCTACTATGACGATTCGGAACCCTCCTGGAACGAACGCCCCTATTTCACGAAAGTCGAAGAAAAGCGCGGCCGCACGGGCTGGCACATTAACGTCAATCCCACCAAACCCCGGGAGCCAAACGACGGCCCGGCGATGCAATCCCCTGCTCAAGCTTTCGGCAATCGCTTTGTGCCAACTCCAGGCTACGACGGCCGCACTTCCCCTGAGGTGGCGAAATGCTTGAGCGCACAAGGAAACCACGTCTTGCTTTGCGGGATTGGCGGCGACGAGGTGATGGGTGGAGTACCTACGCCCGCACCGGAGCTTGAAGATCTCATCGCCAGGGCCAAGTTGCGTGAACTGGCTCACAAGTTAAAGCTGTGGGCCTTGGAGCTGAGAAAGCCGTGGATTCATTTGTTCTGGGAAGCGTTCAGGGAGTTCCTTCCGCTTTCGCTCGCGGGGATTCCGGAACATAGCCGGCCTGCTCGGTGGCTGCAATCCAGCTTTGTGAAACGTTATCGCGCCGCGCTGACCGGCTATCCTTCGCGGACAAAACTCTTCGGCGCTCTCCCCACTTTCCAAGCGTATTTGGCTACCCTCAACGTCTTGCAGAAACAACTGGCGCGCACCGCGCTGCCTTTCCAACCCACCTACGACAAGCGTTATCCCTTCCTTGACCGCGATCTTTTGGAATTCCTGTTTGCCATTCCCCGGGAGCAACTGGTTCGCCCGGGCCAGCGCCGCTCCCTCATGCGCCGTGCCCTTGCGGGCATCGTTCCGGACGAGATTCTGAATAGAAAGACCAAAGCGTTCGTTGCGCGCCGGCCTCTGGCAGCGATTGCCGAAGATTCTACGGATTTCACGGCGAGTACGCAGAACATGCTGAGTGCTTCTCTGGGAATCGTCGATTCCCAGCGCCTTCTTGACACCCTGCAAAGGGCGCGCCGTGGCGAAGAGATCCAAACCGTCACGGTTCGCTCTACGATGTGCCTGGAAGGGTGGCTCAAAGACCTCTTCACTTTAGGCTGCTTCGACTTCGGCGCGATCCCGAAGCCTCTCATGCCTCTCGGCGAACCTGTACGGAGTTAACCAACAGCACGCGAATCAGGAAGCAAACGGAGAGAAGGATTCAAAAATGAGTGCGCAGTTTGGAAAATGGAATTTTGATGGTCGGCCAGTTCTGCCGGAGTACCTCGAGAAAGTCGGGGCGACTCTCGCTCCTTACGGCCCGGACAGCAGCGGTAGCTACTCCAAGCCGGGCCTGACCATGCTCTATCGAGGTTTCCATACCACAAAGGAATCCCATCTTGAAAAGCAGCCTTATATTTCGCCGTCAGGCGCCGCGCTCAGCTGGGACGGGCGTTTGGACAACCGCAGAGATCTCATCGCCAAGCTCTACCGTTCGGTGAGTCCCAATCCCACGGACGTGGAAATCGTCGCCGCTGCCTACGAAAAATGGGGAGAAGGCTGCCTCGCTAACCTAGTTGGCGATTGGGCCTTGAGTATTTGGAGCCCTGCCGACCGCTCCCTCTTGCTCGCCAAAGATCCTATCGGCGCCAAGCATCTCTACTACTCTTTCGACAACCAGCAAGTTGCTTGGAGCACGCTCCTCGATCCCCTGGTTCTTTTCGCCGGCAAGACTTTCGAAATCTGCCAAGAGTACGTCGCGGGCTGGTTTGCCTTCAACGCTTCCGCCTACCTCACTCCTTACGTGGGCATTCATACGGTTCCGCCCTCCTCATCGGTTCGCCTCCGGCCTGGCAAGCATGGCGTAAATCATATTGTTAGCAAGTACTGGGATTTCGATCCCTCCAAGAAAATCCGCTATCGCACCGATGTGGAGTTCGCTCAGCATTTCCGCGCTCTTCTTGCCGCTGCTGTCCGCCGCAGACTGCGCTCCGATCGCCCCGTTCTTGCGGAACTCAGCGGCGGCCTGGATTCCTCTTCTATCGTCTGCACCGCCGACACCGTTCTGGCGCGCGGCGAAGCCGAGTGCCCTCGCCTCGACACCATTTCCTGGTATGACGATTCCTACGATCACCTGGAACCGCAATCGAACGAACTCCACTGGATTGCCAAAGTCGAAGAAAAGCGCGGCCGCGCCGGCTGCCACATCAATCT
>QHYI01000157.1:61403-65283 GCA_003223245.1 Acidobacteriota bacterium
TTCCTCGCGTCTCCGATCCCAATGACCAAGTCTTTCAGCGGTATGTGTCGCACATGAAATCGCAGGGCCACCGCGTTACTCTTTCCGGCATCGGCGGCGGCGAATTCACCGGCGGTTTCATCCCCGACCCCACCGTCGAATTGCAGAATCTCCTCGCCAGGGCGCGCTTCTTCCGCCTTGTTCACCAACTCAATGCTTGGTCCGCAAAGATGAGAAAGCCACGGCGCCCCATTCTCGCACAAGCCATTCGCGGGTTTTTCTCTGCCGCGCCCGTCGAAGATGGAGACATGCGTTCCGTTCCCTGGCTCCGCTCCGCGTTTGTCCGCAGGAATCAAGCTCCTCTTCGCTGTTACATTCCTTCCCGCGTGAGGTTCTTCGGTCCCCTCCCAAGCTTTCAAGACAATTTGGCCAGACTCGAAATTATGCGCAGGCTCGTAGCAGGTTATTGCCTAACTCCGGAATTGCTTCGCGAAGTGCGCTTCCCCTTCCTCGATCGCGACCTTCTCGAGTTCCTGTTCGCCATTCCCAGAGAACAAGTCGTCGGTCTCGGCAGGCGTCGCTTTGTGATGCGGAATGCTCTGGTTGGCGTCATTCCCGACGAAGTCCTCAATCGCAGGCCAAAGGAATTCATCCCGCCGGAGGCAGCCAAGGATCTTAGAGCAAACGAGGAATCTCGCTGGCCCGACCTCGACCAACCCATCCTCAGCAGTTCCATCGGGATGGTGGATGAGGCGCAATTACTGGCGGCTCTCGAGAAAGGGCGACGCCACGAAGAAGTGAATACTGCCCGTCTCGAACGTTCTCTTCTGCTCGAGTCCTGGCTCCGTCACCTTGCCGCCCATGGAGTTTTCTCGAGCGGCAAATCTCCGCAAAGGTCAGCCCGCCCGCGACTCCAGGAGCCGAGCCAAGAGCCAGCGTTTGTCTCTGCGCACCATCAGCAAACAACGACGAGTGCGCCTGTGCATTGACTCGTTCTAACGGCTTTCCTTCCTCTCGTGGGAAGGGATCTCACAATAAAGGAGGTGAACTAGCGATGAAATACGAAACGCCAGAACTGACTGCGTTGACTGCAATCAACGCGATTCAGACTACCAGTATGCCGAGCAAGCAAGTGAAGAAGGCGCTCGACTTCATTCACCCCGGTTCCGCTACGGGTAATGAGCCGAACACTGGTTACGCTGACTGGGAGTAAGCAAGTCCTGCTGGAGTGGCCGCTCGAACGGCCACTCTTGCAGTTAGTTTCACCCTTTCCTCACGGAAAGGCAACTTAATTAAAGAGAGGATACAAAACCATGAAATACGAAGCACCTGAACTGACCGCATTGACTGCAATCAATGCGATTCAGACTGTCAGCATGCCGAGCAAGCAAGTGAAGAAAGCGCTCGACTACATTCACCCTGGTTCAGTGCAGGGTAATGAGCCGAACACCGGTTACGCTGACTGGGAGTAAGCAAGTGCCCGCTGGAGTGGCCGCTCGAACGGCCGCTCCAGCTCCTTTTTACCGTTTCCACTTCGCGAAGCGCGTCAAGTGCAATCGTCGCGATTCAAAACTCTCTGTGTCGAGCAACAGCGGCTCGTTCTAGAAGTACTGTAGCTTATTCCAGACGCAGCGCAAGCTGTTTTCTTTACCACTTCTTGTACCGGAGGTGTTGCGCCCATGCAATACGAAGCCCCTGAACTGATCGCTCTCCCCGCCCTTGATCTGATTCACAATGCCCTTCAGGCAAAGAGCACTAGCTATTCGGTGGTGGAGTTCGTTTCTCCTCTTTCTCAGAACGAAGCCAACTTCGGTTACGCCGACTGGGAATAAAAGCAGGAATCCTCGCCTGCTCTTGTTGCGCCGCCTGCCTACCGAAGGCAGGCTTTTATGCCGCGGCTATTTTTGCAAGCTTGGCGGTTTTCTCAGGCTGCTTCCTCGCCGTTTGCATCCGTCACGAGTCACGCCTTATTTCCCCTTGCTACTCTCCTCCTGGATTTTTCTCAACTCCTGCCACCGCCTATATTGCTCGGCTTTCGCTGGATCAGAGTCTTCGTACCCTTGCATCCAGAACCGGAACCAATCCACTGACAATCCCTGCGACGCCATTCGTTCTGCCGGATTGGTCATAACGTGTTCATCGCTGTTCATCAAGGTCAGCTCAACCGGCCTGTGCAAATAGCGCAGCAATGCATACGGCTGCCACATCTGTATCACACCAAGCTTTTCCGAGGCAATTTCCACCGGCGCCGTCACCCTATCCAAATGAAAGCCCGGCGACCTTTTTACCCAGGTTTCCAGGCCGTCCCCGAACGGCTTCGCCCCCACCAATTGATTAAATTCCTCCAACCCGAATAGCGTAAAGTCAAAGAAATCCCCCGTAATTCCATCGGCTAGCAGCGCGGCCTTCAGGGGCAACGTGCCGTTTGCCAGCAACTCCATCCCGTGATAACAGGTCCTGCTGAATCCGATATAACCAACGTTTTGCGGATCGACCAATCCCTCGGCGACCAACTGCTTTGCCCCTGCCTCAAAGCCTTCCCTATTACACGGACCTTCGCTCGAGGTAGACTCTGCACAAACCCCGCCCGTAACTTGCAGCACAGCAATCCCTGCCGCAGCAAATTCGCGAGCCGCAAAGGCGGTGGGGAAACTCCCAGAAGGCAGGAACGCCGATTCGGTAAACCCGTGCGTTTGAATCACCAGGGGATACCGTTTTCCTGCCTGGTACCCGACCGGCAGATACAATCCTCCCACCCACTGTTTCCCATCCTTGTCTCTCCACTTGTAAACCTTGGCTTGCCCCAGTTCGATATCTTGGAATTGCGGGTTGGGGTCGAGAATCACTCGTGACGCTCTCCCATTCGAGGCCACCAGCACGGGTGGATCATTGAGCCCCTGCCTTACCGTCAGTTCAAGGCCGTTAGGCCCAAATTCGTGAGTCCCCTTGCTTTGCCATGCCACTTGCCAGTCATTGTTGCCCTTGCGCCGGTACTCGCTGGTCCACGCCGTCCCATCGCCATCGGAATAAAAGAGTTCGACTAAGTTCTTGTCCCCTGCCACAAACTGTTCGGCGGAAATATAGTGAAAGCCTTCTTCATACCCGAGCTCGGCGCCTTTGTGGCCTTTTAGTCTTTCTACGCAACTCTGTTTGTCGGACGCCAGGTCCACAACCGCCACACATGGCCGGGAAGGCTTCCCGTCTTCCGATTTCAAAAATGTGTCTGGTACCAGAATGGATTTACCATCGCTAGACCAGCTTGGATCCCCCGCCTCCTGCCATCCCGCGTCACCGCTCACAGGCGCGTCTGTCACCGGCTGCGCAGAGCCCGTTTTCAGATCCATCCGTGCATACTGAAAAGCCGATCCGCCGGCATGAATTTCATTGTAAGGGGCAGTCGGATACGGAGGCGGGTACAACTTTTCCCATGTTTCAGGGATACTCTTGACGCGCAGTTTGGTGATTAACGATTGGCCATCGGGGGATAAAAACAGAGTCGAAGGGCTAAAGTCCGCGCTCGTGAGTGGAGCCCCGTTGTATTTAACTTCATTGCGCTTCCCGCCGTCGACCAGCCAAAGCCGCTTTTTGTTCGCCAAAAGCCGTTCGACACCGCCGGGAACTTCCGGCAAAACCAGGTCCCACACGCTCCCGCTGAATACCTTCATCGGCGCTCGCCGCTCGGCTTCTTTTCTCTCCTCGAAAGTTTTTTCGGCCTCTTTTCGTGCGGCCTCGTCCGCAGCGAAGTAGACGTAGTGCCCGCGACTGGTTATGTCGAAGCTGTCGCCCCACATCCCGGCGTCGTCTACCAGCACTTCCGTACTCTTCTTCCCCAAGTCCGCCAGAACAATTCTCTGCCGGTATCCGCTCTCCATAATTTCCAAGAGCGCCACTCCGCTGGAAT
>QHYI01000213.1 GCA_003223245.1 Acidobacteriota bacterium
TCCCATTGATTCGGTTGCCCTTACACAAATGAGATACCCGAAAGACCCGCAAAATAGACGAGTTTTGGACCCCAGATGGACCCTAATGAAAGACGCCGGAATTGGATGTCCCGCACTCAGCTCGTTTTCAATTCCGGCGATCTCGCATTTCAGGAAATCACCACGTCAAGACCCAACCGTAACAGCGCAACGAGAGTGGTTTCCCTGGACGCCGTTTGGTCCGTGACTGCCACTTTTCCGATTACCCCACTTACCAGGAGTTGGCTTTCATGTGGTGATTTTTCGACTCTTCTTTGCGAGAGGAATTAGCCTGCATGACTGTCAGAAACCTGCGTTTCACGAGTGAAATCCACGGTCCTGCCGAAACGATTTTTGATGTGGTCGCCGATATGCCGAACTACGGTCGCTGGCACCGGAATTCGCCTTGAGATTCGTCGGGCGAACACCGCAGCTTTCGCATCGGGCGTCACAGGAACAGGCGAACAGTGAAAGCGGCGGCCAGCCGCCGCACTCCAAACGGCAAGATTTG
>QHYI01000214.1 GCA_003223245.1 Acidobacteriota bacterium
CCATCACCGAAAGCATGAAACAAGGCTGGCTCGTCACGTCGCTGCTGGCCATCGTGTTCGCGCTCGGGATCGGATTCGTGTTCATCTTGCCGCGCGTGCGCATGCTGCGTGCTGTGCTGCCCGAGGGGAATACCCCGCTTTCGGAAGCTGCGCGCGCGTGTGTCCAAGGTCCCATGATCATCACACTGATCCGAGTGCGGTTTCTGCTCGCGCTCGGCATCCTCTATTTAATGATTGCCAAGCCCGACCTTGCCACCTCGCTTTTCATCTTGCTCGGCGCCATCGTTGTGGGCCTGGTCTCCGCCGCAACGGCGTGGACGGCACGCCCTGCGTCGCTTCGCTGACGCGCATTCGTCACCCGGCTGTTTTCTCCTCAGACTCGCGAGAACGGCGTTCTGGCAACTCGTGAACTGCCGAGCGGATCGTCAGCAACTCGGAACTAATCGCAAAGTCCTGGTAAACAGCGTTCCCCACTAATCAGGACCTATCAGGACGCAGAGACCGAAATCTGTATTTTCGGATAATTCCGCCGCCAATCACCATCGCGAACAAGCCACCAAATGAGTAAAGCAGTAAGCCCCGGCTACGCGGCGCGTCCCGCCCGTAGATCAATTCGAATCGCCGCTCGAATCAGGCTTTGGCCGCTGATGCTGCCTGACCGCGCATCTGTTGCATGAATTGCCGCATCGCGGCGATATGACCAGGGTTGCGGTGTTCCGACCACGCCTCATAGCGCTTCGCCGCCTCTTCGAGGTGCACAAGGATCTGCTTGTTGACAAAACGCTCGCGAAACGTCGGAACGACGGGTTTAAGTGCCTCCCACACTCCGAGAAACTCGCCGCTGGTCTCAAAGAAGAGATCCTCGTGCAGTAGTCCGTAGGTGGGCACTTTCGCGCGCCCGCAACTCCATGAGGCAAGCTAGGCCGCCACCGCCTCCACGATCGAGTAGGGACTTGAGGTTGGTATCACACGGGCGAGCTGCCAGCCGCACTCGGCGAATAGGTTCGCAAACTCATCTGGGGTGCGCTCGCGCCCCCCGGTAAGGACCAACATGTTGATATCGAGGTGGTTGCCAAAGTGCGCGCCGTTGCCCGCTGCCCACGCGCTTTCATTAGGCAAAATGGTCTCGACCACTAACAGCTTGGCGTTGTCGGGCGCGGCCTTCCGAATCTGCTGGAGAATCTGCCGCGACTGCTCATCGGCCCAATCGTGCAGCACCTCCATAACGACGTAGACATCGCAGCGTGGTAGCGGCCCGCGGAAGAAGTCGCCCTCCTCCAAAATCAATCGACTGGCGATTGTCTCGTCGACCCCCACACGCTCGATGACATGCGGCTGGTCAAAGAGAACACCGCGCAACTTCGGTACCGACTTGAGTACGGCCTTGAGCAAATGTCCCAGGCCGCCGCCGATGTCACCAATCGTGCCGAAGATGGAGAAATCGTACGCCTCGATGACCGGGGAAATAGCGCTCTGCGCCTTCGATTTCATACCCGCATCGAAGATCTCCGTCTCCTGCGGATGCTCTCTGAAATACGCAAAGATGTCGCTCACTGCGGGCTTGCCGCTGCGCACTACCTGCTCAAGTGCTCCCCAGCTCTTCCAGAACACGGGAAGCCCTACAAGTCGTACATAGGCGCGCATTGATTGCGGGTGATCGCTGCGCAGCGCACGAGAGAGCGCGTTGTGCGCGTATTTGCCGCTGCGCCGGTCGAATACGCCATGCGAAGCGAGCAGGCGCAATACGCGGTCTAAAGCATCAGCGTCAGCTCCGAGCTCCTTGGCAAGATCGGCCGCCGACCGTGGCTCCTGATCGAGTGCGTCTGCGATTGCGAGGTCGGCTACAACGTGCAAAGCTCGCGGCAACCAATACCCGGCAGAGATCTCCACTAGCCTCATCACTGATTCGGTCTGTGCTTTGGTCTCGCTGACGCGAACCGAAGAAGGAGATACGTCCATAGGAACCTCCGGTAAGGGCCGAGCTTACCATCAACGCCTGAGAGCGACAAACCAGGAGTCAGCGCGAATGCTGGGCTTGTTTCAGGTTATCGACAGCCTGTAAGAGCGCCGATTCGTACTGTTTCCAATTGAAGGTGTACGGACCGATGTGCTTGTACTCTTTGAGCCGGATATTTTGTTCGTAGTTGTTCTCAAACCCAAAATCTTTCCAGACAATCGACTCTCCCTCTCTGACGAGGAAGGCTGTCACAGCGCCACATCCAATGTCACCACACTCCGAGCAGATGAATAACGGGCGCCTGTCGCCGGGGACCACTGACTTCTCAGTCAAAGGCAGCCGATTTACCGCTTGGACGGTTTCTTCACGCGAGTAATCGAAACAGATTACAGAAACCGTGTCTCGTGGCTTACCCACTTTTTCCCAAAGCGACTCTCCGTCAATTACAAAATCGAGAAAATGCCTCTCAGATTTGAACACTCCGCCCGGGTACTTGACACCGATGCGCGTAGCAGGCAGAAGTTCTAATACAGAAGCCATGATGACAGTCGCAAGTATAACAATAATGTGGCAAGGTCCTGGTAAAACGGCGTTCCCGTCCACATGGAATCCACCGCGACGGGGAGCCTCGTCAAATGGACGGGAACGCCACGCACCAGGAATTGCCCGAAAAGGTACTCTCCGATTCCTAACTGTAACGGCACTCATCGACAGTTGCTTGTGTAGGCGTCTGAGCGTGCAGAATCGCAGGGTAAGTGTGAGACCGGCATGCTGTTCGGAGCGAAGCCTAAAGCCTACAATATGGGCCATGCAGTTCTGGTTCGCTCATGGAGTTGAGGTCACCCTACGCGAACAGCTTGTCACTCAGGTGATTCTCGGCATTTTGTGCCACGACCTGCATCCAGGCGAGCGCCTGCCCAGCACGCGGGAACTAGCCCGGCGTTTTCGACTGCATCCCAACACCATAAGCGCCGGCTATCGCCAACTGGAACAAGAGCGTTGGATTGAGTTCCGCCACGGAAGCGGTGTCTACGTTCGCGAAGTGAAGCCGGAGGTGCCACTTTCGCCTGCGCTGGCGCTCGATCAGTTGCTGGCGAACCTCTTCCGCTCTGCACGGGGCCTCGGCGTTCCTCTCTCCACCTTGCGATCACGTCTTCACTACTGGCTGGAACTTCAGCCGCCCGACCATTTTCTCCTCATTGAACCGGCAGAAGAGTTAGCGCGTATCGTTGCGCTCGAAATGCACAAAGCCGTGGCTCTCCCCGTGCAAACCTGCGGCTTGAACGACAAGCAATTGCCGGATGCCCTCCACGGTGCCATACCTGTGGCACTTCCCAGCAGGGCCATGGCGGTGCGGAAGGTGCTTCCCGCGGGAACGGAATTATTGACGTTACGCGTTCGCTCGATCCCTTCCTCTCTCGCGGAATGGCTGCCAGCCCCGTCCGGCGCTCTGGTGGGCATCGCCTCGCGTTGGCCGGACCTTCTCAAGGTGGCTCGCACCATGCTGATCGCTGCCGGCTTTCACCCGGATTCTCTCGTGTTTCGCGACGCGCGGAAGCCCAGATGGCAACGCGGTCTGGAGCAGACCGCCGCCGTTGTGTGTGATTCCGTGACCGCGGGCCAATTGCCCCGGACGATTCGCACCGTCGTGTTTCCATTGCTTTCGGACACTTCTCTCCAAGAACTGCGTCGCTTCGAAGAGTTCCTTCGCAACCGCATCGACCCGTCGGTGTGACACTCGCAAAAGTGTCACAGAATACAGGACGCGCTCGCCGACTTGCATCTAGTCTCCAGTTGCATGCCCAAGGAGTCTTGCCATGCGCCGAGTGCTCGTGTCATTGCTTGCCATCCTTTCCTGTGTCCCGGGACTGTCCGCGAGAGACAAATCCGACTGGGCCAATGTGCAGAAGTTGAAGCCAGGCACACCGGTCGCGATTTTGCTCTCGGCTGGCGAAGAGCTCCGCGGGTACCTGGAGGCGGCCGATGCGTCGGGACTGCGACTCACCTGGCTGGACCGGAACGGCACGCTAATCGCGTCTTCTCACCACGTGGACCGCATGTCCGTCCGTAAAATCATTCGTTTCCGGCATTCCAAGCTCCCCCAGGACCCTGGCCGGATCATGGTCGTCAGTACCGTCGCGGGCGGCGCGGTTGGAGCGACGTCGGGGGCGATCTACGACGCAACTCACCATAACAACGCCCGCTGGCTCACTGGCGGCCTGGCTGGCGCCGGTATTGGGTTCCTTGGTTCTTGCGCGGTCCTCGGGGGAATCGGCGTTATCGAAGGCAGCGTCCAGCTTTTCCACCATAGTGTCGTTGTGTACGAAGATCGCAGTAGCCGCAAGCCCAACTCCAATTCTACCAAGTGAGAATAGCTGCCAGTTGTTGGCAACCCGCGATCGATTGCCAAGGTCAATTAACAGCGTTCCCGTCCACATGGAATCCGCCGCGAAGGGGAACCTCGTCAAATGGACGGGAACCCCACTCACCAGAAGGAGCGTATAATCCGGCCCTGAGTGAACCATGGCTCATCATCGAGTTTGTGTTGTATTGCTTTTGATCCCATTCGTCCCGACGCACTCATGCGCTCAGGCTAATGATGGTGCCGACAAAAAGTCCTCTTCCGCGACTTCGGTCTCGGTGACGCTCTTGATGGATTGGACGCGAGGAGACGCCCACTATGGGCCGGACTTCATTCAACTACGGTCACCTTGCCAGCCACAGAGTGAAAAATCGTGCGTGTGTGTTGCGGATTTCAAGGTGGCCAGTTCGAGTGCGAACTCCGCTGAATTTGCAAATGACGTTACCTCGTTTGAGCACGGCAAAGTCCCTGTCACCTACGAGGTCAGGTACAGTGATGAGGGCCTTTTCTTGGGGGCTTTATTACTGCGTGTGGGCAATTGGACGCGTGACAAGTTTCTTCCCAACGACGGATTGCTGGGTGTAAAGATAACGTTTCGTCCGGCCAGCCCTGGGCAAGTCTAGCGCACGAAAATCGACAGCCCTGGGGAGTGTTTTCCTCCCAAAAAGCGTTAAACCAAGCATGCCTTTGCTAGGTCCTGTTCACAGCGTTCTCGTAGACTTGAATTCCGTCGCGGCCCTGGCCGGTCAAATGGACGTGAACGCCACTATACGGGAGTTGGCCACCCTGTAAGGAGCCAGACGTCAGGCAGGGCGACTACTGTTGACACAGTTTTATTCTCCCGCGAGGATAATCGAGTGGCGAAAGAGATGCAGTGCGCGACTCACGGCGAATGTCAAGAAACATTCGTCTGCACTCATCTTCTCGGTGAAACCGCGGGGCTCGGGTTCAACCGAAACGAGCCTACCAGAGACAATCCGTTCCCGGACGCTTGGTGTGACAATTGTGAACTTATACGCGCCGCCCACAACGGATGGAATGAGCAATCCGAAAAGCTTGCCAAGATTTCATCGTTGTGTTCGCGCTGTTACGAACGAGCTCGTCTGCGCAACACGCGCACTTCGATCACGTTTGATGATTTAGCCGACCTGCGATGGAAGTGCGGCAGTTGCGAGGAATGGCACACCGGGCCCTGCCTGGATTTTAGTTATGGCTCACCCTACTACTGGAGCAAAGAGCATGAAAAGGCGAGTGATCGCTCTGAACTTCTACCAAGCTGGAGTAAGAACCGTCGAAAGACTTTCTTAGACGAGGACTACTGTGCGATCAACAATGACGATTTCTTCGTACGAGGAATCATCCACCTACCAATCATTGGTGCTGCCGAGACTTTTCGCTGGGGAGTCTGGGGCTCGGTCAGCCGGGAAAATTTTGGAGCCCTATTGAAGAAGCATGAAGATCCAAAAAGAATCGAACTGCCAGCCATGTTTTCCTGGTTGAGCACGCAGATTCCCGAATACCCAGATACCCTGAACCTCAAGATGTATGCTCATATTCAAGAAATAGGCTTGCGTCCGCATTTTAGGTTAGAACAAACCGACCATCCTCTCTCACGGGAATATCACAAGGGCATCACTCCGGAACGCGTCAAGGAAATCATGCTGGCGCGATTGCGCGGAAACGAATAGGCGGGAAGAACGACAGAACCACTGCGTTGTCGCTCGGTTCTGCTTTGTCACCGTTCCGTCGGACACTTGGACGATCAACGCCGCCCACCCCTTCAATTTGAAATGCCGGCAAAAGCTGCGGGGCGAGGTGTCTGGTTTCTGAACCGTGAGGGGGAGGTTGGTCACTTCTCCGAGACCCCCACTGTACGTCCAGTTCGGGCCTTGCAAGGCAAAAAAGAAATGAAACACGTGTGGGGGAAGACCCAGTAAAATGGACCACACGCCGAGAGCCAACAAAGACGCCACATGGACGAGCGAATAGATGAATCGCAAAGAGTTTCTAAACGCCACCGCAGCAATCGCGTGTCTAGCCAGCGTGCCAGCAGGTTGGGGAAGGAATACAGCTCCAGAAATTGCTTTTACCTTTGACGACCCAACCACCGATGGCGGTGCCGGTCTGACCTGGCAGGAACTTGATGGCTGCATTCTAAACACTCTTGCCAGGAAGAAGGCGAGAGCGGTGTTGTTTGTTTGCGGGATGCGCGTGGACAGTAAGGCCGGACGCAATTTGATCTCCGCTTGGGATCGTGCCGGACACGGAGTTGCTAATCATTCCTACTCACATTTCAATTTCAACGCAAACGAAGACAACAACGCCGACGGCCTCAAGAAAGTCACCCTCGCCGAGTTCGAAACAGATGCCCTCAAAAATGAGCCTTTGATTCGAGATTATTCCAATTTTGTGCGTCTTTTTCGTTATCCATTCTTCAAAGAAGGCGACACGATCGAAAAACGAGATGGCATGCGTTCGTTCCTGAAGCAGCACGGATACCGCATTGGCCGTGCAACCATTGACGCTTCCGACTGGGCCATTGACGGGCGGCTTCAGGCGCGGGCAAAAGCCAATCCTAAAGCCGATCTTAAGGGATATCGCGATTTCTACCTTCAACATATCTGGGAACGTGCCCAATTCTACGACTCGCTAGCCCTGCGCGTTCTTGGGCGACCTGTGCGGCACACTGTGCTGTTACATCACAACGCGCTGAACGCGCTGTTCCTCGATGACCTTATCGCGATGTTTATTGTACAGGGATGGAAGCTGGTCGATACGGAATGGGCATATGCAGATCCGGTCTATGAGCGCCAGCCGAACATTCTGCCAGCCGGAGAAAGTTTGATATGGGCATTGGCGAAGGAGGCGGGCAGATTCGAGAAAGAACTTAGGTATCCCGGAGAAGATGATGTGTACGAGAATCCAAAGATGGATGCGCTAAAGCTGTAGGTGATTGAGCCTAATTACAGCGTTCGCGTCCATATGGAATCCACCGCGAAGGGCCGTCGGTCAATTAGACGAGAAGGCGACTTATCGGGAGTTGAGGCAACACCAGCGGGCCATAAGAGATAAGATGTGCGGGAGAAAGCGGGCTGGGAATAATGGAGCGTTCTGAGAAAACAACCGAAGTCGCGCCGTCTCCTTTACAAAAGCGTTCAGCCGGGTGGTGGCTGTTATTTCTTATCTTCGTTTTGATTCCGATTCGTTGGGGTCCATGGTGGTTAACAGTAGCGTCGCTCACAATCTGCGCTGCACTGGCCTGGCTACTTTTTCGTGCGAAGAGAATAGGACTGGACCAGTACGAACCCGCGACAAATCAGGCGTTTCGCTAAGTTCTAGAGGCAACTAAACTGCCACCCAGGCACTCTTAGAAACTCAAGTCAGCGCGGGTTTATTGAAGGCGGCTTCTTATCTGGAACGGAGAAGATTTCACGAAGAATCGATTCGGATTCGCTCTTGCAGTCGCGCCTTTGCTCTGGTGCCCCCTTGAGCCGGCGTGCGCCCAAACAGGTGGGCAGTCGTCTGGAGTTCCCCAGGTTGAGACCAGCCCAATAACGGTGCGATCAAACTTGGTGTTGGTTCCAGTGTTGGTCAAAAACAAGAGCGGCGAGCCTATTCTTTCTCTAACCGCCCAAGACTTCATCCTGACTGACAATGGCGTTCCCCAGTTGGTGCGACTGGAGCTTGATACGGACTCCCAACCTTTAGCCTTGGCGGTGATTGTGCAAACCGGGAGACAGGGTGCGATACACCTGAGTGACTACCACAATCTTGGGACGTTGCTAGATGCCGTAATTGGGAATGTCCCTCATCACGTAGCTGTGATTGGGTTCGACAGCACCCCTCGCCTCGAACAGGACTTCACGAACGACACAGACGCCGCGGCGCAAACGGTCGCGGGTCTTAAGAGAGGCGATGCTGGTGCGGCGATTCTCGATGCGCTTGACTTCGGTATCGGCGTCTTACGCAATCAGCCGCCAACCTATCGTCGCGCCGTGTTGTTATTCAGCGAAACCGTCGACAACGGCAGCCAAATCAGCATTGACGACGCCGTACGCGAAATCGATAACACAAACACTGCAATCTACAGCTTCGCTTTTTCGAGTGTTGGAGCAGCGGTGACGCACGAAGCATCGAGAATCCCGAGGCCAGGGGATAGTCCTTACATGGATGAACCGTATGCGCCGGGCGGCTGCATGAGCAAAGACCCCAAGGCCGATCCCGACGCACGCGGCAATCGCAGCGTTCAGGCGCTCGACTGCGCAAGCGATTTGCTCCCTCCGTTGCGACTGGCGAGGATGGCGTTCATCGCCGCGAGCGACGGTCTCAAACAAAACACACCTAAGTCGGTTGCGCGATTGACGGGTGGCGAGTACTTCGCATTCAGCGACGCAAAGAATCTAAAGCGGGACCTTATCAGGGTCTCGCACGACGTGCCCACTTATTACGTTCTCAGCTTTCGCCCACAGTCTCCAGACCCAGGTCTACATGCGCTTGGAGTAACTCTCAAGGAGAAACCGGGACTCCAGGCCGACGCACGAAAGGCGTACTGGATAGCCTCAGAGGCGTCCGCCAGCAGCAAATGATTGCCGTTCCTTGAATGGCGTTCCTACATGCTCATGACGTAACTTAGAATCTATGTGACGACCTAATTTTCGAGCCTGTCCTTATAGGGCCTACGGCCGTTTCACGCGGTTTTAGTGCGAACTTTTCCGGTAACCGCACTTGCCGGGCACTATGACCTGAAGTCGCGCATTGTTTCACAATATTTCACAATTTTCTGGCGGATTGTGAGCGTAATCGCCTGTTTTCTTCAACCGTGCCGTTGGCCTCTGCGTCGGTCCCTCCGAGCTACCTTAGCTTTTGCGGCGGGATTTTCCTCGCTAGTCGCAACGACGTGACAAAGGCCCACATAACGCGGAGCTGCATAAATTCCATCTTCGGTTATGCGCCCGCCGTTCGCTCTTCAACCGCCCGTCGTATTCCAGTGCTATGAGTGCCCTAACGACGGCTTCAAACGTTTGCGCTGTCCCACGTGGACAGTCGCCTCAGGCGGATTGACGGTCACTGAGGCCGAGTCCCGGTTGACGCTTTGCGTAAAGTCACAGCGAAGGGTACGGCAGACAGTGGCAACAAGAGCGCGACGGTTAGCACTACGTGAAATTGAGACAGTGACATAAGCTGCCTCCCCGGCGCACTTTACCACTCCCGCTTCCTTGCGCGAGTGATTCCGGTGCGGGCCTCACTCCTTTCGCAATCACTCAAACCGCAACGCTGAAATCGGATCGATCCGTGTTGCTTTTCTCGCAGGTACCCAGACTGCTACTAGCGCCACCGTGCACAGGAAGATTGGGGTCAGGACGAATGCTGTCGGATCCCACGTTTTTACTCCGAACAGGAATCCCGTCAGAAACTTCGTCAGCCAGAAGGCTCCGCCGATTCCGATGACTAGCCCAAATCCCGCAAGCAGCATTCCCTGACGAATCACCATATTGCGAATGTTCGAAGCGGGCGCTCCCAGAGCCATCCTGACGCCGAGTTCCCGGGTTCGCTGCTGGACCGAGTAAGCCATTAATCCATAGATGCCGATCGCCGCCATCAGTAACGCCGACGTGCCGAAGACCGTGAGCAGCAGCATGTTGAAGCGTTCGCGCGATGTCGTAAGCACGACGATCTCGTCCATGCTGCGGATGTGCGCCACGGGCAGACCGCCCGTCGCTTCGCGGATCGCGTTGGTGACGGCGGCCGTGACGGTGTGGGGCTCCATCCGCGTGCGCACAATCCACCACAAGGGCGCGATGCGCGAGTTGAGCTCCGTGACTTTGTCGGCCATCTGCGCAACCGGGATATACATGGTTGGGCCCGGGTCCTGATTGAGTCCGCCATCGCGTGTGTCTCCAACAACGCCGATCACCTGCCGCGGCGGTTCGACGAAGACCGGTCCCATGCCCGTTCCAATCACGATGCGGTCGCTCAGCGGATCACCGTTGGGCCAGAACTGCCGTGCCATCGCCTCATTGATGATGACGACACCGGGCGCAGCTCCGTTATCTTGTTCGGTGAAATTGCGCCCGCGGACGAGGGGCACCTTGAAGACGTCAAAATAACTCCACGAGACTGGAAAGTATCCTGCTCCACCCGTATTCGGATTGTTGCCGTTCGCACGCCCGACAATGTTGAAAGGCAGCCCAAAGCCACCTTGCAGGGGCAGACAGCACGCGGCGGCACTGGCCGTGACGCCGGGAACGGCATTGATCCGCTCGGTGCCGTCGTGAATGACCTGCGCGACGCCGCTGGTCTTCAGAAACCGGTCGCCGCTGATCGACATGGCCATGGTGAGCACGTTGTGCGTGTCGAACCCGGGATCGACCGACTGCAGGTTCATAAACGTGCGAATGAGGAGCGCCGCGCCGATGACCAGAACGAGCGCAAGAGCCATTTCGCTTACGACCAGAAGAGAACGCACCTTGCCGCTGCGGAAGCCTACTCCTGCACGGTTGTTGCTCTCGTTCAAAACTGCTGCAAGACTCTTGCGCGAGGCGCTGATGGCAGGCACCAGGCCAAACAAAATTCCGGTCAGCACCGAAACTCCAAGCGTGAACAGAAGCACATTCAGATCGACCGTGACTGCCGATCCATCTTCGCCGATCCGCGGGATGCTCCCGGGATTGATCGCCAGCAAGAACCGGACCCCCGCGAATCCAAGAAGGAGTCCAAGCAGTCCGCCGGTGAGCGATACAAGCAGACTCTCGGTAAGCAGCTGGCGAATGATGTGCCAGCGTCCAGCGCCAAGCGCAGAGCGCGTTGCGAGCTCCCGCTTACGAGCGGTGGCGCGAATCAGCAGCAGATTGGCAACGTTGGCAGAGGCAATCAACAGCACAAGTCCGACGGCGCCCAGCAGCACGTAAAGGGACGACCGCGAATCGCGGACCATCAATTCCTGCAACAACACCACGCCGAAGCTATTGTTCGGCCCCAGCGTGCCCGGATAGGTCGCCCGATATTGATCGGCGGCAAGCTTCAACTGCGCGTTGGCCATCGGCTCAGTCACGCCCGGCTTCAAGCGCGCAATCACGCCGAAGTAGTGCGCTTGGTCGGTCGAACTGAGTTCAAACTGGAATGGCAGCCAGAGATCAGCCGGATTGTCCGTAACAAAGGCGCGGCCGATCACGCCCACAACCTGATACGGCTGTCGGTTGAGCTGAATGTTTTTGCCGACGATGCCGCGATCTCCGCCAAATCGCCGCTTCCAAAGACCGTAGCTCAGCACAACCACATTTCCGCCGTGGGGGCTGTCTTCCGCCGCCGTGAAAGTCCGACCCGCGATCACGGGTGCGCCAAGAACCGAAAAATAGTCAACGGTTACGTGTATGCCTTGTACCTGTTCCGGCTGATCGTTACCGGTCAGGTTCAATCCGGCGCCGCCGCTGTCGTACGCCGCGACCTGCTGAAAAATCCGCGTCTGCTGCCGCCAGATATTGAACTTGGGCACGTTCGCGCCGGGGAAGGAACTTTGACCGCCGGTGTTCATCAGATGCACCAGCGATTGCGGATCAGGATAAGTGAGTGGCTTGAGCAGAACTGTATTAATGACGGAGAAGACGGCTGTATTCGCACCGATCCCGACCGCCATCACCAGAATCGCGACGACCGTGAATCCCGGAACTTTCAGCAGCGATCGCACAGCAAATCGAATATCGCGCCAGATAGATTCCACTGACACGAACGAAGAACCGGCTGCCACGCTCTGTGTATTGCGGGGCCTGTCTTGATTCATGCCGCCTCCTTGTGATTCAAAGAAGTCTGCGCACTCATTATGCATGCAACCGCGTCCCAAAAGTTAGTGCCACGGACAGCTACAACACAGACGCTCGACCCGCCTTTCCGACGGGCGAGCGAGCGGGCCCCGGTCAACTGTTGAAATATCGCCATTACACTCACAATGCCAAGGTCACAGCGTAATCGTAGATGTGGAATCGGTCCGAAACCACTTGTCCGCGAACCCCACTTCACGGGACTTGGCCCGAATGTTTAGGTTGTACCTGTCCACCCTTGGTATTCCGGACACCAAACAAGCAGTCAATCTCCGGCAAAAGTCATCGAGTCTATAATTGCCGAACCGTGCAGACCACCGTGATTTTTCGGCACAAAGTGAAAACCAGCCGACGTTTCGTCTTCGAGAACATAATGGATCTCGATCACGTTTGCACTCTGCATAAGCGATGGTTTCGAAATTTGCGAATCGTTGCCCAGAAGCCAGACTACGTCGAATACCATTTGACTAGCCTCTTTTATGGCTTGAAACAAGAGACTACAGCCCGTGGCGGACCCATTGATGAAAACAGGTATTGGTACGAATTCGTCACCCCGTTAGCCAAAATGCGCGTCGATGGCCTAATGGAAGGCCAAGACGGAGATCTGACGCAAACGGAGACCATTACCTTCAAATTCCATTGGTTTCTGGCGCCTTTGTTTTGGGTGCTGCGTCCGCTCTTCAAAAAGCAGAAAGAAGACATCTTGCGCGATGACTCCGCGCTCTTGGAGCGTGTATATGAGTTGGATGGAATTGGCTTCAAACGATTAGAGCCAGCTCTTCCGAGAGTCGTGGTATATGGCGGCGACGGTTTCTTTGGGCACCTAGTGGTCGAGGACCTTCTGAAATACTCGTCTGCAGAAATCATTATCGCTTCGCGGCATCCAAAGGCTACAACCTTCCACCCGTTCGAAACACGGGTACACAAGGTCGAATCAGATATAAACGATTACGCTTCGGTGCTCTCGACCATTGAAGGTGCAGCGGTTGTAGTCTCCTGCATCGGCCCTTACCAAGGGCAGTCCTTGAATCTGCTTCGGGCCTGTACTGAACGACACATCGCCTACGTTGACGTCGCTGACGATAGGGACTTCGTGGTGCGTTGCCATCAGTTTTCTTCCGTAGTCCAAGAGGCGGGCATTACCGCATTTGTCGGGTGTTCGGTAGTGCCTGGCATGTCTTCGTTGTTGACGAAGTATTGTCAGGAGGAAATCCCTTTGATTGAGCGAACGAGGATCTTCATTAGCCCTGGCACTCAGCATCCGAGGGGTCGAGGTTCTTTTCTCTGTTTGCTCTCTACTGTCGGGAATGAATTTCTGATACCGAGCGGCGACGGTCGACAGACCGTGCGCGGTTGGACAGGGCGTGAACGAGTGTGTTTTCCGCCTCCAATGGGAAATCGCTGGGTCTATTTCGTCGTCGATATCGCTGACTATTTCCTCCAGCCGATCTATTTCGGCGTGAAGACTGTGGAGTTCAAGATCGGATCAGAACTGGACATATTGAATCGCACCTTATCGGCCGTGCGCCAATTCAAGAGAGTCTTAAATTCGAAGAATGCCGATTGGCTGTTGCCAATGTCCAAGGCCTTGATCTACGCAGCATCCTTGTTTGGCACTTCGCAGGGTGGCGTGATGGTCGAGGTTTCCGGCGAGACTCACGCGGGGGGCCGGAAAATGTGGCTGAGTGTATTCGCTGGAGAAAATGGGGAAGTGATCCCAGCTCTTTTGCCGTCCGTTGCAACCCAAATGCTCCTCCGAGGAGAAGTAACCTGTCGAGGAATCGTTCCTTTGCCAGACTGGCTCCCACGCGAGAGGTTCTTGGAGGAATTGACCAAGCGCCGGCTGAGAATGGGAGCGAAAAGCGATGGAACTTGGCTGGCTCTTAATTGTGTGCCCACGCCACCCGCTTGACTTCAACACTCGAGAAACCGCCTTCTCGTAGACTTGAATTCCGTCGCGGCCGTGGCCGGTCAAATGGCCGAGAATGCGACATTACGGGAGTTGAGGCAACACCAGCGGGCCATAAGAGATAAGATGTGCGGGAGAAAGCGGGCTGGGAATAATGGAGCGTTCTGAGAAAACAACCGAAGTCGCGCCGTCTCCTTTACAAAAGCGTTCAGCCGGGTGGTGGCTGTTATTTCTTATCTTCGTTTTGATTCCGATTCGTTGGGGTCCATGGTGGTTAACAGTAGCGTCGCTCACAATCTGCGCTGCACTGGCTTGGCTACTTTTTCGGCGAAGAGAATAGGACTGGACCAGTACTTTACCGGTTATTTGCTAATCATCCGAGTAGACTTATCGTGGGTTTGAGCGTGCAGTCCTTGTTGTTGCTTTAAAGCAAAACGGGCCGTTGATTCGGGCCTTTCATTTTGTTGCGGCTCTTTCTTTGCCATACTTCAGGTAGAACTGGTTTTGAAATAGTTCTTGCGGGTCATACTGCCTTTTCAAGCCAAAGAACTCGTCGGCCTGAGGATATGCGCGACCAAATTGCGCCATTGTCGCGTGCAACCGATAAGGCAAATAGTAGCGCCCCCCAACTTCCAGGGCCGCGTCAATGAGTTCTCGCGTCATTTCCTGCATCTGTGCATCTCCCGACACAGTGCGCGTCTGGCTGAAGAACATTACAAAGGCAATCATCGGCTGACTGGCGTATCTGAGAAATGTGTCGCTGTCGGTTTCGACCTCGCGCACGGTGACATTCAACAGGTTGCCGTTGTGCTTGCGTATGATTCTTCGTGCTGCGGTCAAGAATCGACCCGCGCCCTGCCGTCGCAGGAAATATTCGTGCAAGATGTCTGTTGTATCGGCGGAGTGATCGAGGTACCACTCGGCGTTGTCGTTCATCAACTGGTTGCGCGAGAAAACTGTCCCAGTGAGGTAAGGTTGAATCTTTGTTTCCGCCGACCAGCGCAGCTCTTTGCCATAGGCGGTGCTAGCGGATCCACGAAACACTACTCGAGGCAACCAGCGTGAACCGGCCTCGGTGAGCGGCGGGATCGGCCCGCCTTCAGGATAGAACATGTTCACCAACACTTCATCGAACATCCTTTGCGGAGTGATGTTCATCCTCGCATAGACCATACGGACGCCCGGCTTTTCCCGAAGCTTGTGCTCGAACGACTGCATGGCTTGGTCAAGCGGAACAATGTATTGCTCAAGCCGCAGTCGCTCATTGGGCACGACCCGCAGGTCGGCATCAAGGATGACGCCGAAAAGTCCGTACCCTCCCAGCGCAAGCGAGAACACCTCCTTATTCTCGGAACGGCTACAGCGCACCACGGATCCGTCGGCCTTCATCAGCCGAAAGGACTCGACGGTTGACGCTATCGGCGGCCGGCCATACTGCCAGCCATGACAATTGACGCTCAGTGATCCGCCCACTGTGAACGAATTGTCGGACTGCATCACTTCAATCGAGCGACCGTGTTTGTCGAGATATGGGATGACGTCGGCCCATTTTGCACCCGCTTGCACGTGCAGCAGGTTTTTCCCCTCGTCCAATTCCATGGCCTTGAACGGAAGCATGTTGATCGCGATGCCTCCGGGATAGATGGTCTGGCCACCCATGCTGTGCCGCGCACCGGCGATGGACACATGCAAGCCGGAGGCTCGCGCTCTTTGCAGCAAGTCTCGGAGTTGCTCCTCGGCCTTCTGCGGATTGGCGGGAATGTCCCAGGTTTCCGCGACCTGTACCTTGTTCATCCGGCTGACGTCATCTACATAACCGGCGGGAAGCTTCTCGATGACGTTTCTATGTCGGTAGGCAGTTCGAGCCAAGCGGAGGATTGGCCCAAGGAACACAAGCAACACGATGAGTCCTACCGCCAGTACAAACAACCTTGTTTTCGTGCTTCGCATATAGCGCCTCAATTAATACTAGGTTCAACACTATCATGCGATCTGCGAGGGCGCGACGACGTGGTCATTTGCAGCAGCTTAAAGTAAACCGTTTGCCGTCGAGAGCTTCCATCTCATCAGGCCAACGCCGAAATCGTACAAGTGGATTGACTTCTCCGGTTACGCCACTTAGCGGAAAAGTGCGGTACGAACCTGTTCTGTTAGCGGACGAATCAGGAGCCAACGCAGAAATGCAATGGGCTTTCCCTTTGTGTGGATCGCAAAGCCCCACTTTCGAGCGCCCGCCCACGGAGGCAGAAGCTGAAGTATAGACTCAGTGGCGGCGCCTACCACGTATCGTACTGGCTACCTCCCGTGACAACTCGACTAGCGTTTGGATGTACGTCGTAAAGACCACCCCGTGCTTTCAAGTCGGGGCTCACAACGGGGTCCCCGAGAACAGGGCCCTCGAAGTCCGGCACCCAATCCGTTTTTCCTGTGATCGGATCGACCGGAATAGTCCGAAGATAGCCGGCATCCACAAGGTCCTGCAGAGATTTTGGACGCTCTTGCTTGTCCAAGGTGTAGTTATCAATCGCGTCCCGTATAGTCCGCAGGTCCCTTCGGAGAACAGCTTCACGCTCTCGCTGACTTACTCGGACACTCTCTCTCCGCATCCCAAGGAATAGCAGAGCAATGATGCCAAGCCCGATGAGGATAATGCCCGCTATCGACTTGCCTTTGCTGAGAGTCACTTCGCTTCTACCCGCTCAATCATATACCTCAAGTCCTGGTAAACAGCCGCGAAAGGACTCTGGGGCATCGATGTGGAACTCGACCGCCCGTTGGACCCGCCGTGCGTGGCCTTCCACCCTGATTCGCTCGTCTGTGTTCCGATTGCCAACCCCGAGGAAGATTATCCTTCTCAGACTCTAAGTTTCTGGCCAGAGGATGAGATTCCACCAAAGCGCCTAGCGGATTCCGACGTGGTGGACTCGAAGCTTTATAGAGTTGTGTTGGTCCAGAACAACAAGCCTGCTAGTCCCGACGCAATCTAGAAACGATTTGCAGTAATCCAGATGGATCACTGCCTCATTAATGGAGGTATTTGCATTCCCTGATTACTCCACGCTCGTCATTGAGCACCGCATACCCGGTTTTGTCGGCTGAGTCTTCCAATAAGAGAACGAAACCTTGGCCGTCAGCATTCACATTCAATCGCAGGTTCCACCCAGGCAAGATTTCTGGCATGTCACCGAAATGCACGTTGGCTTCGCGCGAATAAAATCTTGCGAGCCACCCGTTCAAATCTCTTAGGTGGCGCTCCCGGAGAGTCTGCCACGATTCGTACGAGCCATATTGAGTAAAGTCCGTTACTTCGATTGTACTAATTGTCCTAACGAGGCCGACCATGCTAGCGCGTCTTTCCCTGTCAGGCTCTTGAGCGCGGGTGGAAGTATCCTGTGCGAATTGAGATGGCTGACTCCAGAGAGCAAAAACCAGCAAGAGCGTGCTCCAAACGATTCGATGTTTTTTCACGATGAGTTCTCCTTTTTGCGGGCGGCGCGTGTCAACGACTTTGAGACAGGTGCTCGCGAAATTTAGTGAGTTTTTCATGTGTTGGGGTTTTCCACAGAAAAATTTCGCGCCAGGATCGCCTAGGAGCGACGATTTCCAACTCGGTCGACCCACAGTATCCCCGCTTTTGTCCTTCTTCAAACGCATTTCGCATCTTCAGAGTTGATC
>QHYI01000080.1 GCA_003223245.1 Acidobacteriota bacterium
GCGCAAAATTTTAGAGACGATGTGGCTGATCTGGCTGCGACGCCAGGCTTTTGATCCAAAGCGATTTGCCCAATTACAAAGTGTTTTTAAGGAGCAAGGCGCGGTGAAAGCGATGCGAGCTTAGAGCGAGACTGGCAAAGAATAAATGAACAGCAGCTACTTTGAGCGAAGACTTACCCGGATGACTCCCGACCAATGCGCTTGGCGAAGACGATACGCCCGTTTGGCGTGAATGGTGGCACCGGGTGCAAACTACAGTTGCTCTCTTCCCCATCATGACCATGGACTTGTAAAGTCCCAAGAACCTGCATGGAGGAACCAACACGTCACACTACAAGTGCCGCATTACGCCAGCCTAACTAACCCTCTCCCTGCAAAAAACTCCCCGCTCCAATCCTGAGAGACGCGCCAACTCCAAACCCCAGCCGGCAAAAATGCTCGCCGCTGAGGGTCAGGGGACGAGTAATGGTTGGCAACCAACCGCCAGCGCCCTTGCTGCTTTACCCACACCCTGGTAAAGCGAGTGTCACGGGGAACAGTTTGGCCTTTGTCCTGCCCATTCATTGTTGAGCGACCAGTCTCCACAGCCGTGTTTCCATAGACGCGCACTTGAACGTCATCGGTAGTGATAGATTGAAATTTCAAATCACCTGACGTGAAATCTAAAATCACCTGCGGCTTGGTTCTCACTGTGCCACTTGGCCCCACGCCTATGAAATCAGCAGCGTAGATGCGATCAAGGGCCGTCGCATCAGCATGAATCTGTGCTTGAATGCGTTCGTTATCCAGTTTCCTGATGACCTCCTCGACACTTGTTCTGTGACTGCCCCTCGCGCTCTGCTTTTGCCCTGCGCCCATAGGGGCCACTGTAAGGACGAGGACAGCTATAAGGAGTGCTCGTCTCATGTAGAGTTGTCCATCGGCCTAACGAGATCAAGCTCAGCCACCCAGCCACTCGGAGCAAGCACCAACATTTCTCCTCAGGTGTAACGCAAGTGGCTGGGTCGGCTGCATCGGTGGGTTAGACCGCTCCCTTGGACTCGGTGCCGCGTCGAACAACGACATCCTTGATGTTGAACGTAGTGGCACGACTACCGAATCCGGTTACGAGGTTGTCCGCGACTACACCGTCGGCAAAGCTAAAGTTGTATGTCCCCTCGGTGGTTATCTCGGCTGAACCATCTGGGCGCAGGACAAGGTCCTTTATGGTTTGTTGTACCCGTATCACGGGATGCCGGTGACCGACTGGGGCCAGCGCTCCCGCGGCACCATTGAGATTCATCGTCAGCTGGCGATCAACCGGGTCCCGCCGCAGCGGTTTGTCGAATGGCGCCGCCAATATGGGCGTTGGAGGCTCCTCTGGTGTGAAGAGAAGGCCTAGCAGGCACTTCCGCACAAGCGCCGCAGCCTCGTCCCGGCACGTGCGTGCATCTTCCTGAAGAGCGGGCAAATTCTGAAAGCCGTGCTCGAGACCATCGCTTACGCGCTTGGCACGTCGGTACACTTCGGTCTTGTCGTCGAACACCAGCTTGCGGCGTGCCCCGGCGACGAGGTCGCCTCGGCGAATCCACGCGTGGTTGCATTTGGGGCAACGAGGCCCGGCAATGACGTCCTTCCAGGTAAGCGCCAGTTCTTGATCCGAAAGCCTGTTCATAGCCTGATAGGAGGCCAGAGCAACAGGTGCGACGGTTTCTGCGACAAGAAACAGGCTCTCGACCGCCCGAAGCTCGGTTCCAGGGCGCCACACAAGAAGGGCTTCGTTGTAGTGCACCATCGATCTATGCAGCCGCTCCGCATCGTGATGCGCAACGAGTCGCTCCACGATAGGAAGAATCAGCGATGGCGCAATTTCTCGACTTCCTGCCAATACGGAGTTTTCATTCAAAAATAGATGGTTGAAGAGGAGAGGATGTCTGGTGGTCGCTGGATCGGCGTCATAGGCGACAAGAATACTGGGATCGAGGTACGAAGCGTTGGCGGCGACGGCGATCGCTGGAATCAAAACAGCCGCAGTCAATGTCGCGACCTGGACGGCCTCATTCAGGTCGGATGCTTCCAAAGTGCAATCGAAGGTAAGATAGACGGGAAGATGGGAGGTGAAGCCAGCGTCGCGATACGGCGTTTCAATCCTGACATCAACGCCACGGCCAGCAGTGGGAAATTGCTTGAGCTTGAGCTCAAGGGCATGTCCCTCAGGTAGTCGGAAGGAAGCTTCGGAGATGACCTGGCACGCGAAGGGCTTCATAGGATCAAGGGTGGAGCGGTCTAACGAGAACAAGCTGAGCCACCGCTGGCGGGGGCGAGCGTGGCAAACACTAAGAACTGTTTCATAAAATCAAATCTGGTCATCACGACGGCCAGCGGTGGGCTCCAGCGATTGGTTAGGCGATTGGTGTGATCTTGGACTAAATGTATACGCCTGCTTCGCCGCGGGGAATGACTGAAAACGTCTCATAGCGGTCGGAATCGTCGTAAACGGTGAAGCGGTGCCCAGAGTCGAAGAATAGCGTGAAAGAACGCGGCGCATCAATCGTGAATCTGGACACTGTGTGACTGATGATAAGGTGAATATGGTAGGCCGGTCGCTCGGCGTGCTCCTGCGCGGAATCAACGAGCGTGTCTCCAGAATTGCGCAGCTCCCAGCCCCCTTCCACGGAAATGCTGCCTCCACCAAGCCCTCCCTCACCAGAAAAGTGAAACTGAAGCTGATGCTCGCCGATGCAAATCTGGTCGAGTGTGCAACCGACGAAA
>QHYI01000108.1 GCA_003223245.1 Acidobacteriota bacterium
GATGCGGTCCGTGTCCGGGATCGCTAGGCTTAGCGCAATGGCAGTTTGGCTTTCCGCACCGCCGTGTCGCGTTGGTGATCGAGCCCGGCTGGAAATCGCCGAGTTGCGAGAGTTCCTCCAGGAGGTGGCTTCGGTCGTCGAGTAGATTGGGCAACGAGTCCGTCATGGGAGCTCCTTGGATAGTATAAGCAGCAGAAGTCTGGAAGTATTATATACTTTAAGAACTACGCGACAAAAAAAGAAAACAGCCTCTTAACACCTATAATGTCGCGCACGCCGAATTGTCTCGCGCGCAAGCGGCTTGAAAACGAGGAGCACGCACCACAGATGAGAATGTAGGGCGTTCGGGCCTGCATCAAGTCTAGTGATAGTTAACCCTAGAAATTTCTATTTGCGGTGCTATACTCCCCGGCTATAAACACGCAGTACCCCTTGCTGGCCGAATTTCCGGCTGGCATTGTGGGCCGGTTCCGTCCGGAGGTTGCCATGGAAAATAGCCTTACACCGCCTGTTTTCTATCTTTTAATAGTCTGGGGGATCGTTACCACCGTCTTCGTCATCCTGCTGATCTGGCGAGGCGTCTTATCCAGCCATGAAGACGATCAGATCTTCCTTGACTCAGCGGAAGAACACATGGCCAGGGAGCAGCGGGAGTTGGTGGCCAAGATAGGTACACTGTCTCGGCCCTTGCTCATCACCGGCATCCTGTCAGGCATGCTTCTGCTGCTTGCCGGGGGGCTGTGGATTTACGAAGGCCTAAGGAATTTCTGAAGATTTTTGCCTGCCGGTGGCCACTTCTGCGGCCTGCTAGAGCCCGTTTGGCTTCGCAGGCGCCTGCTGAGGCGTAGTTGTGTTCGCGGGAGCCGTCTGCTGCGCTCCCGGCGAGAGCGAAGTATGGTTGTGCGCGATGAGCCAGTGATCGTTCCGCTTCACCAGCACAACCGTCGTCTGTCCCCGTGATTGTACCGGCTGCCCGTCCACATCGGCTGAAAAGTCCCACTGATAACACGCCCAGCCGGTATTGCCGTTTACTTTAATGTAGGTATTCGAGCGATCCATGCGCACTCGCTGCATGCGGGCGCGCTGTTGCTGGTAAAGAGGAGCAAAATTTGCCCAGCCGATGACCGGCGGCGCCCACTCGCCGCTCACCATGGAAACGTCATCCGCGTATGTGGAATGCAACTTTTCCACGTCGTCGATCTGCCAGGCGCCCAGCATCTCCGAGAGCAGATAATCGATCTGCTGCTCATCGCTCACGACCAAAACTGGCTTTGGATTATCCGTAGTTTGTGGCTGGTCTTTTTTCTTCTTCTTCTCTTTTTGCGCCGCCGCCATAGAAATACTTGCCAGCAGAAATACACTTGCCAGTAGGAACCACAATGCTCTCCGTATCCCCCTAAGGCATTGAACCATTCCGAGCTTTTTGTTCATGACGTGTTTGGGCCCTCTGGAGCAAGAGGATAACACGCCCCATTACGGCCGGCTGACGCTCGGCGCTGCCGTGTTCCGTTGGTTACTTTGGATTATTTGCCGGCCGGCGCACAGCAAATTGACAAACAGCCGGTACGCACCCGGAACGCCATCCGGCAGTTGCCGGAAGAACGCCAGCCCGGTGTAAATGTACGTGCCTTTGCCGTAATGCGCGTAAACTAGTCCCCCATCGAGGTCCGGCTCGCCAGGATCATGCATCGCCAGCAGCGCCGTGTACTTCGGGTCGAATTGCGTCCAGAAGTACAGACCGCGCTCTTGTATCCAGCCCTTGAAGTCCTCCTGCGTGATCTTGTTCGGCGTGTTCAGCAACGGGTCATTCGGCTTAAGAAACTTCACAGGAGAATTTTCGTCCGTAATGCGGGGAAGCAGGCGCGGCGTCGGCGCAGCGCTTTCCTTTGCCGGCGGAGGCGGTGGTGAGATGAGCGCAGGATACGGAGCCGGTTGCAATTTGTCCCACACGAAGTCACGGTTGTACTGCACTACGAGCGTGCCGCCGTTCGAAACGTAATCCAACAGCCGCTGATTGGCTCCGGGGAGCTCCGGGCGCAATTCGTAGGCGCGCACTCCGACTACAATCGCCCGGAAACGCGACAAATCGCCAAACGCCAAATCCTTGGCGTCCAACATGTCGACCTGGATGCCCAACCGCCGCAGCGCCTCCGGTATGGGCTCGCCTTCCGCGGTGATGTAACCCACGCGAAGGCTCTGCGGCACGACGACGCTGAAGGCCTGCACGACACACTGCGCGGGCTCGCTCCAGAGCTGTGCCGGCAGGCTCGGCAGCGGCTCCAAGGTAAGATTGAACCTCTCGTCCTTGAGCCCCCGCGCGCGGTCCGCGGCCCGCTCCACATAAGCAGTAATCTTGTAGCGCCCTACGGCAAGTTTTTGCGGCGGGGTGACCGACACGCGCGCGTAACGATCGCCGGTTCCTGTGAATTTCAGCGCCACTGGAGCGCTGGCCTTCCATCCCTTGGGCACAACGAGTCCAACGTGTACTTGACAGGGCTCCGTCGCGTAGGAGTGCACGCGCAGCAAAACATCGAACAGCTTTCTTGGCTTCGACAGATTCTCCAAGTCTTGTTTCGGCTCTACGGCCAGCGCGTAAGGAGGAACCACCTGCGGGCTGATGCGGTCCACGCGCGTGGAGGTCGAGTGCACGCTGGCCACGGGCGAAGCCGCCGTGAACGCGTAACCGTCAATCACCGCTTCCTCGCTGGCAGTCATCAGCGAAGGCGGCTCCGGCAGAATAGCTACCGCCGGCCCGTCGGGGACGTGCGGTGGCCTTGGACTGGTCTGAATCGAAAACCGAATGACACTTGGAGATTCCGGTTCTTCCTTGGAAACAGTCCACTCGGAAGGCAGTCTTAGCACCGGCTTCTTGAAATCCCCGGAAATACCTTCGCGATGGCGCGATTCCACGCGCACCGTGAAGCTTTCTCCGGGAACGATTTCACTTCGGTCGGCAACCGCCTCGAGCCACAATCCCGCTGCAAGGGCTAAAGCATCATCAACCTTTTCCCGCTTGCGCTCCGTGCTTCGCGCCAGCGAAAGGAGCGGCTCGGGGTTATTCCCGCCTGGATTTGGCTTGGGCACTTCATTCAGTTTCTTACCGGCCTCTGCTAAAGAGTCCGTCGCAGCTTTCCAGTCCAGGCGCAAAGCGGCGTCGCGTGCTTCCAGCAAAGCCGAGTCGAGCGCTCGCATGAGCGGATCGACCCCCATATTCCCCTCTTCGAAATCCTCGTCCAGAGGACCGAGTGGCTGCGCAAGGATTGCCGGATTCAACTCTTGTCCGTCTTCGCGTTTCAGCGCCATGGGGCGCCGCAGAAACGCAGAGCCCAGAAACACCGCGATTCCTTGCGAACGGTGATTTGCAAAAGCGTCGAGCCCGATTTCGCGCCAAGTCTTGCCGTAGAGAGGCGAAATCTCGTCCAGCGGAAGCAAGTAACCCTGCGGTTTCTCGCTCCGGTCCAAATCCAATGTCACCACCGGCTTTCGAACGCCCCACGCCGACAACCCATGAAGTTGGAAAGAAGGATCCGCCGCCAACTGCACCGCTTTCGGTGTAAGCAGCCCCGCTGCTTGATGGTGCCCGTGGCCCCCGTGCACTCCGCCCCAGTTGTTGATGACCACGTTGGGACGGAAGGTGCGAATCACCCGGACCATGTCCTCGAGAACCTGTTCGCCCCAGACTTTCTCGGTCTCTTCCGGCGTCTTGGAAAAGCCGAAATCCTTGGCGCGCGTAAAGTACAGCTTCACGCCGTAGCTGCGCGTAGCCGCCAACAGTTCGTGGGTGCGAATCACCCCGAGCTGTGGCGCCTGTTCCGGGCCAAGATCGTTCTGCCCTCCTTCGCCGCGCGTCAGCGAAAGCAAAGCCACGTCCGCGTGCAATCCCCGCGCCAGGTACGTAAGCACAGCGCTTGATTCATCGTCGGGATGCGCGGTCACGTAAAGGATTCGTGTCGTGACGCGCGCACGCTCGATCGCTTCCACGGTTTCCGGCAATCCGGGACCGGTTCCCGGCGCCGGTGGAAATTGCGGACAGACAATATTTGAAAACATCGCGCCAACGCCGTTGCCGAGCAAGACAACCATCGTCAATCGCTTGCGCACAGAATTCACGAGTCCCCCAAAGCGGATCCGCCTGGAAGTCCGACGGTTAACGGTCAACTGCCAACGGCAAACGTTCAAAAGGCCATTGTCGCACTTCCCGCGCGCGAACCAGAAACGCTAGCGCGCCCATGGCAATCTCTGCGAGTCCCCATTTCCGCGTCGTGCCCGTTTGCCAGAACAGCCAGGCCCATCCAATCATGGTCAGCACGGCAGGGAGCGGGTAAAGCCACATCTTGTAAGGCAGGCGTTCTGGTCTCCAGCGCCGCCGCAACACCATGACTCCGATCGCTTGCCCGATGAACTGTACCAGTAAGCGCATGGCCAAAATGCCTGCAATGGCCGTCTCCAGTTTCAAGGTCACGCTGAAAAGGAATGCAAGTGCTCCCAGAACCAACAGTGAAATGTGGGGAAAATGTTTTGTGGGATGCAGCCGCGCAAACAGCGCAAAAAAGTTTCCATCCAGCGCTGCGGAATAAGGTACGCGCGAATAGCCCAGTAAAACCGAAAAGACCGACGCCAGCGCGATCCAGAGAACCATTCCGGTAGCGAGTTGTGCTGCGTGGGGTCCGTACAGTCGTTCGACGAACGTGCTCACGATGAACTTCGAGTTCTGTGCCTCGCGCCAGGACACCACGCCGAGAATGCTGGTTTGCATGGCCAAATACAGCACGGCAATTCCCGCAATCGAAAGAAAAATCCCGCGTGGAATATTCTTCTCCGGATCCTTGATTTCTCCCCCGAGATTGCAGATGTTGTAGTACCCCCAGTAGCTGTAAACCGTGTTCACCATGGCGGAGCCCAAGCCCGCGAACCACACCCAAGACAAATGGAACGCTCCGGGTGGAAAATCGAATGCCAGCTTGGCGTTGAAATGCGTCACGCCGCCCCAGATCAGCCACAGCATCGTTCCCACCACGCCCGCCCACAGCAGAACCGAAATTTTCCCGATCGTGGTGATGCGCCGGTACAACAGAATCACAAGAAGAACTACCAGCCCGCCGGACAACATTTTCGTTTCCAGAGTAGAGAGCGGGTGCAAGTATCCTGCGTAGCGCGCGAATCCAATCGATGCGGACGCTACAGACAGTGGCGCTTGCACGAACGTTTGCCACACAAACAAAAACGACATCAGCCGGCCCCATTTCCCCGGACCATATGCCTCGCGCAGAAACACATACGTTCCGCCGGCTTTGGGCATCGCTGCCCCCAACTCCGACCACACAAAACCATCCAACGTGGCCAGCAATGCTCCCGCCAGCCACGCAATCAGCGCTTGCGGCCCGCCCATCGCGCGAATCACCAGCGAGCTAACCACGAACGGACCGATGCCCACGATCTCGATCATGTTCAGCGCTACGGCTTCTTTCAGGCCAAGGCCGCGCTCCAGTTCGCCGTTTGCCGCTTTATCCGGTTTCGTCATCGGTCCGCCGAGGATAGCAAAACCGCCTTGTCCCGCCTAACGCAGATTGCGGGCACCAGCTCACTTGGTTCACGATCGCAAACATCCAGCCCATTCTTGATTCTCCGGGACGCACAAGGGTTTCCTCTCGACTGGCTAATTTCCCGCGATTTGGCTTTTTGCTGAACCCATTTCTTGAGTTTGCAACCCTCTTGGAACAGCTTAAACTCGACCCACGCAAAACCTGACCCTTGTGCGAAACTCCTTTTGAATGAAGAGGACTGTCACCGTGGCGTCTTTTCGCAGTGCCGGTATTGGTTGCCTGGTTATTCTGGCTTTTCAAATCGACCACGCCCGCTCGGCGCAGCTCACTCTGCCTCCAGAGGCTCCCGAGATCCTCGATAAAATTTACTCCTTCGATCTCGAAGGCGCGCAGGAGGCAGCGAAGCAACTGCAAAATGAGCGGCCCGATGACGCCCTCGGCTATCTATTGGAATCGGACGCGCTCTGGTGGCGCTTTTGGTGTGATGCAGCGGAATTCAAGTATGGAATGAGCGACGCCCGCCGCCGCGGAAAGCTTCCGGCAGATCAGTATTACCTGGAATTGGCAACCAAGGCCTCCTCGCTGGCAACCGCCCAGCTTAAGCAGAACGAAACCGCGGAAATGCAGCTTTATGCGGGCATGGCCGATGCAGCTGCGGCGCGCCTCTATGCGTTGCGCGGAGAAAACCGCAATACTGCGCGCTCGGGAGTTCGCGCGCGCGAACATTTTCTGCGCGCCAAGGCCCTCGATCCCGCCTTGGCCGACGCCGACTTTGGCCTTGGCTTGTACAACTATTACGTGGATACCCTGAGCGCCATCGCCAAAATCCTGCGCTTTTTCATGGGCATTCCCGGCGGTTCGAAACAAGAAGGCGTCCGCTTGCTAGAACACGCTATCGCTGATGGGGTTCTGACTCCTAGCATTGCCCGCTTTTATTTGGCCATGAATTTGCACCGCTACGATCAGCAGTATGAGCGTGCTCTGACGATCATCAGCCCGCTCGCGGAAAAATATCCTTCCAATCCTCTGTTTCAATTGGCGCGCGGCGATCTCTACGCCAAGCTCGGCCGTAAACCGCAAGCTTTGCAATGCTATCGTGCCGCAGCGGCTTTGCCGCGGCGCGACCCGGAGTGTGAGGCGCGCATTCAGCAGCTCGTTCGCGCTTCCATCGCCGCTCTCGGCTTGCCGCAGGAGACGACTACCCCCTGATTTCTTAGCGGGTTCATTGAGTCGGATTTGCGCCCGCCTTCCCCTTCGCAGAGACTCTCACTCGGAACTCAGCCCCGCCAGGGGATAGGATATGACGTGACCGGACAATCCCAACGGGCCGGGCTTTCCGGGGCTTTCCACATTGACCTCTCGCCTGTTCGGATGGTAAGCATGTAGGGTTCCGTTAGTGCAGTGATTTGAGGCAACGCGTTATCTTGCCGAAGGGGTGCGAGTCCCGACGAACGTTTTTCTGAGCAAGCCCGGTCTTGGTCAACGCTTCGCGCCGATTTGGCATCACACCCCCTAACGTGCGGCATCTCGGCTTGCTCGCCGTTTGCCCGCAGAAGTTAGCCCTCATGGCTTGGGCGCAAAAACAAAAGGAGTGGCAATGAAGCGGTTTTGGGCAGCATTGGCTGTCGCAGTTCTGACAATTTTCATTGCGGCAGCTTGCAACGACTACGGCAATACTTTTCAATACCCGGGCGGCGCCGCGGTTACCTTCCTGTCTCCCTCGCAATTCCCGGCATGCCCCGCTCCCTGCAGCAACGGCTCGGGCTTTACTCTGACAATCAATGGCAGCGGCTTCGTCAAGCAGACAGTGGTCCAATGGAACGGCACGACTTGTCCCCTCAGTGGAACCTCCGGCGCAACCAACGCTCCATGCACCACCAACATCACTCTGGATTCCAACAACAACGTGACTTTGTTGACGGCCACCATAACGCCCGCGCTGATCGCCCAGCCGGGAACTGCCGTCGTCAACACTAAGAACCCTTCCTCGAATTACGGAAGCGGAGCCGGCACCAACGGCCTCTCGAACGCCATCACCTTTATTATTAACAATCCGCCTAACGCCGTACCCACCGTCACTTCTGTTTCCCCCGCCTGCACTGTCGTTGGCAGCCCTCTCCCCATCACCGTCACCGGCACGAATTTCATGAACATTCCCGGCGCCAACGACCCCACAGGAACTCAATATTCCACGCTCACTTGGACCCTCGGCTCCTCCCAACTCAGGTTGACACCATATACCGCGACCGCAGCGACGATCACTTCCACCCAAATCACGGCCACGATTCCTGCGGGCAACGTCAATGTTGCAGGCACCGCCGCCATTACCGTGTCCAATCCGCCTTCCACGCCTGTTCCTAACGTTGCTGGCAGCACCGGCAGCGGCGGCGGTACGAGCGCCCCGCCGGTCACGGTCACCGTTCAAACTTCTGCGTGTCCTGCGGCAGCCAAGGCTTCGGCAACTACCGATGCGATGAGCACTTTGGCCGAGGAAACTCCCGCGGTTAGTCTCGATGGGCGTCACGTGGCCTACGCCGCTTCGCAAAACGGACACGTGCAAATCCTCTTGCGCGACACTTGTGAGGGCGCTTCCACAACCTGCCGGCCTCAGACTTCTTTGCTCTCTGTCGCAGCCAATGGCGATCCTGGTTCCGGCGACAGCCACACGCCTTCCATGAGTTCCGACAGCCGCTACGTCGCTTTTAGCTCCGACGCGACAAATCTCGTCGAGAATGCTCCTCCAGGCCGCCAGATTTATTTGCGGGACACCTGCGTTGGCGCGGATGCCTCTTGCAAGGCGTCTACCATTCTTGTTTCCACCGATCCTGGAGGCGCGCTTGTCGGCGCGGAGAGCATCTTGCCTTCGGTCAGCGCTTCGGGGCGTTTCGTTGCGTTTCTCGCCCTGACGCCTGGCCATCCTTCGGAGCAAGCAAAGTCTCCCGGAAGCGCGCGCAACGGCGGCTTCCGCCAGGTATTTGTTCGCGACACTTGTCTCGGCTTCCGTTCCGGCCAATTCCTGCTCAACTTCGGGGTGCTTCTACGCCCGGACGCAAGTGAGGACGCAACCAATTGCACGCCGAAGACCACGCGCATTTCTATTCAGCCTGGGGATGGAACGGGAAGCGATGCGAATCCTGCAGGCCCCGCGCTGGATGGCCAGGCGAAACACGTAGCCATGACCGGCGCGAAAAACTCGACGCTTTTCACACGCTTCGTCGCCGTGGATGACAGCGTCTTTCTTTCGGCCACCAGCGACCAACACTAATCTGTGGTTTTGGAAACCGAATTTTACAAAGCGTTGGATTTGCAGTCCGGTTTGCCGCGGAGCGCGCAACTTCTTGAAGCACTTTCTTCTCTCTGCTTCTGCCCTGTGCGCCCTCTGTGTTCGGTCTTTTTTTCCTCTGACTGTGAACTGTCGACCGTGAGCTGTCGACTTCTTCTCAGTAGAACCGCACCTTGATGTCCGGCCTCTTCTCCAGGTGCACGGAATCAATAAAACGCACCTGCCGGTCATCGAGCGTCAAAATCATCGAACTGGTGCGCACGCCTTCACCGAAAAATCGCACGCCTTTCAGTAAATTGCCGTCCGTCACGCCTGTGCACGCAAACACCATCTTTTTCCCCGGCGCCAGGTCTTCGGTATCGTAAATGCGCTTCGGATCCTTCACTCCCATTTTCCCTAGCCGCTCCAAGTCTTCTGGTTTACCGATCACCAGCCGCGCCAGGATTTGTCCGTTCAAGCAGCGCAGCGCCGCCGCGGTCAACACCCCTTCCGGCGCGCCGCCCGTCCCCATTACTGCGTGTACTCCCGTGCCCACCACCGCTGCGGAAATACCCGCCGACAAATCGCCGTCGCCGATCAGCCGGATGCGCGCTCCCGCCGCGCGAATATCATCAATCAGTTTCTCGTGCCGCACGCGGTCCAGCACCACCACCACCAAGTCCTCCACGTCGCGTTCCAGCCGCTTGGCGATAGACTTGAGGTTGTCTGCCACCGGCGAGTCCAGATCGATCGCGCCCTTGCACGCCGGCCCCACCACGATTTTTTCCATGTACAGGTCGGGCGCGTGCAGCAATCCGCCGCGCTCGCTGGCTGCGAGCACCGCGATGGCGTTGGGCGCCCCGGTAGCGCACAGGTTTGTGCCTTCCAACGGATCGACCGCAATGTCTACTTGCGGAAACAGCGCCTTCGGCGCGTGCGTCGCCAACCCAACTTTTTCGCCGATGTACAGCATCGGCGCTTCATCGCGCTCGCCTTCGCCGATCACGATCGTTCCGTCCATCTCCACCGAGTCCATCGTCTTGCGCATGGCCTCGACCGCCACTTCATCGGCTTTGTGGCGGTCGCCGAAACCCATCGTGCGCGCGGCCGCCACCGCTGCGTTTTCCACGACGCGTAGAAAATCCAGACTGAGTTGCTCTTCCATGAGTTCTCTCCGTCTTGCCCGTCAGGGCTTTGCCGCTTCAAGGATGGTCCCAAACCCTTTCAGGACCTGCCCCGGCATGCTCCGAGCGGCGCATATCATAGGCCAAAGCGCCTCGTCCCGTCGATCATCCAACCAGCTTAACCCGCAAATAAACCCTGGGCTTTTCTGCCACGCCAACCGCTTGAGGTTTCTCGACTCAACGCTATAGAATCCCCGCGCCATATTCTTGCCCCGAGGTGGCCCATGATGCGCAACCTGCGCCGCGTTTTGCTTTCTATGTGTATATTCTCCGGCTCCTGCCTCGCGCAGTCCAAGCCCTGCACCGTGGCCGATCACGTCGAGTACACGAAAAAAATCAAAGAGTTCACCACCGAATCGTTCTTCACTACGGAACTGGTTGATCATCTGCAGCTCAGCTCCTGCGTTCCCCCGCCTGACGCTTTCCTCCACCACATCATCGGAGCCCCCGACATTCTCGATTACACCAAAGACATCAACGCCTATTTTCATCTTCTCGCGAGCAAAAGCCCGCGTGTCAAAGTCTGGAGCATTGGCAGGTCCGAAGAAGGCCGCGAAATGCTCGTTGCCGCTGTCTCCGATGAAGCTAATCTCGCCAAACTTGACCGCTACAAGGAAATCACCGCGCGGTTGGCCGATCCTCGCGGCCTCAGTGAAGCCGAAGCGCAAAAGCTTATTGCCGAAGGCAAGCCCATGTATTGGGCCGACGGCAGCATTCATTCGCCGGAAACTGGCGCTCCGGAAATGCTGATGGAACTCGCCTATCGCCTCGCCGTCGAAGAAACGCCCTTTATCGAACAAATTCGCAATGACTCCATCGTGCTTATCACTCCCATTGTCGAAGTCGACGGCCACGACCGCATGGTCGACATCTACTTGCAGCACAAAAAGCACCCCGACGAGCCGCCCTATCCTCTCATCTGGTGGGGCCACTACGTCTCCCACGACAATAACCGCGACAATCTCGGCGTCACCCTGGCGCTCTCGCGCAACATGCTCAAGACCTATCTCGACTGGCATCCCACCGTCATGCACGACCTCCACGAATCCGTTCCATATCTCTACATCATGACCGGCACTGGTCCGTACAACGCGTGGCTCGATCCCATAGTCATCAGCGAGTGGCAGGAAATGGCCTATCACGAGATCGAAGAGATGACCAAGCGCGGCGTCATCGGCGTCTGGACGCACGGCTTCTACGACGGCTGGGCGCCTAACTATCTCCTCTCTATCGCCAACAATCACAACTCCATCGGCCGTTTCTACGAGACCTTCGGCAACGGCGGCGCGGATACGCGCGTCCGCACGCTTCGCCCCTCGGACACCAGCCGCGAGTGGTATCGTCCCAATCCGCCACTGCCCAAGGTCAAATGGTCCGCGCGCGACAACATCAACATGCAGGAGAGCGCCATCCTCTTTGGCATGAACAACGTAGCTTCGAACGGCCAGAAATTCCTCAACAACTTCTACCTGAAGAGCAAGCGTGCCGTTGCAAAAGCCCGCACGGAAGGCCCGGCGGCCTGGGTCTTTCCCGCCGACGATCCTCGTCCCGCCGAGCAAGCCAGTGTCTTGAATCTGTTTGAACTGCAGGGCATCGAAGTTCATCGCACGGAAAAAGAGATTCGTCTCCCGGCGAGCGAAAGCGGCCGCGACGCCGAGGCGCGCAAGGAAAAATCCAGAGAGAAGGCCGCCGAGAAATCAGCGGAGAAATCTTCGGAGAAACCGGCTACCGACTCCAGAACCAAAGACGAAAAGAAGCCCGCGGAAACGGTTATCCCTGCCGGCAGCTACGTCGTCCGCATGGACCAGCCTTACAGCCGCCTCGCCGACATGGTTCTCGACACGCAGTATTACAGCCCACGCGATCCCCGCTCCTACGATGACACTGGCTGGACTCTTGGCGCACTTCGCGGCGTGAAAACCATGAGCGTCACTGACGTCTCCCTTCTCGACGCGCCCATGCGCAAAGTCGGCAAAGTCGATCCTCCCGGCGGCATCGACGGGCAGGGCAAAACTTTTCTCATCCGCCACAATACCGACAACACGCTTGCCACGCTGCGTTTTCGCCTCGCTTCCGTTCCCATGGAAGCGGCCGAAGATGCTTTCGAAGCGGACGGCCTCAAGTTCAATGCTGGCACGTTCATCCTTCGCAACGCCGACCGCGCGCAACTCGAAAAAGCCGCCGCCGAACTCGGCCTCCGGGTCCACGCTTCCAACGCCACTCTCTTCGTTGCCACGCATCCCATCTCGGCTCCGCGCGTTGGCATCGTTCACAACTGGCAGAACACACAAAACGACGGCTGGTTCCGCATCGCGTTTGACGAACTGAAAATTCCCTACACCTACGTCGCCGACACCTGGCTCCGCGAAAATTCCAATCCCCGCGAAAAATTCGACGTACTGATACTTCCTCCGATGGGCGGAGGTGGTGCGGCCGGTCTTGCCGCTGAGCTTCGTGGCCTGCCCATGCGCGGCAGTCCACGCCCCTGGCAGAACACCGCCGACACCCCCAACTTCGTGGCACTGGGCCTCGATTCGACCGCCGACATCCGCGGCGGCCTCGGCTATCAGGGCCTAGCCAATCTCGATCGCTTCGTCAGCGAAGGCGGCCTTTTGCTCGCTGTTCAATCGAGCGCCGCGCTTCCCGTTGCGGGCGGCATGACCGAGATGGTCAACGTTTCCGATGCCCGCGCCATGCAGGCGCCTGGCAGCGTCGTTCTTTCCACTGTCGATGACAAGAAGAGTCCGATCACCTACGGCTACAGCGACCAACTTTACGTGTATTTCCGCCAAGGTCCGGTCATCACCGTTGGCGGAGTTTTCGGCGGCTTCACCCCTGAAGAAGGTCCGGGGGCCTCAGCGCGCTCGAGCGGCCGAGGCTCGCTCACCGATCCCGATGTGATTCAGGCTCGCCCCTACATGCCGCCGGAAAAGCCCGTCAAACGCACGCCGCACGAACAAGAGCTCTTTGTCCCCGAAGATTTGGCGGAATTTGCCCGCTGGGCAATTCCCCCGGCGGATCAGCAGCCGCGCGTGGTTCTTCGCTTTGCCGCCGAAAAGGATCTTCTCCTCAGCGGCATGATTACTGGCGCGAACGAAATCGCGGAAAAGCCTGCCGTCGTAGACGTCCCTCACGGCCAAGGTCACGTCGTCCTGTTCGCCAATAACCCCATCTGGCGCGGCGAAACCACTGGCAGCTATTTTCTTGTTTTTAATGCCATCTTGAACTTCGACCACCTCAACGCCGGCTTCACCCCTCCCGCGCCATCTTCTGTGCCGTCCAAAGTCGCCCATGAGGGCGACAACCAGAATTGAACGTAGGGACGGCCTTGCGGCCCGCCCGCTTTTCTCTTGGGGGTGTGGCGGGCTTGCCGCTACTTTCGCTTCCCTAAGCGCTGGGCGACAATGAGACGCGCCTTCTTGCAACGCCCCTCACCTGCCCCTTACAATTCTCAAATGCTTGACGCGCATCGCCTGCTTCTTTTCTTCGCCGCCGCTTTGCTTTTGGCCATCACTCCAGGCCCGGGTATTTTCTACGTGCTCGCGCGCAGCCTCGCCGGGGGAAAGCGCGAAGGTATCCATTCCTCGCTCGGCACGTTCGTCGGCGGGCTCTTCCACGTTTTCGCCGCCGCCCTCGGCCTCTCCGCAATTCTGGCCGCTTCCGCTGTCGCGTTTCACACTGTCAAATACGCCGGCGCCGCCTACCTCATTTGGCTCGGCATTCGCATGATCCGCACACGCAACGTGGAAATGCCCGTGGCCGCCGTAAGCCCAATCAACGGGGCCTTTCCTCAGGGCATCCTCACCGAGGTCTTGAATCCCAAAACCGCCCTTTTCTTCCTCTCCTTCATTCCCCAATTTGTTGCGCCAGCCCATGGACACGTCTTCTTTCAGTTCGTCTTGCTCGGCTGCATTTCCGTCAGCCTCAATACCGCCGCCGACCTCATCGTTGTCGGTATGGCCTCTCCGCTGGAACGCAAATTGAAGGACAGCGCCCGCTTCCGTGGGCGCCAGCGCACCGCCTCCGGCCTCGGTATGATCGGCCTGGGCGCCTACCTCGTGCTGGCCGACTCTAAGTAGCTGCTTCTCTGCCCGGCAAACGGGGAACGGGGATTCCTCTTGTTTGCCGAACTCGAAGGGCCTGTTGCGACCGTGTTCCGAGTGGTGTCCAAATGATGAGCGGTGGGTACAACAAAATCTACCAACAACCTGCCTGCGGCCTCCCCGAGACTGCCGTCTGTCTCAAGGCCCCTGTACACCACTCTGCGTTACTGGCTCACTCTCACTTCCTTGCTTCGCTATTTTCCTCCGATGACGCGCCAGCCGTCACTGCCTTCGTCGAATCGCGAATCACCAACTCTGGCGTCACCTTGTGCCGCGAAATGCTCCAATCGCGATTCTCCAAGCTCGCGTTGATGCCTTCCATGACGATGCTCGCCGCCAGGTTTCCCATGGCTTCCAGCGGTTGCCGGACGGTGGTCAAAGAAGGCGCAGCCATAGCGGAAAGCGGTACGTCGTCGAATCCCACCACCGAGCAGTGTTCCGGCACTTTCATTCCGGACTTGGTTAGGGCGCGAATCGCGCCCAGGGCAGTCAAGTCGTCAAAGGCCATCACTGCCGTGAACTTCTTTTTGCGTTGCAGCAATTCCTCCGTCAGCCGATAGCCTCCCTCGAATCCCGAATTCGGGTCCCAAACATCGGGAAGTTGCACCACCAGCGAAGGATCGATCTCCAATCCCACGGAGTGCGCGAACTTCTGCGTGCCTTTCCACCGTGGCGCGCTGTCAATAAGCATTTTGGGGCCGCGGATAAATGCAATCTTGCGGTGCCCCAGATGGTAGAGATGCTCGAGCGCCAGCCGTCCTCCCGCTTCATTGTCCACGATCACCGAGCTCACGGAGTCGCCGGGCACTTCCCAGCAGATCGTCGCCACGGTGATGTTTCGTTTGCTCAAGTCCGCCAGAACCTGAATGTCTACAAAAAGCCAGTTGGCCACCACGATCAGGGCTTCGACGTGATGCTCCAACAGCATTTCCAGACAGTGCTCGAACCGGCTTCTCTGGTTGTGCGCGTCGGAAAAAATCGGCACGTAAGAAGACTGATACAGCGCGTTCTCGATGCCGCGCAAAATCGGCGCGCAAAATGGATCGGTGACATCAAAGAGCATCACCCCCACGCTGTGGCTTCGTTTGCTGCGCAGAAACCGTGCCATCGCGTTCGGCCGGTAGCCGAGCTTCTTGGCCGCGTCTTCAATCCGTTTCTTTGTTGCTGGGGCGATATACCGCGCCAACGGCGCGTTGTTCAACACGATGGAAACGGTGGCTGGCGAGAACCCGCTGGCCTGCGCCACGTCGCGCATGGTCACCATTCTGACTCTCGTGCTTTGCCGTTTCATCGATCTGGATTCTTCCGCGGCCATCAGCATTCCTTCCGGGGCCGCCTTGGGCGCAGCGTTTTTAGTTCGCCCGGTGGGACTCATTCCGGCGGCATCTCAAACGAAAGTTGTTCCCGGAATCCGCGCGTCTTCCATACGCCGAACACAATTCCTACAAACATCCAGATGCTTCCAAGAATTTTTGCCGGGGTGCTCAGGCTCCACCACAGTCCCGCGCAAACAACGAAGCCGACAAGCGGCACGACAAAACTCCCGAGCGTCCTTTGTTTGCCCTTTAGAAAGTAGTGTACAAATGACGATGCATTCACTCCCATGAACGCGATCAGCGCGCCGAAATTCAGCAGTTCCACTCCCCGTCCGTAGGTTAGGAAGAAAGATCCGGCGAGAACGATCACTCCGATGAAAATCACGTTATTTCTGGGAATATGATGTCTCTCATCCACCTGGCCAAAGAATGACCTTGGCAACGCGTTGCTCCTGCCCATGCCATAGAGTAGCCGTGCGGCGCCAATCTGCGCGCCCATTCCCGAACCAAAGTTGGCTACCAGCAAAGTAAGTCCCACAATGCTGAACAGTGGCGCCCAGGTTCGCGCCGCCATGAACACATACGCTTGGTCTTCGTTCGGAAATGACTGAGATGCCGGCCACACGAGCTGCCCTACATAAACTTCCGCAGCCGAAAGCAAGCCGACCACGAGGCAAGTCATCACCGTCGCGACCATGATATTGCGCCGCGGATTTTCCGCTTCCTCGGAGAGCGTCGAGATTCCGTCGAATCCGATGTACGTCAGCACCGCGAGCGCCGTGCATCCGAACAAGTTATCGAACGTAAAGGTTTGCGGGTCATAGAATGGGCGTGTGAAAAATCCAGGGTCGCTGTGCGGGTGCCCGAAGATGTAGCGAATCGTGGTGATAAAAACGATTACAACTACGGCGCTCATTCCCGCCGCCAGTCCGGCATTCACGCGCGCCGAAGTCTTGATGCCTTGTAGGTTCAAGAGGGTAAACACAACCGCAAAAAATATTTTCCAGCTCCACTCGGGCATGGCGGGCGCAAACTTGAATGCCTGTCCCGCGCACCAAATCGTGCAGATCAAGGGGTTCACGATGTAATCCATGACCATGCTCCACCCGGTGATGTACCCTGCTGCCGGATGAATCTCCCGTGCCACATAGGTGAACGCTGAACCGGCGCTCGGGTAAACGCTCGCCATTTTGCCGTAGCTCACCGCCGTGGCGAGCATGGCCACCATGGCGATGAAGATGGCCGTCACCACGAGCCCGTGCCCCCGGTTGCTCAGCACTCCAAAGGCGGACATGGGCGCCACCGGTTGCAGCACGATCACGCCATATAGAATTAAGTCCCACAGCGTGAGCGATCGCCGCAGCCGTGGTCCGGCGCTTGCGCCACTTTCTCTATCCAAGTAGTTCTCCTTTCGGAGACAAATTAGGCACAACTAGGGCCCCGTTTTTTGAACCGTTTCAAGTCAGACAATTTTGCGCACTCTCGACCATGGCGGCAACAAAAAAAGTTTCAGCGCTCGCCTCGCTTCGACAGACTCTGTTTTCGGCGATTCTTGGCCTGTCCTTTGGGACAGTAGGTGTCGTTTATATCACTCTCCCGTTAATTCTTACACAAGGTCGCTCACCCGCTTTGTAGTCTAATCAAGTACACAACCAGCCCGGGGCAAATCGGGGTTACGAATCGCAAAAGGGACCATGGGTCAGACTTCCCTCTCGTCGCACGCGCGCACCCGCACGACAATCTTCTTGTCGCATGTCGGCGGTTTTCTGCTGGTCATTCTTGCCGCCTATTGGCTGCGCAGCCTCACGATTCCTCGCGACGCCCTGCTGCAGGGCTATCTCGAGGTCATCAGCAGCCTACTCGCGTTTGTTTTCGCCGCTGTCACTCTGGTTCGTTTCCAAGGCACCCAGGATCGTATCTCCCTGATTCTCGGTGCAGGCTTCTTCCTCTCTGGCGGCGTCCTGATCGCCACCGGCGTGCTCTTTTTTCAATTCCTACCGGATGCCCCCCATCTTCTTCCCTGGGCTCCTATCGCTTGGTGGCTCGGTCGCATCATCCCGGCGGTTCTGGTAGTCGCCGCGCTCCTGGTTGAACACTTCATGCCCCGTTCGCGTCATCCGAAGCGGGAAATTGCTGGCGCACTCCTGGCGGCTGTCGCCGTCACCTATGGGCTGGCCGCCGCGCTGCGCCACCTACCGCCCCAAGTTTCGCCTCACCCCAGCGCTTTCTTCCCTAGTCCGCAGCAGTTGTTGCCCGGCGCGCTTTTCCTGGTGAGCTTGTTCTGGTACCGCCGCCGCTTGACGGTAGAAGATTCTTCCTTTGACCGCACTATGTATGCTGCCGTCTGGTTGAACGTGGCCGCTCAGCTGGCGGCCGCGCAATCCGCACGCCTGATGGATGCTCCCTTCGTATTTGCCCAGGGGCTCATGGTTTTGGGATACACCGTCGCGCTGGGCGGCGCGCTTCTTGACAATGCCCGCCTGTTCGAGCGCGTCCGCCACATGGCCGTCAGCGATCCTCTCACGGGGCTCGCCAACTATCGCCGTCTGCTCGACGTCCTCGAAAACGAAACCGAGCGCACCGACCGTTCCGGCCGCCCCTTTGCCGTCCTGCTTCTCGACGTGGATGGCCTGAAGTTGATTAACGACAGCTACGGCCACCTTGTCGGCAGCCGCGCCATCTGCCGCCTCGCCGATATTCTACGCATTCACTGCCGCGCTATTGACACTGCCGCGCGTTACGGTGGAGACGAATTTGCCCTGGTTCTTCCGGAATCGCAAGAAGACGAAGCGCACCGCGTCGCCGACCGTATCCGCCAGGTGATGGCCAATGACGATGAACCGCCGGCCCTCTCCGCGAGTATGGGCATTGCCGTGTATCGCGGCGATGGCGAGCGCATCGAAAAGCTGCTTTCCGAAGCGGATCAGCAACTCTACGCCGAAAAGGCCAAACGGGCCAGTCGCGTTCCAGCCTTGACGTATCCCCGGCCCCGCGTCCCCAGATTGTAACGTTCAACAGTTCGCAGTCGACAGAACTCTCGAGCTCACCGTAGAGAAGAGAAGAAAAGAGAAGAAGAAAGTAGGCCGGAAAAGGCTCATTTCTGGTTTCCTTTGAACTGCCGACTGCGGACTCTTCTGGCTTAATACACTGCGCGCTTCTTGACGGTTTCTTTGGTGACCAGCGAAAATCGCGGCTCCGGTTTCGCGCGGTCGAGAAGTTGCCCGGCCAGATACTCGCCCACGGCCGGCCCGTGCTTGAATCCGTGTCCCGAGCCGCCGCCCGCAAACCACACGTTCTCCATTTCCGGGTGGCGGTCAACCAAAAAATCTCCGCTCGAAGTGTTTTCATACTGGCACACGCGCGTCTCCACAATCGGCGCATCGCGCAACGCCGGAAACCGTCGCGCCACGTATTCGCGCACCGCTTTGGTCATTTCCGGCGAAACGATTCGCGATTGCGTGTCGGGATCCACGCGTTCGCCGTGTTCGTCAAAAGCAATCTTCAGACCGCGGCCCTCGATATCCGGCATCCCGTAGACCAAATCTTCTTGAAATAGCCACGTCGGCAGCGCGGGCGGAGCAAATCGTGTTTCCGCCGGTGGAATCGCAAAGAAGAAAACTTCCTGCCGCGAAGGAAAAATGCGCGCGCCCAGCACGTCAGGAAAAATCTTTCCGAGCCATGCCCCGCACGCAAAAACCAATTGCCCCCCAATGATTCGTTCGCCTTGGCTCGTCGTGATATGCTCCACGCGTCCCGCTTCGCGTGGATTTAGAGCCTGCGCACAGCGATACTCCACGCCAAGCCGTATCGCATCTTCGACCACCGCGGCCACCGCTCGCCGCGCCATCAATACTCCACTATTAGGTTCGAACATTCCCTTCTGAATCTTTTCCAGCCCGATTTGCGGATATTTTCTTTCGAGCGCCGTACGGTCGTATTCTTCGAACGCAACGCCGCATCGCTTCAGCGTTGCTGCGGTGTCCTTGAGCCGTGCATCATTCTTTCCCGCCATCCACAACACACCAGTCTCAAGGAATAATTTCTGATGCGTTGCTTTGCAAAATTCTTTCCATCGCACGAGCGACCGCTGCGACCATCGCGTGTACAACTCATCCGCGCCATATCCCATGCGAATGATCCGCGTCTCGCCTCCCGAGCTCGCCCGCGAATGCCCCGGCCCGTACGCTTCGAGTAGCACGACGCGCTTGCCACGCTTCGCCAGGTGCCACGCCGTCCATGCCCCAAACACTCCGGCTCCCACCACCGCCACGTCGTAAGTTTTCTGCCCGCTCATCTTCGCAATTTCATCCCGCCCGCATACTATCTCACCAAAACTTCCGACGGGCAGCTGAGTTTGCTTATAATTGATGGCCGTGTTTGTAGGGAACGACCTTTCACCGACCAGATATTTTTACATGACGACTGTATTGTTGCCGCGCAACCGTGGTACAAGCGTTCCCTCCAGGGACCAAGTGAAAACAGTTATGGAGCGTCGCGGGAATTTCTTTGGTGCACCGGGGCTGTGCATTTCCACGGACGGATCGTAACTCGGCGTTGGGGTTGCATCTGGATTCCCAGCGCATTGCCTGAGTATGACACCATCAAGGATCTGGCATTAAGCTGGAGAGTTGCCTCGCCTAGCAGCTAGCTGCTAGTTAGGCCCCGCATCTTCGAACGTTGGTGATACCATACAGCCTTTCAGATTCATTCTCTGGAGGAGAGAACGTGTCTCGTTGGTGCGTGGTTTCAGCCGCAGTTGTGTGTGTTTTGATTCTTGTTGCCGTTGGTTCGCCCGCCGATGCGCAGCAGATTGATCCCAAAACTTACAACGGCATGAAGTGGCGGCTTGTCGGTCCGTTTCGTGGTGGCCGCGTGCTGGCGGTGACGGGCGTGCCGAGCCAGCCAAACACCTATTATTTCGGAGCCGTCGGCGGAGGCGTCTGGAAAACCACCGACGGCGGTATCACTTGGGATCCACTGTTCAATAAGGAGCCGGTCTCTTCCATCGGCGCCATCGCGGTTGCGGATTCCGATCCCAACGTCATTTACGTTGGCACCGGCGAAGCCTGCATTCGCGGCAATATTTCCTTTGGTGACGGCGTTTACAAATCCACGGACGCGGGCAAGAGCTGGATCAACGTGGGCTTGAAAGACACTCGCCATATCGGCGCGGTCATTATTCATCCCACGAATCCTGACATCGTTTTTGTGGCCGCTCTCGGCCATGCTTACGGCCCGAACACCGAACGCGGAGTCTTCCGCACGCGCGACGGCGGCAAGACGTGGGAAAAAGTTCTCTATCTTGACGACCGCACCGGCGCCATCGACGTCGTTTTCGATCCGCAGAATCCGCACATTCTTTTTGCGGCGATGTGGGAGGGCTGGCGCACACCGTGGACGCTCAATAGCGGCGGCGCAAAAGACGGCCTCTACCGTTCGAATGACGATGGCACGACCTGGAAGCGTCTCGAAGGCAACGGCCTGCCCGAAGGTCCGCTCGGCCGCATCGGCGTTTCAGTTTCCGGCGGCGATTCGGACGTGGTCTACGCGCTTATCGAAGCCAAAAAAGGCGGCCTTTATCGCAGCGACGACGGCGGCGCGAAGTGGTCGCTCGTCAACGACGATCATCGCTTCCGCCAGCGTGCGTGGTATTTCACGCATGTTTGGGCAGACACGAAAGACCCGAACAAGGTGTACATCGCCAACACCGGCCTGTATCGCTCCATTGACGCCGGCAAAACTTTTGAGCGCATCAACGCGCCGCACGGCGACCATCACGCCCTGTGGATCGATCTCGAAAATCCCAATCGCCTCATCAACGGCAACGACGGTGGCGCCACGATTTCCATCGACGGAGGCAAGAACTGGTCCACGCAAAACAATCAGCCCACCGCGCAGTTCTATCACGTCGCGGCGGACAACGATTTTCTCTATCGCGTCTACGGCTCGCAGCAAGACAACTCTTCGGTCGGCATCCAAACCCGCAGCGACCGCGGCTTCATCGATCGCGGCGATTGGGACGCGGTCGGCGGCGGCGAAAGCGGCTACATAGTTCCTGATCCGCGCGACTCGAATATCGTTTACGCCGACGATGAAGGGCCCATCCTCACGCGCTTCGACCGCCGCACGAATCAGGCGCAGAGCATTCAGGAATGGCCCGAGGATCCCAACGGCTATTCCGCCTCCACGCAAAAGTACCGCTACACCTGGACCATGCCGATTGTCATCTCCTCCCACAATCCCGACGTGATTTATCACAGCTCGCAGTATGTGTTTCGCTCGACTGACGCAGGGCGCACCTGGACCACCATCAGCCCGGACCTCACGCGCAACGACAAAACCAAGCAGCAGGATTCCGGCGGGCCGCTCACCAAAGATCAGTACACCGTCGAGTACTACGACACGGTGTTCGCGCTCGCGGAATCACCCAAACAGGAAGGCGTGCTCTGGGCCGGCACGGATGATGGCTTGATTCAGCTGACGCGCGACGGCGGAAAGAATTGGGCCAACGTCACGCCAAAAGAAGTTCCCGAGTGGTCCATGATCAGCCTCATCGAAGCGTCGCCGTTCGAAGCGGGAACCGCATACGCCGCAGTAGACGCGCACAAGCTCGACAATTTCAAGCCCTACATTTTTAAGACTTCGGATTTCGGCAAGACCTGGACACAAATCATCACGGGCCTGCCTGACAATTCTTATGCTCACGCGCTGCGCGAAGACCCCAAGCGTAAAGGGCTTCTTTATTGCGGGACCGAAACGGCCATTTGGGTCTCCTTCAACGACGGCGCGAATTGGCAGCCGCTCCAGCTCAATCTGCCGCAGACTCCCATTCACGACATGATTGTTCACGATGATGATCTTGTCGTTGCCACCCACGGGCGTTCGTTCTGGGTGCTCGACGACATCAGCCCGCTGCGCCAAGCTGCCGCTTCGATTGCCGCGGAACAAGCGCACCTCTTCGCGCCGCGCACCACATGGCGCACGAGAACCGGCCATTTCAATCCGCGCCGCTACCCGGTTGGCGAAAATCCGCCGAATGGCGCGATGGTGTACTACTACTTGAAGGAAGAGCAGAAGCAGCCCGCCAAGCTCGAAATTCTCGAGGCGCAAGGCAAAGTGGTTCGCTCGTTCACCAGTGAGGAAAAGAAGACGGAAGAAGCGCCGGAAGAATGGGAGAGGGACAATCCGGAAGAACACATTCCTGCCAAGGCGGGCCTGAATCTTTTCACCTGGGATCTGCGCTATGAAGTTCCTGCGAAAATTCCGCGAGCCGTTTATGATGCGGGCGAACCAATCGCTCCGCTCGTGCTGCCTGGGACGTATCAGGTGCGCTTGACCGTTGGAGGCAAAGCGCAAACCGCTTCCTTCGAAGTCAAAATGGATCCGCGCGTCAGAACTCTCGCCGAAGATCTGCGCAAGCAATTCGACCTGCTGCTCAAGATGCGCGACCGCACGGACGAAATGAACAAAACCATCCTTGCGATTCGTAACCTTCGGGGACAACTGCAGGCGCTCGAAAAGCATCTCGGCCCCACGCAAGCTGCGCAGACCGATGCAAGCGACCCACCGAATCCCGTGCTCGCGGCGTCGGTCGATTTGCGGAAGAAAATCAGCGCCATCGAGGAAGAGCTCATCCAGGTGAATGGCAAGTCGACAGAAGATTTCGCCAACTATCCCACGAAGCTTGAAAGCAAGCTCGCATACCTGCAGAACGTGACCGACAGCGCGGACGCTGCGCCGACGGCAGCCGAAGAGGCGGTCTTCGGCGAGCTCGAACAGCGGCTTGAAGCGCAGCTCGTCAAGTGGCGCGACGTCCTCGCGAAAGATGTTCCGGCTCTCAACGACACCGTGCGCAGAAACAACATTGCGCTCATCGCCCCGTCTGCCCCCGCGGCCAAGTGACGCAAGTATGTTCTTTGTAGGGCATATCACGTTTTATTTCTAAGGCTAAAAACGGGCAACTCCGAGTCTTATCGTTTGAATGCGCTAGCAATCGACTTGGCCCAGTGGGAAAGGTGATTGAGCGACTCCGTGTGTGTGGGATCAAGGTGAAGGGGCGTAATAGAAACGGCGCCGGAAAAAATCGCGGCGTAATCGGTATCCGGCTCGACGTTCTTGTCAAGTTTCTGCTCGAACAGCCAGAAATAGCTGCGCCCGCGCGGATCCTTTCCTTCGCTCAGCTGATTGCGCGTGATTTTCTTCGACTGCCGCGTGAAGCGCACGACGCCATTCCACGGTTCCGGCACGTTCACGTTGAGCAGCACCTGGTCGGGCAGGCCTTCCTTGAAAATCATTTCCGCGGTGGCCCGCGCCACGCGCGCCGAATCCTCAAATTTCGCGTTTTCCTTTCTTGCGCACAGCGAGACCGCCACCGAGGGAATATGATGCAACGCGCCTTCCCGCGCCGCGCCCACCGTCCCCGAATAGTAGATATTCTCGCCGAGATTCGCTCCGTGGTTAATTCCGGAAATCAGCAGGTCCGGCCTTTCCGGCAAGAGTTTTTGCAGCGCCACGATCACGCAGTCCGCCGGCGTCCCGTCAATGGCCCACTCGCACTCCGCAATGCGGTTGCACACAATGGGCTGGCGCAGCGTCAGCGATTGCGCCGCACCGCTCTGCTCCTTGCTCGGCGCGACAATATGCACGGTAGCAAAATCCGCCAACACCCCCGCCACCGCCCGCAGCCCTTCCGCCTGGTACCCATCATCATTTGTTAGGAGGATATGCTTCATGTGCATTTGACTCGAGCTGCGAGCACTCTAATCCTCAGTCTCACAGCCCAGACCCTGCCTGAACGTTGCCTCACTCATTTTGAGTGATTCCCATCATTTTCTTGTCCTTGCGAGGTCACCACTCCGGCGTATCTTGAAAGACGATTACGAAAGCGTGGAGAAAATGGTCGGGACGGCGAGATTTGAACTCGCGACCTCACGCACCCCAAGCGTGCGCGCTACCAGGCTGCGCTACGTCCCGACCGAGGGAAACTGTCAATCAGGCCACTCGCCCTACTTGCCATTCCGAGCGAAGCAAGGAGTCTGCTTTTCTGAAGCTCAGGGAAACAGCAGATTCCTCGGGCAAACCCCGCCCTTGGGATGACAAACTCCAGGCCTTTTGCGTCAGCCTACTCAAGGCTATCACCGGCGTTCGAGAAGCGTCAAGAAAGCGCGCAGCGCGTCGCGCAAATCGAGCAGCATCCTGCGGCTGAGCAATTGCGACGCGCCGTCGGCGGAAGAATTCGAGCTGCGAAACACCGGATCATCGGCTCCGCCTTTTTCGCGCAAATGGCGGCGCGCGCCGGCGATGGTGTATCCCTCGTCGTAGAGCAGGCGCTTGATGCGGAAGACCATGTCCACATCTTCCTGGCGATAAACGCGGCGCCCCGCCTCATCTTTCGTGGGCAGCAGCATGGGAAACTCGGTTTCCCAGTAGCGCAGCACGAAGGCCTTCAGGTCCGCCAGGCGGCTGACCTCGCCAATGGTGTAGAGGCGTTCTTCGGTCGCGGTTTTTGTGGCCGTGACGTTGCCTGCCATGCTCCTCCCCTGCCGGGAAATCCTTCGCGCCTCCGCATCGGATCTCAGGACGAAGGGGACGCCGCTATCGTAGCAGTTTACGGGCCATTCCTGTAGAGGGCTTTGCAGGGATGTTGTCATTCATCACCCCGGGATGCCGCGCGGGCGCGCCGCTCGCGTTTGCGGAGTCGTTGCACGAAGCGCACGGGAGTGCCGATGAAATCGAATTTGGCGCGAAGCTGGTTTTCCAGAAAGCGCTCATAGCTGAAGTGCAGCGGCATTTTCTGATTCGTGAACAGGAGAAACGTCGGCGGAGCCGTTTTTGCCTGCGTTAGGTAGTAGATGCGCACGGGGCGCGACTTCGGCGTACTGCCGCGCTGGAGATCGACGTCTTGCTTGAGCCAGTCGTTCAACGCTGGCGTGGGGATACGTCGGCGGCGCGCATCCGAGCATTGGTTGATGAGCGGAAACAGTTTTTCGGCGCGTTCGCCAGTTTTTGCGGAAAGAAAGACGATGGGCGCGTAGCTCAGAAATTTCAGTTTCGCGCGAATCATTTTTTCATAGTCGAGCATCAGCTTGCCCGGATCAACCGTTGCTGCGTTCTTGCCTAGAGGACTTCTTGAGGAATTTCCGCCCTTTCCAAAGGAAATGCTGGGGCGCTCCGTGCCTTTTGAGAAATTGGAGTCGCGACGCGCGGCCGCTTCGCGCGCGGCGGCCAGCGCGAGATCCCACTTGTTGACCACGAGAATCACCGAGCGGCCGGATTCTTCCGCATAGCCGGCAATCGTGGCATCGCCTTGCGTGACGCCTTGCTCTCCATCGATGACCAACAGCGCCACGTCGCAGCGTTCGAGCCCGCGGCGGGCCATCACCACGCTGAGTTTTTCCGCAACTAGCGTGGTTCTGCCTTTGCGACGAATTCCAGCAGTGTCGACAAAGCGATAGTCGCGGCCTGCTCGCGTGATTTCGGTGTCCACGTTGTCCATGGTCGTTCCGGGAATCGGTGACACGATGGAGCGCTCTTCGCCAACCAGGCAGTTCAACAGCGTGGATTTGCCAACGTTAGGACGGCCAATGATAGCCACCTCGATAGGCGCCGTCTCTATCGGCAGCTCGACGAGCGGAAGCTCCGCTCCAACAACCGGTGCCTGTGCCTCTTTCCGTTGTAGGGGCGCAGCATGCTGCGCCCCTGGCACCTCCTGCTGCTCAGCAAAAACATGCGCGAGGGCGTGGTCGAGAAGATCGTCGACGCCGGTGCCATGTTCCGCGGTAATCGGAAACACAGGAACGCCGAGCGAATGAAATGGCGCGGCATTCGCTTCCTGCGAAGGCGCATCCACTTTATTGACAGCCAGCACAAAAGGTTTGCCGGTGCCGCGCAAAAGCCGCGCCAGTTCTTCGTCGAGCGGCGTGAGACCCGCTTGGCTGTCCACAACAAGAACCAGCAGCGCCGCTTTTTTGATGGCCACCTGCGCCTGACGGAAAATTTCCTGCGGGATGAGCCCTTTCTCGTCGGGAAGGATGCCGCCGGTGTCCACGACTTCCAGCGCCTTGCCGCGCCATTCCGCTTTGCCATAGATGCGGTCGCGCGTGATGCCCGGCTCATTGGTGACGATGGAGCGCCGCGTGCCGGTCAAGCGATTGAACAGCGTGGACTTGCCCACGTTCGGGCGTCCGACAATCACCAGAGATGGCAGCCCCGCAATCATGAATGTGCTCTGTAGTGCAATCCCCCCAATGTATCGCAACCTTGCGTCCGCCGCATTGCGAACTCCGGAGCCCGGCTGAAGCCCGGCCGCTACAAAATGCAAATCACAGTCCGGAGTAGGTTTGGCGGCGGAGGAATTGGCCGCAGCCGGGGCGGCCGACAAATTTTCCGGAGTCGATGACCGCGCGGCCGCGAGAGAAAACCGTTTTGGGCGCGCCTTTGATCTTAATGCCCTCGAACATGGAGTAGTCCACGCGCATGTGATGCGTTTTGGCGCTGATAACTTCTTCGTGGTTGGGATCGAACAGGACCAGGTCGGCGTCCGAGCCGACGGCGATGGTCCCTTTGCGCGGGTAGAGGCCAAAGAGTTTTGCGGGCGCGGTAGAAACAAGCTGGACAAAGCGGTTCGGCGAAAAATGTTTGCCGTGGACGCCGCCGGTGTAAACGAGGCTCAGGCGATGTTCGATGCCGGGGCCGCCATTGGGAATTTTGGTGAAGTCTTCCTTGCCCAGCTCTTTCTGCTCCTTAAAGCAGAACGGGCAATGGTCAGTAGAAACGACCTGCAACGTGTCTTTCGCCAGGCCTTGCCAGAGCTTTTCCTGATGCCATTTTTCGCGCAGGGGCGGCGTGAAAACGTATTTCGCGCCCTCGAAGCCAGGAACGTCAAAATTCTCGATCGAAAGATACAAGTATTGCGGGCAGGTTTCCGCGTAGGCGGGCAGGCCGCGGTCGCGCGCTTCGCGGACTTTTTCAAGCGCGTCGTTGCAGGAGAGATGCACGATGTAGACGGGCGCGCCGGCCATTTCCGCGAGAGCGATGGCGCGGGAAGTGGCTTCGGCTTCGGCGGTGGTGGGGCGGGTGAGCGCGTGGTACTTTGGCGCGCGTTTGCCCTCGGCGAGGGCGCGCTGTACGATCACGTCAATCGCGCCGCCGTTTTCCGCGTGCATGCAGATGAGGCCGTTGTGCTGCGCGGCTTGCCGCATGGCTTTGAAAATGGTGGCGTCATCGAGCATGAACACTCCGGGATACGCCATGAACAGCTTGAAGCTGGTGACGCCGTCGCGAATGAGCTGGCCCATCTCTTCGAGCTGGGCGCTGCCGAGATCGGTGATGATGCAGTGGAACGCGTAGTCGGTGACGGCTTTGTCGTGGGCTTTTTTCATCCAGGTGTCGAAAGCCTGGCGCAGCGATTGGCCTTTGTACTGGATGGCGAAGTCGATAAGCGTGGTAGTGCCGCCAAAAGCCGCGGCGATGGTGCCGGTCTCGAAATCGTCGGAACTGGTGGTGCCGCCGAAGGGCATGTCGAGGTGCGTGTGCACATCGATGCCGCCGGGGATGAGCAGCAGGCCGCTGGCGTCGGTGACGCGGCCGGCGTTTTCGGCGGGAAGCTGCGCGGCGATGGCGCTGACGCGATCGCCGGTGATTCCGACGTCGGCGCGATAGGTGTCGGTGGCGGTGACCACGGTGGCGTTGCGAATCACGGTGTCAAATCGCATCGAAGTTCCTCAGGGTTAGAACTATACACTGCACGGGTTGTGATTCGTGACTGGTCGAAGAGCAGATTGCTCGTTGCACCCGGGATGACGGGAGAAGCTGAACACATCAACGGCGGTAGTGGCGGAGGATTTTGTGTTTGTAGACGTCGAGGGTTTGCTCTTCGTCGCCGCACATTAAATAAATGTTGAATTGCGTAACGCCGGCTTTGCGGAGGCGGTCGAGTTTTTTGCGATGGTCGTCGGGCGCTCCGAGGATGCAGAAGCGGTCGACGACTTCGTCGCTGACGAAATCGGCGTTATCGCTGCCCACTTCGCAGTGATGAAGATAGTCGTACTTGCCGCGGTTTTTGACGTAGGAAGTCAATGCGGGAGGCAACTCTTCCGGCTTGTATTTGGAGATCAGGTCCATGACGTGATTCGAGACTAGCGCGGGGAACCAGCGAACGCGCGCGCGCGCGGTCTTCACGTCGTCGGACGGCCACACTGGTGCCGCCGCCATTACTTGGATTTTGCCGAAGTCGCGGCCGGCTTCTTTGGCGCCTTCACGCGCGAAGCCGAGGCACCATTCGATGAGATCGGGGTCGGCAAACTGGAGAATGACGCCATCGCCGATGCGGCCCGCGGTGCGGAGAGCCTTTGGGCCATAGCCCGCGACCCAAACGCGCGGGACTTGGCCATTCGCCCAGGGAAATTTTGTGGGAACGCCGTCGACGTTGACGGTTTTGCCGGCGTTCAAATTGCGGAAAACGCGAACGAATTCTTCGAGGGTTTCGAGGGTGGCGGGCTTTTTGCCGAGGACGCGGCGGGAGCTGTCGCCACGCCCGATGCCAAGCTCCATGCGGCCATGCGAGGCAAGGTTGAGCGTGGCGAACAGGCTCGAGGAAACGGTGACGTCGCGGACAGCGGGATTGGTGACACACGTGCCGAGGCGAATTTTTTTCGTATTGGCAGCCATCAGGGTGAGCAGAGGAAACGGCTCCTTCCAGATGACGTGGGAGTCGAACATCCAGGCGTAAGAGAAGCCGGAGGCTTCGGCCTGTTCGGTGAGTTTAACAATGCGGTCGATAGAGATGTCAGGCTTGATGGTGATGCCGAAGTCCATGGGGTTCCTCACGCAAGTTGACGGTCGAAAGTCCAGAGTTGAACAAAACAAAGGAAAGGAAAGGATAACGCAGAGACACAGAGCGCCGAGAGAAACGCGTAGAATTTTGCAACCGCTGCCGCGATGGGGGCTCCTTGTCAGGGGATAAAGCGGCATGGAATTCCATCCAGCTCCGGCCTTCTCAATCTGCCGCCTGGGGGACGGCCGCGGGTTTGGGCATTAGCGCAAAGTAAACGCCAAAGCTGACGAAAAAACCAACGAACCAGGCGTAATCGTAAAGGACGCGCAGCGGCGAAACGATCAAGCCCACGAAGGCAACGCCCGCGCCTGCAGCCAAAGCAACGACGCCGGTCCAGTGGAAGCCGCGCAGATATTCGTACTGGCCGCCGCGACGGTAAAGATCCTCAGCAGCGAGAACGGTCTTGCGCACGACGAAATAATCGCAAATGAGGACTCCTGCTATAGGCCCGAGAAAACCGGAATAGCCCACGAGCCAGGTGAAGATGTAACTCCCGTAGCTAGCGAGGAGCTTCCAAGGCTGCATGAGCAGGCCCACGACGGCGGTGAGCAGGCCGCCCACGCGGAAACTGATTCGTCGCGGAGAAAGATTCGAGAAGTCGTTAGCGGGGGAGACGACATTGGCGGCGACATTGACGTTCAGCGTGGCCATAAGCAAAGCGATCATGGCAACAACGACGGCCCAGGGATTGCCAAGACGTGCCAGAACTTTTACGGGATCCCAGATGGCCTGTCCAAAAATAATCATCGTGGCGGAAGTGACCGCGATGCCGATGAAGGAATAGAAGGTCATGGTGGCGGGCAGGCCAAGGGCCTGGCCGACCATTTGGTCGCGCTGGCTGCGGGCATAGCGGGTGAAGTCGGGAATGTTCAGCGAAACGGTAGCCCAGAAGCCAACAACGCCGGTGAGCGAGGGAATAAAGAAGCGGAAGAATTCGCCAAAGGATTGAAATTTCGAGGGCGTGGAGAGCATGGGGCCGAAACCACCGGCTTTGCCGCGCGCCCAGAGCAGCAGTAGCAGGCCGATGAGAAGCAAGAAAGGCGCAGAGATGCCCTGCAGGAAGCGAATGGTCTCGATGCCGCGGAGAATGACAAAGACGTTGAGAAGCCAGAACAGAACGAAGCAGACCGCCGCGCCAGAATGAAATTTGGCCCAGCCCGGCGCGAGAGCGACGATCATGGCATTGATGGCTTCGCCGCCAATCCAGGTTTGAATGCCAAACCAGCCGCAGGCCACCAGGGCGCGAAGAATGGCGGGGATGTTGGCGCCAAGTACGCCGAACGAAGCGCGGGCAAAGACAGGAAACGGGATGCCGTATTGCGCGCCGGCGTGAGCGTTAAGAAGCATAGGAATCAACACCAGGACGTTGCCGAGAAAAACGGTAAAGAGGGCCTGGCTCCAGTTCATGCCGCCGGCAATCATGCCGCTGGCCAGCATGTAAGTGGGAATGTTGACGCTCATAGAGATCCAAAGAGCAGCGTAATTGTAAGTACGCCAGCGGCGACGCTCGGACGCAACAGGAGCAAGATCCTTGTTGTAGAGAGAGCTGGACTCGATGGTGCTGGCGTGAAGGGCTGCGGTATCTAAATGGCTCATGGAAGTCTTAAGTTATAGGTTTTAAGTTGTAAGTAAACCCCAAAATAGAGCCGGTTCTTGCCTATGCCCCTCGTTTGGACCGCGTTGCTAGAAAGCAAAAACCGGTCAAAACCAAGATGCTGGGCCGCAGCCCGGCGCCGCAAGTACTTTCAACTTTTGCGACTCCAGCGGGCAGTGCCTTCCCACATTCGACCAACAACGCAAGCGGAATTTCAATCGGCGGCTTCGCTGGAACTGGCAGATTCCGCGGCGCGCGTGCGTGTAATTTCTCCATAGGTCTCGGGGCGCCGATCGCGGAAAAACTGCCAGGTGTCACGAACCTTTTGAATTTCATCGAGATCGAGGTCTGCGACGAGCAGTTCATCTTTGTCGCGGCTGGCTTGGGCAATAATTTTCCCGCGCGGATTGCAAAAGTAGCTCTTGCCGTAGAATTCGCCAATTTTCCAGGGACCTTCCGTGCCGACGCGGTTGATGGCAGCGACAAAATAGGCGTTGGCGACGGCGTGGGCGGGCTGTTCGAGTTCCCAGAGATATTCGGAGAGGCCCGCAACGGTGGCCGAGGGATTGTAAACAATTTCCGCGCCGTTGAGGCCAAGGATTCGCGCGCCTTCGGGGAAATGCCGGTCGTAACAAATGTACACGCCGACGCGAGCGTAGCGCGTGTCAAAGACGGGATAACCGGCATTTCCGGGCGTGAAGTAAAATTTTTCCCAAAACCCGGGATGGCAGTGCGGAATATGGTGCTTGCGGTATTTGCCCAAATAGCGTCCGTCGGCGTCGATGACTGCGGCGGTGTTGTAATAAACGCCGGTCATTTCCACTTCGTAGACCGGGACAATCAGAACCATCTGATATTTTTTCGCGAGTTTTTGCATCAGGGAGATGGTGGGGCCGTTGGGAACGCGCTCGGTCAGTTCATACCAGCGGGTCTCCTGCTCGGCACAGAAATAAGGGCCGTAGAAAAGTTCCTGGAGGCCCAGGATTTGTATTTTTTTCTTAGCCGCGGCGGCAATGAGACCCTCGTGCTTGGCGATCATTTTCTTTTTTATGTCGGGAAGCAAATATTTCTCTGAAGACCAATCACAGTGAGCTTGAATCAGGCCGCAGCGAACGACGCGAGGCATACTGCACCTCCGAAAAAATCGCAGGAAAAAGTCTACCTCTCAGGAGTTTACCCTACAAGCCGGTGCCGCTGGTATTTCAGGCAGGTAATTTTTCGGGGGAGTAGAGCTTTTTTACCAGGAAATAGTATGGAGTGTGTTGAAAACAAAGGGATTAAGTATGGCGAAGAGGTTGCAGTTCTTGAAAGCCGTGGGGGAGGCGAGCCGAGGATCCCTTTAGGGGATTGAGGGCTGGGCCGGTTCGCTTCTCCCCGATACTTTCGCCGATTCGGTGAGCAGACTGACTCCTGCTGAGCCTCACCAAGCCACCCTAAGAAACACCCCGGAAATATAAAAAGTCGGCGAAAGTGTGAGTGTGTCTTTCCGGCGTGAGCCGGCCAGAAATCCGAAGTCAAAAGCCAAGACAATTCTGAAAGCGAAGGACGGACCTGGACGCAACCCGTGTTACCAGGCCTACAGGTTAGCAGGGATGATCAGACGCGGTAAAAAACCGCAGGTGGGACGAGGCGGCTCATGCGCGGCTGGCGGGTCTGATAATCGGCGAGAGTGAGCGCCAGCATGATGGCCAGCCAGAAGATCGCACAAACGATGACCAGCCGGGTACGCCCCACGCTGTAACGGGCGTGCATGAAGAAAAGAACGACCAGCGTGGCCTTGGCGGTGGCGATGCCGAGGGCGATGACAATATTGAACGGGCCAAAGTTCTGGAAGGCCGCCCAAGTGGTGAGGCTCGTGCCGATAACCAGCGCGATGAAGATGGTGAAGTAGATTTTCGGCGAAACGATGTGTTCGGAATGTTCAGGCACGTGGTCTTCTCCCCATTTTCCTAGCGATGCCGGTCAATCAGATAAAACAGCGGAAACAGATAAATCCAGACAATATCGACGAAATGCCAGTACAAGCCGATGTTCTCGACAGGGGTGTGGTAGTGCGGAGTAAATCGGCCTTTTAGCGATGCGCCGATGAGCCACATCACCAGGCCGGCGCCAACGACCATGTGCAAGGCGTGAAGACCGGTCATGGCGAAATAAAGGGAAAAATAAAGCTGCGCGTGAGAATTGGTATCAGGATCGGAAGCCAAGGCTTTCGCCAGTTCTTCCTTCTCGAAAGCAATTTCTTTGGGATCGTCCCCCGGAGCAGGGTGGTTGACGTGGTAAGAGATGTCAAAACTGCGGCCGGGGACGAGGTGATGGTGGAATTTCTGCTTGTATTCGACAAATTTGATGCCCAGGAAGGCGCAGCCGAGCACCAGGGTGAGAACCAGAAAAAGCGGAACAAGTTTTTTCTTGCCGGTTTGCGCGCACCAGACGGCCATAGCCATGGTAAAGCTGCTCAGGATGAGCACCAGGGTATTGGTAGTGCCGAGGGTGATATCCAGATCGTTGCTGCCGACGCCGAAGGCCGTGAAGTATGCGTGGCGGTTGATGGTATAGGTCAGGAACATGCCGCCAAAGAACAACACTTCGGTAGCCAGGAAGACCCACATGCCGAAAGTGGCGGACTCCCTCTGTTGTTCCAAGGTTTGAAAATGCCCGAACAGCTCTCCGGTGCGATGCACGCGGCACTCCTTTTCTTTTGCCGGGTTAAAGCCCGGCCTCCAAAAAATCCACTGAGCGGCATTGTTAAGTGCGGCCGCTCAGTTACGTTCAGAACAAACAGGACAGACCAAAGTCTGTCCTACTAGTCGTCGCCTGGAACCGGCGCCAACGTGCCCGGGGTCAGGCCAAGGTCCGGGCGATTCGGGAAATCGTAAGGCTCCCAATCCACCACGGGTGTAACAGGAAAATTCTCCGTGGGAGGCGGCGAAGTGGTTTTCCATTCGAGGCCTGTGGCGGGCCAGGGATTGGGACCGGCCACTTTGCCGTAACGCATCGACCAAGTCAGATAGGCCATCGGCAAGAGGTAGCCAAGCGCCAGGATGGAAGCCCCGGCGGTAGACAGAACGTTGAGCACTTGAAACTCGGGAGGATAGCTGTGATAGCGGCGGGGCATGCCGAGATAGCCGAGAATGAATTGCGGGAAGAACGTCAAATTGAAGCCGAGGAAGAGAGTAATGGCGGCAAAGCGCGAGAGGGCTTCGGGATAAACCTTGCCGGATATTTTCGGCCACCAATAGTGCAAACCGCCGATGTAACCCATGACTGCGCCGCCGACCATGATGTAGTGGAAATGGGCGATGACGAAATAAGTGTCGTGGATGTGCATGTCCAGACCGAGGCAGGCAAGGAACAAACCCGTAAGACCGCCAATGGTGAACAGGCCGATGAAGCCGAGAGCGTAGAGCATGGGCGCGTCCCAAGAAATGGAGCCTTTGTAGAGCGTGGCAGTCCAGTTGAAGACTTTCACGGCGGAAGGAATGGCAACCAGATAGCTGAGGAAAGAAAACGCGAGCGCGGAGTAGGCGGACATGCCGGTCATAAACAAGTGATGAGCCCAAACGAGAAAGCCGATGACGGCGATAGCGATACTGGAGGCGGCGACGAAGGAGTAGCCGAAGATAGGTTTGCGCGCGAAGGTAGGAATGATTTCGCTGACGACGCCCATCGCCGGAAGAACCATGATGTACACCGCGGGATGGGAGTAGAACCAGAACAAATGCTGGAACAGGATGGGGTCGCCGCCCATGGCGGGATTGAAAAAGCCCAGATGCAACATACGCTCGAGGCCAGCAAGCAGTAGGGTGATGGCCACGACGGGCGTGCCCAGGACCATGATTAGGCTCGTGGCGTAGTGTGACCAAATGAACAGCGGCAAGCGGAACCAGGTCATTCCCGGGGCGCGCATGGTGTGGATGGTGACGATGAAGTTGAGGCCGGTGAGAATCGAAGAGAAGCCGTTGATGAAAATGCCGAGCACGGCGGGCGTGACCGCGGAATTCGAATAGATGCTGCTAAGCGGCGTGTAGAACGTCCATCCCGTGTCGAGGCCGCCGGTGCTGAAGGAATAAAGCGCGAAGCAGCCGCCGATGATGTAGATGTACCAACTAAGGAGATTGAGTCTCGGAAAGGCCACGTCCTTCGCCCCGATCATTTGTGGAATCAAGAAATTTCCAAGCACGGCGGGGATGGAGGGAATCAGGAAAAAGAAAATCATAGCCACGCCGTGCATGGTGAAGAGCTTGTTGTACGTTTCCGGCGACACCAGAGCGCCTTCCGGAGTCAGCAAGTGGATGCGGATCATGGTGGCGAAGACGCCGCCCACAAAGAAAAAGAAGGTAACGGAAACGAGATACAAGAGGGCGATGCGCTTGTGGTCGGTGGTGAGCAGCCAAGAGCGGATGCCGTAACTGGAATTGAGATAATGCTCGCGCGGCATTTCATAGGAACGTGTTGGCAGTGTTTGTGTCTGGCTCATAGTCCTATTTCTTCCTTGCGGACGGCGCAATCCCGGCACCCTTAGCGGGCACGGGCTGTGATTGCAACGACTTGATATAAGAAGTGAGTGCGATGATTTGCTCCTCCGTCAGTTGGCCCTGGAACGTGGGCATGAGCGGCTGGTAGCCGGCCACAATCTTGGCATTAGGCTGGAGAATGGATTCACGGATGTAGGCGTCGTCGGCGGTGACCGTAGTGCCGTCGGCCAAAAGCACTTGCGCGCCGTACAGTCCATTAAGCGAGGGAGCGCGGCCAGAGCCGTCGGCAATGTGGCAGGTGGCGCAGGCCTTATCCTCGAAGAGTTTTGCGCCGACGTCGACGGGATTCGCTGCGCCGCCCGAGGTACCGGAAAGCCATGCGGCGTAATCCGTGGGGTCCATGACCGTGACCCATCCTCCCATCAAGGCATGGTTCGTGCCGCAATACTGCGAGCAGAAAAAGTGGTAGCGGCCCGGCTTGGTAGGACGAAACCACATGGTGTTGTAGCGGCCGGGCACGACGTCCATCTTCACGCGAAACGCGGGGACAAAGAAATCATGGACCACATCCTCGCTGGCCAAGATGAGCCGAATGTTACGCCCCACGGGCACGTGCAGCTCGTTAATCTCCTTCAGGCCGTTGGGCTGCTGCGCCTTCCACATCCATTGCTTGCCGACGACATAGATGTCGAGAGTGTCCGGCGGGGTGTGGCGATAGTCCACGTAAACGGCCGCGCCCCAGCCAAACATGCTCAGCGCAAGAATGGAAGGAATGATGATCCAAGTGGCTTCGAGGCGCATATCACCGTGAATAGGAGCACCTACTTCATCGGGACGCTTGCGGTGGTATTTGAAGAAGAAATAGACGATGGCCGCGGTGATAAGGAAGGCGAAGAAGACGCAGACGTACGTGAGGTACGTCATCAGGTCGTCCACGCGCGGCGCGAAGTTGGACGCCGCCGGGGGATACAGTGGAAATTGCGATTGCACGGCTCTAGCGCGCTCCTTGAACTTTCGAATGGCCCGCGTGCGTTTCGCGGCGCCGGGAAATCCAAATTCCTCCGACGATTACGAGAATCGTCAGGATGCCGCCAAGGCGAATGATCCTAAGAATGGAAGCGCTATACTTCGCGGTCGAAGGATCGTAATGGAAGCAGAACAGCAAGACGCGATCGATAGGCGAGCCGATCTTTCCTGCAGAAGCATCGACGAGACCCAAGCGCATGTCGCGGCTGGGATACTCGACGCCGTAGAAATAGCGGGAGATGCGGCCGTCGGGGGTCAAGATCATCACGCCGCTGGCATGCGCGAAGAGTTTGGACTTCGCGTCGTAACGGAAGCGGAAATTCGCGGCGCGCGTGACAGCGGCAATGGATTCTTCCGAGCCGGTCAGGAAATGCCAGCCTGAAACGGTTTCCGGGCGGTGGAAACGCTCGACGGCCACCCTTTTCTTCTCTGCGGCGACTTCGGGCGTATCGTGCGGATCAAAACTGATGAAAACGACCTGGTAGTCGCGGCCAGGGTTGAAGGAAAGCATGCGTAAAGTGCCGGCGACGCCCATCTGGACCTGGTCACATAGCATCGGGCAAGTGTAATAGACAAACGCCAGGACCACGGGCTTCTGACCGAAGAACTCAAGCAACTGAACGTCGCGGCCCGATTCATCGCGAAAGTGCACCTCCAGCGGCATGTGCCCGTTGAGGGGCGGCTCAAAACCGACATTCTGCAAGGCAGGAGGGAGCGTTGCAGCAGTGGGACCAACATTATTGGGAACGGTCTGCGCGTGCAGAGCGCAAGAGCCTGCAAGCAGCGTGCCGAGTGCAAATGCTAATAGGTAGTGAACTTTTTGCATTCTTTCACTTCTTTTTCTCCGCCGTGGCCGGCGAAAACGAAGGCAAACCTTTTTCCGCAACCATCTTCATGGCGTCTTCGACGGGGATCTGCGCGATGCCAGCGTTCTTATCGAGCCACTGAAGCTTCTCGTTCTCGGCAGTGTCGGCCTTCACTTTTTCGCGCAAGTCCTTCTGCGGGTCAGAGGGATGGCCGGGAACCCCTTGCAACCGAGGTTCGGGCGGCAGAGCCCGGTAGTTTTTGCCCAGGGCCTCCCGTGAAGGAGGGGGAGGAGCATCCGAGGAAGCGGCGAGATGGTTCGTGAAATGCAAAACGAAAACGCAAATGAGCAAAGCGATAAATGTAGCCAGACCGAGTGCGGAAAGGTACCAATACATGGCGCCCACTTTAATGTCGCGTTCCTCGAAGGAAACGTCTGGGTGGCGAGGCGGCTCGCCGGATGTGGTTCCAGTTTTGTGATGCTCAGTGTTCATGGTGCTCAATAGCCTCCGCCAATTGGGGATCGCCAAGCGGGAGGAGCGGGGACCGCTTCAAGTTAAAAGCGAAAAAGCTGAGCCACAGCCCACCAAGGGCAATGGGCAATACGAAGTCGAGCCACGAGGGCACGGCGCTCGAAGTGAATTCCGGGCGGGTCATCCAGAACAGGTCCACGAGGCGCATCAGGATGAGCCACAAGGCAATTTTGGAAAGGACTTGGGCCCGGCGTTTCAGATCTTGAGAGAGGAGCAGGAAAAAGGGAACAAAAAAGTGGAAGACGCATACAATCACAGCCACAGCGGCCCACTCTCCATAGAGCCGGGTGCGGTAAAAACTGATTTCCGCAGGCAGGTTACCGGACCAAATGATTAGCAGTTGGGAAAAATCGAAATAGGCCCAAAGCATCACAAACGAAAGAAGCAATTTGCCCATGTCGTGCAGATGGCGCGGCTGAAGAACGCCTGCCAGGGGCTGGTAGCGAGCGAGCAGCACGACTACGGCGATCAGGAAGGACATCGAGGAGATGAGCTGACCTCCGACCACAATGAAACCGTAGATGGTGGAAGCCCAGTGGGGCGAAAGAGACATCACCCAATCGATCGCGGCGAAGCTCATGCCTAAAACGTAAAGAATGATGCCGGGACCGGCGAGCATCTTAAACCTTTGACGAAGTATGCGGTCGGTCTGGTTGACGTCCTGCTGCTTCGACCAAATATTGAATATGAACATCAAGGCCAGCCAAACGGCAAAATAAATTACGGCGCGGATGAGGTAGCCGGTATGGGTCAGGTAATGTTGCTGAAAACCGGAAAGAGGGTGCTCCTTCAGGGCCTGGGGGTCGAGCCACTCGCCGTAAAGATATTTCATGCCGAAAAGCGCAATGGGAACGAAAAAGATGGCAATGAGGGGAAGTGTGCGCGTCGCCGATTCCGCCGGGCGCCGGATAATGATGCCCCAGTGACCGGCGGTTAGGTGCTGAAGCATCACAAGACCGAGCGAGCCGAGAGTTAAACCGAGCACCAGAAGATAGCTCATCAGATAGGACTGATAAAATTGGGCGGGCGATCGCAGGCCACCTAAGATGGCCAGGATCAGGGCGGCAGTCCCTACTCCAAACGCACGCGCTTGGAAGCGGCTAACGCTTTCCGGAGCCAGATATTCTTCAACGGCCATCAGTCCTGGCCTCCTGTCGAATCCTTGGCAGTTCCCGATTGATTCAATTTTTCGCGGAGCTCCGGCGGCAATTCGCTTGCTTTCGCGTCACGGCTGAGCTGTAAGGCGCGCTCGTAAGCCACGATGGCCCAGCGATCGCGGGGCGGAATCTGTGCGGAATAACCGTACATGGCGCCAAAGCCGTTGGTGATGACGCCGTAAAGGTAGCCATTTGTGGCTTGGCGAAGACGGTCCTGATGGAAGCTCGGCGGATGCTTCATCCCACGCATGGCAATGAGGCCATTACCATCCCCCTGCAAGCCATGACAGGGTGAGCAGAAAATTTTGTAGCGATCCTGGCCGCGTTCGACCAGTTGCTGATTCACAGGCAACGGAAAAGCGTTCGAATCTTTAGGCACAAAAAGCGCATCCTCGGCAATCGAGCCGCGCGCCACAGTATTGTCCAGCAGGGGGCGCTCGGAGCGGCCGTCTCCGAAGAAATCCGAAGGCGAAAGTGGAAGGTTCTTGGGTTGGTTGGCCATATCCTGCCTGAGGTAGCGACAGCCGCCGGCAAGAACGCAAGCAGCCGCAGCGAAGGCCACAAAGAGGAAGCGCGAGGCGTTAGTCATCCGGCACCTCGCTGACGTGCCGTGCGTGCAGCCCCTGAAGGAAGCGCGCTGTATCCGCGAGATGGAATTTGGGATCGCGCGCTTCGACGCAGAGATAAAAGCGGTCCGCCGAGGCATGAACGAAGCGCTTCACATTAAAAACCGGATGGTGGGGTTGTGGCAGGTGGTTCAGGGCCAGCATGCCGAACACGCAAGACAGAGCAGCACCGAGCACGGTCAACTCGAACGTAACAGGAATGAACGCGGGCCAGCTATTCAAAGGCCGGCCACCGATATCCTCTGGGTAAGACAGAACATTTGCCCACCACTGGAAGAAAAAGGCACTCAGACCGCCGAAGAGGCCGCCGATCAGAGTGATCAGGGGCACCATGTTGCGCTTTAGCCCCATGGCCTCCGAAAGACCCTCCACCGGGAAGGGGGTATAGGCATCCATGCGGCGATAGCCCTCTGCCCTGGCCCTCTCCGTGGCATGGATGAGCTTTTCCGGAGTGTCGAACTCCGCCATCACGCCGTAGATGTGCGAACGCTGCTCCATGACTAATCGGCCGCCGCTTCGGAAGTCTCGGCCACGAGTTCGCGCATTTCCGTAATCGATATCGCTGGAAGAACGCGCACGAACAGGAAAACCAACATGATAAAGAATCCGATGGTGCCCAACAGCGTTGCCCAATCCCAGAAAGTGGCTTGATAGCGGCCCCAGGCCGAGGGCGTGAAGTCGCGGGTGAGGCTGATCACCACGATGACAAAGCGCTCAAGCCACATGCCGATGTTGATGACCAAGGACATGAGGAACAGGATGGGGACGTTGTGGCGTATTTTATAAGACCAGAGGAGCTGCGGGAGCAGGACGTTGCACAAAATCAGCGCATAGTAGAAGTGAGCGTAGGGGCCGTGGAACAACATGCGAAACAGGTACATGTCAAACTTGTCGCCGCTGTATTGGGACATGAAAAACTCAAAGAAGTAACCGTAAGCGACGATCTCGCCGGTGGCCAGCATGACTTTCGCCATGTTGTCGAGATGCCGCATGGTGATGTAGTCTTCGAGGCCATAGGCTTTGCGCAGAGGAATGGCGATGGACAACACCATGGCGAACCCGGAATAAATGGCCCCAGCCACAAAGTAGGGCGGGAAGATGGTGGTGTGCCAGCCGGGAACGATGGCAATCGCAAAGTCAAAGCTGACAACGGTGTGAACGGAAACCACCAGCGGCGTGGCTAGGCCTGCCAGGAGCAGATAGGCGGACTGGTAGCGGTGCCAGTGGCGTACCGAACCGCGCCAGCCCATGGCGAGCATTCCGTAGATGATTTGCTTGGCTTTGGTGGTGGCTCGGTCACGAAGGGTGGCCAAATCCGGAATCAGGCCAACGAACCAGAAGATCAGGGAAACCGTTCCGTAGGTGGAAACCGCAAAGACGTCCCAGATGAGCGGACTGCGGAACTGCGGCCAGAGTCCCATGGTGGCAGGGTACGGGAACAAGTAAAACGCCATCCAGGGGCGGCCGGTGTGAATCAGCGGGAAGATCCCCGCGCAGGCAACGGCGAAGAGCGTCATGGCTTCAGCGAAGCGGTTGATGGAGGTGCGCCACTTTTGATTCAAAAGGTACAAGATGGCGGAGATAAGCGTGCCGGCGTGGCCGATACCGATCCACCAAACGAAATTCACGATAGCGAATCCCCAGCCGACGGGAATGTCGATACCCCAGATGCCCACGCCTTTGGTAAACAACCAAGCGATGGCGATGGTCATCATCGCGGTAAAGCCAAAGGTAATCGCAAAACCGACGAACCAGCCATAGGAAATCGGGCGCGTGAGAACAATCGAACTGATTTTGTCGGTTACCGAGCGAAAGGTGTGGCCCGGGCCTAACACCGGAGTAAGGCGGCTGATTTGCGGAGAATCGATTGGCGGCTGGCCGGCGCTCATGCGTTGTCCAGTTCAGAATTGGGATTTCGAACCGCGGCGAGGTAGGTGGTGCGCGCCCGAGTATTCAATTCCGGCATGATCTGGTAGTTGCGCTGCTGCGCGCGCAACTTGGCTACGCGGCTGTTGGGATCATTGGCGTTGCCGAAAACGATGGCTTGCGCGGGGCAGGCCTGTGCGCAGGCCGTAACGATGGCGCCATCGGCGACGGGCTGATTCTTTTTATCGGCTTCGATGCGCGCCCTGTCGATGCGCTGCACGCAGTAAGTGCATTTTTCCATGACGCCGCGGCTGCGGACGGTCACTTCCGGATTGCGCATGAGCTTGAATTGCGGAGTTTCCCAGTCCTGGAAGCGCAGGAAGTTGAAGCGGCGCACTTTATAAGGACAGTTATTCGAGCAGTAGCGCGTTCCGACACAGCGCTGGTAGACCATGTCGTTAAGGCCTTCGGCGCTGTGCACCGTGGCGCCCACGGGACAAACCTCCTCGCATGGAGCGTTCTCGCACTGCTGGCAGGGCACGGGTTGGAAAAAGGTTTCCGGATTCTCGAGGGCCGGCTGATATTCGGAAGGATCGCCGGTGGACTGGCCGGTGGCCGAGGATGCCGTGTTCGTATAGTAGCGATCGACGCGAATCCAGTGCATTTCGCGAGCGCGCATCACCTGGTCCTTGCCGACAACCGCAATGTTGTTTTCCGCCTGGCAGGCGATGATGCAGGCGTTGCAGCCATTGCAGCTATTGAGGTCGATGGACATGGCCCATTTGTCGCGCTTGTACGGAAATTCGGCCTCGCCCTTGTAAAGGGAATCGTTTTCCGGCGGCGTTTCCTCGCTTTTGGCAAAATTCGGATTCTTGCGGTATTCCTCGAGAGTTGCCGTCATCATGATGTGGCGGCTTTCCATGTTGAAGTGATATTGCGTGCAGGCCATCGGGTAGCCGTTGCCGGTTTTCCGGATCACACCAGCAGGAGCCGGCGCAGCCCAAAGCGTGTTCGAGGTGCGCACGACGTAAGCGTTGAAGCCTTTGTTTGTGCCGGCATAGCCCGCCTTTTTGCGCCCGTAGCCCAAGGGCAGAACCACAACACCCTCGGCTTGGCCCGGGAGGATCCAAGCGGCGGCGGTGACCTTGCTTCCAGAAAGAGCAATGTCAATGACGTCCGAAAGGACTTGCCCGTGTTCACCGCCCCGCGAAGGGATGGTGTGGGTTAGATCGAGTTTCTGGGCGGTTTTGGGGCTTACCAAGGCGGCGTTGTCCCAGGTCAGCTTCGTTACCGGCTTCGGCAATTCCTGGAGCCAGCCGTTATTCGCGAAGCGGCCATCGTAAATGCTGGGGTCTGGACGGAAAAGGAATTCGAGTTCGCCGGCGGAGGATTCATTGACGGGAGGCAGGCTCGCGGGAGTGAACTTCAAAGAAACATTGATGGGGGGAAAGGTCGTGCCCGCCACCACTCCGTCGTTTAGAGTTTTACGCCAGAACTTCTCAAAATCCACGGCGGGATTCTCGGCCTGGAGCCGGTCACGCACGGCGTCATAATCGGAAAGCCCGGGCTCGTCGGTAAACGCGGCCAGCGTTTCGTGCACGGAATGCGTTTTGTAGAGCGGCGCGATAAGCGGCTGCACCACGCTCACGGTGCCGTCAAAGGCGCGCGCATCACCCCAGGTTTCCAGATAGTGGGATTCGGCAACGTGCCAGTCGCAATACTGTGCCGTTTCGTCAAAATGAGGGCTGATATAAATGACGGTCTCAATTTTTTTCTTTCCGAGTTTTTCGTCAAAGCGCAACTTGCCCGCGAAATCAAAATCGTGCGGCGCCGTGTACACGGGATTGACGCCGACAATGATGAGTGTGGAGACCTTGCCGTTCTCGGTGTCTGCGCAAAGCTCCCGCAGCGATTCCAAGTGATTGACGGGATGCGCTTCGACGGGCTCCGTGTAATATAGCGTGGTGCCGACATTGCCGAGCGACGCATTGATGGCGTGAGCCAAAGCGTGGACTTCCGCAGGTTGCTGTTCGCCGGCGACGACCAAAGTGCGGCGCGGATGCTTCTTCAAATCCTTTACCACGGTATCAAGCCACTTCTCGATGTTGGGGTCGAGTTTTCCGCTGCCGCCCAAGCCGAATTTTGCCGCCAACGCGCGGGCAAACCGCGCGATTTCTGCGTAACGAAGCGGCAGGCGATGGTCCGCGCTCGAACCAGTCACAGACGGCGTGGGCTCGACAACGTACAAGCGACTCATCTCGGAACCCACGCGATCTGCTTGGGCGGATTCGTTAAGCTTGCGCCGGCGGTAAAATTCCCGCATGTAACGGACGTTGCCAGGCCCGCTGACGAGAAAATCGGAGTCGAGCGAAAGAATGACGTCGGCGTTCTCAGGACGATAGACCGTGTTGACGTATCTTCCGAAAGCGAGCTTTGCGCCCTCGCGCGTGCCATCCCCAACGGCCGGTTCCCACTGGTGCCACTTGGCTAGCGGGTAGCGCGTCAGAATAGATTCCAACTGCGCCGTGAGAACGGGCGAGTTGATGATTCCGGTAAGAAAGCGAAGCCCTTCGCCGCGGGTGGAACGGAAGGTTGCGGCCAACGCCTGTGCGACGTCCAGAAACTGCGACCAAGTCTGAATCTCTCCGGCCTTGGTTACCGTTTGCGCGCGATCAGGGTCGTAAAGGTCGAGGATGGACGCCTGCGCAAAAACGTTGGTTGCGCCAAGACTCGAAGGATGGTCAGGATTGCCCTCAATTTTCGTTGGCCGCCCTTCGTGGCTCTCCACGAGCAAGCCAATCGAATCGGCCCCGAACGGCATCGCCGTCGCAAAAAACAGCGGCTTACCCGGAACCATGCCATCCGGTTGCTTGACGTAAGGAACGAGATACTGCTCGGGCTCGCGCCCGCAGCCGGAAAGCCCGGCCAGTGCTAGCGAGGCGGCCATGAGCTTTAGAAAATCGCGCCGGTCTACCGAGTCGTCCCATTCCGAGGGCGCCTGCCGCGGGAATTCCCGATGGAGCAGTTCTTCAAAGGCAGGATCCTCAGCGAGCTCTTCGAGAGTGCGCCAATACTGCTTGCCGGTCTTGGATTGCAATTTGGCGCGCACCGCCGCCAGGTCCAGGGGCCGCTCGGGAAATGACAGATCGCCTAAATGTACGTCTATTGCTGGTCTATCGTCCTTATGTTCTGGTTGCGGTTGCTCGTTCATACTTTCCGTTAGCGGTGACAGGTCGAGCAGCTAGTGAGCTCGGCCGTTGTCCGAAGGTTGCGCTCCCTCGCAAACTCTTTCCCCAACTCTTCCTGATTCGGTCCCGGTCTCCAATCCATGACATACACTTGATCCATCGGCCGAAGGTACGGTTCAGGATTCCTGTGGCAGTCGATGCACCATTGCATCAGCAGCGTGTTGGCTTGGAACACCAGCGGCATCTCATCCACGCGACCATGACAGGTCGAACAGCCTATGCCCTTATTCACATGAATGCTGTGGTCGAAATACACGAAATCGGCAAGGCGGTGAATCTTGATCCACTTGATGGATTCACCCGTGCGGTAGCTTTCGCGCACCGGCTCCAGATAGTCCGCATTCTTGAAGAGGACGGAATGGCAGTTCATGCAGGTTTTCGTGGGCGGGATACCTGGAAAAGCGGAGGTCTCCACGCTGGTATGGCAATACCGGCAATCGATTCCATCGTCTCCGACATGATGTTTGTGGCTGAACTGCACTGGCTGTTCGCGCGTGATGTTCTGGCGGGTCATATAAGGAGAACGCGCCGCCCAAAGTACCGCCAAAATAGCAAACCCCCACATAAAAATATACGAGAAGACACTAAAACGAGAGATGAAGTTGGTGCTTCTATGAAAAATCTGGGCCATGTTCGTTTTTTTGCACTTTGGCGGGGAGCGCGCTGAATGAGCCCTTAAGCTAGGGCGTCCCACGTGTAACCGGGAAGTGCGAGAAACCGGGCCAGCTTTTGACCGCCTAGTTTCCAATAAAACATTCGCGAATGCAACATTCATCCCTATACTTTTTCGGGAAATTTTTGCTTTCACGAATTGTGGAAGCAATTTTTTGGCTGGAGGATTCAAATTTATAGCGCACTACCAAGGGGATCTGCATCCGTAAAAGACCTGAACTGGCTTCAGGATTTTTATACGGCTGCGTTTTTTTCGATATCTTGAAACGCAATTTTTGTTCCGCCAAGAAGCTGCGCAGCTCATGGAATTCGTGGTATCTTAGACTTAGCCTTGCCCGCATTTTTTTGCGGCCGAGCCCACCTACTTCCAGCGTTTTCCCCGAAAAGCCGGGGATTGCCACCGCTGGGGCGTGGTCCAATCGGTAGGACACCTCACTGTTAATGAGGATGGTGGAGGTTCGAATCCTCCCGCCCCAGCCATTTTTTAGAAGCAAAACCGACCGGGCGCAGTTACCCCTTGACCGTCGGCAATCCAGCGGAAATCCAACCCTTCCAGCCGCCGTCCATGGATTCCACGTTCGAGTACCCCATTTTCTGAAGACTTTCCGCGGCGATGGCGGAACGGAAGCCGCCGCCGCAGTACAGAACGAGTTTTGTCTTGCTATCCGTAACCGCTTGTTCGATGTCGCGCTCGATGACACCTTTCCCCAGGTGAATTGCTCCGGGAATGTGCCCGCTGGCCCACTCGTTGTCCTCGCGCACATCCACGAGAAGAAGTTTTTCTCCCGCATCGATGCGGCGCTTCACGTCGGCTACATTCGTCTCTTTGATCTTTTTCTTTGACTCATTGACTAGTTTCAGAAATTGTGGCGCGTGCGCCATGAAGATATGCTCCTTTCCAAAATTCTCTAAGCGAGCATACCACGAGCCAAACAGAGCACGCCTTAACGGAAGACCGCCAAGGTTGCCGTGGCGGTGGGCGTGCGAGGTGAAACTACACCAAATTAAGGTTGCGGGTTTTCCGTCTTGGGTTTTTCCGCAGCCGCCGCGCCCTTCTTTCCGAAGGAACGGATGAGATTCACAAGGTTCCAGCGCATCTTTTCCGGAGAGCGATCAGCTTCGCCTCCCACCATTTTCCCTCTGCCGTAGCTGATAACCCAGAAGAGCTCTCCGTCGGTCATCTTTTCAAGCGTTGCGGGGTCGCGCCAGTCGTGCAGTTCCAATTTCATGTCCTGGGCAAGGTCGCCCTTGCCATCGCCATCCTTGCCATGGCACATGGCGCAGTCATACCCGTACTGCTTGCGCGCTACCGCTAGTCCTTCCGGCGAAGTTGGAACGGGATTTTTCCTGGCCACATCGTCCGGTGTCATTTTAGGTTCCGCGGAACCATTTTTGTCCTGGGTAAAATTTGGTTTGGGACAGAGAATTCCGAACAGCAGCACCGCACTTGCAACAAGAATCGTCCGATGCATAGCATCCTCCCGACAGGTCGAGCGCCGCCGAAGGAGCGAACTCGGCTTGATTTTGAGCGGATTCTACGCCCACGCCGCGAGAAAAGAAAGGGTTATAAGAGCATCATTCGTGCAGCCCGTCGCCTTCCTGTTTCCCAACTAAGGCTGCGGTTTTGAATTGGTTTGCGCGCCCGAACGGGATTTTTTCGTTCTCGGCACGGGACACGAGTGTATGGGCGGATGGGTCACCGAGACCCGCGCGGAAGGGCGTGGATTCGCGGATGCGCGTGCGCAATCCATCGATGACCGGAGGAATTGCGGGATGCGGCATTCCCTGGATGAGCAAGATCATCAGCGCCGCCTCGCCAGGCGAATCCACGCTGGAGGTAATGCCCACGCCCTGCACACCACTCATCGTTTTCCGCTTGGCAGACGATGATGCATGCGTGGCAGCCGTCGCAACGGTTTAAGTCGATGGCCATGACCCATTTGTCGCGTTTATAGGGAAACTCCGCTTCGCCCTTGTAGAGCGAATCGTCAGGCGGCGGCACCTCCGCATGCTCGTTGGCAAAATTCGGATTCTTGCGAAACTCGTCGAGCGTTGCCGTCGCCAGAATATGGCGGCCTTCCACTTGATTGAGCGGATTCTAACGCCCAGACGCCGGAGAAGAAAAGGGTGAAAAAGCGAGTAATGGAGCACGAGGATTCGGGCTCGCCGATCCGTTTTCCCAGCTACCGCCGCGGCCGCTTTACCTGCTTTTCTCGCGCGCTTGGGACCAAGCAACCGCGCTGTTGGGCAGAGTCGCCAAAACCGGCGCGGAAGCGGCTGGATTCCCGCACTCGCGTTCGCACGCCATCAATGACCAGCGGAATTGCCGGATGCGCCGCTCCCCGAATCAGGAAGATCACCAGCGCCGCCTCGCCGGGCGAATCCACGCTCGAGCCAGCGCCAAATCCTTGCACTCCAGGCTGCCTCATCCATCCTTCCGCGTGAATGCTGTGCACGGCTTGGACGCGGGCCAGTTCGCTATCAGAAATGGAGTAAACCAGCTGCGGGGGCGGGATGGACTGTTCCAGCGCCGCGCTCTCCTCAGCGGTTAGAATACCTCGGTGCGCGAAGAGTTCGCCCTCGACGATGCGCGTGGTGACCCCGTCCACCCCTGTGGGAAGATTCCTGTGTGGTTGTCCCTTCGTTACGAAAAGCAAAATGGCCGGCTCCCCAGGATGGTCGTAACTGCCGCCGACGCCGACCGCTTGCACTTCCGGGTGCGCAAGGAGTTCCGGAGCGTCGGCATCGCGCGCGGCAAAGGCCTTCTGAAGCGCGGTGGCGGAGGGTGTCGAAGTCGGCACAGTCAAACTCGCCGAAGCAGGTTTCACTGGCAAGCTACAACCAATGACCGCGTGTGCCGAGCCGCCTACGAAGGTCAAGGCGTTGCCACCGCTCTGGAAGAAGTTCAGCACGTCGGAAACAGGATCGCCCACGCTATCGGTGTCGGAGCCAGCGTAAAGCAGCGCCACCGGATCGGCTGTGTTTTGCGTGACGATGATCGATCCGGAATCGCCCGGGGCACTGAAGCCGCCTCCCGCAATCTCCACCTGATTCGCAAACATTTCGGTGAATATCGTTCCCGTTCCACAACCTTTCTGATACTGGACCGACACCGTGGTGTTCGTTGCCAGAACTCTCGAGCAGGTTAGGCCGGTCGACCGGCCGCTTTTCGCCACTAGCGTGTTGAGGGTAGCTGTGACGCCAGATCCTGCGTGCGGGGCGCCCGGTAGCGGAACATTGTTTGGATCGGTCGAGGCGCCCAGAAAAAGAATGTTCCCCGTGCTGTCGACGGCTCCGGTGACCGCCTGCGCGATGGCCGCGTCGATTTTGGGAGGCGATCCCGTCTCCAGATTGTAAAACTGAGAAAGGTGCCCCACAGTAGAAAAGGCTCCTTGTCCGCAGCGGGCATCGACGAGTCCGGGCTGGATGATGGACTCACCAAGAGCCGCAAGATCGGTGCGCGCGAGCACGTGATTATTGCTCAGGATGTACTGCGTGCCGCCCCGTGCGACCAGCGAGCCGAGCGTCCCACCACAGCAAGTGATGGTGTTTCCACTCGTGCTTGAATCATTTTGATTCCCGCCGGACGTTCCGAACGGGATGGACCCCGCCTGCAAATTCTGATTGGGCGGAAAGATCGCCACGGTTGCCGATCCGGAAGAGTTTGCGTTCGCAACCGCGGTCACCCTGACTGGCGCGGTGGTAACCCCGCCGTTTCCGCTGGAGGTCGTCGGAACCCCACCAGGCGCAACAAAAAGCCCCGAGCTTGAAATGTACCCCGTGTTCTGGGTGCCGCCGGTAACTCCGTTGACTTCCCAGGTCACCGCAGTGCTCGGGACTCCATTCACCGTAGCAGAGAACTGCTGCGTGGTGAAAATTGCCACGCTGACAGGGTTCGGAGTCACCGTTACCGCGACTTGCTGGGCAATCGTGACCGTAGCTGAGCCGGAATCTGCTGCATTCGCAGCCGATACCGCCGTCACCGTTGCCGTCGGGGGATTGGGGATCGTGCCAGGAGCAGTGTACAAGCCATTTGTGTTAATTGTGCCGATGGTCGTGTTGCCGCCGGTGGTCCCGTTGACCTGCCAGGTTACGGCTGTATTCGTGGTCCCGGTAACTGTGGCTATGAATTGCCTGGTTGTGCCGGGACTTACCGTAGCGGAAGCTGGCATGATCGTGACGGAGACCGGCGGAGGGGGAGGCGCACTGCCGCCGCCGCAAGAGCCGAGGACGAGAGAAGCCGCAAGGATGGGAATCAACAACACCGCAGTCCGCATGAGAAGCCCCGGGAGGGCGGGGACAACTCACGTTAGCACGGGGAACGTTCTGCTCAGCAAAGATTTCACAAGGGTTTCTTCCAGCGCATATGCCCGAAACGCTTCTAAGGCCGCCGGGCTGGTCCCGGAATAGGCGCTGCTTGCTTTTTTCTTGTGATTGGCAGGTGGCAACTACGCTGCGGTGAGGCGCCATCTAGCCTCGCGCGGAAGGGCGTCGTTTCCCGTACGCGCGTGCGCAATCCATCGATGACCGGAGGAATTGCCGGATGCGGCATTCCCTGGATGAGGAAGATCATCAGCGCCGCCTCGCCGGGCGAATCCACGCTGGAGGTAATGCCCACGCCCTGCACACCACGCATCTTCATTAGTTCATTCACGTGGGCAGCATGTACCACCTTTGCGCGAGCCACTTCCGCGTCCGAGATCGGATAAACCATCTGTGGCGGCGCAGTAGACTGTTCGAGTACAGCGCTCTCTGCCGCAGACAGCACGCCATGCGGCCAGGGCTGCTGTACTTCGACGATGCGCGTGCGCACTCCCTCGATTTCGGTGGGCAGGTTGGATCTTGCTTGTCCTGCCATCACAAAAAGCACGATTGCCGATTCGGACGGATTGTCATAACTCGGGCCCACGCCGACAGCCTGCACTTCAGGATGTCGCAGCAATTCCGCGGCGTGCCTGTCCCGCACAACGATTGCTTGAGCAAGGGCTTGGTTCGATGGAGTAACCTTCTGCACTGCCAATCGCGCCGCCATGGCTGCCGACGGACCCGGCAAAGTGCAGCCGATTACCTGCGGAGTTGCGCCCGGCCCGCGGCTTCCGCCGACGAAGCTGACGGTGTTGCCGTTGGAAGCGAAGAATTTCAGCACATCTGAGACGGGATTGCCGACTGTGTCTGTCTTCGAGTCGGCGTAGAGCAGCGCCACAGGAGTCGCATCGGTTTGCGTCACAATGAGCGATCCCGAGTCTCCGGAGCTGGAAAAATCGCCGCCGATAACATCCACTTGATTGGAATAAGTTATGGTGAATATTTGGCCGGTGCCGTTGCAATTCGTCGAGTATTGTACGTTGACCGTGTCCATAATGGAGCCGATGGTGGAACACGTGAGCCCGGTGGTGCGGCCGGACTTTGCTACTGCCAAGCCGACCGATGGCGCCTGACCTTGTCCGGCCTGAGGCGCTCCCGGCACGGGAACGCCATTCGCGTCCACCGCGTTTCCCAGCATCAGGATGTTCCCGGACGGATCGACTGCTCCCGAAGCAACCTGCGCGATCGCAGCGTCTACCGTGGTTGCGGTCGTGTTTTGCAGATTAATCGAGCCTTGCGTCAGGTTGGCGACGGTCTTGGTTCCCTGTGAGCTGCAATTCGTGTCGATGTACCCCGGTTGAATAATAGCTTCCCCGGCCGCGCCTGCGCCGCTGCGAGCCAAGACGTGATCCGCGCTCAAAATATATTGCGCTGAACTACTCGCGAGGAGTGAACCCAGCGTTCCCCCGCAGCAGGTTGTGTTTCCGCCGCTAGTGTTGAAGTCCAGCGTATTGCTCCCGGAAGTGCCCAGTTCAATTGGCGTGCTCTGTGCGCTTTTGCCCGGGACCGTCAGTGTCACTGTGGCCGATCCGGAATTCGAGGTGTTTGCCGTAGAAACCGCCGTGACGGTTACCGTGACAGGCGCGCCGTTAGGCTGAATGATGCTGTTCGCGATGAAGTGCGGCGCGCTGTACAGGCCGCTGGTTGAAATCGTCCCGGTGATGGTGTTGCCGCCGGTCGTCCCGTTGACCTGCCAGGTCACGGCGGTGGTCGGCTGGCCGTTGATCGTGGCGGAGAATTGCTGCGTGGTGAAAACTTCTACGCTTGCTGTGGCGGGGCTAACCGCTACGGCTCCACCGGCTTGGCTCGTGATCGTGACCGTGGCGGAAGCGGACTTCGTGGTGTCCGCGGCGGAGGTAGCCGTCACCGTTACTGTCGGAATGGCCGGGACGGTTGCCGGAGCCGTGTAGGTTGCGGGCACGCCGCTGGTGGTGGTGGCTGGAGCAATCGTGCCGCAGGTCGGCGAGCACGCAGCGCCCCCTTGCGAAAGCGTCCAGGTGACGCTGGTGTTGGCCGTTCCAGTGACGGTGGCCGTGAACGGCTGAGTTTGCGCTACCACCACGGTCGCGGTCGTCGGCGACACCGAGACGCTGACGCCCGGTGTGACCGTGACGGCTGCGGAAGCAGACTTGGTCGTGTCGGCCACAGAAGTTGCCGTGATCGTTACCCCCAGATTGGCTGACACCGTCGCGGGCGCCGTGTAGGTCGTGGGTGCGCCGCTCGCAGTCGAAGCGGGCGAAACCGACCCGCATGCCGAAGCTGAACAGGAGACCGTCCAGGTCACGCCCCTATTGGCGGGATCGTTGCTAACCGCAGCCGTAAAAGCCTGCGTGCCGCCTGCTGGCACGTTGGCGGAGGCGGGCGAAATCGTTACTGTAATGGGCGGCGGTGGCGTTACCGTCACAGTGGCTGAAGCGGACTTGCTCGAGTCCGCAACAGAGGTGGCCGTGACCGTCACCGTCAGATTGGCTGATACCGTGGCTGGCGCAGTATAGGTTGCGGGTGCGCCGCTTGCAGTCGAGGCGGGTGAAATTGACCCGCACGCCGAAGCTGAACAGGAAACCGTCCAATTCACACCGGTGTTGCTTGTTCCGGTCACTGTCGCCGTGAAGGCCTGCGTCTGGCCTGCTGGAACGCTCGCCGTGGACGGCGCGACAGACACGCTCACGTTCTGCGTGATCGTGATCGTTGCGGATCCAGATACGGAGGCGTCCGCGGCCGACGTGGCTGTTATCGTCACCGTAGCTCCCTGAGTTGGCGGCGCCGCGGGAGCGGTGTAGGTCGTTGGTGCAGCGCTGGTGGTGCTCGTCGGCGAGATCGTGCCGCAGCCCGGTGAACATGCTGTTCCGCCTTGCGTCAGCGTCCAGGTGACGCCCAGAATGGGCGTGCCGGTCACGGTCGCAGTGAATGTTTGCGTCTGGCCCACGCCAACGCTTGCCGTGGAGGGCGAGACCGTGACCGTGATTTGCCGGACAATTTGGGTGGTGGCACCGCAGCCCGTCAGGTACAGGAGTAGACCAATAGCAGGAAACAAGAGCAACATCCGGCGCATGAAGAACCTCGCTGTGGACTGGGGAGGGAGTTTTTTAACGAAAAAGGAATCAGTCAAACCCCGAGGGACCGGGGACGACTTTCCCAGTTAGACTCTAGGCAAAACATAGAGACGAATACCCACAGAAATTTAGGCACAGCTGCGGGAACGTTTGCTATCCGTAAAACACCCCAATCCCGAGTGCCGCGGCGTGAAGCTGTCTATCCAGGGTTTGGTTTAACGGTTTGGCTTAACAAAAATTCAATCAGACATTTAATCCTTCAAATCACGCCAATTGGGGCCCACGCCGATTTCTACGACCATGGGAACGGTCAGCTTATAAACGCCTTCCATTTCTTCTCTCACCAACTTCTGCAGTTTACCTGATTCCTTCGCGGGCGCCTCGAAAAGCAATTCGTCGTGCACCTGCAAAATCATTTTCGCCTCAAATTTTTCCTCGGCTAGCCGCCGGTCGATGTCAATCATGGCCATCTTGATGAGATCGGCCGCCGTCCCTTGCAAAGGCGAGTTCAATGCGGTGCGCTCGGCGAAGTTACGCAATTGCACCTGCGGAGAAGTAATCTCTGGAATCGGGCGGATTCTTCCGAACAGCGTTCTTGCCATGCCTGTCTTGCGCGTTTCGGCAAGAACGTTGTCCAGATATTCCTTCACTCCCCGGTAGCGCGCGAAATACGCATTGATGAACTGCGCCGCTTCCTTCTGTTCAATGCCGAGTTGTTGCGCTAAACCAAAGGGAGAAAGCCCGTAAATGATGCCGAAATTGATAGCCTTGGCGGCGCGGCGGTGTTCCGCCGTTTGCGCCATGGGGCCCACGCCGAAAACTTCCTGCGCCGTGCGCGCGTGAATGTCCTCGCCGTTGCGAAACGCCTCTACAAGGACCGGATCTTTCGAAAAATGCGCCATCACGCGCAACTCGATTTGCGAATAATCGGCAGAAAGCAGGACCTTGCCCTTCTCCGCGACAAAAGCGGCCCGAATCTGCCGGCCAAGCTCGGTGCGAATCGGAATGTTTTGCAAATTGGGGTCGCTCGAGCTGAGCCTGCCAGTAGCCGTGCCGGTTTGAGAAAAACTCGTGTGCAGCCGCCCAGTCTCCGGGTGAATCAGCTTCGGCAGCGCGTCAACGTAGGTGGATTTGAGCTTGGAGACTTCGCGGAATTCGATGACCTTCGCCGGTAGCGGATGCCGTGCGGAGAGCTCTTCCAAAATCTCCGCCGCTGTCGATCGCGCCTTGGCCTTTCCCCGCCGCGCGTTCGGTTGCAGATTTAATTTGTCGAAAAGAATTTCCGCGAGCTGCGGCGGCGAGTTGACGTTGAACTCCACTCCTGCCATTTCCCAGATTTCTTTTTCCAGGCGCCGGATTTCCTTGTCCATCGCCTCCGACATTTTCCCGAGCTCTTTGGGCTCGACCCGAATTCCGACGCGTTCGATATCCGCAAGCACAGGGGCGAGAGGCAAATCAATCTTTTCGTAAACGCTTTCGAGTTGCTGCTCCTTTACTTGCTCGTACAGAACCGGCGCAAGTCGCTGCAAGTAATCAGCGCGTTCGCCGGGGCCGCCTGTCAGGACGGCACTGAACTGGCGCATCACCACATCCGCGAAATTATGATTTGCTGTGGTGGGCCGCAGCAGGTAGGAATAAAGCTGCGTGGCGTGCTGGATATTTGCCGCCCGTCCCGTCAGCAGCTGAAAAAGTTTCGGATCGTGGACGATCTTGGGCCGCTTGGGGTCTTCAAGCAGCGGCGCGAGGGCCCTCAGCGCTTCTCCTTTTTCGTCCGTCCATACCGATCGCCCCTCGCCGGCTTTGGGAGAAATTTCGATTCCTGCGATTCGCGTCCCGAATCCTTCCGATTCGCGTTGACCGAGATCGAGATTCAGCCAAACCGCAAGCGGCTGTTTCGCCGGAAGCTTTGCCAGATATTCATGAAATTCCGAGGCATTCCCCAATTGCGCGTAGTCGGCTTTCCCGCCCGCCGCCGAAACTTCCGGTGCACAGGCCGCCACTGCGCTGGCGCCCAGTTCCTTCAAGAGGGAGTTGAAGCCTAACTCGCGGTAAAGCGCGGCTAGTGACGTGGCATCGGGCTCGCGCCGCTCCAGCGCGTGCAAATCCAGCGCCAGCGGCACGTCGGTGGCGATCGTGGCAAGCTGTTTGGACATCAGCACCTGGTCGCGCTGCTGCTGAAGCGCCTCGCGGTAGCGCTTGTTTGAGACTTCGTCGGCGTGGTCCAGCGCTTTTTCGACGCTTCCGTATTTCTGGATCAATTCAGTAGCGCCTTTTTCTCCAATTCCTTTTGCGCCGGGAATGTTGTCCACCGTATCGCCCATCAGCGCCATCACATCGATAACTTTTTCCGGCGGCACACCGAGGATTTCCTGCACCTTTTCCGCATCGACAATGACATCCGCTTTCGCACCGCCCGATCCTGTCCGGAGGATTCGCACGCCGCCGTTCACGAGCTGCATCATGTCCTTGTCATTGGTGACGATCAGGACATCGAGCCTTTTCTTTGCTGCTTGCATGGCCATCGCCCCGATGACATCGTCGGCCTCGTAACCCTGCACTTCGAGGATGGGCAGTCGCATCACTTCACAAAGCTTTCGAACGTAGGGCAGTTGCAGGCGCATTTCGTCCGGCATCGGCGGCCGCTGCGCTTTGTACTTTTCAAAGAGTTTGTCGCGAAACGTTGCCCCCGGAGGATCAAAAACAATTCCCAGATAGTCCGGCTGATAGTCTTTCAGCAAGCGCCTCAGAATATTTGCAAAAAGAAAGGGAACTTTTGTGGGCATACCGGAGGGCGCGCTCATGCGCACCATTGGCGCGTAAAACGCGCGGTAAACGTGCGCCATCGCGTCTACAAGAAACAATTTCTTCGCTGCCGAGACCATGCCGGCGAGTATAGCAAAGGACAAGCGCTCGGCTGGGCACCTCGCAAATTAAGCTTGGAAATCATGGTGCGGTCACCAATTTGGCGGTTGCAGGTCATGCTCGCTTAAGCCAATCTGAGCACAAGGCGAAAACATTCATGCCCGACTACAAATTATTAGTGCGTCGATACTATTCGGAGATCTGGAATGAATGGAGCGAGCCCGCGCTCGAAGAACTCATCTCCCCCGATGTTGGGTTTCATGGTTCCATCGGCACGGCAGTGAAAGGAATCGCCGAATTCAAGCGGTATGTGAACCGCATCCGGTCAGCGTTCCCTGACTTTCACAATCAGGTCGAAGAGCTGATCGCCGAAGGCCATAAAGCCGCTGCCCGCCTCATTTACACCGGGACTCACCGAGAAGAGTTGCTCGGGTTCCCGGGCACAGGAAACAAAATCAGTTATCAGGGCCTGGCTATCTTTGAATTCAAACAACACAGAATCGTGAAAGGTTATGTTCTCGGCGATATTGAAACCTTGAAGAAACAGCTCGCACAAAAATAAACAAACCGCGCCAGAATTCAGTTCCTGGCGCGGCCCTCCAACTGAAAAGTAGTGGTTACGGCCTTTCCGCCTTGCCTCGTTCTGTCCTCTGCCCAGATTTGCGATCGGGCTTGCCTTCCACAGAGTGTTTGGACTCACCCGCCGAACCGGCTTGCGCTTGGGTAACCAGCAGCATGCGCGTCCCGCTGTCGAGGTGGATATCCTTCCCCGCCGAAGTGATCACGCTGCCCTCGGTCGCATTGGAAGCCGCGGCGTTCAAGTTCAATCCGTTCAAACCGAACACGCCTTGGCTGTTCGAAGTAAGTTGCCCCGCCGCATTCAGTCCGCCGACCGCACCGCGAGAAGCTCCCACGACATTTCCGGCTGTGCTGGCCGCCGAATTCACTGTGCCGCTCGCAGCTCCCCCCACGTTCGCGGCAGTGTTCGTCACCGTGCCCACGGCGCCTCCAGCCGCGGAAGTTACTCCGCCGACCGCGCCGCGTCCGCCAGCGGCGGAGCCGCTAAGGCCTCCCATGGCGTCCATCTCGTCGCCGGCCATCGACGCGCTGCTCTGTGCCGAGGCTAGAGCCTGAATCGCCACGTTCAGCGGAACTTCCTGGCCGTTTTTCAGGATCGCTTTATCAAAAACTACGCCCAACTCAGATTCTGCTTCTCCCTGGCCACGCGCCGAAGCCCTCGTCACGTGCCCAACCAGCTTCGCGCCTCTGGGAATGATCGTCTGGCCTTCGGACTTGACCGCTTCTGTGGTACGCGCGTTCACCGCGTCGCCTGGCTTGCACTTCTTCGAATCCAGCGATGAAGTTAACGCCGCATTGAATGTAGTTCCATTGGCCAACCCGGCATGGGCTTGTCCGTTCTGTGCTGCAGCCGCTGCGGATAGAGAGCTCGAAGCTCCTGTCTGCGCCTGTGTATTGCCGGCTTGGACCGATGCTTGTCCGCTCCCTTGTGCTCCGGCTTGCGCGCCCGCCTGCGGGTGCGCCGGGGCGCCTACCGCCAAAAGCGTCCCCACAACCATCGAGATTCCTATGCGATACATGATCGTATAGACCTCCTCAAGCTTAGAACTGAAGTTGGACCCCACTACCCTCTAAGGGGTGTTCGAAAAGCGCACTGATAGACGCAAAGCGCATGCCTATCTATAAGTCTTTCTCTTTCTATAGCTTATGAAAGACAGGTTGCGCAGAGACTATTGAGAAATAACCTGGCAGCAGGTAGGACTTACAGACTCTTCTTGCCGCGAAGGTCTCGAGAAGATGCGCGTCTAGATAACCCCCAGAGATTTTCCGACTTCGCCAAGGATATTTGCCGCGCGCAACAACTGTTCGCGTTTATGTGCCGCGCTGACGATGGCGCGCAGCCGCGCCTTGCCTTCTGCGACGGTGGGATAACCCACTGCTGGAGCAAACACTCCGGCCTCAAAAAGCTTCTTCGAAAACTCAAACGCTTTCACCGCATCGCCCACATGAATGGGAATGATTGGCGTCTCACTGCCTTTGAACTGGAACCCGCGCTTTTTCAACTCGCGCTTGAAGAACTTCGTGTTGGCCCAGAGTTTCTTCACCAGCTTTTCGCCTTCCGGGGAAGCCAGCAGGGTAAACGCGGCCTGGCACGCGCCCACGGTGGCTGGCGGATGCGAAGTCGAAAACAAAAACGGCCGCGCGCGCAAATAGAGAAAATCGATCAGGTTGCGCGAGCCGCACACGTATCCGCCCATTGCGCCAATCGCTTTACTCAAAGTTCCCACCTGAATGTGCACGCGCCCGTGGCACTGATGATGGTCCACCGTGCCGCGACCATTGCTGCCCAGCACGCCCGAAGCGTGCGCGTCATCCACCATCATGATGCAGTTGTATTTTTCCGCCAGGTCGCACAGTTGCGGCAGCGGCGCGATGTCGCCGTCCATGGAAAACACGCCGTCGGTGATAATCAGCTTTTTCCCTGGAAAACTCGCATGCTCCTGCAAGATGCGCTCGCAGTCCTGCACATCTTTGTGCTTGAAAATTTTGATGGTCGCCTTGGAAAGCCGCGCTCCATCGATAATGGAGGCGTGATTCAATTCGTCTGAAACGATCAGATCGTCTTTGCCCAGCACCGCGGAAACCGTTCCGGCATTCGCGGTAAATCCGGACTGAAACACCACGCACGCTTCCACTTTTTTGAACGCCGCAATCTGCTCTTCCAATTCCATGTGCAGCTTCATTGTGCCGGCAATCGCGCGGACTGCACCCGCGCCCACGCCGTACCGTTTCACCGCGTCCAGCGCGGCCTTGCGCAAGGCTTTGTGGGTGGTCAGCCCCAGATAGTTGTTCGAAGCCAGGTTGATCACTTCCCGCCCGTCGAACACGCACACGGGCCGCTGTTCGCCTTCGAGGACGCGCAGTTTCGGCGCCACGCCTTTCGCGCGCAGCTCATTCAACTGCTCGGTGATGTAATACAGCGGATTTTGCTTCGTCGCCAATGTGGCGGTCTCCGACATGTTGTCGCTCCTGGTGGTAGGCATCGGCCGGGGGGAGACTCTATTCTGCTCCTGCACGGGCCTTAGGGTAAACCCCTGGATTACTTTTTAGGGCTAAGCAAGCGATATAGAAGGAACTTTCAGCGCCGCACTCCGTTGGGATAGAGGAGAATCTTCCCCGGGAGTCCTTCCCGAAGCTTTGCAAAAGCGTCCTCGAACTTCGCCAGCGGCGCGCGCTGCCCAAAGAGCGGCTCGAGATTCAGTCGCCCCGCCTTCAGCAGCGCCGTCATCTGCACCCACGTTTCGTACATGCGCCGCCCGTAAATTCCCTGCACCGTGGCGCCCTTGAAAATCACGTCGTTCACCAGGTCCAGCGGCACATTTTCCGTAGGAATACCCAGCAGCGAGGCACGCCCTCCAGCCCGTAGCGCCTTGAAGCCCTGCTGAATCGCTTGCGGATTCCCGCTCATTTCCAGGAGCGCGTCCACTCCCGTCCCATCGGTTTCGCCGAGAATCCGCTTCACCGCATCTTCCGCTGCAGGATTAATCACCACGTCGGCGCCCATCTTCTTCGCCATGACGCGCCGCGCGTCGTTCGTTTCCGTCGCAAAAACCGTCGAGCTTCCGCAAGCCTTGGCCACGGCAATGGACATCAACCCGATCGGCCCGCAACCGGTCACCAAAACGGTTTGCCCTGCGATTGGCCCCGCCAGCACCGTATGCACAGCATTTCCGAGCGGGTCGAGTATCGCTCCATAGTGCTCCGGAATGCTCGGATCCAGCTTGATGATGTTCGACGCCGGTATCCTCACGAAATCCGCAAACGCCCCGTCTTGATCGATCCCGACAATGCGCAGGTTCTGGCAAATGTGCGCTTGCCCCAGCCGGCATTGGCGGCAGTGCCCGCAGTTGATGTGCATCTCCGCGCTCACAAAGTCTACCGCTTTGACTGCTGTAACTTCATCTCCCACTCGTTCGACGTGTCCGCAGAATTCATGTCCCAGCGTCAGCGGCGGCTTGATGCGTCCTTGCGACCAGTGATCCCATCCGTAGATGTGCAGGTCCGTCCCGCAGATCGACGCGGCCTTCACCCGGACAAGCACGTCGGTCGGGCCAACCGCCGGCACGGCGACCGTATCCATCTGCAAGCCTTTCGCAGGCTGCATTTTCCGCAACGCTTTCATTGTCGCTGCCATTGGTCTCCCTGTAACCGCCGCCTTCTTAGGCGCGTTCTTGTAGTGGCCGGTCTTCAGACCGGCTCTGTTCTCTTACCGTCTATTCAGCTAAATTTTTTCGATTGTTTCCTGCACCGTCCTCGATGCTAACACACCGCTATCGTCCAGTCTTTGTAGGGGCGGTAGAGGCGCAGCATGCTGCGCCCAGCGTGCCACCGGCCTCTCTTGCGTCCCGGCTTTGGCCTTTCTTCCCAACCGCGATTTTTGAAGGCCTTTCCTTTATTTTGCCTGCTCCACGATCCCAATTTTCTCCAGAGCCTTCAAATACTCAACTACCAACTCCAGTGGTACTGGCCCGTACTCCGCCGAAACGGCATCGCGAATCTCCTGCGCGTTCCGTTTTCCATCCGCAAAATTCAGCACTTCGTATGCGTATTCTTCTCCGCCGCCCCACAATCCTTCGTAATTCAGCAGCTTTGGCGATGCCACTCCCGCGGTTTTCGTATGGTCCGCAAAATAGTTATAACCAAACACCGCCAGGGGGCCGCGCGGTTCATTCTTTCGCGAGCAGGTCACAAGACCATCGCCAGTTGCTTTTGGCCTGTTGGAAGGGTTCAACCGCCTATCGTAGGGCACCGCGAAACCAGTCGGGGGCGGTGAGAATTGATCTACCGAATAGGAAACCCCTCCGTCGTATTCCGCCTCGTTTCTCCGCAGCGCTTCCGCTTCTTCATTTGGCATCTGTCGAGGTGGTCTGTCGAAAGACAGTAGTCTTATGCTTCGCCCGTGAATGACGGCCAAAGCCAGTTCGACGCCGCCAGCGCTATTCAGGTTCGCTAGGTAATATCCGCTGGCCGCGCCGATGAAAGCGGCGCGCTTCAGCTTCGTTGGATCGATATTCGCCGCGGCATCGAAATTCGTGTGGATGTAGCGGTCCGGCCAGTCGTTCAGATAAATCGCAGGAATCCCAAACGACGAGTCCTGATACACGTCGTGGTCACTGCCCATGGTGTAGGCCGAATACTCCGCGCGCAGCGGCTCCTTGCCGCCCTCCGGCGCAACCATTGGATAATCGCCTTTCCCGGTCGCCGCAAATTGGTAGGACTCCTCGTTCACCCACTCCGCAAACGCCCACGCCACGTCATGCACAAAACTCGGCAAGCTCATCGGCCCACGCGTCACGTGGAACACTGCTTTCGTCTCCAGCCCCCCTCCCACCATGTCCATGTGCACCACGGCTTTGATGCGCTTTGAAAATTCCGGCTGCGCATTGAGAAGCGCAATCGTCCCTTCAATCTCCTGCGGGAAGATGAACCGCATTGTCCGAGCGGGCCGGGCCATTTCCCCTTCGCTGATCAGTTTCTCAAGCGTCCGAGCCACTTCTAAAATCGTCACGCACCCGCTGGCGTTGTCATTCGCTCCCGGCCGCTGGTGGTCCAGGTGACAACTGAACGCAATTTCTTCGCCCTTTAGCTTCGCATCCGCTCCCGGAATCGTCGCCGTCACCACCTCATAGCCTCCTGGATGCTGTCCCGCTTTCACCACTGCATGCAGCGTGATCTTTTCCCCATGCGTTAGCCGCTCCCGCATTCGCCCCGCCATTTTCAAAGACACCATAAACGCAAATGTCTTGTTTGGCGAAAACGTTTCCAGATGTCCCCAACGAATCAAGTTTTCGTCTTCGCCCCACCACGCGGTCTTCTGGTTCTGCGCATAACTCACAATTCCCGCCGCGCCAAACTTTCCCACCGCCAAATCCTGTACCGCTCCCGGCTGTGCGCTCACCAACACCATTTTCCCTTTTGCACCCTTACCCGTGTAGTCGCTCTCCTTTGTTCCTTCGCCCACATCCACTAACTCCGTGGTCACATCCGCGTTCTCGCTGTCCTCCGCCAAAACCACCGGCTCCGCCTCATAACTTGCCAAAAGATGGGTATGCAGCTTCGGGTCGCAATCCTCGCTCAACAGGAGGGCAAGCTGCTTACGCCCTTCCTCGTCAGGTGCAGTAGGCGGTTTATGCGCGGCCTCGTAACAAGCTGCCCCAACCGGATCCAGTTCCCACAAATTCCCTCTTTCGGCATCCCACGCCGGCCTCGACCTCTGTGTCCCGTAAAAAATCTTCCCGTCCGCGGGAAACTGCAGAATCGCCACGTCGCTCAGCCCATACACACGTAGCCGCTCCGCGACCAACTCCGCCGCCGCATGGAAACCCCGCGACCCACGCTGCCGGTGAAACCTCGCAATCGCCTCTAAATTTCTCTTCGCCGTCTCCCCGCTCAATTCATTCGCCAGCGCGGCGACATCCTTTTCCGGCAGCAGCGGAGGCTTCTGCGCCTCGGCGAGAAGCGCTCCACCCAACAACAAGGTCCCCACGACAAAGTACGCTCTGTTCATGGCCGCTCCTTTGCGCCCGCACTCTATTCCCGGTTTGCTGGTTTTTGGTTGTTGCCTTTCAATTCTCTCGTCACGCTAGTGCTTCATCCGGCATCCAAATTTGCTGAAATTTCCCGGCCCCGCTCGTCGTATCATGAATGGACCACACATCTTATGACCGAGCTTCCTCCCGCCATCCGCCTGGAATCGGTTTCCCGCCACTACCTCATGGGCGAGGCCGTCATCCGCGCCGTCCATGACGTCTCTCTTTCAGTCCCGAGTGGCGAATTTCTCGCTCTTCTCGGCAGCTCCGGCTCCGGCAAGTCCACACTGCTCAATTTGATCGCCGGCCTCGACCGCCCCAGCTCCGGCTCGGTCATCGCGCACGGCCAGGACCTCTCGAAAATGTCTTCCCTCGAACTTGCCCGCTACCGCCGGCAAACCGTGGGCATGGTTTTTCAATCCTTCAATCTTCTTCCGCGCATGACCCTCGAAGAAAATGTTGAGCTTCCGCTGCGTCTCGCTGAAGTGGACCGTTCCGAGCGCGCCGCGCGCGTCGGCGAAGCGCTCCGGCGCGTCGGTCTTGAAAAACGCACCGGCCATCGCCCGAGCGAGCTCTCCGGCGGCGAACAGCAGCGCACCGCGATCGCCCGCGCGCTGGTCAATCGGCCGAAAATTCTTCTCGCCGATGAACCCACCGGCAATCTCGATAGCGCCACTGGCGAATCCATCCTTACGTTGCTTCGTGAAATCCAGAGAAATCCCGGCATGACCATCATCATGGTTACGCACGAACGCACTCTGGCGGAGCGTTTCGCTGACCGCCTCGCGGTTATGGGCGATGGCCAGTTGCTTCCGAATGGAGCTCCTCGGTGAAGGTCCGCGACCTCAGCGATCTCGCTTTCCGCAATCTCCGCGAAGCCGTTTTGCGCAATTCGCTCACGACACTCGGCGTGGCCGTGGGCGTGGCCTCGCTCGTGGCCATGCTTTCTCTCGGCGTCGGCCTCCAGCAACTCGCCACCAGCCGCCTCGCGAAGAGCGGCCTGTTCGACTCCATCTTTGTCACTCCGAAAACAAATCTGCGGGGCCCGGGGGGAGGCCCGCCCGGCACTCGCACTCCGGCGCCGAAGGCCCGCCCGCTTGACGCCGACGCACGCGCTGAAATCTACCGCATGCCCAACGTGATCGAGGTCTATCCGCAAATCCGGTTTTTCACCGAAGTGCGTTACGACGGCAAGCCCTTTGCCACTATGGTCGCGGGCCTGCCCGAATCGTCAAAAGCCAGCGGCGCATTTGACGGCATGCAAGGAAGCTTTTTTTCTTCCCCCAAAGCGGATGAAGCCATCCTGCAGGCGGAATTTGCCAAGGAGCTGAATCCGCAAACCACTTCGTTGATTGGCAAAGATCTGGTCCTGCGCTACGCGGAGCGCCAGTCCCTCCCTGCCCAGCCCGGCGATCCCGCTGACAATTCCGGTGGTTTTTCGGTCGTGCCCAAGGAAAAGCACCTTCGCATCATCGGCGTGGTCGAAACTGAACCCGCCTCCGGCTTCGGCGGCTTTGCAAGCGGCCGCTTGCTCATCCCACTTCCCCTCGCGGAGAATCTCCGTGCCGCGCAGGTTAACGACCTGCGTGACATTCTTCGCGATTCTTCGACCGATAAACCGACTTATTCCAGTCTCACCGTTCGAGTGAAGAGTCCTTCTCTGGTAGAAACAACAGAAGACCAGCTCAAGGCTCTTGGCTTCAGCGCCTTCTCCCTTCTCGACGCTTCGAAAAGTCTGCGCATCTTTTTCTCTGTTTTCGATCTTCTTCTGGGCATCTTCGGCAGTTTGGCTCTTGCCGTCGCCACACTCGGCATCATCAATACTTTGGTCATGGCCATTCTGGAGCGTCGCCGCGAAATCGGCGTGCTGAAAGCTCTAGGCGCCGCCGACGGGGACGTCAAGCAGCTCTTTTTCGTCGAAGCCGGAGTGATGGGCCTTTTCGGCGGTATGCTTGGAACGCTTCTCGGCTGGCTCATCGGCCGTTCGCTCACTCTCGGCACCAACCTTTACCTGCATCGCCAAAATCTTCCCGGTGTCGACATTTCTTCCGTTCCCTGGTGGCTGGTTCTCGGCGGTATCGGCTTTGCGGTTCTCGTCAGCCTAGCAGCAGGACTTTATCCTGCCTCGCGCGCTGCCCGTCTCGATCCTGTCCAAGCCCTCCGCTATGAGTAAAACTAGTCCCGTGACTCTTGGCCCCGCTTACGTGAAACGGTCATCCCCAGCCGAGCGAGGGAGTTGTTTGTTCTTTAGCTCTTTCTCTTCTGGAGTTCTCGCCACTAGCCACTGGTTACTCGCCACTTTCTTCCTCTTCCTCCAGTTCTTCCCGTGCGCTCCTTCTTCCGTCGCTTCCGGCCGCGTCGAGTGCAACAGCATCCCCAGCAGAATCCTCGGGCGCAGCGTTCCGTACTGCATCGTGCTGCCGGCGTCGTTCGATGTCGACAAGGCGAAGCGCTTTCCCATCCTGTACGAGCTCCACGGCCTCGGAGACAACGAACAGTTCTTCGTCCATTCCGGTCTGTGGAATCTCGTCGAAGATTTGCGCGAGAGTGGCAAGCTCAAGGATTTCCTGATCGCTACTCCCGCGGGTGGCGCCAGTTTTTATATCAATTCAAAAGACGGAAAAGTCCGCTACGAAGATTTCCTGCTGCGGGAGTTTTTTCCGTTCATCGAAAGAAAATATCGCGCTCTGCCGGGCCGTTCCAACCGCGCGATTTCCGGAGTCTCCATGGGCGGCTACGGCGCGCTGCATCTGGCGTTCCGCCACCCACAACTGTTTGGGGCCGTGAGCGCGCATAGCGCCGCGCTCATCGAAAAGCTTCCTGCTTTCCTCAGCGTCCCAGAATCTCCGCGCTCTCGCGTTCTTGGCAGCGTCTTCGGCATTCCACCAGACGCGGTCTTTTGGCGTGCAAACAGCCCGCTGGTGCTGGCGCGCTCCGCAAATCTATCCGGGCAGAACATTTACCTCGATTGCGGCGACCGGGACGACTACGGATTCGAAGGGGGCGCGGAGGCGCTTGACAAGATCCTCACTGCCCGCAAGATCCCCCACGAATTTCATATTTATCCCGGACGCCACGATCCCGCCTACTTTGCCGCTCACATTCCAGCTTCTCTCGCCTTCCACTCGCGTCTGTTCTGACGTTGCTCGGGTCTGCGGCAACAGATGGCAACCTAGAAACGGGCGGCGGACAAAAAGCACAAATTAGCTCGGTGATGCCAGAACGTCGTCGGAGTAGTTGATACTCGCTCTGCGAGGCTTATTCTTTAATCCTTTGAGCGGCACCTTCGCCGCCTCGGACTTGTTCCCCACCATGCGCATTCTCCCCAGGAAGACCATTCGTCCATCGTCCAGTTCCAGGTAAACGGGGACCACCATGCGGAACTTGTCGTCCACGCCTGATTGCGTAATATTCAGACTCAATACGATTATGCCGTCCGTCCCGGCATCAAACGAGTAGTCCAGCTTGTAGGTTGGCAGCTGCGTGCCGTAGACATACTCGTTGAAGAACCAGTCCATTTTGTGATTGCCCTCGGCGTCCATATCCGGAGTCATGTGTTTTTCGACGACGCCTTTGAAATCCTCAGTGGTTGCCGCTTTGCCTCGATACGTGCTGACGAAATCCTGCATCATTTCTTTGAAATTTTTGTCCCCGTTTTGCTTGTCGTACATCATCATGCGAATCATATGGAGAATGTAAGCGCCCTTCGGATAAATCAGGCGGCGCGTGACTCCTCCCCCGGTCCGGGAATTGCTCGTGCGATAGCCCATGGTCACCGGGCCGACGTCGATGGCGCGAAAGCCCTGCGCATCCTTCTCCAGCAGCAAATCGCGTTCGTCGTTCCAGAATTCAATGAATTTTTTGGGATTCTTTTCGATCATGCTGAGATAGAGCGACGCAGACATGTCGGCGAAGCCTTCGCTCATCCACTGATCGCGCCCGGAACTGAAGCCTACCGTGTGGCCCCACCATTGATGCGCGACTTCATGGGGTGTGACCACTTTCCAGTAGCCACGGTCACCCCAATCCATTCCAAGTTGGTGGCGCACGGTGGTATCGAAGTAGTAGCAAATGGGGATCCAGACCAGTCCGGGCCAAGATTGTCCAAAGTTGCAGGCCGTTTGCTGGGTTAGCTCCAAGTGCGTAAACAAGGATGGACCGAAGTATTCCGTGTAGAGCTGTTCTGCGAGTTCGCCTTCGGCAAGCGCTTTTTTGTTGAGCGTAACCGTGCTCATCGTGCCCAAGGCCACCGTGGGCTCCGAGTGCGAGCCAAGCACTCCCTGGCCTAACTCAGGTCCTTGCGCACGTTGGTCGAGGGCCTGCACCCAGTTGGGCGATTCCTCGTTGGCATAGGACTGGATGAGCATCTGGGGCTTGGTGAGCTTCGCTTCTTCGACTTTGAATCTGCCATAGCTGAAGCCGGCAACCGTTTGCGGAGTTTCGCTTTTCCACACGCTTACATTTTGCCCGCCCTCGTTGGTGTCGCTAACGAGGGCGCCGGTGGCGGCAATCTTCATGCCTTTCGGGATGCGAAAGGTCATGTCATAGGAGGCATACTCGCCAAACGCGGAACCCACGCTGTTGGGATACCAGTTGTGGCGCGCGATCGGAAAATAGTTGCCGCCACCCTCATTGGAAACGGCTTCTTTCCCGCTATAGGTGGTCGTGATGCTGAAGTTGTCGCCAGCAGCCAAGGGCTTCGCCAGAATCACGAAAAATTGAGCGTCGTCGTTCTTGTCTTCTTGAATAAAGGAGAGCGGCTGGCCATCGGCGGTGACCGATTCCACGCGGAGCGTGTGGAACAACGAGAAGGGCACAACGCGCAGACCGTTTCGCCGAGAGACCAAGGTAGTGGTGGCTCTGCCGGAAAGCGCGCCATTCTTTTCCAACGTTGTGTCGAGTTGATGATGATCAATGCGCATAGGTCTTCCAAAAGATCCTTTGGCGCGAGGTTGCGTAAAGTTGAATGAAGCCCAGTCGCCAAACTTGTTTTCGTCATAGGTCCAGAAGTCCACTTGGTCCGAATTCTCGTCGGGATCAATCTGATAGAGTTCTTTGTCGTCGTAGCGCTTTCCGTGAATGAAGGCAAACAACAGGCCCCGAGGCTCTGGGCTAAGAATCTCTTCGAGGATGCGAGCTTCCAGGTTGTACTTGATTCTGTGACGCGTCGTATTCTGGCTGTCCTTCAGGAGGCCGGCGTCACAACCGCCGGAAGCCGCGGTGCCTGCTTTCTTGATTTCGTCGTAGGTAGAGTCGGTAAAACGCAGCACCAACCGCTCGAACTTTTCGCTGAATTCGTCTTCTTTGGTCAGGTATTTCAGACTCTTGCGCTCGGTTTCCGTCGGAGGGTTGAGCACGAAGCTGCCTTCACCGACAAAAACCGCCCCGGTCACTTTGCCGTTTACGGGAGGGACAAAACAGACTGTGCCCGAAATTAGGTGAAACGTCCCCGCGTCGCGCTTCAGATCGGAGTTGGTCACGCTGACGGCTTCATTGCCCAGCGTTATGTTGCGCAGCGCGAGGTAATTGGGATCGGAGTTGGGGCCGGTTTGAGCAACACCTTCCGGCGCGACAACGCAGGAAACCGCTGCCGCAGCGAGAAGCGCCGGAAGGTACCCTAGAGCGGATGAAAGCAAGGAAGCGGCGCCAGGCAAAAGACGATGAGAGTCAGAAGAGGACGCAGCAGATTTCCTAGCGAAAATCAGAACACAACCACGCTGGACGCTCATGTCGGACTCCTGATGAACAGATTTGTCCTGAGTCGATGCGCGCGTAGTTTAACCTCTCCAATAAGACAGCGCAAAAGAAACCGAGAACAGCTACTCTAATATAAGGGCAGTCGCTTTCCTAAATTCGACAGCGAATTTTTGCCATGCAAGACTCATGGGCTTCTACTTTTTTCGCTTCCTCTCTTTCTCGATCTGAATTGTGCCGTCGGTCCGCACTTGATACCGGAAATGCGGCGTCACTATGAACTCCGGAGCTGGCGGATCTTGTGTCAAGACGTGAAACACGTCGGTATCCTCGGGCAAATCGCTCAGAACGTGGGTGTGAAATCCGGAGACAATTTTCTTCCCCGACCGCGCTGCGACTTCGAGGATGGGTTTGTGCATCTGATGTTTTTGCAGAATTTTCGTTCCGTCCGCGCTGACCAGATAGCGGACGTCACCTCCCAGCGGATACACGCGCGCCTCGGTTTGCGCAGGATATAGATAGACGTACAATTGCCCGGACGCCGCTGGCAACACCGCGACGTTGTATGGCCTGTCTGCTCGACCAAAATCCTTCCTCGCCAGTTCGACGGCCCGCGCCGCATAGAGATAAAATTCTTGGTCTTGCGCTTTTTGTCGTTGTTTCTGCACGGCAAATTGCCGGAGCGTTGCTTGTTGGCCTGCTTCGTAGGTGATTCCAAACCTGCTTTGGTCTTCGTTGAGCTTCCCGAACACTACTGTCCACTTGCCATTTTCCTTCTTGGCAAGATACTGCTGCCCTTCGACGGTTTTCGGGTTCGCCATCTGGACGGCATCGGTAGCGTGCCACGCCGCCTGGTCGTACTCATAAAGCAGCCTACCGCGCTCGGTGATCCTAGCAAGGTCTTCCTGGGTGGGCGCAGGGACCTCCTGAGCGGTCGCCATGGGCGCGACGGCGAGCAAGAGCGCCGCAAGGAGCTGACCGGCTGCGATTCCTCGAGGGCGAGCAGCCAGAGGCGAGGTCCGAAACGGCAGCACCCTCCCCCCAGTTTTTGTGCAAGTACGAATGCTAAAGGATCCAGGTCGCCGTGTAAGTTCTTTAGAATGAACAGCTGTGCGAGCCCGTGGAACTAGAGATTCTAAAGGGCTTATGGAGATGCTGTTTCTGTAAGAGAGTAAACGAGAAGATCGAACGGTTTCCGCAGGACTTGGGAGGACCGCGCGGTGCCCGTTCCTATTCGTAGTCGGGCAGGACAAATGCCCTCCAAGAGCGCGGGACCATGATACGACAAAGTTAAAATGCGACATTAAGTAAATAAGCTCTTTATGCGGTGTGGGATGCCGGAGGCAGAAAAGAAATCACACAGACGGACAGTAGTACGCGGCTAAGTCCTTGATTTTCTTCAGCCTAGTCTTGGTCCGGGGGATTTGACTTCCCTTTCGCCGTGCGGTCCTTTACCAACGCTGGTTCCTCGACTATTATCCCGGCGCGCAGGCGGGGAGGCGAAATGAGCTTTGGGCAGAGGCTGAAGGAGATTCGCGAAGGCTTCGAGAGGCCGTTCTGGGTTGCCAACATCAGCGAAATCTTCGAGCGGCTTTCCTATTACGGGGCGTTCGCTTCACTCGCGATCTATCTGCAGGGGAAACTGAATTTCTCCACGGAGCAAACCGGAACGCTAACCGGGATTTTTGGGGGCATGGTTTGGTTTCTGGCGATCTTTGGCGGGGCGGTGGCGGATAGGCTGGGCTTTCGCCGGGCCCTTTCTCTGGCGTACTTGATTCTAGCCGTCGCGTACTTCCTGATCGGCTCCATCGGGGCGCCGTGGCTCGCTCCCCTTCGCAACGCCGTACCATTGGGTATGTTCGTCGGCGGCATCCTGATTCTTCCGGCGCTGGGCGTTTCGCTCGTGAAGCCCTGCGTGGTGGGCACGACGGCGCGCGCGTCCAAAGAAAATGTCCGCAGCATCGGCTACTCGATTTACTACACCATGGTCAACATTGGAGGAGCTGCGGGACCGTACGTGGCATCGTGGGCGCATCGCCATATCGGCGTGGAAGATGTTTTCCGCGTAGCAGCGCTCAGTGTGTTCGCGATGTTTTTCCTGGTGTTGTTTTTCTTCCGCGAGCCGCGCCAGTCAAGTTCCTCGCCGGAAAGTGTTCCGTCTCCCACCATTGCGCAAGTGGCGCGCAATTTTTGTAATGTGCTGGGAAATTACCGGCTGGTGCTGCCGGTGGTTTTGGCCGCGATGGCGCTGGGCGTCGCGTCGTACTACGGCGCATTCCACATCCCCGTATGGGCCTGGCTGGGGCTCTTGGTGCTTGCACTGGCAGGAATCAGCCGTTTTATGTGGTTTCTGGTGATTTTCACCGGCTATTGGATTGTGTTTTGGCAGCAGTACATCTCGCTCCCAGGGTACATTCTTCACTACGTCAATTCCAAAGCCGACGTGGAGTTGATCCTGGTGACGGACGGTGCCATGGTTATTTGCTTCACGCTGCTCATCAACTACTTGGCGCGCAAGATTCCGGCGTTCGGCGCGGTGATTTTAGGAACGCTGATATCTTCGCTCTGCTGGCTGATTATCGCCTTTCAACCCACCGTGGCCGGCGCGGTTCTCTCGATCGTCGTCCTCGCGCTGGGCGAGATTATTCAGGCGCCGCGGTATTACGAGTACATCGCGAAGCTGGCTCCGGCCGAGCAGCAAGGCACCTACATGGGGTTTGCGTTCCTGCCCATCGGCATTGGATCGCTGATTGGCGGATGGTTTGGCGGGCGCGTGATGCACCGATTCGCGGAAGTGGCGCATCAGCCGCAGCGCGCGTGGTACGCCATTGCAGGCGTCGGCCTGCTCACCACAGTGTTGCTATGGATCTACGATCGCGCGGTCAAGCCATCCAGAGAAAAGGCATCCGCTTAGGCGCTCCTTCGGGCGGGCCCGGTGCGGCGTTGCTCGCTACCAGGTAATCTTCAACGCGAACTGAATCTCACGATTCGGCACCTGCGTGGCATCGATCTGCCCGAATCCCGGCACGGGGTTACCCGAGGCGTCGAGAGCCTCCAGGTTATCGACCGGCGGCGCGAAGTTGGTGTGGTTGAAAACGTTGAAGAACTCCGCCCGGAACTGAATGGCGAAGGTTTCCGAAATTTTTGGAATCTTGTTGTTCTTGACCATGGCGAAATCGAAATTGACCAAGCCAGGGCCGATGATGGTGTTGCGGCCGAGATTGCCGAGGAGGTTGATACATGTGGGGGCAGCAAAACGCTGGTCGCAATTCGCGGAATAGAAGGAAGCGCTGGGAGCTTGCGCGTTGATGAGGCACGCAGGATTGATGTATTGCAGGCTGCCGTGGCGCCCGGAAGATGGAAAAGTGAGTGGGCATCCTGAAACGCGATCGGGAATGGCGATGGGCTCGGAGTTGAGCTGCCCCACGAGGTCGCCTTCCACGCCGTCGAGCGGCCAGAGAGGGACGCCGGAACTGGCTTCAACGATGCCGCCCAATTGCCAACCTTGAGCAAACCACCCCAGGGGTCCGGAGAAGGCATAAGGTGTGGGGATATTCCACAGGGCGTTCAGGGTCAAGTTGCGGGATACGTTGAAGTCCGAAAGCCCGCGCACAAGCCGCAGATCCCACCAGGGAATCGTGGGGCTCAAGTCCGCAGAGAAATTGTCACCTGCGAAACTGCCGGAGGAGGTGTCTATGGTCCTGCCCCAAGTAAAAGAACTGAGCACTTCGAAGCCGTGGCTCATGCGCTTCTCCACTTGCACCTGGAGGGCGTTGTAATAGGACATGCTCTGCCAAAGGGTCGTCTGAATGGCCGCAACGTTTCCGTTGATCAACTGGCCAGGCACGATGGCGGTCGGATTGGTGATATTACCGCAAAGGCCCGCTGGGGCCGGGGATACGGCGGTCGGAGCTGAACAAACTACCGGGCTTGGTCCCGAAGTGGCGGGAATGACCGGGAACAACCAACCCGCCGAACTTTTTGCGGGGAAGACCGTATTGATGTCGTCAATTTGGAAGGGATTGTGTATTCCGCGGGAACCTGCATAAGCGACAGTCAATGCCAGAGAACCGGTCAACTGCCGCTGCACGCTGAGGTTGTACTGGTAAATGTAATTGCGCTTGATGTTGGTGTCCACGTAGTTCCAGGTCTGGGCGGAGGCAACAAAAGACGAAGGAAAAGGTATTTGCGGAAAAGAACCCTGCGCCGGGTTCACCACCGTGATGGTGTTGTGAAAAGGGGAAGTCTGGGCATTGTTGATAACCAATTCATAAGGAAGCGGCAAAGCATCAAAAATGCCGAAGCCACCGCGAACGGAAGTCTTGCCGCTGTGGAAAGGATCCCAGGCAAAACCAATCCGCGGCTCGAAATTCTTGTTTGTGGGATTGTGGGAAAAGGAGAAGTTGTTCAGACCGGGACAATTGCCGGGGGAAACACAGGCGCTGGGATCGCTGGTGATGGTCGGCAAATTAGCCACCAAGCCGTTCGCCTCTTTGGGAATGGTTTCCATTTCATAGCGCAAGCCGAGGTTTAGCGTAAGGCCGGGGCGCATTTTCCAGTCGTCCTGAACGTAGCCGGCAAAAACGTTGGTGTGATTGCGATGGGTCTTGATGGAGGGGACGTCCGGGGGGCTGCCCGCGATATGGACGATGTTCTTCAAAAAGCTGGGAATATCGCTGAAGGTAGCACTGCCGTCTTCAACAAAGGGCGCGTACAAGTCCAAATGATAGACGACCACTGCCCCGCCGAATTTCAGGTTGTGTTTGCCAAAGGTGCGGACGGCGTCGTCGTAAAACTGAGACGCCTGCAGCAAGTAATTCTGGACCGACTGGCCGCGCAGGCCGCCACGGAAGGTGGTCAAGCCAGAGACGGTGACCCGCGGCGCGTACAGGTTCGAGTTCGGGATCATTTCGAAGGAATGATCCGCGGCCGCCGGGTTGATGGCGCTTGGAGTCAGCTGGCCATTGGCGTAGCTGCGATTGTAGCCGCCACGGACGGTGTTGACCAAACCGGCGCCGAACAAGTGAGTTTCTTCCACGGAGAAACCTTGGCGGCCCAGAGCAAATTGATCCAGCACCTGATTTAGACCATCGGGTTGAGTAAAAGTGGAGTGGTCGAAATAATAGCCGCCGTTCAAGCTGTCCTTGGCGGAGATCTTCACGTCCATGCGAGCGGTATAGTAATTTTCCGGGACCACTTGCGCGCCAGAAAAGGCGTATTTGCCGGTGTTGCAGATGACGGTCGCTTGGTTGCAAGCGGCGCCGTTCGCTGGGCTGATTAGGCCGTCGTTCGCGGCCGGATAAAAAACGAGAAATTTTGCGATCTGCGGGTCCACCGCGATCGGTGACTGGGGTGCACCGGTATTTGGATCACCAAGAATGCCGCTGCGCGCTTCCGGCGAAGGGACAAATGCAATGTGCGGGATGCCCTTGCTCTGGCGGAGCCCTTCATAATCGCCAAAGATGAAAAGCTTGTCCTTCCAAATCGCGCCCCCCGCGGAACCACCGAACTGGTTGCGGCGGAACGCTGCTTTCCGAAGACCGCTGGCATTCTCAAAGAAATTGGCGGCGTCGAGCGCGCTGTTTCGAATAAACTCGTAAGCACTGCCGTGAAACTCGTTTGTGCCGGAGCGGGTGATGGCATTAATGACGCCGCCGGAAGTGAAACCGTATTCCGCGGTGTAGTTGTTGGTGAGGACGGAGAATTCCTGGATGGCGTCAACGCCAAGATTCTGCCCCAGCACGCTTCCGGGCCCGGCGTTGGAGTAATCGTTGATGATAATGCCGTTCAGGCGGTAGGTATTTTGTGTGGGACGGTTGCCATCAATGGTCATCTGCATGCCCAAGCCGCGCGCATGAGAGCCGACCTGAGTGACGGCTTCCTGGGTTCGCACGGAGGCCACACCAGGCTGAAGCGTGGCAAGAGAGGCCCAATCCCTGCCGTTCAACGGCAAGTCGCGGACTTCGGAGCCTTCGACAACGCCGCTGATGGTGGCGGTTGCCAGCTGAATAGTCGGCGCTTGTTCGGTGACTTGCACGGTTTGCTGCGATTGCCCGACGGCCATCCTAACGTCCAGGGCGCGCTCCGCACCCACGGTAAGAGTGATGTTGAGAACTTTTGTGGTGAAGCCGGGAGCGGTAACCGCGACCTGATAGTCTCCGGGAATGAGATTGGTCACGGTGTACAAACCGTCGGAATTGCTTTTTGTGGAGGTCACGACCGCGGTGGCCACGTTCTTGGCGGAAACCTGAGCATTGGAGATGACCCCGCCCGAGGCGTCCGTGATGGTGCCGGTGATGGTTGCGCCAGCGACCTGCGCGTAAACTCGTGGCGTGAAAATGAGGCCGAATGCGAGGATGCCGAGAACCAGACGAATGGAATATTTCATGTGCTCCCCCCATTGATCTTCCAAGCGAAGAGTTGAGGCTTGTACTGGCTCTGGAATGCACGCCCTATCGGCGAAGACTTTCGAGATGAGCCGAAGAACCAGAATCAGTGAACCAATTGAGCGCCAATATCCTCACATTGATCGCTTGAGTCAAGAGAAAAAGAGGAGCGATCTCGCCACACATGGCCAAAGCGCAGGGAGAAGCCGCAAGCCGAGCACACCGCAATCGTGGCGGCGCTGCGCGAGCGCGATTAACCCCTAGGGCTTAACCTGCGGGCCTGTCGGTTCGGCGAATCGTTGCGCGCTTGGTTAATTGACCATGCGGCGGAGGGAAGCAAGAGCCTGACGCGCGAGTGAATAGCGCGGTTCGATTTGGAGCGCTTCCTGGAAACAGCGCATGGCATGGCTGTACATCTCTTTTCCCAAATAGGCGCGCCCGAGGTTGTAATGGGGAAAGTGCCGGGGTTCGTAGCGGCGCGCTTCGGTGGCGCGCTCGAGCCAGGGGATGGCTTCGTCGTAGCGCTCTTGTTCGATCAAGTACGCGCCAATGTCGTTGTAAGGATTGCCGAAATCGGGATCGATCTCGATGGCGCGCTTGCACTCCGCGATGGCTTCGTCGATGCGGCCCTGGAAATGATAACTCCAGCCAAGAAACGTATGGGCCTCGGCCGTGGGGTGCAATTCAAGCGAAGATTGATAGAGCTCGATGGCGCGATCGTAATCGCCTTCCATCTGCGCCTGATAGGCGTCCTGCAGGATTTCCCACGCGCGGGTGAGGGTCTCCATGCTCATGAGGGATTGTTAGCACAACGTTTCGCAGGGGTCAAAAGTACGAAAGTGAGGGAGGAGTGCAAGAAAGCAACCTGTACTTTGTGACGGGGCGTTTGTTCGGTGGTTCATCCCGGGGCCTGTGCGTGAGTGGAAATTCTCGAAGCAAATAGGGAAAATGGATGCGTTTGGGACCAGAACGAAACCGGCCTTTGCCGGCAGCCCCATTTGCGGAGATGAAGGAGAGAAAATCGTGAAGCGGAGTTTAGCGATACTTGGAACCACCATTCTGGCTATTGCGACGGCCGTGGCGGCGCAAGATCCGCCGGCAAAATCGGGCACCAAGAAAACAGGGGGCCACGCCGTTGCGGGGTCCGCGGCACGAGGGAAGCTAATATTCGAGCAAAAATGTGCGATCTGCCACTTCGCGGACAAAGCAGAGAAAAAAATCGGCCCCGGGTTGAAAGGTATTTCCAAGCGCCGAACCTTCACGGTGAACGGAAACAAGGTCACGACGGAATCGCTGACAAAGTGGATTGAAACTGGCGACTCGCAGATGCCGGGAATGAAAGATTTGCTGGATGCGGCGCAAATCCGGGATGTGGTCGCTTACGTCAAGACGCTTTGAGTGCTCCGTTTTCTGTGACCATGTTTGCAGGAACCGAGATTTGCGGTCTGAGGTGTGGTCCGTTTTGTCTGAGATTGTCCAAGCCCAAACAGAAAGGCCCCCCTTAGCCTGATGGCTCAGGCCACGGGGAGCCAATTCTAGAGAAGACTACAATTACTTCAGGACAGCGTCCTTCAACGCTTTCGACGGACGCAGGCGAACTACGGTCTTCGCCTTGATCTTGATCTGCTCGCCCGTTTGCGGATTGCGGCCGATGCGCGCCTTGCGGTGCGCCTTGACCACGCGGCCGAGGCCCGGAATCACGAATTTGCCCGCAGCACCCTTAGCCTCTCGGACGGCGAGCTTAAAGAGCTCGTCAAAGAACAAGGTGGCGGTTTTCTTTGGAGTTCCGACTTTTTCGGCGATGTGCCCAACGATTTTCGTCTTGCTCATTGGCTTGGACATCAGTCTGCTTATCCTCCTCATTTTACTTTCCACCCCGATGTTATCAGGGCAGGCTCCGATGCAATCGAAGCAGGCTCCGAGCGGCAACCCCTCATTTTTTCAGTGAAAAACTCGGGCCGCGAAGGACTATAGCCAAGGAAAACCGGGAACGCAAGGAAAAATCGCAAAAAAAGCCCATAAAAATGCGGTTTTTTTATGGGAGGTGTGGAAAACCCCGCTAAAAATGCGGTTAGAACGCATTCCCGGGCACTCCCGGGAATCTCGGAGGCAGTTTTTAGCTAAATTCTTCAGTTAATGCCCAGAAATGGAACAGGTAGCGCCGGCAGCCCTATCGCTTGGCAAGGTCGGCGTAAAAATGGGCCACGGCTTTGATGCCGCCGAAATAGTTTTCAAGAGCGATGTGCTCATCGGGGGCGTGGGCGTTCTCGTCGGGCAGACCAAAACCGATCAAAACGCAGGGCACTTTGAAGGTATCGTACATTTGCGTGACGAAAGGAATCGAGCCGCCTTCGCGGATGAATACTGCCTTCTTTCCGAAACCTTTCTCGAGAGCCGCTTGGGCTTTCTGAAAAATTGGATGGTGATACGGAGCCGCCCAGGGTTTTCCCATGCTCAGGACTTCGAATTTGCAGTGAACCGTTTTTGGCAGCAGCTTGCGAACATGCTTCTCCACGAGTTGCGCGATTTTCTTTGGCTCCTGGTTGGGAACAAGTCGGGTGGAAAACTTCGCGAATGCTTTTGAGGGAATGACCGTTTTCGCGCCCTCTCCCTGATAACCGCCCCAGACCCCGTTCAATTCGAGCGTCGGCCGTGTCCAAAGCCGTTCGATGGTCGTGAAGCCTTTTTCGCCGCAGTAGCCCGGAGCGCCGACGGCTTTTTCGAAGTCTTTCTTTTTCCAAGGCAGCGAGTTTAGAGCTTTGCGCTCCGCTTTCGGAAGGGTGGCCACCTGGTCATAGAAGCCGGGCACCGTGACGCGAAAGTTTTTGTCATGCAGCTTGGCGAAAAGCTCTGCGAGAATCGTCAGCGGATTGGGGACTGCGCCGCCGTATACGCCGGAATGCAAATCGCGTTCGGGACCAGTCAATTCAATCTGGTAGTAGTTCAAGCCGCGAAGCGCATAGGTAATCGAGGGCACGCCTTTTCCGAGCATCGAAGTATCGGAAACTACGAGCGCGTCAGCCTTCAATTTTTCTTTGTTCTTTTGCACATAATCCCAAAGGCTGACGCTGCCTACTTCCTCTTCGCCCTCGATCAAGACTTTTACGTTGATGGGAAGTTTATGGTTGACCTTCTGCAACGCTTCGAAAGCTTTCAGGTGAATGTGCACTTGACCTTTGTCGTCGGCGGTTCCGCGGCCAAACAGGTTGCCATTGCGAACGGTGGGTTCGAATGCGGAGGAAGTCCACAAATCGAGTGGTTCGGGAGGCTGCACGTCGTAGTGCCCGTAGAAAAGGATGGTGGGCTGCCCTGCAGCCTCCAAAGACTCGGCATAAACGAGAGGGTGCAGGTTGGTGGGAACGATCTCAACCGTTTTAAATCCCGCCGCGCGCAAGTGGTCTGCTACCCAACGGGCTGCACGCTCGATGTCCGGCTTGTGCTCGCTCTTGGCGCTGATGCTCGGAATGCGCAGGAATTCGCAAAGTTCTGCAAGATGCTGGTCGCGTAAACGGTCAATGCATTCAACGAGATTCATAGGAAGGCCCCAGGGGGACAGAAGTCCTTTCGAATTGGAATGTAACCCACTGCTACGCAAAATGGGAAACGAACTTTGCAGCAGCGAAGGAATGCTGACCTGGCCCTGCCGCTCGATGGCTATTCTATGACTGCCCTTGTTGACCTACAAGATGGGGCGGTTCTGGGGTTCTGGGGTGCATGGCTGAAGACTTCACGGGATAAGTGGCGGTTATGCGGTCGGTTCTTCCTGGCCAACATGTCGGTAACGCGGCAAATGGGTGCGAAGAGGCCTGGAAAACTCGCCTTTCCCGACACAATTGCCGATGGAGAACACCTGTACGCCAGGCCAGATTGACGTTGTGGCAGTAGCGGCCGAAGATGGCGCTATGAGCGAAGTGGTTTCCGCAACGCCAAGACGAAGCGCCCGAGCCTTTCGCAAGGTTCGCATACAAGCCCAGGGACGCACCCACGATCGTAAGAGGTTCAAGGAAACTTGTGAAACTGTCGTGGTAAGCGTCCACGGCGGCTTGCTGCTGCTCAAGCACGAAGTGGATAACGGCGAGACGCTGGTGCTGACAAATCCGCTAACGCAGGAAGAGCAAGAATGCCGCGTCGTCTATCTCGGTGAGCCTCTGGAAAAAGGACAACGCGTGGGCATTGAATTCCTGACTCCGGCGCCGCGTTTCTGGGGCATCGAATTCCAGAGCGAGCCCTCCGCTTCCAACATCAATTAAGACAAAGTCAGCGGGACGAGTCAGCGGGACGAGTCAGCGGGACGAGTCAGCGGGAACCTGTTGCGGCGAGAGCTTCGCGGCAGCGGGCAGGCGCCGCTTAAAAAACCAATCTGCCAGCCTCCACAAAAGCAGAATCGCGACGAGCGCCCCGTAGAACAGCGGCATGCGCACGTCGGACTTGACCTTCCAGTAGTAATGAATGACCCCGGCAACGGCAGCAAAGTAGATTCCGCGGTGAATCCTTTGCCACCGTTTTCCGCCCAGGCGGCGAATCCAGCCCGCCGTTGAAGTGATCGCCAAGGGAAGCAAGAGAAGAAAACCTAGAAAGCCCACGGTGATGAACGGGCGCTTCGCAATATCCTTCGAGATAGCCACGAAATCGAAAGATTGATCGAGGAGAAGGTACGTCAGAAAGTGCAGGCAGAGGTAGGAAAAGGCAAACAAGCCGAGCATGCGCCGGAAGCGAATCAGGTCCGGAAGATTCACAAGCTTGCGGAACGGCGTGATGCAGAGCGTGAAGATGAGAAAGCGTAAAGTCCAGCGGCCGGTGGTGAGCTGGATGAATTCGACGGGATTGGCGCCTAGACCGTGATGGAAGCCGCGCCAGACGAGCGCGTCCAAAGGAATCAAGCAGATGAGGAAGACGGCGACTTTGGTCCACTTGCTGGTGAGTAGGGCACGCATTGTCAGAAAATCTGGTCAGTAGTATTTTTTCAGATCCATCCCGGTGTACATGCTGGCGACCTGATCGCCGTAGCCATTAAACATCAGCGTGGGGCGCTTGAAAATCTCCCCCAGGCGGCGCTCTCTTGCTTGGCTCCAGCGCGGATGATCCACGTTGGGATTCACGTTCGAGTAAAACCCGTACTCATTGGGCGCTGCAAGGTTCCAGGTCGTGGGCGGCATTTTCGACTGAAATTTGATTTTGACCAGCGACTTGATGCTCTTGAAGCCGTACTTCCATGGAATCACCATGCGTACCGGCGCGCCATCCTGATTGGGAAGCGATTCCCCGTACATTCCGACGCACAGGAGCGTCAGGGGATTTATGGCCTCGTCCATCCGCAAGCCTTCGACGTAAGGGAAGTCGATCCCTGCCCAGCGCCCCTGCGGCATCTGGCGGGAATTGTAATAGCTCTGGAACGCTACGAACTTCGCCTTGGGCGTCGGTTCGACCAGCTTCACGAGGTTGCTGAAGGAAAAACCAGTCCAGGGCACTACGATGGACCACGCCTCGACGCAGCGATGCCGGTAGATGCGCTCTTCGAGCGGGGCCAACTTCAGGATTTCGTCCATGGTAAACTTGCTCGGCTTGGCGACGTCTCCTTCGACAGAAACGACCCAATTGGAGGTGTCGAACTTCTGCGCATTTCTCGCTGGATCGGCCTTGTCGGTGCCGAATTCGTAAAAATTGTTGTAGTGCGTGACGTCTTCGTAGGGGGTTATTTTTTCCGTGGTGCTAAAGGGACTCTTGACGAGGCCGCTGAATTTTGTCGCCGCCAGCGCCCTCTGTGAGGGCGAGGCCAGTTCAAAAATTCGCCGGCCCGCGGCCACGCCGGCACCAACAATCCCCATGGCTTGCAAAAATTTCCGGCGGTTCAGATAGACTGCCTTAGGCGTAACATCCGCGTATGTCAAATCCGCGGCCCTACCGATCAACATCTGCTCCTCCTGACAAACTTTTTGCTCTCCTCTTATTATCCTACGTACTTTCCGTACTACTAGATGAAAAACTGCCCAGCGAGTTTTCCGGAGCTCCTCGAAGCTGAGCAAAACAAGCAAAACAACCCTCGTGCGCCTCATCATTGGAGTGCTTAGCCAAGCAAAAGTTACAAGAGACTTAAGATTCTCCTTGTACCGCGACTTCTGAAGCAGAAGAACTCCGATGGGCGCTGCAAGGGCTTATCGCGTCATGAAAAATCAGAAGCCATATCTAGCGATAACGGCTTTTTCTTGCTTTCCGATGAGAGCCATCGCGGCGTGCTGCGCCGGTAGTTTCAAAGTCAAGCGTGTGCCCGTGATTGCATCGTGCAGGTCGACAGCGGCGTCTTCCGCGTTTTCCGATTCGAGGATGTAAAGCACGGAATCCTGAAGTTCCGTGGCGGAAATCAGCACGCCTGCTGGCAGCGCGGATAGCAATTCGAACGCAGGCTTGATTTTCAACGTGGTCAAAAGGTAGCCGTAGACAGCAGTCGCCGCGTCCAGCCCTTGCGCTAATTCCGCAGAATAAGACGACCAGAAAATTTTCCCTCTGGCCGTCGGAATCTCCTTCCAGGTGGCACCGTCGTTGAAGCGAAGCGCCTCGAGTGCAGATTGTTTTTGCTGGTCGAACGCGAGAGGAACGGTTTTGTTGAGCAGACGGATTTCGGCGCTTCGATAGCTTTGCGGCTCGATTTGTGCCGCTAATCCGATGTCCCGCGGCCGGTCGCGGAATTGCCAGTGTTCATCGCGAGAAACAGGCCCGGTGATCAGCAGATTGCCGCCGCCCCTCACATAGGCAAGCAGAGCCTGCCAAGTGCTCTCGTTCAAAGATTGCGGCGAAGGCAGAATCACAAGCTGCGGCCCGCCGAGCTTGGCAATCTGGTTTTCCGCAATCACGCAGGGAGTCAGTTGCAATCTGTAGGCCAGAGCGCGAACGGCATTTTGTTGTGCCTCGAGCTGCAAGTCGGCAAGAACGGAGAATTGCGCGGCTTGTGAAGTGACAACGGCAACAGATGGTTGCCGCGGATTCCGCAAGTGGCCGTGGAGAGATTTTGCGAAGCCCGCAAAGTCGCGCATCACCGTAGCTTCCGGCTTTTCCGTGCCATCCGCGCGCAGTGCGCCGATGGGCGCTTCGTTGGCTTGTGTCATATAAGAGTTGGTGTTCCACAACCATTCGATGGCGCCGGCGCCTTGCTCGAAGGACAACGCAACTTTGCGTTCGAACAGGGAAGCTTCCTGTTCCGGCGTGAAGCGCGCCGTTTCGTCCAGATTGAGTTCGCGTTGCAGCCCGGTCTCTTGAATCAGCATGGTCTCGCCCGGCTGCTTAGCCGTGAGCGAATCCCATAGCAAGGAATCGTTGCCCCACCAGGAATGGTTGGTGGTGAAATCCACTACGGGCCCATAGAAAGCAGGCGATAAGCGGTCTCGCACGCCGCCTTCGTCCTGGCCCACGGTGATGAGTTGCTGCGAGCCGGTCGCGCGGATTTTTTCGCGCATCGCGCGCACCCAATCCACAAATGTTTCCTGCGCGAACAAAAAATAGTCATACACGCGAAGCGAGTTGTGGCCGACATACACGCCCCCCGAACTGAATTCGAGCTCACTCGGGAGGGAGATGGTTCCCTCGACGGAAGCAGGCGGCACATTCCAAGCGGCTGCGAGCGCGGCGCGGTCGGGATAGTGCTTCGAAAGCCATTGATTCCACGCGGCCAGCTCGATGGGATCGCCGTTTGGCCGGGTCTGCCACAAATGCTGCGAAATGCTGGGCTCGTTGATCAGGTCCCACGCCAAAAAGGGGACCTCGCGGAAACGGAAGACGACCGTGGAGACCAAGGTTTGCTGTTTGCGCCGCGCCTCCGGCCCCCAATAGGGGTTCACGCCGCCAAGTACATCGGGCAGGAACGCGAAGAAGTTGAATTGCACCGGCAGGCCGTGCTTGCGCGCGGTCATCAAGTAGGCTTCGAGTGTGCGCAGCGTGCGCTCGTAGGGCTGGCCGTTTTCGTCGCAGAATTTGTCCCAACCCGTCCACCAACCGGTGCGCAGCATATTGAGTCCGGCGGCCTGAATCTGCGCCATGTCGCTATCCCATACGGACACATTAGGGTGATCGAAATAGAGTCGCTGCACTTCGCTGGACATGTAAGTCGTGCCGACGACGGCGATCGGATGGCCGTCCATCTCAAAGAAATCGTGATCGACCGTCAGATGCGGGCCGGAGCGCAGGAATTCCGTGTCGCGAATCCAGAAGCCTGACTTGTACACGTTGCGGACTTGGCCGCCTTCGAGAACGTCCGCCTGGATGATGTGAAAGCCTTTTTCTTTGGGCGCGGGGAACAAGAGAGTTTGTGGCCGAGACAAATTTATAGTCTGCACCTCGCGCTCGGAGGGTTGCGCTTCGGGGAACTCCGTGATTCGAATGGTCAGCGGGCCAGTTGGCTGTTTGGCCGCATGCCAGAGAATTTCGACTTCCACAGGCTCGCCCGGAAGATACAGAGGAAGCGTAGGACGCGCGGTGAATTCTTCGGAACCGTGTTGAGCGCGTTCAGCCAGCGTGTGAATCAGCGTGACGGCTTCGTTGCTCGCCGGAAACTGCGGGTCAAGTTCCGACGTGAGAAAAACCCAGCGCCCGCCATCGAACCCATTACGCAAATGATCGATTTCCATGACCGGAGCCGCCATCTTGCGGCCGTTTTTCACTCCCCAGGCGAGCGGATCGAGCCGCGCGTCAATCGAGCCCGCCGAGCCGCCGCGATTGTACAAATCCACAGCGCTCAGCCGGATCACGGGGCTGAACGCGCGCTGCCAGGAAAAATGCGGCAGAGAAATCGTGATGTCCGCATTGTTTTGGAATTCCATCCCCGCAGAGCCAGGCGCCGTTTGAAATTGATCCATGGATAATCGCAGGATGAAGCGCACGCTGTAATCGCGCAGATGCCAGCCGGAATCATCGTGATACGCGGCCCGCGTAAAGGGCCGCCCGCCAAGAACCAGCAAATTTCCCCCCTGCTCGAGAAACGCGTAAATGGCGGACCAATTCTCTTCTGGGAAAGCGGAGCCGTAGGGAAGCACAAGCAACCGAGGCGGGGAGTTCGTCAGCAGAGAATCGAGTTCCTTCGCGGAGGCAAAACGCGCTTCCGGGAGAGCCTTTGCGAGTTGCCGCTGTGGAAAAGCCGGCGAATCCGCCGAGGGCAGGCCGGCTTCGTTGAGCACCACAATGGCCGGAGAAGCCTCTTGCGCGCGTAGGGGCTTGGCAGAGAGAAAGGGCGTGGAGGAACACGAAACCACAAGGAGAGTGAGGAATTTTGGCGTGTTCATTTCGCACCCGTATCTTTACAATAAAAATCCTGCCGACACTCTATCACACGCCGCGACCGCACCCGGCGAACGACAAAGGTTTTCTCTGCGCGCCAACTGTGTCATCATCCTGCCGGCTGAAAGCCGCAGCTTTGGGCGGATGCTGCAAGAGAATGGAAGAAAACCACAATGGTTAACGTAAGCTTGAAAAGCGCCGGGATAGCCAGCGAGCCTTCTCAGACCTACACCGGGCCGCTGTCGGTGGTCACGACCTTGTTTTTCATGTGGGGGTTCCTGACGTGTCTCAACGATATTCTCGTACCCCACCTGAAATCCATCTTCGACTTGAACTATGCGCAAGTGATGCTGATTCAGTTCGCGTTCTTTGGCGCCTATTTCATTTTCTCCATACCTTCCGCCAAAATCATCGACTGGATTGGCTACCAGCGTTCCATGGTCTCTGGCTTGCTCATGATGGGCTTGGGCGCATTCCTTTTCGTTCCTGCGGCAAGTGTGCCGTCGTTTCCGCTGTTCCTGGCAGCCTTGATTGTTTTAGCCGCTGGCATCACCTGCTTACAAGTGGCGGCTAATCCCTACGTGACTGTTCTCGGCAAGCCTGAGACCGCTTCCAGTCGCCTGAATTTGACGCAGGCGTTCAACTCACTGGGGACTTTTCTTGCTCCATTTTTTGGAGGACTTTTGATTCTCAGCGCTGTCCCTAAAACAATGAGCGAGGTACGGGCAATGGCACCGGACGCCTTGCAGGCTTATCGCTTGCAGGAAGCGGCCACGGTCAAAACTCCCTACGTGGGCCTGGGAATCGCGTTAGTGCTGCTGGCCATGGCCATCGGCAGTTTCAAACTGCCGAAAATCGAACATGCGCAGCACAGGGTCGGCGAAAAGGTGAGCGACTCTATCTGGAAGCATCCGAACCTGGTGTTTGGCGCGATTGCCATATTTGTCTATGTGGGCGCCGAAGTCTCTATCGGAAGCTTTTTGGTGAATTACTTCCACGAGCCCTACATTGGCGGGCTAGCGGAAAAGGTCGCGGCGAGCTTTGTGGCATTCTATTGGGGCGGTGCGATGCTGGGACGGTTCATCGGTTCGAGTTTGCTAAGCGAGGCCAAGTCGACGTCCCTAAGCGTGGTAGCCGCGGTCAGCCTGGCGCTAATTTTGCTTTCCTATCCGATAGAAAGTCACATGCCGGCCGGATACCAACCCGGAGTGCCGAATCTCACGTGGCTTGCGTGGCTATTGGTTGAAGGCCGTCCGTTGCTTGCGCTGGTAGCCGTTGCGTCAGCAGCGGTCGCTGTGGTCTCTGCGCTTCGCGGGGGGCGCGTGACGGCAACGACCGAAGCACTACTCGGTATTTGCGCCATATCCACGACCGCGCTGGTAGCGGTCTCGATGCTGAGCACGGGACATCTTGCGATGTGGAGCATTATTCTGGTCGGCTTTTTCAACTCCATCATGTTCCCAAGCATTTTCACGCTAGGCGTGGCGGAGCTTGGCCCGCTCACGGGCGACGGCTCCGGAATCTTGATCATGGCTATTGTCGGCGGGGCCATTATTCCCGTGACGCAAGGCTGGATCGCAGACAGGATCGGAATTCATCACGCCTTCTTTTTGCCCGTGATCTGCTACCTCTATATCCTCTTCTTCGCCTTGAGCGGCTCGAAACCGAACAGCGTGCGCTATTCCAAAACTTAGCGGATTGACCTGCCAAAGATGACAACGACCCAAAGGGAAGCCAGCACGTGGGCCATTGGCGTGGATGTGGGCGGCACGAAAGTGGCTGCAGGATTTGTCGACGCGCACGGTGAAATCCATGAGCACACGCGCGTGCCAATGAACCCCCACGGCACGGCAGAGGAGGGACTGGCTGCCGTGACCGCCGCGATTGACGAACTGCTGAAGCTCGCGCCGGACAAGGAGGCTAAGTGGCGCATCGGCATTTGCGCCCCGGGGCCGCTCGATCCTCACACTGGCGTCGTGCTGAATCCTCCCAACGTGACGTGCTGGCGCAATTATCCGCTGGCTGCGGAAATCGCGCGACGGTACGACGGTTCGGTAAAGTTGGAGAACGACGCCAAATCCGCGGGGCTCGCGGAAGCACTCTGGGGAGCGGGCCGCGGTTACCGAAATGTTTTTTACACTTGCATTGGCACAGGCATCGGTGCGGGAATTCTTTTTGACGGACGCATTTATCACGGGCGCACCGGCGCGGCAGACGAAGCGGGCCACATGGTCATCGACTACCACGGGCCGGTTTGTGGATGCGGGAAGAAGGGCTGCATCGAAGCACTGGCTTCGGGCACATCTATCGCAAGAAAAGCGCAGGCGCGGCTCGCGCAATCAACCGGACAAGAATCGGCCATGCTCGAGCTGGCCGGTGGAAAAATAGAAGCGGTCACGAGCGAGATGGTCGGACGCGCCTATGCTGCGGGCGATTCGCTCGCAAAAGAAATCCTGCTCGAAACGGTCGGGGTGATCACGATCTGGCTCGGCAACATCGTGGATCTGCTCGAGCCTGAGGTAATCATCATCGGCGGCGGCGTGGCGCCAATGCTGAATCGCTTTTTTGGGGAAATCCGCAAAGGTCTGCCCGCGTGGTGCATGAACAAACGCTGCGGGGAAATCCCCATCGTTCCTGCGCGGTATGGCGTGGAATCCGGGATCGCGGGCGGCGCCGCCCTCTGCAGCACGGCGGGTGCGTCCTGAGCGCAGCTGAGTCTTCGGGGATTAGACAGATATTTATTCGTTGATTGCTGAGCTTTGGTGGCGGAAGATTCCGCGTTTTCCCGGCAGGTCTGAACTCCGTCCAAAGAAGCTCCGTCGTTATTTGCGATGGCACAAATTTGCAAGAACAAGGCGATTTCGCCTGCTGACGCGAGTAAGCTGTTAATGGCAGGGTTTGTGTTCTTTTTTGCGCTTTGGCTCCGTTCCACCGCGAGTAGGCCGGCACAAAGCGGAGCTTGGAGTCCGAAACTACGCAGAGGCCAAACGTGACAAGACCAGCGTGGACATTGGGCATAATCCTGTCTCTTGCCTTACCTGTATCTGCGCAGGATTTGAATGCCAGACTACTCGAGGCCGCAAAGAAACAAGATGCGGCACAGATCGAAAAGCTCCTCAAGCAAGGGGCCAACCCGAACACAAAGGATAAGAACGGCCGGACGGCGTTGATGTGGGCAGCCTCAATGAAGAGCACGGAAGGCGTGCGTGCCTTGTTGGCAAAAGGGGCAAACGTAAACGCCAAGGACAAGACCGGGTGGACAGCGCTGATGAGCGCAGCGCGTAACGGCCAAACGGACGCGGTGCTCGCCTTGTTGAAAGGCGGCGCGGACGCCAACATGAAGGATAACAACGGATGGACGGCATTGATGAGCGGAGCGGCTTCTGGCCGCGCAGATGTTCTCGGCGCTTTACTGGACGGCCGGGCCAATGTAAATGCCAAAGACAAAAACGGGTGGACCGCGTTAATCGTCGCAGCCTCATCGGGTTATCAGGATAGTGCGCTGGCCTTGTTGAAAAGGGGAGCGGATGCCAACGCGCGCGACAAGGATGGAAACACGGCTCTCTCCTTGGCAAGAAAATACAACTATTCCGCGGTTGTTGCCGTGCTCACAACTTTTTCTGCAGCCACGCAACAAGAGATAGCACGCAAGCCCATACCGCAGACCGCCGCGGATGCCTCTGCCGCGAAGCCTGGCACCCCTTCTTCCATTCCTTCCCCTTCTTCCGCTTCCTCCCCTTCCTCCACTTCCTCCCCTTCCCCGCCGGGTTCGGCGGCCTTAGTTTCGCCGGCCCAACAGAACCTCAATCAGCAGCTCCTCGATGCTGCCCAGATGGGGGATACTGCCAATGTGCAAAACCTGCTGCAAAAGGGAGCGGACGTGAATGGTCGCGGCGCTTTCGGGAACACACCATTGATGTACGCAGCGCTAACTGGCCATGCCGATACTGCGAGGCTGCTGCTCGACAGAGGCGCACTTGTGAACGCCAGGGGTAACACAGGACGGACGGCGTTGATAGAAGCTGCGGTTGAAGGCTATGCGGACACCGCGCGGCTGTTGCTCGAGAAGGGTGCTGAAGTGAATGCCAAGGACGACGGAGGTTGGACAGCACTGTTCTGGGCGGCGTTTTCGCAGCGAACCGACGTTGTCCGCGTCCTGCTGGAGAAAGGGGCCGATGTAAATGCGAGAAATAAATACGAGGATACGCCATTAATCCGGGCAGCCTACCGGGGCGATATTGCCACGGTGAAGGTTCTGCTTGAGAAGGGCGCCGATTTGAATGCCAAGGATAATACGGGAAAGACGGCTTTGATCGAAGCAAGCGAAGAAGGCCACGCCGAAGTGGTTGGAGCTTTGCTGGATAAAGGAGCGGACCTCAGCATTCATGATCGTGATGGAAACACCGCGCTGTCCCTGGCTGAGAAACACAACTACGCCAATGTGATCGCTCTATTGAAAAAGTCCGAGACAATCCGGGAAAACTCGGTCAAGGGGAGCGCGGCGACAGACAAGCCGGAGATTTCTCCGGCAAAGACGACAAACCCGCCTTCGCTCCCGACAGCAACTCCGGCTTTGGATAAAAATGCGCAGGGGCAGGCCTATTTTAGGATGGGGCTGAATATGCGGATGATCGAGACCTGGTGGTCCCGCACTAGTGACGTGGCTTCTGGATGGGCGCTGAGCCTTCACCGCGACCTGCAAAGAACCGCCGCCCCCAGCGACTTGGTCACGCTCGCGTCACAAGCCCAAGCGTACCTAAAATCGCAACCTAAACAAGGTTTGAGTGCAGCGCCACGGTTGATCCACGATCTCCGAGCGCGGCTGGATCAGTTTTGCAACGCGCACCCGGAGAACAAATTCTTCTATGCCGCAGGTGGATTCACCTACCAACTCACCTTGCTTAGTGAAGCCCTGGAGACACCTGCCAAGGCCCCGGTAAAAGTGGGCGATACCCGGCGCGAAATTCTCCCGCTCGCGACTACGATGACGGAACAATGTTTGGTCACGGAGCATTGCAAGGACCTGGCCTTGATTTATTTTTCGGAAGCTGCCTCCATCCTCAAGAAGCCGGAACTGGCAGCTGCTGACGGCACCGCACTCCTAAACGATGCGCACGAGATTGAAAAGGCCCTCGAGGGCGAAGACCACTGATCCGAGAGCGAGGCTTTTCCGAAGCGGGCCAACCGCTGGAGGTAATCCTAATAAGGCAGGCGAGCTTGGTGGCTCGAACCTGCGCAGCGCGGTTGTATGGTCCCCTGGATGTGCACGCGGCCTTGAAAAACGGCGGATCCTTTTCCGCCGTTCGACAAACCTATTTCAAGTTGACTGTCTCGACGAGCGGCAGGTTCTGCGACGAGCCGCCCACCATGAACGTGTAGCTACCCGGCACAAGCTTCCAGCTGTCAGAAGCCTCGTCATAAATTGAGAGATAAAAAGTTTTTACGGGCACGGTCACTTCTTTGCTCTCGCCCGCATTCAGTTGCACTTTGTCCCAGCCGACCAGCCGCTTCGGCGGTTCGCCGGCGTTTGCGGGAAGGGCGGCATAAACTTCGGCGATTTCCTCGCCCGCGCGGCTGCCGGTGTTTTTCACGGTGAAGCCGACGGTTGTCCCGCTTCCCGTAGTGACTCTCAGGCCAGAATAACTGAATGTCGTGTAGGAAAGCCCGAAGCCGAAGGGAAAGAGCACCGGCTTGTTTTCAGCGTCATACCATTTGTAGCCAACCTTCAACCGTTCATCGTAATGCACTTCGAAAGTAAGCTTGCCTTCTGTTGCTTTGTCCGGCGGCGGCGTCACCAATCGCGGATGCGGAAGATCGGCTTCGCTGCGTGGAAAAGTCATGGGTAGTTTTGCGCTCGGGTTCACTTCGCCAAAAAGAATATTCGCAACGGCGTCGGCGCCCTTGCTGCCGGCGTACCACGCTTCGACAACACCGCGCACTTGATTCAGCCAGGGCATGGTCACCGCAGTGCCCGTTTCGAGTACGACCAAGGTTCGCGGGTTGGCCGCAGCTACTTGCTCAATGATCGCGTCCTGATTCTCCGGCAAAGAGAGATTCGGTAGGTCCATGTCCTCGCTCTCCCACTGATAGACAAAGACGATGGCGACGTCGGACCTCTTCGCCAATGCTGCCGCTGAGGCAGGGTCCGCGCCGGAGTCGAACTCCACGGTCGCTTCCGGAGCTTTGGGCGCGATGGCCTTCAGCGGAGACGTCGGAAACCAGACGTGCTCCTTCCATTGGGTTGCGCCGTGTCCCGGAGGATCCACCTGGGCAGAACCGCCGCCGGAAATCATGCTGGTGTTCGCGTTCGTCCCGATCACGGCGATGGAACGCAGCTTTGTGCGGTCGAGCGGCAGGATTCCCTGGTCATTCTTCAGCAGGACAATGCTTTGCTCCGCGATGTGGCGGGAAATGTCGAACCCGCCTTCGACATCCACCACACTTTTCTGCACGGGATTGTCGACCATGCCGCTGGCGAATTCCGAGCGCAAAATGCGATGCACGTGGTCATTCAATTCGGACATGGGGATCTTGCCTGCTTCGACGGCGGCCTTGAATTTCTCTCCAAAGAAATCGTCCATCGGCTCTTCGTGATCCAATCCAGCAGCGGACGCTTTTTCAGTGCTGTGTGTGCCGGCCCAGTCCGAAAGCACGAAGCCTTTGAAGTTCCAATCCTTCTTGAGCACGTCCGTCAGTAGGTATTTGTTCTCGCAGGCGTAATCGCCCATGACCGCGTTGTAGGAGCACATCACAGCGCCAGGATCGGCAATCTCAATGCCGATTTGAAAAGCCAGTAGGTCGCTCTCGCGCATGGCGCGCTTGCCGATGATCACATTCACTTCGTTGCGTCCGCTCTCTTGATCGTTCAAGGCGTAGTGCTTCATGTCGCCTATGACATGCTGCGCCTGCTCGCATTTCACGCGGTTGCCCACCATGGTGCCGGCCAGGATGGGGTCTTCGCCCAGGTATTCGAACGTGCGGCCATTGCGAGGTTCGCGCGTCAAGTTCACGCCACCGCCGAGCGTCATGTTGTAGCCTTGCGCGCGCAGTTCGCGTCCAATCAGCGCGCCGTAGGCGCACGCCGCTTGCACGTCCCAACTCGCTGCGGATGCGATGCTAGATGGAAGCGCGGTCGAGTAGCGGCCGTTCTCTCCGCTGCTGCGCACGCCGTAGGCCGCGTCGCTCATCTGAATGATTGGAATGCCGAGCCGCGGCACGCCGAGGACAAAACCGGCACCGCCGTTGCCAAGGCAGGGGTTAGCGCCCGGCACGGTTCTCGGCCAACCGGGCATGCCGTTTCCATGCAGCAGCGCGATTTTCTCGTCGAGGGTCATCTCTTGAAGGACCCAGTCCGCGCGGCGGTCCGGCGACAGCGCCTTGTCCATCCACGGACGATTCTCCGATTGACCCTGCGCGAGGACTTGAGAATGTGCACGCTCCAAGAAGGAAAGGACCACGATCATGACCATGAAGAGTAGTGCAGCCAAAAATCTAGAACGCGCGTGACTGAGTTTCTGCGAATGCAAACCGATCACCCCTGGCTTCTCTCCAGGCGGCCCTATCATAACGTTATTCTGGCTGACATTGTGTTAGAAATCGGAGCAGGCAGGCTGACAAGACGCAAGCTGGGCAGAGGTCTCCGGCCGCACTTTGCGGCTCGGGCCTTCCCCCTACACCTCGAGGTCGTGTAGATTTCTTCCCTCTATGCGCGTGATGGTTGCCGCGTTCGCACTGTCGGCGGCGAACAGTTTGATCGCCGCTACGCCCGAGGGCATCCCGCGGGAACTTGCACGTCAGCGCGCCGCGGAGATTTCCGACGTTCACTATCATCTGCGCTTCACACTGACTCCGCACGCTAGCACCGTGTCCGGCCATGAAGACCTTCAATTTCATGCCCATTCTTCTCGGCCAATTCCGATCGACTTCCGCGAAGGAGCAGTCACAAATCTAACCGTCAATGGTGTAGCGGTGCCGGCAAACATTGAAAACGGCCACATCGAGCTTCCCGCGAACACCATTCACGCAGGTGAAAATGCGGTCAGCACAGATTTCACTGCGCCTGTCGCCGCCGCGGGAAAAGCAATCACTCGCTTCGAAGACAAGGACGACAACGGGGAATATCTGTACACACTGTTCGTTCCCATGGACGCCGAGATGGCCTTTCCGTGTTTTGACCAGCCCGATTTGAAGGGTCGCTTCCGTCTCGAGCTCATCGCTCCGGAGAATTGGACCCTCCTTTCCAATACCGCAGTCGAGTCGCAATCACAAGCTGGTCCCGGCCAGCGCCTCACGGCTTTTTCCGAAACCCGTCCCATCAGCACGTATCTTTTTGCTTTCGCCGCCGGTCTGTTTCGCAAAGTGCACGAAACGCCAGGCCTGCCTGGACTGTATGTTCGCCAGTCCAAATTCAAAAAGGCGGAAGAAGAAGCGCCTGAAGTGCAACAAATCGCGGCCCAAGGAATCAATTATCTTTCCGGCTTCTTCGCACAGCCTTTCCCGTTTCCCAAATACGACATGGTGCTGATTCCCGGCTTTGCTTATGGTGGAATGGAGCATGCCGGAGCAACGTTTCTGCGAGAGGAATCCGTTCTTTTTCGAATCGCTCCGACGCACAGCGACCACCTGAATCGCGACATCCTTGTACTCCATGAGCTGACCCACCAATGGTTCGGCGACTTCACCACCATGCGCTGGTTTGACGACCTCTGGCTCAAAGAAGGATTCGCTCAATACATGGCTTACCAGGCTCTGGTTTCGATTAAGCCTGACGAAAAAATATGGAAGCGTTTCTATCAATCCATTAAACCCGCCGCCTATTCCATTGATTCGACCAAGGGCACAACGCCGATCTACCAAGACATTGGCAATCTGAAAGACGCCAAATCCGCCTATGGCGCGATTGTCTATTCCAAAGCTCCCGGCGTGCTGAAGCAGCTTGCCTTTGTTCTTGGCGAAGAAAACTTTCGCGATGGTCTGCGGCTTTATCTGAAAGAGCATGCTTACGCCAACGCGGAGTGGAGCGACCTGGTGCACGCGTTCGAACGTGTCTCCGGAAAGCCGCTTCAAGATTGGGCGGCCATGTGGATTCGTCATCGCGGCATGCCTCAGGTCGATGTGACCTGGGCCTGCGACAAGCAAAACCACATCGACCACTTTTCGTTGGCGCAGCACGATGTTCTGGGCGAAGGCGGCATTTGGCCCATGGGCATGCAAATCTTGCTGGTATATCCTGACCGTGCCGCAATTCATGCCCGCGCGGAACTGAACACGCAGCGAGCCGACTTGCAGGAAGCCATTGGGAAGGCTTGCCCCGAATATGTTTTCCTCAACGATCAGGATTACGCCTACGGCCGCTTTTTACTGGACGAACGCAGCCGCAAGGCCGTCATCGAGCAGCTCGGCGAAATCTCCGATGTTTTCGAGCGAACCTTGCTTTGGGGCTCGCTGTGGGATTCGGTTCGCGAAGCGGAGTTCGCTCCCCGCAATTTTACCGAACTGGCCCTCCGCCTCCTTCCGCAGGAGACCGACGAATCGTTGGCTCTGAGTCTCATCGGCCACCTCACCACCTGCTTGCACCGTTACGTCAAACCGAACGTGCGTCGAGAACTTGTCCCCGAAGCGGAGAAGTTGGCATCTGGCCTGATGTTGCATTCGCCGAATCAGGATTTGCGCATCATTTGGTTTCGGGGGTTTCGCGCCATTGCCGAAACCGCCCAGGGCCGCGCGCAACTGAAAGAGCTTCTTTCCGGAAAGATCAGCGTTCCCGGTGTGGAACTTCGTTCCTTGGATCGCTGGACGATGGTCCTCGCGCTCATCGCTCTAAACGATCCGGATGCCGAAACCTTCTTCGCCGCGGAGCAGAAGCGCGACAACACCGGCGATGGCCAGAAGTATGCTTACGTGGCGCAGGCCGCCCGTCCCGATAACGCCTCCAAGCAACGCTATTTCAACGAGTACCTGCGCGTTTCCTCCCGCCCGGAAGATTGGATCGAACAAAGCCTGGGAGCCTTCAATTACTGGAACCAATCCGAGTTAACCCTTCCCTACCTAAAACGCGCACTCGAAGCGCTGCCGCACATCAAGCGCGACCGCAAAATCTTTTTTCTGCTCGGATGGCTCAATGCGTTTATCGGGGGCCAGCATTCCGCCAAAGCCCAGACACAGGTCCACGAATTTCTGCGCACCGCGCCGCTGGACCGAGATCTTCGGCTAAAAATTCTAGAAGTGTCTGATGAACTGGATCGCACGGTGAAGATCCGGCAACGGTATCGGTAACCGCAGGGAGCCCTGTTGGCCAACCGATCGCCGGCAAAACATCGGCCTGAGCTCGTTCGGCGATTTTCGTGGTTCTAAAGGATGTCTTTAGGAAGTTTAAACATCACAAATTTTGATCCTGGATTACTATTGATGCGCTGAGGAAATAATCTGCCGCTTCCGATGCTCGACTCGTTAGGGTCAAGCGCAGCAAGGGTTTACGGCATTCTTTTCGGCTTTCTAGGAGGTTGTATGTGTGCATCAAAGGCTTCTCGAAGAGAGTTTCTTAAAGTTGCTGGCGCGGGCGTCGCCGGAACAGCGCTGGCATCAGCTCGACCGGGCTACGCGCGAATCCTGGGCGCGAACGACCGAGTGAGGGTGGCCATCTGCGGAGTGCGAGGCCGCGGCCACGATCACATCCGCGGCTTCGCACGCGTTCCAAACACGGAGATTGCCGCTCTCTGTGATGTAGACGAAAGCGTGTTGAACCAGCGCCTTGAAAACGTCGAGAAGATGGGGTTGCCAAAGCCCAAGTCCTACGTCGATGTTCGCAAGCTGCTCGAAGACAAAGAAATCGATGGAATCTCCATCGCTACTCCGAATCATTGGCACTCGCTGATTGCGATCTGGGCTTGCCAGGCCGAGAAGGACGTCTACGTGGAAAAGCCATGTTCCCATAACTGGTTTGAAGGAAGGCAGCTCGTTCGCGCGGTCAAGAAATACAACCGGATTTGCCAGCATGGAAGCCAATCGCGATCGAATCCCGGCATGATCGAAGCCATTGGGCACTTGAACGATGGTACGATCGGGGACGTGTACCTGGCGCGCGCGATTTGTTACAAGTGGCGGCCGTCGATCGGCCACACTCCCGAGGAACCCGTTCCAGCTGGGGTGCACTACGATCTGTGGACGGGCCCGGCGCCGCTGAAGCCGTTTACGCGGAATCGCTTTCACTACAACTGGCATTGGATTTGGGACACGGGAAACGGGGAAGTCGGCAATCAGGCTATCCACGAAATTGACATTGCTCGGTGGGGGTTAGGAGTGAGATTTCCCGTCCATGTGTCCGCGATGGGTGGACACTTCATGTTTCAGGATGATCAGGAAACGCCCAATACGCTGCACGCCACGTTCTGTTTCGATACGGCCGATGGCAAGCGCAAGATGCTGGAGCTCGAAGTCCGCCACTGGATCACCAATCACGAAGCGGGAATCGGCACTCCCGAATTCGGCGGCAGCGCGCTGCCGCCGGCAGGTCTTAATCCCACACCGAGCAAGCAGCACTCCCTGGGGCCCATGGACGCCAAGACCAACACGATTGGAAATCTTTTTTATGGATCCAACGGCTATCTGGCCGCCAATGGATACGACGCTTACAAAACCTGGATTACCAATCAGTGCGCGCCGGGACCTTCCGGCAAAGGCTCCGGGGATCATTACGCAAACTTCATTGAGTGCGTTCGCAGCCGGCGCGCCGAGGACATTCATTGCCCGATTGAGGAGGGCCACATCTCGACGACACTAGTGCACCTGGCGAATGCTTCGTATCGGCTGGGCCGCGCCCTAAAGTTCGATCCCGAGAAGGAGATGGTCGTCGGGGATGACGAAGCAAATCGGATGCTGCGAGGCAGCTACCGTGCGCCCTACGTGGTTCCCGAAGAAGTTTAAGCTGGGAAAGCTTACGACAACTAGCTATGCGCATCTCGATTTTCGGTGCGACGCTCCTGCTGCTGGGTGCGCCTGCCATGGTGGCGCTATTCGGCTCTGCGAAGCCCCATCCGAATGACCGAATTCTGGTTGTTCCTGACGAAGCGGCGAAGCGTGTCGACATTTCCATCGACGGCCAGCCCTTTACTTCCTACATTTGGCCTTCGAAGCTCACGAAGCCTGTCCTTTACCCATTGCGCACCGCTAGAGGCACCATCATCACTCGTGGCTTTCCGCTCGAGCCGCGCTCCGGCGAGCGCACCGACCATCCTCATCATGTAGGGCTCTGGCTAACCTACGAAAATGTCAATGGAATCGACTTCTGGAACAATTCGGAGGCCATCAAGCCAAAAGACGCTCCGAAAATGGGAACCATTCGCCAGCGATCTATCGTCTCCGCAGAAAGCGGTGCTGACAAAGGCAGCTTAGAGGTGGAAGCCGACTGGCTCACCTACGACAAGAAAGTTTTATTGAAGGAACATACGCGTTACGTGTTTCGCGGGGGACCAGGTTTTCGCAGCGTGGATCGCATCACCACATTGACCGCGCAGGATGAAAAAGTGGTGTTCGCGGATGCCAAGGACGGCATGCTAGGTATCCGTGTGGTTCGCGCGCTCGAACTTCCTTCCGACAAGCCGGAAGTGTTCACCGACGCGAGCGGGCGCTCGACGGCGGTGGCCAAGCTCGACAACACAGGGGTCAACGGCGTCTATCTCACCAGCGAGGGCAAGAAAGGCGACGCCGCTTGGGGAACGCGGGGCCGCTGGTGCAATCTGAGTGGAAAGGTTGGCGATGAGCCGGTTACCATTTCGATTTTCGATCACCCTTTGAATCCCGGCTTTCCTACCTATTGGCACGCCCGCGGCTACGGCCTTTTTGCTGCAAATCCGCTTGGCGAGAAGGTCTTCAGTAATGGCAAAGAAGAGCTGAACCTCACTTTGGCGCCCAACCAGAGCGTCACCTTCCGTTACCGCATCTTGATTTCGTCTGAAATCGCTGCCCCAGAAAGTACCGAGGCTGCTTACAAAGCCTTCGTTGCTTCCTACCACTAATCTATTGAGGATCGCAAAATACAGAGCGGTGCGAGCAGGCGGAAAAGCGGCAGCTGGGCTGCCGCACTCCAAAGGGGCGTGGCGCCATATTTTGCGAGACTCAGTAATCCCTCCACGCATTCCCTTCCATGAGTATCCGTTTGGGTGGTAAGAGCAAGCCTCGAAGTAAAATAGCTTGGCCCTCGATGAAGCCCGGCAGGAAGTAGGTGTGATATGAAGCCCCAAAGACTTCTCGAGAGCAGTGTGCTCTTGGCCACGCTGACGGCCTTGGCGTTCGCCGGCTGCGGTGGCGGCTCGTCGAGCAGCCCGCCAGCTGCGCCTTCCGGGCCCCTATCGGTCTCGCTTTCTACAGATACTCTTGTTGCGGCTCAAGACGGAACGCCGGGGACTATGGGTGTCACTGTCAGCGGGGCGAGTTCGGCGAGCTCGATATCGGTTACCGCAAGCAATTTGCCGAGCGGGGTCACCTCGCAATTCGTTCCCGCGGCGGTCGGATTGAGCGGGACTCTTTCCTTGATCGCCACAAGCGCAACTCCGTCAGGGACGTACTCTGCAAAGGTGCTGGTGACAGACGGGACCCGGACGGCGAGCCAGCCATTTGTGCTGGTGATTGCGGTTGCGGCCTCCGTCGCGAACAGGGTCGATACGACCCTGGGAGTTGGCGGCAAACTGGAAGAATTCATGTCCACGTCGTTCCAGGCGGGCGGAGGGAACTACCCCTTCTTCCAGAATCACACGGCGACCGAACCGGCTCAGCTGAACAAACTTGGCCCGCAACATATTCGCGTGCAAGTCATTGCCGGATCGGTGCCCTGGAAAGCGAACACCGGGTCCGCGACGGACTGGGATTTTTCGAGCTTGGACTCCTATGTGCAGCCGGTGCTCGGCGTGGGGGACAACAGTCCGGAGTTTCAGGTCGCCGTGGCGCCGGCGTTTCTGAATGATCCAACGACGGGGAATTTCATTTTTAATTCGACCAACGTGCAGGCTTTCGCCGCCTACAGCGCGAACCTAGTGAAGTATTACAACAAGGGCGGGTTTAGCTGGGGCGGAACTACTTTCGTTGCGCCAAGCTATCCGCAACTCCCGATCACTTGGTGGGGCATTTTCAATGAATACAACATCAACGGCCTAACCGCGAGCCAGTACCTACAGCTTTACAATGCGGTGGTTCCCGCGATGCTCGCCGTAGACAGCACGATCAAATTTTCCGCATTGGAGCTTGCGGTGACAAACCCAACAACCGACCTGCCGCCGTTCGTAGCGCCGCCGGCGAACGGAGGAGTGAATGCGCAGGTGAATGTTGTCTCCACGCATTTCTATCCCACCTGCAACCAGCAAGAGGTGGACGCCACGTTGTTCGATCGTGTGCTGTTGATGATCCAATACATCAATTACGTCTATCAGGAACTCACCACGCGAGCCGACCTCGCAAATGTGCCGCTCTGGGTGACGGAAAACAACGTGAACTCGGACTATGCCAACCCCGACGGAACGAGCAACTGCAATCCAACGGTGAAATTCGTTTCCGATCCACGAGGGACCAGCGCGTTTTTTGCGGCATTTCGGCCGTACGTATTTTCGCAATTTGGCAAAGCGGCCAACCAAGCGCTGTATCACTGGGTTTACGCAGCGGATACGCAGTCCGGCGAAGTCGACTTCAACACCGACAGCACGTATCTGAGCTACTGGGTGGATTACTGGTTGGCGCAGATGTTCCCTTCGACGCCGACGTCACCGGGTCCTGACATCTTGCAATTATCTGCGACCGAGACGTCGAACGTGGAGGTTCTTGCGACAAGGAATAGTGACGGCTCCGTGGCGCTCATGATCGTGGATCACGCGTTGCGTGCTCCCACCGACAATAACGGACCAGGAGATCCGCGAACAGTGATTGTGGACGTTTCAGCCTTGGGAACATTCTCTAGCGCGACCACGGTAACCATTGACGCGCATACGAACGCGATGAACGGGCCGGCCGCAGTAAACATCACTCCAGCCGAGAAAATATCGGTGACCCTGGGCGGGTACGGCGTGACTTTTCTGGAGTTGAAGCCGTAGTTCCATCGTTTCGGAAGTTACGCCTTTCTTGCATCAGGGCGTTCCTTGCTCACTCCAAGCCAGCGCCGAAGTATTCGTGCGGGAGTACAATCGGGACCGTTGGAGGAAACCATGTTCACTGCTACCGCAAATCTAATTCTCCCCAGTACGACTACCGGGTCTTTTCCGCGGCCACGCTGGTTTGACGTGAGTATGTGGGGCCGTCCGCTGGACACCTGCATGCTCGATGTCCGCTTTCGCGAGAAGTTTCAGGACGCGATGGCGGTTCTGATCAGCGATCAGGAGCGCGCCGGACTAGACATTCTGACGCACGGCGACCTGCACGTGGATGAGGACCTGGCCGGACGCGCCTGGCATCACTACCCGCTACAACGCTGGGCCGGTTTTGAAGGCGACTACCTCCAGCCCGAACAGACGACCGCGCCCTGGCTGCACTATCCACCGGGCACACTGCTGAACGAGATTTACACCGGCTGGCGCTGGCCGCATGTGGTCGACAAAATCGAACACCGCTCGCTCGATTATCCCAAGGTTTGGCGCATCTCGCAGGGCAAAACGCACAAGCCGGTGAAGTTCGGCACGTGCTGCTCGCAGGTGATGGCGCTCTTTTTGGACATCCATACGCCCAAATACAAGGACAAGCGCGAAGTCATCTGGGACCTGGCAGAAGCCATGAATAAGGAGTTGCTGGCACTGCGCGATGCCGGTTGCCGCTGCATTCAGGTCGAAGAGCCGACCTTTCATTTCATGGCCAACACCTACGGTAAAGAGCACCCGGAAGTGAAATTCATGATCGACGCGTTCAACCGCGAAGTTCAGGGACTTGACGATGTTGAGCTCTGGATTCACACCTGCTGGGGCAATCCCAACATGCAACGGGTCATGGAGGACACCAGTTACGCCAACTCCATCGAGATCTATTTGGAGCGTTGCCGCGGCGACGTGTGGACGCTGGAGATGAAAGACCGCAACCAGAAAGATCTCGAACTGTTCGCGCCCTTTAGGAACGACCTTAAGAAGAAGATCGCCATCGGCGCCGTGAGCCACCGCTCGCTGCAAGCCGACCGGCCGGAGGATGTGGCCGGTGAAATTCGCAAAGCGCTAAAGTTCATCGCGGCTGAACGCCTGATCGTCTCGAGCGACTGCGGCTTCGGCCGCCAAGGCTGTAACCGCGAGATCGCGTTCTATAAAGCAAGCGCCATCGCCCAAGGCTGCAACATTGTGCGGCGGGAACTGGGCCTCAAGACCACCTACATTGCGGCGGCCGATCCCATGCTGCAGATCGATGTCGTTCCCGGCCGCGACGTCAACTCCGCCGCGCGTGGCGCTGCGTAATCTACGGCCATGCTCCGCCAAGGCCTTGTAGTTCCCGCAACCAACAATGACCGTGGAACCCGCGAGCAAAAGAAGCGCGAGGCTGAGCAACCAACCGGCCCGCGTTCGAGCGCCCTTCCACTCTTTTAGTCCGATTCCCGAGGCTGCCGGAGATGATGATGCTGGCCATGTGCAGCGTCCAGCTCCCACTGATCTTGACTCAGCCCAACATTTGCGGCTGTCTGCAGAATCTCGCGATTTTCCGGCTAGCCCCAGTCCGTGACGTCCCTGCCGCTCGGAGTTATGATCAGTGTCTCCAATGCTGGATGAAAATTGTTCCCATGACGAGTTCGCATCCACCAATCGTCCAGGTTTCGCTCGACCTGACAGGCATCGCGGAGGCGCTGAAAACCGCAAGGATCGCCGTGGAAGCGGGAGTCGACTGGCTCGAAGCAGGTACTCCGCTTATTTTGGCTGAGGGCCTGCACGGCTTGCGCGCCTTGCGGCGGGCGTTCCCGAAGCACCCCATCGTAGCTGATCTCAAAACTATGGATGGCGGTTACTTGGAGGCGGAAATGATGGCCAAAGCCGGGGCCACCCACGTGGTTGTCATGGCCCGCTCCCACATCGAAACGATCAAAGCCGTCGTAAGAGCCGGGCGAGATTACGGGATTAAAACTATGGGAGATGATTTGGCTTGCGAAGACAAAGTTGCGGCCTGCCGCATGATGGAAGACCTGGGGGTCGACTACATCGTCCATCACACGGGCTACGACGAGCGTAACGGCATGGCGAGAGCGGGCCGCGGCCGCGTCAGCCCGCTCGACGATTTGCAGGCCGTGGTGAACGCCGTCAGGATTCCTGTGCAAGCCGTTGGCGGACTGACCCTGGAAGAAGCCATAGGGATGCCCAAACTTGGCGCACCGTTGGTGGTGGTCGGCGCTCCACTAGCAATCGACGCACATGCTTTCAAGACCAGCGCCGGCGACCTCAAGGCGGTATTGAGCGAAATTACGCGGAGGATTCGAGAATGACAGAAATGATGAGTGCCGTCGTGCACTATGCTCTTGAGCCTCTTGCCGTGGAACTGCGGGAAATACCGGTCTCCGCGATTGGCGAAGAGGAAGTGCTCTTACGCGTTGGCGCAGTCGGCGTGTGTGGGAGCGACGTGCATCAATATCATAATTCGCAGAGTTGGCCCGTACGGGTTCCCGTCGTCTTGGGGCACGAGTTTTGCGGCACAATCGCGCGCGTCGGAAGCCGCGTCCGCGGATTTCGGGAGGGCGATCGCGTCGTTTCGGAGACGGCCGCTTCGATCTGCGGCGAATGCCTCTACTGCCTCAGCGGCGAATACAATTTGTGTCCGAAGCGTTCCGGCTTTGGCTCCGGGGCGCACGGAGCCATGGCCAACTACGTACGCGTACCGGCGCGCTGCCTGCATCACATTCCCGACTCGCTTCCCTTCGAGCGCGCCGCCCTCACCGAGCCTTGTTGTGTCGCCTACAACGCCGTCGCGGTAAAAAGTCAAATTCAGCCCGGGGATGTCGTCGTTGTGCTCGGCCCCGGCCCCATCGGGCTGTTCGGCGCCGAAATGGCTCGCATTGCGGGAGCAGGAAGATTGATCGTCGCGGGGACCGGGCGTGATGCCTCTCGGCTCGATGTGGCGCGAGCTCTGGGCGCCAGCGACACCCTGAACGTCGAGCAAGCCGACCCCGTGGAGTACCTGCGAGGAATGCGAGACGGCCTGGGGGCCGACTTGGTAATCGACGCCACGGGAGTATCGGCGGCACTCAAGATGGCGCTCGAAATGGTGCGACCCGGTGGGCAAATCACCAAGGTGGGATGGGGACGGGAACCACTCGACTGTTCCCTCGACCCGCTAGTGCAAAAGGCCGTGCGATTACAGGGCAGCTTCAGCCACACCTTCAAGAATTGGGAAAAGGTGGTGGCCATGCTGAGCGCCGAACAGATCCGCGTTAGCCCCATCCTTAGCCAGGTGGCCACACTCGACCAGTGGAGAGAATGCTTTGATGGAATGCACAGCGGCAGATACGTGAAAGCGGTTTTGCAGCCGAGCTGATCCGGCAAAGGCTTGAACGCGCCTTTTTGCGGTTTGTGAGCCGAGAAGTATGCCGAAATTGAGCGTCTTTCCCAAATGCTACATGGATGAGTTGTGCGTCAACAGGACCATGAGTCTTTTTGACTGGATCGAGCTGGCGGGCACACTCGACGTGGATGGCGTTGAAATGTATCCGCGCTTCTTCGAGAGCTTCGAGCCGGAATATTTAGAACGCGTCAGAAAGCATTTAACCAGGTGCCGTTTGGAAGCGCCGATGATGTGCGCTTCACCTGACTTCACAACGCCCGATAGCGTCGCGCGACGGACAGAAATTGAGCGTCAGAAACAGATGATTGACATTACCGCTCAACTCGGCGGCCGGTTCTGCCGCGTCCTCTCGGGACAAAGACGCGAAGGCCTCTCGCGCAACGATGGAGTTCGCTGGACGGTAGACGCTATCAACACCTTGCTCGATCACGCCGCATCCAGCGGAGTCATCCTGAACATGGAGAATCATTACAAGGACGGCTTCTGGCGCTACCCCGAGTTTGCTCAGGACCTGGACACTTTCCTCGAAATCGTCAATCAGATCGACTCGCCGTGGTTCGGAGTGAATTACGATCCATCGAACGCGATTATTGCGGGGGAGGACCCACTGGAGGTGCTGGCCGCTGTAAAGCTTCGCGTCGTCTCCATGCACGCCTCCGATCGATATCTTGAGAGGGGCACACTGGAAGATTTGAAACGCCAAGACGGAACCACGGGATATGCAAAAGGCCTGAAGCACGGCGTGATCGGGAGGGGTTTGAATGATTACAGTAAGATCTTCTCGGAGCTAAAAGCGGTAGGATTCGACGGATGGATCTCCATTGAAGATGGTCTCAATGGCCTGGAAGAACTTCGAGAATCGGTAAGCTTCCTGCGAAGGAAGATCGCGGAGTGCTTTTGAGAGAGTTGTGAACAAAGGGCGATTAGAAAATCGCGTTGCCGTCGTTACCGGCTCTGCGGTGGGAATGGGCGAAGGCATTGCGCGGCTGTTTGCTAGCGAGGGCGCTTCCGTCGTGGTCTCGGACAAGGATGAGCCGGCCGGAATGGCGGCGGCCGAGAGCCTCGGCCGTGAAGGAGCCTCGGCCATTTTTCAGCGTGCCGACGTCCGCCGCGAGGCGGATTGCCGCACCCTCATGGTGCGGGCCGTAGCAGCGTTTGGCCGAATCGATGTTTTGGTGAACTGCGCGGCAAACAACACGCGCGGGAACATTGAAAATACGTCCACCGAACTATGGGATGACATTTTTGCGACAAACGTACGCGGCGCGTTTTTATGCATGCGCGAAGCGGTCGCCTACATGAAGGAACAGCACAGAGGGTCGATCATCAACATCGGCTCGGTCAACGCCTATATCGGAGAACCAAAGCTCATGGCATATTCCGTATCCAAGGGAGCGCTGATGACGCTTACAAAAAATGCCGCGAGCTATCTAAACCAGTATCGTATCCGCGTGAACCAGATTAATCCCGGCTGGACCTTGACTCCCGGTGAGCGGCGCGTGAAGGCCGAGGAAGGCAAGGGAAAGAGCTGGATAGAAGAAGCTCTTCGCACCCGTCCCTTTGGGCGCTTGCTGCTTCCCCGTGACATTGCCCTCGCCGCCCTCTACTTTGCGAGTGACCAAAGCGAGTGTGTCACCGGCGCGGTGTTGGACTTGGAGCAGTACCCGATCGGCGCCCCTCCAAACTGGTAGGTGGGCTTAAGCAGGAGAAAGCATCGGGTGAGTACGCAAATGGTCACGCCAAAAAGCGGCGCTTTGTCAGCCGGCCAGCGCAGATGGCTATTCATCGCCAGTTGCCTCGCTCTGGCCGCGACGGCTCTGGTCTTTTCAATTCGAGCCGCCATCATGGATGATCTCGGTGCTTCTTTCCATGTGGATAAAGAATTGGTCGGCATTTTCGCCGGGGAGGCGTTTCTAGGCTTTGCAGCTGCCATCCTCGTAGGTGGACCTTTGTGCGACGCGCTCGGGATGCGAGCGCTCTTGAGCCTTGCTTCGCTGCTTCAAGTCGCTGGGGTTCTGCTGACCATAGCCGCTCCCAGTTATGAAATCCTAAAAGCGGCCACCTTCATCATCGGACTTGGCAATGGCCTAGTCGAAGGGGTGATCAACCCGCTGATCGCGACCCTTTACCCCGAGAAGAAAACACACCGTCTCAATATGCTTCACGCCTGGTGGCCGGGTGGGCTGATCGTCGGCGGCTTGTTGGCCTATGCGCTCGCGGAACTTGGTGTGGGATGGAAGATCAAGATGGCAATTATCTTGATTCCTGCAACCGTTTACGGATTGATGGCCGCCGCTCAAAAGTTTCCTGCAACGGAGAGGGTTGCTTCCGGAATTTCGGCGGCGGCGATGTTCCGCGAAACGGTGCGGCCGATGTTCCTCCTTCTGGCATTTTGCATGGTACTGACCGCGACGACCGAGCTCGGACCGAACCAGTGGATGGAATCCGTGCTGCGAAAAACGGCGCACACTCCAGGCATTCTCGTTTTGGTGTACATCAGCGGGCTCATGTTCGTCATGCGTTTCTTTGCCGGCCTGCTGGTGCGAAGAATCTCTCCCGTGGGCTTGATCCTCGCCTGCTCGGCTCTCGCGAGCGTAGGTTTGTTCGCACTCAGCTACGCCTATAACGCGGCCACCGCGTTTAGCGCAGCCACAATCTTTGGTATTGGTGTTTGCTACTTCTGGCCCACGATGCTGGCGATCACGAGCGAACAATTCCCCAAAGGCGGAGCCCTATTGTTGAGTCTCGTGGGCGCGATTGGAAATATCGCCGTGTACCGCGCTTTACCGCTCATGGGCAGGATCTACGATCAATTTGGAGCAGCCCAGGCGTTTCGTTTCCTCACCGTGGCTCCGGTCGTACTCGTGTGCATTTTCTTAGCGATGGGCGCCTATTTCAAGACGCACGGCGGCTATCGGGCAGTCACTCTTAAAGGTGAAACGCATCTGCCAGAGGGAGCCGTCGGCCTCAACGAGCCGGAGCGCCAGCCTTGAGGCCCACGGAGAAGCCCATGACGGTCGTACGCCTTCTCGAAGACTCCCACAACATCGTGGGAGAAAGCCCGCTGTGGCACCCGGAAGAAGGCAGCGTGTACTGGACCGACATCAACGGCTTTCGCATTCAACGTCACATCCTGGCATCCGGAGAAAAGGCCAGTTGGTTTTTCGGCGAGCCTGTCTGCGCAATGTCACTGACGACCGATCCGAAGTGCTTGCTGGTAGCGTTGGGTTCTAAAGTGATTCTGTGGCGCCCTTCCGCTGATGAACGCACCGTTTTCGCGTGTCCAGAGCCCAACTGGCCCCGCAATCGGTTGAATGACGGAGCTACCGATCCTAACGGGGTCTTCTGGGTCGGCAGCATGGGTAATAACGTCGCTCCCGATGGTGGCGTTCTGGAAATGTCGGGCAATTCGGGCTCCCTCTATCGCGTTGCTCCTGATGGGCAAGTATCTATTTGGGATAGCGGGTTTGGGATAACCAATACGCTTGCCTGGAGCCCAGACCGCAAGACCTTCTACTGCGGATGCTCTGTCAGGAACATCATCTATGCGTACGACTACGATTGGTCGGACAGCTCCATCGGCAACCGTCGCCCTTTCGTTGCGGACGTTACCCCGGGCCTTCCGGACGGCTCGGCGATGGACGACCAGGGCTTTCTCTGGAACTGTCGCTTCCACGGCTCATGCATACTGCGATTTTCTCCCGCAGGCAGGCTAGACAAGGTCGTTGAAATGCCCGTATCCAATATTACCAACTGTGTGTTTGGTGGCCCTCGATTAGACCGACTCTTCGTTACCACTGCCTCGCTCTTCGCCAAAGGAGACGAACGCTACGCCGGCGGCGTGTTCGAGGTGATGGTTGGCGTCAGAGGCTTGCCTCCCGAGCGATTCCGCTTAACCTGAGCCCTTCCCGGGTGATGGCCGATTCAACCTGCAGCAATCAAATCGATTGGCCCCGGGAGCGAGGTACTTCCACCATCCGCCGGCTTGGGCTAATGGATATCCAACCAGGACTCAGCTGGTGGCAATTGCGAGGATGGACAACAACTCTTCACCGTCATACGATGCGACATTGCAATCGGCGCGCGGCAACTGGCGACCAGCAGACGGAGTCAGGGCAACGATTTTGACGTTAGGGAAATTCGCTTTCAGCCAGTCGACCATTTCTTTTCTCGTTGGTTCGGGTGCCGTGTGGCCGACGACGAACACATCGACCTTGTCAATCGAGGTCAGAGCACGCTTTGCAGCTTCGTTGTCAGCGGCAGAAAGCACCTCGTGCCCGCAGCGGCGAAACAGCTGGGCCCTCAAATTCAACTCCCTTTGGTCATAGCCGATCTGAAACAAGATCCGCTTGGGCTGCGATTTGATCGAAATCTTTTTGCCCGTCAAATTGGTGATGACATATTCCCCCGGTGAGAATGCTGAGAGCACTTTCACACGAGCTTTGGCACGTTCCACGTTTAGCGCCCCTTCGGTCCAGCGAAGGCTACCGTCGTTTTGCACCTTTAATATGTGGAACGGAGAGAACATAGCAACTCCAAGTTACAACCCCAGGTTCAATCACAGGGCTGATTCCCTGTCCAGAGAATCGTTCAGGCCCTTTGGCTCGCTGTGGCGAACCAGGATTTTCTCAACGCATCAAGCAGCCGTCGCAGCGTTGGCTTGGGTTTCGTCATAAACAATGCCAATCGCCTCATCCAGGACGTCATCCGCAAGGTTGTTGACTGTTTCCCAAACGGCCTCGTAAATAGCGGCTGCACAAGTTCCTTTTGCAGCCTCTTCCGCGAGAAACTTAAACAGCCGATCTCTAAGAATCTTGTTTCGCCCCGCTACCTTCAACGACAAGTCCGCAACTCGCTGAAAGGGGTGTCTGTCCGAGCCCGGGGGCCATTTAATGTCTTGGTCCGCCATCGCTTCGTTTTCCAGCACTTCAAGAAAACCGCTGTTTTCTGCTTCCCTTTGCCGCTCTCTTCTTCGTACTTGGATCAAGTCGCGCATCTCGCCGCGCGCTTCTTGTGCGTAGCGTGCACTCTGCTCTGCGGTCAAACTGTCTCGCTGTTTGCTTCGTGTTGCTGCTTGCCGTTCCTGATACTGCTCAAACCATGTTTGCCTCATGTCCCCCTCCCCAAATCCGGATTCGCACGGTGCAACGAACGGCCTGAACCGCGGCGTCGCCAAGCAACCTCCATCCGCGCCTGCGAAGGAAGAACCCTTGTTCGATTGTTGGGTTTTAGGTTCCCTAGCAGCTTCTTGCTGCTCCCCTGGAACCAACTTTCTGTTTCTGCGCCAAGATACTGCACGAACGACCGTTTGCGCCTGCCCAAATAGTCCCGAATTGGTACAGCTGGCCCAAAAAGTTTTTCCCTGTACGCGCGGACAGGCCGGGCGTCTTTTGGAGTGCGGTTTACTTTGCCGGTTTGTCCTCTGATCTCCGGTCTCTGGTCGCGGCCCCTCAGTGAGAGGTGGACTGTGAGGTGCTCCCCATCCTTCGGACCAAAATCTGGCCTTCTTAAGGTGGATCGCTGCCTGCAATACATTATAGAGAGATCCTTGTTGTTGGGCCTGTGGGAACTGTGAAAAAGCCGAGCGTCTTTTGCGAGGCTCTTTTCAAGCTGCTGTGGGAATCCGCGCTCTTTGCGGATTCCCATCAGCAGCGTCAGTTTCCACAGGCCCTCTGTTCTTTCTTTTTTGCTACTTTTTTCTTTCTTCGTGCCCCACTCTCGTTTTCCACAGAAAAATGTCGCGCCAGGATCGTCCAGGAACGACGATCCCCAACTCGCTCGACCCACAGCACCCCCGCCTTCGTCCCTCCTCAAGAGCGTTTCACTTTCGTGAAGTAGATCGCCGCTGGCGTCTGATAGCCCAACGACTGATGCGGGCGCTCGTGATTGTAAAAAGTGAAATAACTTTTGAGGTTGGACACCGCTTCCAGCACGTCGACGTAATCCTTCAGATAAACCTCTTCGTATTTCACCGTCCGCCATAAACGTTCGATGAATATGTTGTCGATCGCTCGTCCACGGCCGTCCATGCCGATCGTGATGTCTTGCTTCTCGAGACGGTTCGTAAATACCTCGCTGGTGAACTGCGCCCCTTGATCGGTATTGAAGATCTCCGGCCGCGTCGCCGTCAATGCCCAGTCCAGGGCCGCCACGCAAAAGGCACTCTCCAACGAAATCGATACTTCCCACGCCAGCACATAGCGGCTGAACCAATCCATGATCGCCACCAGATAAACAAAGCCCTGCCGCAGTCGGATGTAGGTGATGTCGCTGGCCCAAACGTGGTCCGGCCGATCGATCTTGAGGCTGCGCAGCCGATACGGATAGATCCGGTGTCCGGGCCCGGGATCCGACAGCCGTGGCTTTGCATAGATCGCTTCCAGCCCCATCTCCCGCATCAGCCGGCGTACCCGTTTCGTGTTGACCGTGTATCCTTGCTCGCCCAGCCACCAACCCATCCTCCGGATTCCGTAGAACGGCGTCCGTGTGTATTGCTCGTCGATCAACCGCATCAATCGCAAATTCTCGGCCGCTTCCGGTTCCACCTCGTAATACCACCCCGACCGCGAAACCCCCGCCAAGCGGCACTGCTGCCGTATGCTCAGTTCTTGGTGCTCTGAAATCCATCCCTGCCTCTGCTCTAACGCGATAGCCCGGACTTTTTTTTAAGCCAGTCCAGCTCCACCTGCAACTGTCCGATCTGCTGGTATAACTCCGCCTTTAGCGCTTCCTCGCTCGTGTCCGGCTGCGACCGCCGATCCGCAAACAGTTCCGGCGCTCCTTGAATCGCTTGTCGCTTCCAGCTCGTCACTTGGCTGGGATGCACTCCGTAGTGCGAAGCGATTTCCTGAATGGTCTTCTGTTCCTTGATCGCCTCCAGCGCGATTCGTGCTTTCATCTCCGCGCTGAAGCTCCGCCGTTGCCTCGATTTCATTTCTGCTCCCTTTCCGAGGCAGCGATTTTATACCTTATTGACTGGTCCGAA
>QHYI01000158.1 GCA_003223245.1 Acidobacteriota bacterium
AAATTGGCGGAATTCAGCAGCTGGTTTGGGTTGAAAAGAATGTGAATGCGGTTGTAACCCAGGCGCATCGAGTTGGTCACGGAAGGCCCGAAGATGTGATCTTCGCCCACCGTTCCGATCTGGCGGCGCGATGAACGCGTGTCACCCCATCCGGGCAGCGTGTTGCCCTGGAGCGTGGGTTCCTGCCGCAGGTCCTGTTGAATGGCGACGTAACCGTGCAGGCGATCTCGCTCACCGAGCTCCACATCGATGTCGCCAGTCCCTTGATCGATGTTGACGGGAGCGAGAGCGGAACCGACGAAGAAAGGAAGCCCGTTTTCGGTGGCGTTCGATGCGGGGATCAGCGCTGCGAGCGCCTTTACAGCAGGATCCGTGCCCGCTTGCGCTTGAGCCTGCTGCGCCGGAGAAAGGACCAGGCTGTTGATGGTGAGGCCCTGGCGCTGCCGCAATCCTTCATAGCTGGCGAAGAAATGCGCGCGATTCCTGCGAATGGGACCGCCAAGGGCCGCCCCAAAATTGTTCCGTCTGAAGGGCGACTGAGCCACGGCCGTAGTGTTGAAAAAATTCCTGGCGTCCATCGCGCTATTGCGCAGGAAATTGAAAAGCTCGCCGTGAAAGTCATTCGTGCCCGAGCGTGTGGCGATGTTGACGATGGCGCCAGAGTTTCGGCCGTATTCGGCGCTGTAGGTGGAGTTGTCGACTTTGAACTCGGCTACCGTGTTGATGGACGGCTGGAAGGTGATCTGGTTCTGAACCATATCATTGAGGTTGATGCCGTTCACCAAGTAGTTGACGGTATCTTCGCGCTGGCCCGCGGTGACGAAGCCGAACGATCCCTGGCCGCGCAGGGGAGTCGTCAAGAACCCGTTTTGGGGAGGAGTTACGGTTCCCGGGGTAAGCAGGCTCAGATCCACGAAGTGGCGCCCGTTGAGCGGGATTTCCTGCGTCGTTTTCTGGTCAATGACCTGCCCCATGGCAATGGTGCTGGCATCGATTACGGGAGTGTCCACCTCGATGCTGACCTCTTCGCTGACTTGGCCAATCTGCAGCTGGACGTTTTGCGTTACTGTGGTGGCCGCGTTTAGCGTGACATTGCGCGCGACGGAGGTCTCAAAACCCTTAGCACCGATACTAATTTGATAAGGCCCGATGGGGAGCGAGGGAACCAAATAGCTGCCCACGTTATCGGACTCCGTGTTCCACTCGACTCCCGTGACTTCATTTTTCACGACGACCTTGGCATGCGGAACCGCCGCGCCAAGGGCATCCGTAACGGTCCCTTTGAGAACGGCAGTGGACTGTCCCAGCGCGAGATTTCCCAGAACCAGGGAGAACAACAAGCAGCAGAAAAAGCAGATGTACCGATTTAGACCGACAGAGGACCTGTTTAGAAAAACTTCCATAAATACCTTACCTCCTGGGGTCAAAAGACCCAATCCGATGAAAGTGAGCAACTCTCCACCGGTTCCGCGGTGTTGGCCAGGAGGAAGCGCCTCGGAACGGGCACAAAACTTAACTTAGATTGTTGGCGGACTTAGCCCCGCGTTGAAATACTATTTTGCCCAGGAATCTTGTCAATAGTACGAGGTACACCAGCTACGCGTTGCGTCGCGAAAAAGTTAACACCTAAGGCATCCCTCTCCGCTCAGGCGTGGTGCCGGCGCTGGATGCGGCGGCGTTCCGCGGCCCAGTCTATGAAGCGTTCCATGTGCTCGCGGTATTTCCAGGCGAGATGGAAAAATCTGCGCGCGGTTAGATCCGCGGCTTCTTTTCCGAGAAAGGTTTCGAACCGCCAACGAATGTACGGGCTCTTCCACGGTTTTAGCCGGTAGCCGCGAGCTGCGTTCCAGCAATAACTCAGCGTAGTGAACATGTTTTCACGGTATTGTGATTCACATTTTTTTACAAGCGTTCTTCTTCGGTTTGTAGTCGAAGAGTTGAACGTTGAAGGGTCGAAAAGAAAAACCTAAAGAAATTGACAAAGAGAACCTGCACTCGCTCCTACGTAAGGGCGACAATTCCTTCGAATCTCCCTATAATTCCCTGCTATGCAGAAAGCTTCTTCTCTGAGATTTCTTGCCATCTCCTTGGCTCTTTGCCTTCTCGTGCCGCCCTCGTACGCCCACGATCCTGTTTACGCGCGCAAGGGAATGGTGGTCGCGCAGGAACCGCTGGCCGCGGATGTGGGAATGGCTGTTCTGAAATCTGGCGGTAATGCGGTGGATGCTGCTGTCGCCGTTGGCTTCGCGCTCGCCGTAACTTTTCCCTACGCGGGGAACATCGGAGGCGGGGGCTTCATGCTCATTCGAATGGCGGATGGCCGCACGACATTTATCGATTCCCGCGAAAAAGCCCCCCTTAAGGCCACACACGACATGTATTTGGACGCAAACGGCAACCCGACCAAAGACAGTTTGGTTGGCTGGCGCGCTGTTGGTGTCCCCGGGACCGTTCGCGGGCTCGAACTCGCGCTGAAGAAGTACGGCACCAAGTCCTGGCCGGAACTTCTGCAACCGGCCATCCATCTCGCTGCGGCCGGCTTTCCGATTTCGTATTCGCAGATGCGCTCGTTCCGCTACGCAGCGGATTTGCTTTCGCAGTTCCCGGATTCAAAGCGCATCTTTCTGAAAGAAGGAGCCTTTTACGACTGGAACGAAAATTTTAAGCAGCCGGAGTTGGCGCGCACGCTCGAGCGCATCGCTCGGAACGGCGCCAAAGAATTTTACGAGGGCGAAACCGCGCACATTTTCGCAAGCGAAATGGAGAAAAACGGCGGCCTGATTACTCTTGAGGATCTGCGCGAATACCAAGCTGTGGAGCGCAAACCTCTCGAAGGCAAATACAAGGGCTACCACATCATTGCTTCACCGCCGCCCAGCTCCGGCGGCGTCGGCATCCTGCAAATGCTTGGAATGCTCGACGGGACCGGCTACGAGAAATCCAAGGCCGGCTCGGCGACTGAATATCACTACCTGGCGGAAGTGATGCGGCGGTTCTACGCCGACCGCAACACCTATCTGGGTGATCCGGATTTCGTAAAGAATCCCATTGCCGCGCTTCTTGATCCCGCCTACATCAAAACGCGCCGTGACTCTATCGATCCTGTTCTCACAACGCCAAGCGACCAGATCAATCCGGGCCTTCCTGCGGCGGTCGCGGAAGGCTCCAACACGACGCACTACAACATCGCCGACGAGCAAGGCAACGTGGTCGCGGTTACTTACACGCTTAACGCCGGTTATGGCAGTGGCGTCACCGTTCCTCGCGCTGGTTTTCTGCTCAACGATGAAATGGACGATTTCGCCGCCAAGCCTGGTACTCCCAATTTGTACGGCGTGGTCCAGGGGGAAGCAGACGCCGTCGGGCCTAGCCGACGCCCTCTCTCCTCGATGGTTCCCACAATCGTCTTGAAAGACGGCCACCCTTTCCTGGCGCTTGGCGCGCCGGGCGGCCCACGCATCATTACCGCGGTTTTGCAAGTGATGCTCAACGTCATCGATTTCGGCATGAACATTCAAGACGCCATCGACTTTCCGCGCGTCCATCATCAGTGGAAGCCCGATCATCTTGATATCGAGCGAGGGGTCTCTCCGGACACCATTGCCCTGCTCAAGAAGGCCGGCTATTCCATCGAGGAGGACAAGCCTGTGGTGATCGCGCGCGTCGAAGCGATTTTGATCAGCGACGGCTGGCTGCAAGGCGGCCACGACGAACGCGGCTCCGGCAAAGCCGTTGGCTATTGAGAGTCATGCAGGTCGAGTTGAAGATGTCTGTTACACCCTGCTCGTGGAGATGTGCGATGAGTGCCTGCGCATCCGTTAGGGTACTTTTCTTTGGGGAGGTAGCTAACAGGGTTCTCGTGAATTGCCAGGCCGAGCCCAGATTACCGTACCTTGAACTTTGATAGTGATGTGGCGCTGGCGGACAGTGCTCAAGTCGCTAAATACACGGGCTCCGGCAGCACCGACGAAGCCACCAATTTCGTTTGTTCAAAACCGTAGCGTGCCGGCCTAAGAGACTTGTTGGCGTCGGCGATTCCACCAGATAAGCGGACCCGTGACGGCCATGACTGGAAGCATCAGGCTAGTCACGCAAGCGAGGATGCGCGTCGGAAGCCCGCCAATATCACCCGTGTGAATTTCACGGTTCCAAAGCTTTACCATGCGAAAGCCGAGAGGCCCTGAACGCGAGTTTAAGTGAAACACTATGTCGCCGGTGTAGGCATCGATGAAAAGATTTGTGCGTCCGGATGGAGTCCGGTCCTCAGGGTATTTCATGGCAATGCGAACGGGGTTAGCCGAAAGGAGGATCCACGTTGCGTGTGCCCCTGGCGCTGCTGATTCGGCGATGGAGAGTAGTCGATCAGGGCTAAGCGCGACGGCATTTGCGCTCCAAGGTTGCACCCGGGGGAAGGGCGGGACATCCACTGAATTTGTGATTCGATTGGCCAACCGCGTCGCTCCATTTTCCCAATGGATGACGAGGGCTGTGATGGCAAAAATCATGAGAAACAGCGAAAGGTAAATTCCGAGCGTCTGATGCAACTCGAAGTTAAGCTGTTTGATCTGGCTACGCCAGTTTACTGTCAGCAGCCTGCGCGGCCACCAGAGAACGACCCCGGAAAGGGATAGAACAAGCAGAAGCACCGCAGCCAAGCTCACAAGCAAGCTTCCGGCGTCTCCCATCATGAGACGGAGATGAAAACTGTGGACATAGCCTACGAAGTTGTTGTGGTCGGACCCGGTGCCGAGCACGTCCCCGGTGAATGGGTTGAATGCAACATTCAACGGGGCACCTGCGCCTGGAGCTTTTGATTGAAGGCCAGCTTCCCAAGCGATGTCGTTTCGCGGGGAAATCAAAAATGCAACGACAGCTCGGCCGGGATATTTTTTCTCGAGCCCAGATTTCATCTCGGTCAATGTCAGGCGCTTTTCGCCCGGCGTCACCCAAGTCATTTGGGGATTCAAGGCGCGGTCAATCTCATCCTCGAAGACCATGAAACTGCCTGTGACGCCGGAGAGGATAAGGAATACTCCGGCGATAAGTCCGGCGCAAAGATGAAGGTTAAGCAAAAGCTTTCGCAAACGTGGCAAGCCTCTTTTTGTACCCGGCGTCTAGCGCGCAGTTTAGCCAGGTCTGCTATAATACATCCTTACAATCCCCTGGTGGCTAGGCGTTCTTTGAGAGTGTACTTCGAACCGGCTCGGGCAAAGCCGTTGGCTATTAGGACAACCGCAGGTCGGTTATGCGCGAATCCCGGTAGTTTCTATTATCTTTACCCTGTAAGGCTTCGAAACAAGTCGGGTGTGATGGCGTAGGTCCGCTGAATGAGGTCCCGGGGTAAGTTTCATGGCGCAACCGACCGTAAATCAATCTTCTTCAACAGCCGGAAAGCGGCGGAGCCGGCGTTTTCCTTTCATCTCGCCTGTAGAAGCAACGTGGCAGGAGCCGAATGGCAAAATTTTCCGTGAGCCTGGACAAGCCACGGAAGTGAACGCGCAGGGTGGCCTGCTGGAGATGAAGACGTACCCCGCCGTCGGAGCTCAAATTGAGATAACCAACCGTCTTTCGCATGAATTCACGCAAGCTCGCGTCGTCGGTGTCCGCCGCAACGCCGAGGGCCGGTTGCTCGGAGTGGCCGTTGAACTTCTTGTCCCGAGCGAAACGTTCTGGGGCGTGAATTTCCAGCTCAAAAAAGCCTGCGCGGACTTGGTTAAGCTGGAGTATGACATGCGCTCGGGCACGATCGATCAGCGCGTTTTGAGCGAATTCCGGGACGCCGTGGATAACGTGCGCAAGACCGCCTGGGCGGTTCAGGAGTGGCAAGAGCGCCAATCCCGGCAACAAGATCCGCAGACGGTGCTTCCTTTGCTGACTGCCGAACGTATCCGTCGCGCTACGCAGCTCTGCGATGCCATTGCGGCTGCCTCAGCCGCACAGGACATAACGCGTCAGACCGTGGGGATTGAAGAATTCCTCCGAGCCGTCGAGCGCGTGCACCAAAGCCTCGGCGAACTCTTCAAGGAGCGCGAAACCTGACTCGCGCAACACTCGTCGTCGCTGCTCTATCGTCCGGCCCGACAATGAAGAATAGCAATTAGGGCAGCAACGTGAAATTGACCTGGATGACGGTATCGACTTCGACGGGCTCGCCATTCAGCAGCGTCGGCTGATACCGCCACTGGCTGACCGCCTCGACTGCAGCGCGAGCCAGGTCCGGATTGATTTGGCTGTTCAACACCTGGAGTGACAGCGGCCTGCCGTCCTTGCTCACAACGGCATGAAGCACCACGGTGCCCTGCGCACCGGCTGCCTTGGCGCTTGCGGGGTAGACCGGCTGCGCCCTGGTTATGACTTTGGCAGCTTCCACATTGCCGCCAATGTTGACGCGCGCCTGTTTTTGCTCTACTGCAGTTTCCGCAGAAGCTGCTTTCGTTGAACGCTCAGCCTTTACCTCTACGGTGTCTAGAATCTTTCCTATGTCCAGCTTGACGGTCATCGCAAGGTCCCGCCCTGACTCCAGGACGATTTGTGGGGCAACAAAGGCGGCAAAGCCCGGCTTGAGTACTTTCATTTCGTACTCACCGGCAGGCAAAGCGTTGAAAACAAAATTGCCCGACGCGTTTGAAGTGGTCATGTCGATAGTGTTCGCTCTATGGTTGGTCATGACGATAGTCGAATTTTGAACCGCCCCTCCACTCGGATCCAGGACGGTCCCCGTGAATTTCCCCGATAAGTCCTGTCCCGGTAGCCGCATCGCGGCGAGCGGAAGCAGCAGGCACAGGGCTGCGCTTTCGGCAAGCAGCCTGGCTTTTCGCGATACCCTGCGGCGGTTTAGTTTGGGATTTAGCATGGCGACGAATCTCCTTTCCAAATTCGACGGGCGGGCAATAGCGAGCCCGGCGGACCAGCCGCGATGCGCGTTTTTGAGCGTGCGCGCAAGCTCGAGCAGTTGATTCGCATAGCGGGAAGCCGCGATCCCGCCGTTCAAGACGGAATCGTCCGAGGCGCGCTCACTCTCTCGACGCAAACTGGCAGCTGCAAACCACGCGAGCGGATGGAACCAATAGAGGCCGCGAGCCAACTCGGCGCAAATCTGCACGAACCAGTCATGACGCGCGATATGTGCGAGTTCGTGCGAAAGCACGGCTTCCCGCCGCTCCGCCGACCATTCCATTGCGCTCGCGGGAAGCAAAATTCGCGGTCGCACAATTCCCCAGGTCATCGGCATCGCCGCGACATCAGCGGATTGCAACACCTGCACGCGACGCGCGATTCCCAGTTGCCTGGAGATCCCCGCAATAACTTGTATCCAATTATCACTGTCTACGGGCGTGCATCGCGCAGAGATCCATGCCAGTCGTGCCAGGCCTACGAGCAGCTTCACCACCACAAACAAAGCCCCGAGTACCCAGAAAAACAAAACCAATTGGGACAGTTGGCCGGCGACCGGCGAGGCGGTCGCGGCATTGACCACCATCGAAGGCAAGTTCTGAAAGGCATAGCCTCTTGAGGCTGCAGGCCCCGAACCCAATATCCTGGCCGCACTGCCGAGTGCGGTGGGATGCCAGGTGGGCAGCAGAAACGTCAGGAGCGGCAGGGCCAACGAGCCTGCAATTCCAAGCGCCCACACTTGGTGCCGCATGGCTGCGGAGTGGCGACGCAGCGCGTAAGCCACGCAGGCCGTCAAAGCCAACAGCAGCGTCGCCTTCACGGTGCAACCAATCAGAAACGAGAGCGCGAGTTCGCTGCTGCTTGGTAGATTCATGATCCGCTCTCCTTTTTGCTTCTGGCGATCAGCGTGGCGAGCCGGTCCAACTCTTCGGACGAGATCTTCGAAACTTCTCCACCGAGCAGGGCGGCAACGGCCTTCTCCGTGGACCCTTCAAAAAAGGTGTCGACAAGATGTTGGAGGGCGGAGCGGCAAGCGACTTCGCGGGGAACGCACGGAATGTAAACGTATCTCAAGCCCTCTTCTTCGTGACGGACGTGGCCCTTCTCTTCCAACACGCGCAGTTGCGCGCGCACTGTCGAATAATTTGGCTTGCCCTCCAGCTTGGCGAGCACTTCTCCCACCGTGGCGCGTTCCAGCTGGTAAAGAATGTCCATGATTTGCCGCTCGCGCCGCGAAAGAGCCATCCGTTTGGATTTTCTCTTCATGTCTTCGGGCTTATGCTATTTTTCTAGCATATGTGCTAATCTAATGCAACCATGAGGATTGGATTTAGTTGGTTCCCCGCAACAACCCCATTGGCCAATATGAGTAGTTTGCCTGGACTAATCTGAAATGATTCTGCAGGTCAAATGCCTGACGGGTGAGGAGATTCGTAAATGAACGTTTGGTCCCTTCTGCAGACCTGCGGGCAAGACATCGTTCATTCACTGCGCGCGCTCCGCAAAAAACCCATTTTCGCGGCAACCGTGATTTTTACACTCGTGTTGGCGATTGGCGGCAATGCGGCCATGTTTACAATCATCCGTGCCGTTCTTCTTAAGCCGCTCGAATACCACGACCCGGACCACCTCGTCTATCTGTCGCTTGATAATGCCAGAGAACACAAGCAAGAGCTGGCCTTCACACTACTGCGCTACGAACAAACGAGAGCGGCCAACAAGTGTTTCACTGCTGTCGGAGCGTTCCTTCGGACGCCGGAGAACATGGTCCTTGCCGAACCCGGTAATCCTGAGGTTCTGAAGGCAGCGCGCGTGTCGGCAAATTTTCTACACATTCTTGGCATCCGGCCAGTGATTGGCCGGGAGTTTGCTGCGGATGAAGATGTTACTGGCGGCCCGGCCGTGGTTATGATCAGCACCGAGCTATGGCGGGACCACTTCGGAGGGGACTCGCAAATTATTGGCAAGCACATCGTTCTCGACGATATGTCCTACACCATCGTCGGGGTGCTGCCGCAAGGCGTTGCCTTCCCATTCTCCGGTCTGGATGTTGATCCAACTCAAATGGCCAATGCAGTCCGAAGCCAGGTGCTCGCAGTCGACCCCGACCAGGCCGTTTCGGAGCTCAAGACCATGGATGATGTCTTAGGCACCACATTGGATCAGCAGCGCCTCACCGTGTGGCTGCTGGTCAGATTCGCTGGCATAGCGTTGTTGCTCGCGGTCATAGGACTCTATGGCGTGCTGGGCTATTCTGTGGAACAAAGAATTCAGGAACTCGGTGTCCGCAGGGCCCTTGGTGCAGAGCAACGCCACATCCTCACACTGATTGTCGGCCGGGCGCTCTGGTTAACTTGCAGTGGAACGATCACTGGCGTTTTCGGGGCTCTGGCCTTGGCCCATTCAATGCAAGCTCTTCTGTTCCACGTCAGCACAACCGATCCCGTAACTTTCGTTGTGATCTTTCTAGTTTTTGTTGCAGCGCTGGTTTCTAGTTCCGTTCCAGCTTGGCGTGCCGCGTGTGTCGATCCCCTGGTTGCGTTGCGGGGAGCCTAAGTGCCCGCCAGGGTGAACCAATGGCTGGGTGTATCGACACTGGATAGTGCTCCGAGCCTAGCGGAGGAGAATGCCTATAATCTCTCTCGACTTTTTGCGCATGTATAGTGGATGGCTATCTGCCGTTGCGCTGCTGGCAGGGTGTTCGATGAGAAGACCAATTGCCTCGATTCATGAGGGTTTTCGCCTGCAAGCAGTCACCGACAGCTTCCTGCTGCTTACACCAGTGACTCCGAAGTCCAACAGCGGCTCGACATTTCAGTTCACAATTGCCGGCAGCCGCCTGAGAGACTCTTCTGCTCATCGTTGCTCGGTAAAACGGGGCGATTTCAGTCTGAGCCAGGCGAAAAACAATTCCACGATTCAGGTAACTCTCCCTGGCCCACAGAAATGGCTTAACGATTTAGAGAATCAGTTAGGTTCCCCTGAGCCTCAAGGAGTCGAGGCTCTTTATCAAACTGTGGCTGACATCGATAGCCTGAATCAGGAAGGGTGCTTTGTTATCTCCGGAATCACCACTCGGGAGGCGTTGTTGCAGAGTCTTCCCATGATGCCAAGCGAGAGCTTATTTAATTACTATGGCTATCTTCCAGGCCGGACGAGTCTCGACCTGAAGCCCGGTATGCGCTTGAGAATTGATCGTGCCTACTTCGATTCATCTGACGGGCATACCGATAGGCATAACGAGAGGCGTTTTCTTGGAGTTAGTGATGTGTACTTTGACGTAGCCCCAGCCGGTGATCGTCAGATTCGGTTCAAACGGCTCGGCGACATCCACTACAACCCGACCTCATTGGCTCGTCGCGTTCAGACCGAGACAAGGGATCTCGATATAACCCTTATGCCACGCGAGCGTTGCTTCCGGCTCCTTTTCAAGACATACCTAGTGAGCCAGGATCACACTCGGTTGGTGGCAATTATCGGAGGCCACCAGCCCAGCCAGTTGGATGCGCTTGAGAAGCAGTTCCGGGCAAATTTGCATGAGGATTGCAGACAAGCTGCTGCCGCATACGGAGCCGTGTGTCACGAGTTCAACGGAGCCGTTACAGTCAGCTCAGAAATACGGGTAGAGTTGAACGGCATACCGAAGTTCATTGCCACAGGAACAACGGTTAAGGAGGTTGTCTCGGGTGGTTCCTTAGAATCACTGAAGATCCAGCGGCGCTTCATGAATTCCTATTACGATGTTTATTTCGATCCACGTGATTCCCATATCCTGTCACTAGCCTTGGTAGGCGGCGATCGACTCCGCTGGTCAAAGGCTATTGCTGCCTCACATTGAATGCTCGGAACTCGCGCAAACTTCGCTTGGCCAACTCTGAGATTCTTAAATCTCGGCGCGCATTACCGAATGGGTTATAGCTCTCCGTTCCGTCTCTAAGCAGGCCAATGCATACGAAATGTTACGGGACGGCAAGGGTAAGCTGTCACAAAGTTCCCGCGCTGAATCTTATCCGAAAAGCGAGGAGGTGCGCCCGGCACCTTCCAATCGCCCACAAACTCAACCGGCCTGCTCGTCGGTCTACGGAATCCGTTCGCCGGTAAAACGAGGGTTCTGGCCGAATCCTGGGTGCGGCCTTCTCGAGGAACTCCTAATTCTTACGTTGCGGCCGGAAAAACGGCCGCGCGAGGTCCACATGGCGACAAGGCAGACATCCTCCAAGAGCCTCCACGCGGTTACGGGCGCCCTTCTCCTTAGCCTCGGCCTGCTCCTGCTTTTCGCGAATCTGGATGAAGTCGCGGCCCGTGTCAGCGACTCCTTCTCCTCGACTGCGGGTGCTTTCAGCACGGTGATAGAAATTGGTCTAGCCGGGATGCGCGCAGTGCAAGCCTACTTCTTCGACCACCACACATTTCAAGCCGGTCTTCATTCGATCTTGGTATCCTTCTGGCCGCTGGTTCTGGTTATTATCGGAGCTACACTCTTGCGAAGCGCAATCAGCAAACGTTATGCGAATCCGAGGTTGGCTCGGACTTTTTCACCGCGGGAATACGAAAGTGAATCCTAAGCGGCCGACGGAGCAGTGCTGGAACTACAGGAGAGATTTGTGAGCGACGAACACAATTTCGATCCAAAGAAATTCAGCGACGACATCTGCGACTCCGCGCGCAAATTCAAGGACGACCTCCAGGAGCAGATTCATCGCAACATCTACGATAACTGGAATCGGCGGAACGAGAGGCGGGGCGGGCGGCGCGGGCCTTTGGTCGTTGGCATAGACCTTCGCGGACGCGGACGCGGCGGCATCCTCATGGGCGCCATTCTGGTGCTCACCGGGGTTGCCATCCTGCTCGATCACATGGGGTATGTTTCCGTCTATTCCCTTTGGTGGCGCTTTTGGCCCCTCCTCGTTGTGCTGGTCGGTGTTGTTAATTTTGTGTCGCGCGACAGGTCCTGGGGCGTTTTTTTGATGGCCGCGGGTGTTCTGCTTCAACTGAATCAGTTGGGAATCACGCACTTTGGCTGGCGAGACTTCTGGCCGATGCTGCTGATCGCTATCGGGATTCTCGTGTTGTGGGGATCGTTTGGTTGGAACAAGAAGCCGCCAGTCCCTCAATCGGCACCGGGCGATCCGCACACCACCTTGAACGAGGCTGTGGTCTTTGGAGGGCTGGAGCGGCGCATGACCAGCCAGGATTTTCAGGGCGGGGACATCACTGCCATTTTTGGCGGCGTCGAACTGGATCTCACGGAAGCACACATCCAGGCAAACGAAGCGACCCTGGCAATTACCGCTATCTTCGGTGGCGTGGAACTGCGTATTCCCGTCGGATGGCAGATCGCCTTCCGTGGCGCGCCCATTTTCGGCGGCATCGAGGACAAAACGCGAACTCCACGCATGGATAACGCGACAAGCGACCTCAAGACACTGGTAATCACCGGCACCGTCATCTTTGGCGGGCTGGAAATCAAGAACTGAGCCCGCCCCATGCACCCGCTGCTGACGCGCAATCGCCTGCGGTTCTACCTGCTGAGCTGGATTCCGCTGGCCCTGATCCTGGTTTACGTGATGGCCTCAGGCGGCAATCTCAGTTGGGCGGAATCGTCCATCATCGTGATTCCCCTCTGCGGACTGTACGCGTTCATTTGCCTTTCCGCCTGGTACACCGCCAAGAGCGCCTCTTTGCAGCGCGAAAGCGCGCTGCGCCTCATCGTGATTCACTCGGTGGCTGCGGCGCTTGTCAGTTACTTTTGGATGGGACTAGGTTGGGTTCTGGTGGCGGCGCTTTCCAGGACGACGGCTTTTCGCGGACTCGACCACCGCTTCGCCCGGGACGGCGCGATTTTGTTTATCGCGGGATATCTGCTTTATTTGGTCTCCGTGGCTTCGCAGTACGTGATCCTGTCGCTCGAAGCCTCACGCGAAGCCGAAGCTCGCGTCATGGAAACCAGCGTTTTGGCTCGAGAGGCCGAGCTCAAAGCGCTCAAGGCCCAAGTGAATCCGCACTTTCTCTTCAACAGTCTTAACTCCATCAGCGCGCTCACGAGCGTCGATCCGGCGAAGGCCCGTGAGATGTGTATCCTTCTCTCCGACTTCTTGCGCATGACCCTCGGCCTGGGCGAAAGAAGCGTCATTCCGCTTTCCGAGGAACTCGCTCTTCTGGACCGTTTTCTGGCCATCGAAAAAGTGCGGTTCGGTTCGCGTCTCCGTGTCGAGGAGAAAATTCAGGAAGAATCGAAGGCTATGCTCGTTCCCCCGCTAGTGCTTCAGCCTTTGGTGGAAAACGCCGTGGTACACGGAATTGCGAACCTCCCGCTAGGGGGCATCATCCGACTCGCTTCCGGGCTTCAGGATGGCCGGCTCCTCATGACCATTGAGAACACGTTTGACCCGGAGTCCACCCCGGTCCGCCGCAAAGGGATGGGCTTGGCGAACGTGCGGTCGCGCTTGGAGTGCCGCTACGGGACCGATGCCAGCATGCGTGTGGATCCGCAAGCCGATCACTTTTGCGTGGAATTGTCCATGCCTGCGGAAACGGGAGAGGCTCGCAAGTGAGTAGCCCACAAAAGAAAATTGGCGCGCTCATTGTGGACGATGAAGAGCTTGCGCGCCACGTCGTGCGCGAGCTTCTTGCCACTCATCGAGAAATCGAAATTCTCGCCGAGTGCGCCAACGGCTTTGAGGCCGTCAAAGCTTTCGGCGAACACAAGCCCGACTTGGTCTTCCTCGATGTCCAGATGCCAAAACTTACAGGGTTCGATGTTCTGGAGCTGATTGGCGAAGATGTGTGTGTCATCTTCACTACCGCCTACGATCAATACGCGATGCGCGCGTTCGAGGTGCACGCCGTCGATTATTTGCTGAAGCCCATCGGGAAGCAGCGCTTCGAGGAGGCCCTTGAACATGCAAAGCGCAGGCTCGGCGAACAAATGCCTTCCGCCCAGAAACTCGCTGACGCCGCTCGCCCGCCGCAGCAATTCCTTGAGCGCCTGGTGGTCAACGCGGGGACGCGCGTGACGCTCATTCCCGCCGCCAAGCTCGATTACGTCGAAGCCCAGGACGATTACGTCGCTCTTGCCAGCCAGGGCAAAAAGCATCTCAAGCAGCAGACCATCGCCAGCCTCGAAGCCTGCCTCGACCCCCACTGCTTCGTGCGCATTCACCGCTCGTACATCGTGAATTTGGAAAGAGTCGTGCGCATCGAGCCGTACCGCAAAGACAGCCGCTTGGCGATTCTCAGCGATGGCGCGCGCCTCCCCGTCAGCCGCGCCGGCTACGCCCGCCTGCAATCTCTGCTCGAAGAACGCAAATAGGTTTGTGGGCTGCGAAACGGATTAACCGGGAGAAGCTACGGGTTCACCCGCATAAGCAGATCTGATTAACGGGAATGCTTCACACCAGTTGAGGTATCGCAAGGAATTCTTCACGCGAGCTTCTTTACCCAGATGCGACTCGTGGCGGGTTTACCGAGGTGCACGATTTTTCCATCGACGCGCAGAGTCATGGTCTCGTCGTACTCGCGCTTCAGCACATCGACGATGGTCGCCGGTCGCAAGTGCAGTCCTTCCAGGAATTCCAGAAACTGCGCATCTTTTTCATACACGCAGAGAATTTCGCCAGCGTCCTTCGCGCGCAGATCCGCCAGCAGCACGGCGCCTTGCTTTCGCAACATGGCGATGCCCCCGCGCATCGGCACGCCGTGCGGGCAGCTCTTCTTGCCGCCAAAGCGCTTGATGAGCAAAGCTTCCACTTCGGGCGAGATCGCATGCTCAAGCCGTTCGGCTTCATCGTGTGCTTTCGACCAGGAAAGCCCGATCACATCGGTCAACAACAACTCGGCGAGCTGGTGGCGCATCGCAAGATATTCCGCAAATTTTCTGCCTTTTTGTGTCAGCGCGATTTGGCCACTGCGATCGACGCGCACGTGCCCGTCGCGCGTCATGCGCTTCAGCGCCGCTGTGACTGCTGGTGGAGTGACCTGCAATTCTTCTGCGAGCCGCGCGCTGATCGGTGTCTGGTTCTCCTCCAGCATTTCCCAGATGGCCTTCAGGTAGTCTTCCTGCGATACGCTGGTTTTCTCTCGCCGCAACTCCGCTCCTATCTTGCTAGTTTCTGGCTTTGCCGCTTTTTCCTCAGACTAAGCGCAAGCTGATTCACGCGCCGCTGAATCCCATCGAGGACACGCTGATAAGTCTCCGGATCTTCGCCGTAAGGATCCTCAACCAGCCACTCTTGCACATTTTTCTGTCCGCGGAAAATTTCTTCGCTGGGTATCCCGGTCATATTGATAATAAGATCCGCCGCTTCGACAGCTTCTTTGGTGAGAGCATCGGAGGTCAGCCCGTTCGCAAAATATCCGTTCTTCGTCAGCGTCTGTTTTGTGAGTTCCGCAATGTAGCCGAGAGGATACAGTCCCGCGCTGGAAGGTTCTATTACATCTGTAGCGTCATAGCGCGCAATTGATTCCGCCATCGGACTTCGACAGGCATTTCCCACACACACGAAGAGCACCCGAGTGCGTTGGGAGCGGGCAGCTCCCGGCGCAACGCTTTTTTCTTTTTTCACGTTGAGGACTTGCCGCCGTTCGCGGACTTCTTTACCCGCGCTTTGGCCAGGCTGAGAAAATGTTCGTGCACCGTAGTGTCGTCTGTCAATTCCGGATGAAACGTGGCAGCCATGATGTTCTCGTGCTGCACTAACGCGGGCTTCCCAGCGTATTCCGCGAGAACTTTTACGCTGGGCCCGGCACGTTCAATCACCGGTCCGCGAATGAAGACCATCTCGAGCGGCCCTTTTTTGAGCACCGTCGGCCCGCTCACCACGTCACTGGCGATTTGACGGCCATACGCGTTGCGCACAACGGTCATGTCCATCAGATTCAGGGAAACCTGCGCGGGATGCTTCACATCTTTGGCAAGGAGAATGGCCCCTGCGCACGTCCCGAAAATGGCCCCACCGTGCTCTGCAAATTTCACAATTTTATCGGCCAGACCTTCTTCCTGCAAAAACTTCAACTGCGTAGTGCTTTCGCCGCCCGGTAGAACCAGTCCGTCACAGCCGTCGAGATCGGTGGCGGTACGCACTTCCCTGGTCTCCGCGCCGAGTTGCTGCAACATCGCCGCGTGCGCCTCAAAATCTCCCTGAACCGCCAGAATCCCGATCTTCACTTCTCGCCCCACTCTAGATTTTGCTATGGCTCCCGCAAGCACAGCGATGCTGCCCCGCGAAAAAAGCTCTTACCAAACAACCCTTCTTTACCAGCCGCGCGTTTGCAGCAAATCTTTTTCTGCCAGTTGCCGCACGTCGAGACCGCGCATGGCCTCGCCAAGTTCCTCGTGTGCTTCGAGCACCGCCATCGGATCTTCAAAGTGCGTAGTCGCTTTTACAATAGCCTTCGCGCGTGCTTCGGGATCGCTCGACTTGAAAATTCCCGACCCGACAAACACCGCTTCGGCGCCAAGCCTACGCACCAACGCTGCATCCGCTGGCGTGGCGATTCCGCCGGCCGAAAAATTCGGTACCGGCAGCCTCCTGGTTTTCGCGATTTGACGAACCAGCTCCAATGGCGCGCCCAATTCTTTCGCTTCGCGCATCAACTCATCGTCGCGCATGGTGGTCAGCTTCTTCATCTGGCTCATGATCGCGCGCATGTGCCGCACCGCTTCCACCACGTTGCCCGAACCCGCTTCGCCCTTCGTTCGAATCATCGCCGCGCCTTCCGCAATGCGTCTCAGCGCCTCGCCCAGGTTACGCGCGCCGCAAACGAACGGGACGCGGTAATCGTGCTTCCAAATGTGGTTCTCTTCATCGGCGGGCGTCAGCACTTCACTCTCATCAATGAAGTCCACTTCCAGCGCCTGCAAAACCTCGGCCTCGGTGAAATGTCCAATGCGCACTTTGGCCATCACCGGAATCGTAACCATGTTCATGATCTCGCGAATCACTTTGATCGACGCCATACGCGCCACGCCACCCTCTTTGCGAATGTCCGATGGCACGCGCTCCAGCGCCATCACCGCGCAAGCTCCGGCGTTTTCAGCGATCTTGGCCTGCTCCGCGTTCGTGACGTCCATAATCACGCCGCCTTTGAGCATCTCCGCGAGGCCCACTTTCACGCGCCATTCATTCGAGCCTTTGCTGCCATTGCCATGGCCATTGGGTTTCTTCACGTCCATCTTGCTTCTCCCTTCGGTTTCAAAACTCCCGACGGCGTTAAACCGTCAAAATCGTTTACTGGCTACTTGGCCGAAATCACCACGAACCGCCCTTTGCCCCTCGCCAAGACTTCTCCGTTTCCATTCCGAATCTCTCCCGCCAAGAACAGGTTCCGTCCCTGCATTTCGCTCTCACGTCCTTCGACCACAATCTCCTGGTCCACGGCCACGGGCTTCAAATATTCCACGCTTAACTCCGCCGTCACGGCGCGAACATCGCGGAACCGGCAAACTTTCCCCATCGCTTCATCCAGCAACAGCGCGATGATTCCGCCGTGCGCAAAGCCTCCGCCGCCCTGGTATCGCCGGCCCAGCACGAACCGACCCACGATCCTTCGGTTCACGTTGTCCTGTTCGAACGTTAGCTTCATCCCTGCCGCGTTGTCTCCGCCGCAGCCAAAGCAGGGGTTCGTGGGATTCGGTTCCAGCCTGATGATGTCGCTCAAATTCTCCTCGCGCCTATTCCGTGCTTACCTCCTTGCTTTTGACCTCATACCAGTGCCACGCGGCTGCGTTCCGCTCTCCGCACGCCGCGCTGCCGCTTGCGCATCTCCACCTTCAGCATTTCCGCAAGAGTAGCTACACCTCGCGCAATTTGCTTCTCATCCAGGCTGGCAAAGCCCAGTCGCAGCGTATTAGGCAGCGGGCTTTGCACGTAGAAGTAGCGACCCGGCGCAAACAGGACGCCCCGCTCCTTCACGTGAATCAGCAATTCGTTCGCATCGAATCCTGGCGGTAGCTCGAGCCACATGCACATCCCGCCTTCCGGCCGCATCCAGCGGGTCCCTTCCGGCATATGCTTCCGCAAAGCTTCGTCCACTGCCGCCAGCCGCGAGGCATAAACCTTGCGCATCTTAGCCAGATGCTTGCTGAAAAGTCCGCGGCGCAGAAACTCCGCCAGCGTGGCCTGCGCCAGTTGGTCGGTATGCAAATCCGTTGTCTGTTTCACCACGCGCAGCCGTTCTATGGCCTGTGGAGGCGCAACAATCCAACCCACGCGCAACCCGGGGAACGCTACTTTCGCAAAGCTGTCGATGTGAATCACCAGATTCGAACGATCCAGTTGCTTCAGCGAGGGAATGCGCTCGTCCCGCGCGTGCAGCCGCGCGTAAATATGGTCTTCCACCACGGGCACTTGATACCGCCCCGCCAGCTCCAGCAATTTGCGCCGCGAAGCCAGCGGCATCGAAATGCCCGTGGGATTCTGAAAATCCGGAGTCAGCGTGATCAGCTTCACACGATTTGCCGCAAGAGTCGCTTCGAGCGCCTCCAGGTCCAGTCCCAGCGTCGTTCCCGGCTCCGCGTGGGTTCGCATCGGCACAGCCAAGCAGCGCGCCCGCGACCCATGGAAAATCGCCACCGCGCCCGGGTAGGTCGGATTTTCCATAATCACGGAATCGCCCGGACGCACAAACGCTTTGCTGATCAAATCGAACGATTGCTGGCACCCATCGGTGATGAGCAGATTTTCGTCTCTCGCCGCGATTCCGTCGTGATGCAGCAGATCCAACAAAGCCGCTTTCAACGGCGCATAGCCATCGGACGGACCCAGGGTCAAAACTTCCCGGCCCTCGCGCCGCAGCACCGCGTTCACACAGATTTGCAGTTCCTCAATGGGGAAAAATTCCGGCGCGGGACAAGCCATAACGAAAGACAAAGCGCTGTCAGGCACACCGGCGGTCAGCCGGCTCAGCACTTCCTCGCCGCGCTCATCGGCAAACAGCAGTTCCCAGCGGATGCTTCCATTGCCATTCAAAACTGGCGGAGCAGGCGGGGTGATCTTCAAACCGTTGCCATTTCCCTTGATAAACGTCCCGCGGCCCACGTGTCCTTGGATCAATCCTTCCGATTCCAGTTCGGCGTAGGCATTGGCCACGGTGGTTCGGTGCACGCCGAGCATGGTCGCCAGCTCGCGGCTTGCCGGGATGCGGTCGCCCGGGCGCAAATCACCGGCATGCACCAGGGCGCGAAGTTGATCGCGAAGTTGCACATATAGAGGGACATGACTTTGTGGCTGGAGATGAAGTGGCAGCATTGTCTCTCACCCTCGGCCAATTTTAGCAGAAATTGGCCTGCCACAAGAGCCAATTTGTCTTCGCCATTTTGGCTGCCATCTGCAGGCGGCAACGCGCCCCCCGTCCCGTGGAGCCAGCCAGGCGGAGAACTGACGAGGTCTGGAACCGCGCCCATTTGCATTTTGCGCTTCGCGTTTGTAGGCTTTCCGGCATGCCCGGCAAATTCCCTGCCCTGTTGATCCTCCTTTTTCTGGGCGCGGCAATCCCGCTCACGGGCCAATCGTCGGCTTTCGGCAAAGCCGAACGGATTAACCAGGTCGTTTCGCGCTACCAGAACCTCGGCTACTTCAACGGAGCAATCCTCGTGGCCGACCGCGGCAAAATCATTTGCTCCAAGGGGGCAGGTAAAGCCAGCTTCGACCACGATATTCCCAACACTCCGCGCACAGAATTCGGTATCGCCTCCATCACTAAGCAGTTCACTGCCCTGCTGGTCCTTCAGCAAGCTGCCGATGGCAAGATTCTTCTTCAAGGAAGGGTTTCCGATTCTCCCTTGGTACCGCCAAGACTCCGGTAGCCGCATGATCATTGAGCAACTGCTCTATCACTGTTCCGGTCTGCCGCCCGACTTCGATTCGCCCGAGTTTTCCGCGACGGTCGCAGCCGCACGCCGTTACGAGCATCAGGAATCCGCGTTCACGGCTTCTCGTCAGGCTCGCTGTACTCCACCGCCGAAGCCCTGTACAAATGGAATAAGGCGCTCTCTAGTCCGAAGTTCCAGCCCTAGCAGAGGCGGAAATCGAGGATAAGCTCTTGAAAATGGACGCCTTGCCGCCGAGTTTGGCCTTACATATCCACCCATGTAATGATTAATATTTGTGTTGACAGCGCGCAGTGTGTGCTGATTTACTGCGCCCATGTACATCGACGTCGTTCCCAACCGCAACTCCCCGCCCGCCGTCCTCCTCCGCGAGGCCTTCCGCGAGGGCCAAAAAACCCGCAAGCGCACCTTGGCCAACCTCTCCGACTGGCCCGCAGAAAAGGTCGAAACCCTGCGTCGCCTCCTGCGCGACGAACACCTGGTCTCTGCTGAAGATCTGTTCGCTACGCAGAAAACCTTGCCCCACGGCCATGTCCAAGCCGCGCTGGAAATGATCGGCAGGCTCAAACTGGATCACCTGATTTCCGCCCCGCGTTGCCGCGAGCGAGATTTGGTCGTGGCCATGATCGCTCAACGCTTGATCGATCCCTGCTCGAAACTGGCCACCACACGCCAGTGGCACACCACCACGCTGGCCGAGGAACTGGGAGTGGCCTGGGCCAACGAGGATGATCTGTACGCCGCCATGGACTGGCTTTCCGAACGTCAGGAGCGCATCGAGAGGAAGCTGGCCGCCAGACATCTCGAGGAGGGTGGGTTGGTATGGTACGACGTGTCGAGCAGTTTCTATGAAGGACGCACCTGCCCGCTAGCGAAATTCGGTCATGACCGCGATGGCAAGAACGGTCTGCCCATCATCGTGTACGGAGTGATGACCAATGGCGAAGGATGTCCCGTGGCGGTGAGCGTGTATGCCGGCAACACGGGAGATCCGACGACGGTAGCCGACCAAATCGAAAAGCTGCGAGAGAAGTTCGGATTACAGCGAGTGGTGCTGGTGGGAGACCGCGGGAGGCTAACGCAGCCGCAGATCAACAAGCTCAAAGAGCATCCCGGTTGGGGATGGATCACGGCACTGACGAGCACGGCGATTCGGCAATTGGTGGAGCAAGGGACCTTGCAGCTGTCGTTGTTGGATCAGAAGAATCTGGCCGAGATCAGGGCGCCGGATTATCCCGGTGAGCGGTTGATGGTGTGTCACAACCCGGTGCTGGAGGAGCAGCGGCGGCGCAAGCGGCAGGCCTTGCTGCAGGCCACGGAGAAAAGTTTGGAGAAGATCGGCACAGAAGCGGCGCGACGGAAAAAGAAGCCCTTCACGGCCGCGGAGATTGGCGTGAAGGTAGGGAAGGTACTGGGACGTTACAAAATGGGGAAGCATTTTGAGTGCAAGATCGGTGAGGGCCGTTTCACCTGGAGTCGTCGTGCGGAATCGATCGCGGAGGAAGAGAAGCTGGATGGGATTTATGTGCTGCGCACGAGCGAAGCGACAGAGCAACTGTCGGCAGAAGACACGGTGCGGGGCTACAAGAGCCTGGCCGAAGTCGAACGGGCTTTTCGGTGTTTGAAAGGAATCGATCTGCTGGTGCGGCCGATTCGGCATCGCACGGAGGATCGCGTGCCGGCGCATATTTTTCTCTGTGTGTTGGCCTATTACGTGGAATGGCATCTACGTCGCGCTTGGGCACCCCTGTTGTTCGAAGATGAACAGCGCTGGGAAGAGCGCAAGCGTCGCGATCCGGTTCTATCGGCACAACCGTCGGCTTCCGCGGAGCGCAAGAAGCTCTCCCACGAAACGGCCGATGATCTTCCCGTGTACAGTTTTGAGGACTTGCTCGGCGCGTTGGCCTCTCGGGCCCGAGTGACTTACGTGTTCAAAGAGAAGGCGGAGCAGAAGACCGCGGACAAGACTCCTGTGACATTCTGGCAAGTGCCGGATCCGACGCCGGTGCAAGCCCGGGCCTACGAGTTACTGCGGCAGTTCAAAGTAACCGGAAGTTGAATTTTTTGCTATCCCTCCAGGAATCGGCAGAATACTCTTTGGCAGGTCCCGGAACTTCGGTCTAGTCTTGGGGGCTTCGTGAGGGCAAATGCGGCTCGGCGTCAAACAGAATGGCTTGGGTGTTTTGTTCAGTCGTGCGGGGGCGAAGATTTGCTCGCGCAAATCGTTGGAAAGAAAATCGCCTTTGACGATCCGGCAAGCGTCGCGCCGCAAACGAGCGGCTTGAATTTCTAACGGCGCTTGCCGGTTTGCAAGAATGTTTCTATTCTTTTTGACGCGATGACTCGCCGATCTCGGTTAGTTTTGGCCTCCTGCGCCCAATTCATCGTTGTTTATTTCGCCGTTCCTATGGCTGCCGACCTGTCCGGTCACCAATCTAGGCCACCGGCCCAGGGTGCAGCGCCGAATCCCACCGCCTTCCCCTCACCGATCGATTGGACCGCCGAGGAAGACCACCAGAACATGATGGAGCAACTCGGCATCGAGGCGCTTCGCCCCGGCCCGAGCGGCAACGAAAACGCGCCAAATCATGCGAACTACGACGAGGCCAAAGCGAATCCATTTCCCGATCTGCCCGATACCCTCACCTTGAAGAGCGGCAAAAAAGTGACCAGCGCGGAAATGTGGTCGGCGCAGCGCCGCCCCGAAATCGTCGAGGATTTCGAGCGCGAGGTGCTCGGGCGCGTCCCCAAAGGCGTCCCGAAGGTGACTTGGACCGTCACCAACACCGAAAATGCCGTTGTTGCCTTTCATCCTGTCGTCAAGAAGCAGCTCATCGGCCACGTCGACAATTCGTCTTATCCGCCTAGCGACGTGAACATCGAAATGCTTCTGGTGCGGCCCGCCAACGCCGCCGCCCCCGTTCCGGTGATGATGATGTTTGGCCGCGGCGATTTTGCGCGAGGCGGGGCGGCCCCGCTGCCCTTTGTCATTCCCGGCTCCGCGGCCAGCGATCCTCCTGCAACGGAACAGCTCATCACCGACGGCTGGGGCTACGCCTACATCAATCCGGCGAGCATTCAGGCGGACAACGGCGCGGGCCTGACCCGCGGCATCATTGGATTGGTCAACAAGGGCCAGCCTCGCAAGCCGGACGATTGGGGTGCGCTTCGAGCGTGGGCCTGGGGCGCGTCACGCGGCCTCGATTATCTCGAAACTGATAAAGCGATCGACGCAAAGCACGTTGGCATCGAAGGCGTCTCGCGCTACGGCAAAGCCGCGCTTGTGACCATGGCGTTCGACTCGCGCTTTGCCCTCGTGCTCGTGGGCTCGTCCGGAGAAGGCGGCGCCAAACTCTATCGCCGCAATTTTGGTGAAGCCGTCGAAAACCTTACGGGCACGGGCGAATATCACTGGATGGCAGGCAATTTCCTGAAGTACGGCGCCGCGGAAGCGATATTTGGCAGCAAGAACGCCGGCGATCTTCCCGTCGACGCGCACGAACTTATCGCCCTTTGCGCGCCGCGTTTGACGTTCGTCAGCTACGGCGTGCCAGAGAAAGGTGACGCGAAATGGCTCGACCCGCAAGGCAGTTTCATGGCTGCCGTAGCGGCCAGCCCCATATTCGAGCTTCTCGGCGCAAAAGGATTGGGCGTTTCCGAAGATTACCACACTGCAAAAATGCCTCCGGTAAGAGTGGGCTTGCTCGATGGCCAACTGGCGTGGCGCCAGCACGACGGCGGTCACACCGACGGCCCCAACTGGAAATACTTTATCGCCTGGGCGGACAAATTCCTGCATCACAAGCCCGCATTTTTGCCATCCCCTGCGGGACAAATCGCGACGCCTCCTGCCGATCATCAGCCCGCTCCTCGAACCGACCCCAACTCCCTCATCGCTCACGAACAGTTGCTCGAAAAGGCAAAAAAGGACCACATCGACACTTATTTTGAAGGCGACTCCATCACGCGCCGATGGGGCGCAACCGATTATCCGGACCTCCTTGCCAACTGGAAGCACAACTTTTTCGGATGGAATGCCGCTGACTTTGGCTGGGGCGGCGACAAGACCGAAAATATTCTATGGCGCCTCGAGAACGGCGAACTCGACGGCGTCCATCCGAAAATCATTGTGCTACTTGCCGGCACCAATAACATCGGCAACCATCTGCCCGCTGAAGGCGCTGACGCGAAAGTTGCCGAGGTCACCAGTGGCATCCAGGCGATCCTGCGCGTCCTTCGGACCAAAGCGCCCGAAGCCACCATCATGCTGATGGCCATCTTCCCGCGAAATGATAATCCCGCGGTCCTGCCCATCATTGACCGGATTAACGGGAACTTATCCAAGCTCGCTGATGGCGTGAAAATTCGTTTTCTGAACATCAACGACAAACTGGCGGATCGCGATGGCAAGCTGTTCGACGGCATGATGATGCCCGACAAACTGCATCCTGCGCTCAAGGGCTACCAGGCGTGGGCCGACGCGTTGAAGCCGATCTTTGCGCAACTCCTCGGCCCGCCAGCGAAGGAAGATCACGCGCCTCCGCCCACAGGCGATCCCAGCGGCTTACACTGAAGGTCCCTCTCAATGGCGTCCCGGCTTGCCGCCGATCTCGATATCCAAATCATCACCAGCCGCCAAATCGCGAATACACAGCTTGGTCAGGTCGCGTGCATCGCACTGATAAATCTGCTTCAACGGCAAATCCGAATCGTCCACCTCGTACTCGCCCGACGCCATATCTTCCGCCGTGTCCGTCGAGGAAGTGACCACAGGGCTCCCCTCTTGCACGCGCACGCGGAATTCTTTGGAAGCGGGCTCATAGTTTGCATAGCTAAAGCAATGTCCGATGCACGCGCGTTCTACAGCGTGCTGAACGAATTGGATTCGCGATCCCGGCGGCGCGTCGATGGTAACGACCACTCGTGTTCCCGGAGCCAAGCTGTCCGTCAATTTTTCTGCATTCGCTTCAAGCCGATTGAGCCATCCCGTGTCCTGGTAAAGGAATGCGAAGTACAACAATGCGCATCCTGCAAACCCAGCGAGATGCCACTTCCGGGGCTTGAGCTGTCCCAGAATGCAAAGGCCAAAAATCGCTGAGATGGTCGTGAGCCGCGAGCCCAGCAGGCCAATCCAGCCCGCGTCCGGCGAAGGCCGCAAATTTTCCGGCAGCAGCGTCACTGCGCAAAAAGTCACCGCGTACCATTCGAAGGGCAATTCGAACCGCTTCCAGGGACCCGGCTCTTGCTGCCCAGCGAAAAAATTCGCCGCTACGCAGACAACGGCGAAGAAAAATGCCGCAACCGTCAACCCCATGTACCGTTTCCCGTACAGCACCAGTTGGTCCGCGAAAATCCCGCCACGGCCGTCAGCGGCAACACCAGCTTCCACCAGCCCGGCAATTTCGCCCGGATGCGCACGTAAGCAACCATGCCAATCAGCCATAAAAATCCAATCGGATGCGCCACATAAGCCAGCACCGCAAAAATCCCTGCGCCAATCCAATCCACTGTTCGCGCGCGCCAAACCAGGGCCAACCCAAAACAAGCCAGTCCCAGGGACAGATAGTAGTTCATGAAACCCATGCTGAAGGAATACCCATACGCCAGCATGGCGATCGGCGGCGTCAGAGACCACGGTGGCCGTTCGGTGACCGCACTAACAAATGCGAAGACGCCCCAGAAGAAGACCAACACGCAGACGGAAACCGCGATTCGCTGGGCCGTCGCAAAACCTGCGACTTTCGCGAGCCCCAGCAGCATCACATCAAACAAAATGTTGTCCCATTGCTTAGCGAGGTAGAGGCCCGGCGCTTGTCCCTTCCCGATCAGCTGCGCCAGCCATGCGTTGTAAACGTGGCTCGCCAGGTCGCCTGCCTCAATCCGCCGGTGCCAAAAGCACGGGATTAGCACCGCTAGGCTGACCGCAAGAATCAACCATCGCCTGCGCCGCAGAAACGTCAGCGTCGCGTTCCCTTCGTACAAGAAGCGCGCCCAGGTCTCCAGAATGTCTTGCAGCGGCCCCATCCAACTCCCAGCGTGGACCCTGTAGATAAACAAGTCCGTCCGCGCCGCGCGCCATTCTATCCGAAGCGCTCCTTCTGCGTTCGAATTTAGGTGGCTATTCTGGCTCGCTCGAATGGGGGCAAATCGCCTTCAGGAAAAACGCGCTTCGATTCTTCGTTGTCGGCAGACGGAATTGCGGGGGAAGGGTGGACTTTACCTCGATGCTTGATTCTCGCCCAGCCTCTTCAAGCGATCGCGCAGGCGCCGCTGCAGAGGTGGCGGCGTGTTGGGGTTGAAGGCCACCAGGTACCAAAGCGGCTGGCTGCGGTCGCGGCTCAGCCATGCGAGCGTATTCGGATCCGCGTTCGGATGCCGCGCCACATTTTCGCGAATCGCGCCGTAAGGATGCTTCGCCAACTTGCCCAGCGTTTTGGCATTCGCCCGCGGGTGTTCGCTGATCAGCCGCAGCAAATAGAAGTCTTCCGGCGGCGCCTGCTTGGCTAGCTTTTCCAGCATTTCCGGCTTGGCATCGGCACTCAGCACTAGCCCGATTTTTTCATCCCACGCCACATTGATTTGGTTCAACTCCCGCGTGCGCGCGTGAATCAGCTCTTCGAGTATGCGGCGCTCCTGCTGCCGCCGCGCGATCGGCAAATCCGTGCCCTCCAGAGAATCGAGAACGCGAAGAAGGTGCTGCCTCTCCCCGAAAACAATTTGGGAAGTCCGAGAGACCGGTCCTTTCTCCTTCTCCTTGTGCTGCACCAAATCAGAACGTCGCATCGCTAAGTTGCTCCACACCGCTTCCCCATCGCTTATTGGGGAATCCAGCATCTCCGTTTGCATTTTAACCCGCCCTTGCGCCATGCAAATTGGGGCTGGTTCTGGTGGCACACGAATTATGTTCTGCGGAAACCGTAGGGTAAAGTTAAGTAGAGCCCGTTGTGCCCGAAGTGGCACTCCGGTTTGAAGGCGCCTGCGGGCATCGGAGGATTGGCGGAGTTGCTCATCCTCCGCTGTTTGCGAGCTACTTTAGGCCGTACGATTTAGGTTTGTAGCGCAGGGCGAAGCCGCGAGCCTGGCGGTTTTTTTTAACGGGACCTGTCTTCTAGCGGCCAAATTTAATCAACGGAACGGAACCATGTCCGCATTTCAAGAACTAAAAGAAGAGCTCGAACATTACGAGCAAATGTTTGGCCGCGAACGCGGCCGCCTCGCCGTTTCGCTCGATCGCATCACCAACGCTCTGGTACTCGCCGGGCAGCACGGCGTCTACTGCACCAGCCAACGAGACCCCGGCGTGCCGGCAATGGACTTGCGCATGATTCATCAGGAACTGGTTCACGCGAAAGAGTTAGTGCAATCGGTAATGGAGGATTTGCGCAAAGCCAACGAGCAGCCCAAGAACTAATCGGCTTCCGCATTATCTTGCCTCTTTGCTTTAATTCGCTATTTCTTTATTTCCGGTTTTTTCATTCCGCCCGCAAAAACGGATTCGTCTCGCGCTCCCGCCCAATCGTCGTCATCGGGCCGTGTCCCGGATGGACGATCGTGGCATCCGGCAAGTGCATCAACTTGCCGCGAAGCGAGTCCATGATTTCCTCCATCGACCCGCCCCACAGATCCGTTCGGCCGATGCTCCCCGCAAACAGCGTATCGCCAGCAAGCAGTTGCGGCACGCGAATCTCGTTTTTCTCCGAATCTGTTTTTTCAAAAGGCGCCTTTTGAGAAGCCTCAGACCTATTGACGCCTTTGTCCGTCAGAGAAATCTTGCCTGCATCGTGCGGAAGATACAGCGAAACGCTTCCCGGGGTATGCCCCGGCGTGTGAATCACCTGTGCTTCGAGCGAACCCCAGCGGAGCACGTCGCCCTCTTTGAGCAACTGATCGATTTCCGTCACATCCGGCGGCAGCACGCCAAGAAAGGAAGCCTGCATGTCCATCGCCTGATAAAGAGGCAAGTCGTCGCGGTGCATCAGGACGGGCGCGCCGGTGTATTGGTGGAGCTTGCTCAAACCGCCGACGTGATCAATGTGCGCATGTGTGCTGACGATGGCCTTTACCGTCAGCCGCCGCCGGCCCAGCAATTCCAGAATGCGCGTGACCTCGTCGCCCGGGTCCACCACCAGCGCCTCGCGCGTGAGCGGGTCGCCAATGATCGAACAATTGCATTGCAGCATGCCCACAGGAATGGTGATGTGAATCAAACTGTCTTGCGCGGCGTTGAGCGCGGGCAGGCTTTTTAAGCTGTCTCGCATCTAGCGATTATAGCATTGGATTCTAGGACCTTTCCGGAGCGTGCAAGCTCGCAATCGCCCCGCCACAGAAAAGGCGATAGACTGAAGCTGGACGAAAAAAGAGCTATGGAAACGCAGGCAATCACCCAAACCCCTCCGACACCAAGGACGCCTGACGCGGCGTTGGCAAAGCTGCAATCTGCCGCGGGAGCGAAGATGGGCGTGTGGTTCAACTGCGCGCTGCCCGATGATTTTGGCGACCCCGCCGCAGAGTACCGCTATGCCAATCACACCGTCGCGCTCGAGGACAAGAATTACCGCGCTTATCTCAGCTTCATCGGCCCGGATCGCGTGCGGTATCTGAACGCGATTCTGACGAACAACATCAAAGATCTGGTTGCGGCAAAAGGCGCTATTTCTTTGCTTCTTAACCCGCAAGGACACATTCTCGCGGAGCTCGAAATCTACGCGCTCGCGGACCGCCACTTTTGCGTCTCGTATTCCATGATTCGCGAGCAACTCATCCAGTGGATGGACAAATACATCATCATGGACAACGTCACGCTCACCGACGAGACAGAGCTCTGGGGATCGCTGGCCCTCGAAGGTCCAAAGGCCGCCGCCGTCGCAAAAGAAGTTTCCGGCGTGGACATTGCGCCGCTCGGAGAACTTGCTTCGACCGACAGCTCCATCGGCTCGATTCCCTGCCGCGTTGTGAAGCGTTCGCCTGGCGGCGTGCCGGGAGCCGAGTTCGTCGTCGAGCGCACCCATCTCGCCGCGCTCTGGCAAATTTTGCTCGAAGCCACGCGCAAACACGGCGGCGGCCCAGCAGGCTACGCCGCGCTAAGCGGAGTGCGCCTCGCACAAGGGGTGGCCTGGTTCGGCTACGATTTCGGCGACAAACAAATTCCGCACGAAGCGGGCCTGGAAGACAGCCACATCAGCTACACCAAGGGTTGCTACACGGGACAGGAAATCGTGGAGCGCGTGCGTTCGCGGGGCCACGTTAATCGTCGCCGCGTCTCGTTACTCTTTTCCGGCGATGCCGTTCCCGAAGCAGGCGCAGTCCTGACCGCTGCTGACGGCAAAGAAGTCGGCTACCTCACTCGCGCAGCGCGCATATGGGATCCGCTGCGCATCCTCGGCACGGGCTATGTCCGCAAAGAAGCCGAAGCTCCTGGAACCACGTTGCACTGGCCCGGCGGTACCGCCACCGTCACTCGCGTACCATGAGCTCCACACACCTTCTTACGCGATTCGTTCTCGCGCGCAATCTATTGTGCTCGCGAAGTGAAAGCCTGCCTCCGCGTCACCAGGAAATACAGGATCACGAGAAAGATGGGGAGTGACATCACCAACCCTATCCATACCGGGAAGTCCAATGGAGCGGGCTGCGGCATGCGGGCATGCAAGGAAGCCATCATCGATTCCATGAGCTGTTGAAATCTTGCGCGATGGCCAGGGATGCCCATGAGCAGCGTCACATTTGCGAGCGCCAAGCATTGCAATCCGATGGTTGCAAACAGGCCCCAGTTCTTCAGCTTCAATAATCCCACTGCCGCCGCCATCTGAGCAGCCATCCATACACCGAGAATCAGGTACGCGCCTCTTCCCAAGAGGAAGAAACCCAGAAAATAGAACGGGATCGGCATTCCAGGAAACAGAGCACGGTTCACTAGCAAACCCAGCGGGGCCAAGGCGGAGCCAATGAGCAGGAACCATCCGATGACGGTTACGCTGAGCGGTCGCGCGCGTTCACTGGCACTGCGGGCGGGGACCGCTGCCGCCAAAAACAAATCCCCAGCCGCCGATTGCCGAACCGGGGGCATCGCTTGAAATTGCGCCTTCACACTTCTCTTATTGAAAAAATAAATCCAAAAGCCGCCCAGCACAGCGAACATGGCATAGAAAAGCACTATGCCCATGCGCATCAACGACATGAAACTGGAAGAAAGGTTCGGAAGCGGAATCAGAGCCATAAGCGCCGAAGCGGGAAGTGAAACACAGACGAGGAAGCCTGCGAAAACCAACAACGAAATTCTGGCCCATTGCTTCACGTAAATAAGTCCAATACCAGAAGCAATTCCCCACCCGCCAAAACCGAGAATCAGAACTGCCTCGACGACCAAAATCATGCCGAAATTCACAGGGGCATGGGGTGTTGTGCTTGCTGTCGACACGAGAGCTGACGACCGCAACATCAGCAGACCGCCAAGAAGCGTAAACGCGCTTGAGAGGATGACCACTACCGCTGAAATCGTAACGCCCACGGAACGAGGCAACGCCCACCCCTTTCGATCAAGCGCGCTTGAATATCACTCACATCCCTTGCACAAGCGTTTCCTAGACGTGGTCACGAGGAACATCGAGGCAGACACACCTGTCAGGCCCGGGGAACGATGGCTTCCACGGCGGCGCAGAACTGATCAATCTCGTCCGGTGAGGTGTAGACGTTGGAACTGACGCGAATGCCGTTGAAGCCAGGGCCCGTGATGGGCGTAACCAAAACGTTGTATTTGTTGAGCAGCGCCTCGTAGAGTTTTCCGGGCTCGATGGCCTCGAAGTGGATGGTGCCGAATGCACCGGACTGGTTCGGTCCCAACTCAACCAGCACTTTGGCGCCGGGAACTTTGCTCAAGCGCTCCGCCCAGCGATTCTTCAGATAGCGCAGGCGCGCGAATTTTCGCTCCCCGCCGATCTGCTCGTGGAATTCCAACGCTTGCAGCGTGGCGTTGTGCATGGCGGCAGGATGCGTGCCGATTTCTTCGAACTTGCGGATATTTTTGTCCATCGATTCCGGCGCGGCCATCAACGCCCAGTGCTTTTCGATGCGGTCCCTGCGCACGTACAACATGCCCGTGCCGATGGGCGCCGAGAGCCATTTGTGCAGGCTCGCGCCATAGAAATCGCAATCTAGTTCGGAAAACTGGAACGGCACGTGCGCAAACGCATGCGCGCCATCGACAATGCTCGTGACGCCTCGTTCTCGCGCCAGCGCGCAGATTTCCTTCACAGGAAGAATCTGGCCGGTCATAAACACGACTTGCGACACGTGAATGACGCGCGTGCGCGGCGTGATGGCCTTCTCGAACATGCTTACTAAGTCGGCGGGATTGTGCACCGGCACGGCAAAGTCCAGTTGCTTTAGCACAATTTTTTCGCGGCGCTCGCGCTGCTGCCATGTGGTAATCATGCGCGGATAGTCCTGGCTTGTGGTCAAGACTTCGTCGCCAGGCTTCAGATCCAGGCCAAACTGCGCAATCTGCAGTGATTCGCTGGCGTTGCGCGTGATGGCGACGCAATCCGGATCGGCGTTCCACATCTGTGCGAGCCGCTTGCGAACGTCTTCGATGCCTGGCTCCAAGTCGTGCCACATGCGGTAGGCGGGGAGCTGGTTGCTGTAGCGGATGGCTTCAATCTCGGCGTCGAGGACTCCGCTTGGCGCCGGAGCCACTCCACCATTGTTGAGGTTGATAAGCTTCGGGTCGCGGGCGTACGCGCTGCGAATCTTCTCCCAGTATTCTTCGTCGCCGGCCAGATCTTCCGGTGCGACGTGGGCATAGGCCCGATTCAGAAGCGCAGCCAGTACCACCGCTTCCGCTCCACCGAGAAAATCACGACGGCTTACTTCAGTACTCATAGCGGCAGCTCCACCACAGGTTTTCAAGGGCCAGCATACCGCAAGCAGCCAGCCTGAGGGGTGCGGAATATACCTGAAATGAAATACTATTTCGCGCCTTCATTGTCGCAGATGTCCCACTGAGCGTTGGTGATCTCATTCCGGGAAATGCCGCCAACAATTCTCTTTCCATGGAGGACCACGCAGCCGTTCCGGGTGCAATCGCCCAAAGAGAGCGCGAGGTACTTGGCCCATTTGTCGGCCTTGTCGTCCCATTGCTTGCACTCATGAACCGCCGAGGCGTCGGGGCACGAGACCAGGCCTTGATTGATCGAGATATTGGTCGGCGTATCCCCATAATTGCCGCAACTCAGCACAAAGGTCTGGTGATGGCCCAGATAGATGATGGGAATGACGTCCGGATCGCCTTCCGGGGAGAACCGCTGCTGTGGAGTGATCTTCAAGGTAGCTCCACCGTGGACCTCCACGAGGTTCGCAAGGTAGGAAGAGTTCGCGACCGGAGTAAAATCCGGATTCCGCTCGCAGGCAGAAGCGATGGCGAACGCGGACATGCGCTCGCCGTCTTGTTGTTTTGTGACGTGTCTGTGATACAGCCGCAAGCTGAGAAAGAAAATTCCGGCAGCAATGGCTGAGCTGCCCGTAACCCAAAAGAAGACTTTGCGGAATGGCTTGTGATAAACCGCAAGCACAAGAACCGTCGAAGTGAGTATGGAAGCAAAGAGAGCTGTCCCAAGGGTCATCGTGAGTCTCCGTTCCGTGATTATAGTTGCTCGCAGAACCGATCGCGCGGGAGGGGTTCGTAACTGGCAACTCGTGAGCCGCGATGCGTGAGCGGCGAAAAAGCTGACGGGAGGAAGCAAACGCCAAGATACCGGGTTAAGGCGTGGCGGAGCGGAAGAGTTCGGAGATGGAGACGAAACGGAGGCCTTTTCTGCGGCCCACTTCGAGAATGTGCGGCAGCGCTTGAAGGCTGCGTGAGGGATCGGGGATGCCGTCATGGAGTATGACAATGGCTCCGGGAACGAGGTTCTTTTCCACCACCCAGCGGATATACCAGACCGGCGGATGCACCGGGTCGTGGGCGTAGGCGCAGCCAAGGACGCAGGTATACCCGCGTTGCTGAGCCAGCTTGAGCTGTCTTGACCATGCGACCCCGCCGGGAGGGCGGAAGAGCGCGGGCTTTGCGGCGAGGCCTAGCGCCGCTTCAGTCTCGTCGAGATTGCGAACAAATGTGGCATCGGGGTGGCCGAGGGTTGGGACATTGTCGGAATAGTGGTTACCAACCTCGTGTCCGCCAGACCGGATGCGGGCAAGCACATCGGGGTGGCGCACGGCGCGGTTGCCAATGAGGAAGAAAGTGGCTTTGGCGTTATGACGTTCGAGGAGATCCAGGACCTGGGGCGTGAAGACAGGGTGGGGACCATCGTCGAACGAAAGCCCCACGAGCGGAAGACGTGTGCGGACGCGATAGACCATGTTCGGCGTGAACCGCTCGAGCCCGGGAAGAATCGACAGGGGCTCGGTCCAAAACACGAAGAGACCGAACAACGCGAACGCGCCACCAACCAGAAGAAAAACAAAACCGAGACTCAACGTTCACCTGCGCGTAGCATGGTCCATTCTAAGGGGTACGTGCATTTTTTCGGAGCGCGGGTCGGGCAGGCAGCAGCCAAGGTAGGGCGGCGTAGGCTCCGAATGAAACTCCGCGTGGGGGCGGGAGGAGACTACTTTTAGGCGCTTGCGGACCAATCGGCCGGTGGATACGCGAGCCGCCAAAAACTTGGGGCGGGCTGTGTGAATTCCACGGCAACGTTGGTCCGCCCTGACAGTTGCTTCTCCACGTAGACCACCCGGCACTCCTTCTGCTCCCCACTGTTTGTGTTTTGCATGAAGAGCCTTTGCTTAAGCGCTACTTTTTCCGTTAAGGCTACCAGCGCACCGTGCGCGTTAACCACCAACGTCTCGGTTCTTTCAGAGAACAGGGGGCCCTGTCTTGACGGACTGTGAAGGACAACCGGGACAATCAACTCAACACGCTGGCTGCGCCGCTTCCTAAGCCATGGTTTGGTATCAGTGAGCTGGGCACTCATCGAAACCTCGCGGTACTGCCTATATTTTACATTCTCAAACCGAGGTCGTGTTCAAAAGTGCAGATGAGGGTATCCAATTCGTTCAGTCCTACATTTGCCATAGCTAGCGGCGTACCGTCGTCCCTACAATTCCCAATGTGTCCCGGCGTGAGTTGCTCTGGTGTCCATCGATTTTTTCTTCCTCGTCAGACAGTCGTTGCCCGGCCATAGTCACTTGGGACCGTACCATTGCGAGTTATATTGAGGTGATGAAACAGCTAACAAGAAAAGAAATTGCGGGCTGTTTTTAAGGCGCAGCGGAAGGCTGGTAACCAGTTGATGAAAGAGCTTTGCGGCCATCTATCGCCGAGGACATTCCTTAAGCATCATCAGGTAGAGTCCTGATTGCGCGCCAAAAAGCACATTTCTAGACTAATGCGCCTGTATTTTGTACTTCGTAGGCGGCCAGTTTCCTTACGCGAGGAAATCGGTTCGATTCGTTCCGCTTGCCAAGTGCTCGACCCGGGCCCTGGCACACTCGACCAGCTAGCGCCCTTTGACTCCGGAGGTAAACATGTCAAAGGAATGGGACGTTCTGGTAGCATCCGCTAATTTTGAACACCGCAGAGAGCTAGTCCGAATCCTGGAGGAACTTCCGCTCAACGTGATCTCGGTCTCGACGTTTCAGCAAGCGGAAGAAGTGCTTTCCAGGCAACACATTACCCTTTTGTTCTCCGATCAGCAGTTGCCGGACGGCTCCTTCAAAGAATTGCTGAACCACACGCATTCCGTGAAGCAGCCGCCCCGCGTGGTGCTAACCACGGAAGCGTGCGATGAGGTCGATCCGCAAGAGATCGGGCAATCGGGTGTGCTAGGCACGATCAAGTATCCGTTCCACGCCACGGACGTCGAGCTGCAAATCATTCGCGCCGCGCACGAAGAGCGTTTGGAAGAAGCGGCCACAGCCGTTACGCAACTTACACCATAAGGGTCACGTAGGAAAATTCCCCAACTTGGCTTATTCAGCAAACCTCAGTTTGCTTGTGAAGAGGCACCGGCTGGCTGGAAGCTTTCGGGACTGAGCGCGGCCGGGAGAAGCAAGACCGCGGTAAATGCCGAACGAGAAATTCTGGGTAAACATGTAGACGGCGTGAATCAGACGCCGCGTGCCGCCCATCAAATCGTTGGGAACCACCAGAGGGCCGCCCCACAGCAATTCAAATTAGCGGACCAACCACAATCGCCCCGTCACAAAAGGTTGTGACGGAGCGGCGCCTCCTCCATACCGAGGAACCGGAAACGGTCATTGGGTTCGTCCTCGATTGCTAACTCATTGCCTCGACCATAGACTTGGGGAGACCACGACCAGGAATTCAACACCGGGAGTGCCAGCGCCCAGTCGCCAACGGCAGATTCATGTTTGACCGGTACACGGAAAAGGCGCGTCGCGTGATTTTCTTTGCGCGCTACGAAGCCAGCCAGTACGGAAGTCCGTACATCGAAACGGAACATATCTTGCTTGGGCTTTTGCGCGAGGACCGAGCACTAATGAAACGGTTTCTCGGCGAAGCTGATACTGAACCACCCATTCGCGCCGAGATCGAGCGGCACATTACGATAGGCGAACGCATTTCGACTTCAGTCGAAATGCCGTTGACAGATGAATGTGAGAAAATCCTACGCGCGGCAGCGGAAGAAGCCGACCGGCTGGGCCATCGCCACGTTGGGACAGAGCACTTGCTCCTTGGAATGCTAAGCGTGGAGGGCTCGCTGGCTCAGCAGATCCTACAGGCAAGGGAGCTTCGGCTGGCAACGCTGCGAGAACAATTGCCCAAGATCGAGGTCGCAGCGGATGTCGAAGCCACCGCGATAACTGGCCATTCAGTTCGGCCATCAAGCCGCCCAGCAATGTTAAAACTGGAAGACTTTCTTGCCGGTCTCAAGTGGCATAGGGCGGAGGACCTGTTGCCGTTCTTTGCTGAGAACGCCCGCTTGATAAACGTTCATGGAAGGCAATGGAATCGCGAGGAAATCGAAAAGGAATTCGTCGCGCTGTTTGCCCCCTATGCCAAGAAAAATGCCACTCACCTCATTGAAGAAACTGTAGTGGATCGAGGCGACGTGGTGGTAGCAATCGTTCTATGGAAGAACGCCATTCTGGCAAGTATGGAGCGCGTCTGGGCCCACCGGATGAGCGTGGTTCTTGTTCGACAAGGCGAACAGTGGGCCATCGCACTGATTCAAGTCACACCTGTTCAACCCGCATAAATCGAGAGGGCATTCGAATTGCGACGGGCAGACTCGGCCTTGTTATTCAGATTCTTGTTATTCAAATTCTTGTTATTCAAATTCGCGGCGAGGAGCGGCTTGGTCGAGGCCGACGCGGCCCGCGGCGATTTCGGCCTTGAAATAATTTTCGCCGAGGATGGGCGAACCAGCCAGACGGCGCAGCATGGCGATTTGGCCGATGTGATTGAGGGCGTCGGCGACCGGGCCCTGGAAGAGGCCTTCGGCGGAACCGTGTAGAGGCTCGGAAGAAGCCAGGTAATCGTCGAACGTTTGCAGCGCCGTGAAGAAGCGCGCGACCTCGGCCTCCCACGACAAAGGCCTGGAGTCGCGCCAAGCTTGCTTGCCTTGCGCGATGGAGAGCGCCCAGTCAAACAGGTCGCCCATATGCCCGAGAATTTGCGCCGGCGTGCGCGTCTTGTCGCCGATGTGGAATGTGCCAAAGTGATCGGGCGCGCCGCGCAGCGCCTTGCCGGCGCGATAGGCGACCGTGGCGAGCGTGTGGCGCAAAAGCTGGCGCGCAGGATCGGGAGATGCGGTTTCTTGCGATGCGCTTGCAGGTAAGGCGGTCATGGGGTTGTCCCTTTCGTGTGCGCGCGGGAAATAAGAGTTTTAACACAGGGGGCGCAGAGAGCACAGAGGGGACAGAGGAAACGCCAAATGAGGCAAGGCAAGGAAACGCCGACGCCTTGGTTTTTCTGGGAAGAAGAATCCTCGCGCGTAAAGGCGTGAGCTACAGAATCATTGCCTAGTGTAGACGTGTAGACGCGGACGTAATCGACGAGCATTTGCTGAGGGAACTGCGTTGTGCTGTCAGGCGAGCCGGGCCAGGTGCCGCCGACGGCCACGTTGAGAAGGATGAAAAAGGGATGATCGAAGATCCAGGTTCCGCCGGCGGGCCACTGGGCCTTGGTGAAAGTGGCGTAAAGATTGGTGTCCAAGTAAAAGCGGATCACGCCAGGCTCCCATTCGACGGCATAAAGATGAAAATCGTCGGCAAATTCCTGGCCTGCAGCCAGAGTGAAAACAGAAGTCAGATCACTCGTGCGACCGTTCGCGCTTGGCCCGTGAAGCGAGCCGTGTACAGTTCCCGGCTCCCTGCCAATATTTTCCATGATGTCGATTTCTCCGCACTTGGGCCAGCCGACCGAAGTAATGTCATTGCCAAGCATCCAGAAAGCGGGCCACATTCCCTGCCCTGCGGGAGTTTTGATGCGCGCCTCAAAGCGGCCATAAGCCTGGTTGAATAGACCCTGAGTCTTCAGCCGCGCGGAAGTGTAGTTGCGCACGACGCCGTCTGAGCACGTATAGGGAGCGCTTTCCTGTCGCGCGGTAATGACGAGATTGCCGTTCTGGATGTGCGCGTTCTGCAAGCGGTTCGTATAGCACTCGAGTTCGCTGTTGCCCCAGCCTGTTCCGCCTAAATCGTAGGTCCATTTCTTGGGATCCGGCGCGGAGCCGTCCGGACCGTTGAATTCGTCAGACCACACGGGAGTCCAACTGGAAGCCGGGGGCGCAGGCAGCATGGGTGGAGGCGGGTCGTGGTAGAAATGGCAGCCGCAACCAAGCAGACAAGCAAGCAAAGTTGTAAGAAGAAAAATCGCACCTTGCGGTGGAAGGGCTAGGCGCAAAACGCGGGGAATGCCTTTTGCACACTCGTAGTGCACCGACACCCTCCCCAGCCGTGGAGTCCTCTTCCACTTACGACTGAGAACTGAAACCTTACAGCTCTACGCCAGATTCATCGCGCGTTTGAACGAGCCCTTTTCGTTTTCGATCTTCTTCTGAAGCTGGAGGATGCCGTAAAGCAGCATTTCTGGCCGCGGGGGGCAGCCGGGCACGTAGACGTCTACCGGAATCACCTGATTGCAGCCTTGCACGATGGCGTAGTTGTTGAACACGCCGCCGGAAGTCGCGCAAGCGCCCATGGAAATCACCCACTTGGGTTCAGGCATTTGATCGTAGAGCTGGCGAACAACCGGAGCCATTTTCTGCGAGAGCCGTCCGGCAACAATCATCAAGTCAGCCTGACGCGGCGAAGGCCGAAAAACTTCCGCACCAAAACGCGCCACGTCAAAGCGCGCTGCCGCCATGGACATCATTTCAATCGCGCAGCAGGCGAGTCCAAAACCGAGCGGCCAGATGGAACTTTTGCGCGCCCAGTTCACCGCCTTATCCAGTTTCGTAAAGATGATGCCTTCGTCCTGGAGCAGGCTGCCGAAATCCTCGGGCTTCGTTAGCGTTGCATGTTTTCCGAGAGAGGTGCTCATACTTGCCTCATCATTCCTTTTTTCTCACCTGTTATTTTCGCACACCCGCCATTCCTGAAACAAATGACCCAGTTCGTTAAACACAAGCGCGAACAACAGGATTGCGGGTTACCAGTGCAATCTTTGAATGCCCGGCACATTGCGACCACGCCCTTTGGAGTGCGGGCAGCCCCGCTGCCGCTTTTCCGCCTGCTCACACCGCTCTGTATTTTGCGATCCTCAATCGGGAAGGAATCACCAAGGACAACGCAGGATGAGTCATGAGTTACGACTCGCGTGCTGGCACGGGCCCCAAATGGTATTCGGAGGTGGAAACCGCGCGCATGGCGCGAAAGTATTGAATGACCGAGCCGGGCCACAGCGTAGTGTTCTCTCCGGTGCGCGTGTCTTGATACCAACTGCGGCACCCACCGGATTGCCAAACCGTCCGCGCCATGTGCTCGCGAAGATTGGCGGAGAAGTGCTGCTGCGATTCGGCGCGAACTTCCATCACGCCGACGTTGCGTTCGCGCATCAGCTTCAGGCACTGGATGACGTAGCCGACTTGCGCCTCAATCATCAGCACGACGGAATTGTGGCCCAGGCCGGTGTTGGGGCCGAGAAGAATGAAAAAATTCGGAAAACCGCTGACCGTCACGCCGAGATAGGCGCTCAAGCCGTTGCGCCAGGCGTCGTGAATCTCGAGGCCCCCGCGGCCAAACAGCTTCATGCCGATGAATTGCTCGGTGACATGGAACCCGGTGCCATAAATCAATACGTCGACCGGACGCTCCGCACGGTCTTGCGTAACGACGCTATGCTCCCGAACCTCGGCAATTCGATCCGTGACAAGTTCTACGTTACGGCGCTGAAACACGGGATAAAAATCGTCGGAAAGAAGAATGCGCTTGCAACCAATCTGATAACGCGGCGTCAACGCGGCCTGCAGTGTGGGATCGGCGACACTGCGTTCAAGGTGACGGCGCGCGATCCCTTCTATGTGTTCGCGAACGACGCGGTCGCCAAGAAAATTGAGCACGCGCCATTCGAGCGCGAGGAAAAGAAATTTGCGAATGAGCCAGGTGAGCATCGGGACGCGGCGAAAGCGCTCGCGCCATTTCTCCGAGATGCCAAAGTCGAGGCGCGGAACGATCCAGGCAGGCGTGCGCTGAAAAATATAAAGCTTGCCGACGCGCGCCGCGATGTGCGGAATGAATTGAATGGCGCTCGCGCCGGTGCCGATGACCCCGACCGTTTTACCACGCAAGTCCACGTCGGAGCGCCACGTTGCGGAATGAAACGCAGGCCCGGAGAAACGCTCGATGCCAGGGATTTCCGGGTAGTGCGGAACATGGAGCGCGCCCATGCCGGAAACCAAGACACGCGCGCGGATGGTCACCGTTTTTGCGAAAGTGCCGTTGTCGCGGGAGACCTGACCCGCGGAGACCTGCCAGCCGCCACTTTCGTCCCACTCAGCTTCGCAAAAGCGCGTCTTGAAGCGAATGTACGGCGCGAGCCCGTAACGCTGCACGCAGGATTTCAAGTATTGCCAGATTTCCTGCTGCCCCGCGAACATGCGGGTCCAGCTGGGATTGCGCGCGAAGGAAAAAGAATAAAGATGCGCGGGCACGTCGCAAGCACAGCCCGGGTATCGGTTTTCGTACCAGGTACCGCCTAGGTCGTCGCTCTTCTCGATGATGAGAAAATCTTTCATGCCCGCTTCAATCAGCTTGATGCCCATGCAGATGCCGGAAAAACCCGCGCCGACGATAAGCACGTCGACAGAAATATCCGCGGCGTCGCGAAAATTGCCGGAGAGCTCAGGCATGTTGGCGCAATCCTATGCCACCCGAACTCTCACTGGCAGCATGCTTACGCAGGAATTCCGCGCTTTCGCGTAAGGATTGGCGAGCTTCGGGAATTTTGTGCGGCGCGAGCTGCCATACATGAGGAACCACCGGCCAGACTTTCAATTCCACGGGGACGCCTGCGGCGCGTGCTTTTCCCGCGAGGCGTGTGGAGTCGTCGCGCAAAGTCTCATTCGCGCCAACATGGATGAGCAACGGGGGAAGGCTGGCGAGCTCGGCGTAGAGAGGCGACGCGAGCGGATTGCGCGGGTCGGCGTTGCCCAAATACAGACGAGCGGTTGGCCCAACGGCCTGGCCGTGGAACATGGCGCACCGCCGCGCGTTCGTGCGAACGGACTCGCCAGTGGCGGCGAGGTCGGTCCAAGGAGAAAAAAGAGCTGCAGCCGCAGGAAGCGGCCTGCCCGCATTACGAAGCACGAGCATAAGCGAAAGCGAGAGACCGCCGCCCGCAGAATCCCCGGCAACGACAATACGCTTTGGGGAATAGCCTTCAACCAGGAGGCCGCGATACGCGGCAACAGCGTCATCCACGGCGGCGGGAAAAGGATTTTCTGGGGCGAGGCGATAATTCGCAGCGAAAACCCGGAAACCCTGCATCGCAAAGTATGCGGTGATGGGACGATGAGTCTCTGCGGAACAGCTAAAATAACCGCCGCCGTGCAAGTAAAGGAGAACGTCCTGCGCAGAATCTGGCGATTCGACCCATTCACCGGGGACGCCGTTCACCTCGGCCGGGGTAATACGCACGGACGCGGGAACGGTGTATGGCGCGGGACGAAGAATCTGGCGCGCGAGACGGTAAGCCCGGCAATTTTTCAGGCGGCGCTTGACACGCCACTTGATCATCCACACCGCAAGATGCGCCTGAAGACTGGCCATGGCTGGTTACACCTGCCTTGGAGGGCACGCCGAGAGAATAGCAGACCGGGTAGACAGGAGTTCTAAATTCTAGATTTAGAGAAGAAGTTCCGGCGAGGGACTGGGCGTCCTCGCCGGCATGGGGCTAAGACCTTAAGCGTCGCGCAAGGAGGGGAGCTTTGCTTCTGGCATGGCCATTGTCTGACGACACACGTTAAAGGATAGACAGAGCCATTCTCTTCGGACGAATCCATTCTCTTCTCCGAAGGATGCTTTTGCTGGGCACCGAGAGATGGCAGGGTGGGGAGCTGTCACTTCCGAGGTGGATGTACACAAAGATATAAGATGGCGAACAATCTGTCAATTGGTCGCTTTCGTAACACCAAGCATCAGAAAGAGCAGTAGGAAAAGCAAACATCTTTGAGATGACCATGCCTCTCGGGAATGAAGCTATCAATCGAGGACAACAGCGCCCCGCAAGGCTGCGTCCCCGCTGGCGCGAGATCCCAGAGATAGGGAGAGCGCAAAAAATAGATGGCAGAAAAAACCTGTGAAGCCGCTAGGCCTGAAGAGCAACCTTGCCGAATTGCGAGCTGGATTCGAGATAGGCGTGAGCAGCGGCGGCTTCCGCAAGCGGAAAGACGCGGTCGACGATGGGTTTGAGTTTTCCTGCCGCAACGAGCTTCATAACCGTGTGCAGTTCGGACTTCGTGCCCATGTAGGAGCCAAGAAGCGAGAGCTGGCGGCTGAAGAGAAATCGCAAATCAAGTTTGGCGTCATAGCCGGTGGTGGCGCCGCAAGTTACCAGCCGCCCGGTAGGAGCAAGACTGGCGAGGCTGTCTTCCCAAGTGGCCGTGCCCACGTGCTCGAAAACCACATCGACGCCGCGCTTGTTCGTGATGCGGCGGACCTCGTCGCGAATTTTTTGTGTTTTGTGGTTGATGAAGTGGTCGGCGCCAAGCTCCTTGGCTTTCGCGAGCTTTTCATCGGAACCGGCAGTGGTGATCACGCGCGCGCCGAAGAATTTCGCGATTTGGATGGCGGCGCTGCCAACGCCGCTGCCTGCCCCAAGAATGAGGACGTCTTCGCCGGGTTGCAGCTCAGCACGAGCGATGAGCATGTGCCACGCGGTTTGGAAAACCAGCGGAATCGCAGCTGCTTCTTCCCAGTTGAGATTTTCGGGATAAGGAAGGCAATTCATTTCCGGCGCGCGGACAAATTCGGCGCAGCCGCCATCAATCATGTAGCCGAGATTGGTGGCTTGGCGGCAGCGATTGTCGAGCCCCGCGAGGCACGCCGGGCATTTGCCGCAGGTCACGAGCGGCGCGAGGACGACTTTTTGACCGACGCGAACGTTGGTGACATCTGCGCCGATTTTTGCGATTTCGCCGGCGATGTCGCTTCCGGGAATGTGCGGCAGCGGAATCGGCACATTGGGCAAGCCGCGGCGCACCCAGAGATCAAGATGATTCAGCGCGCAAGCTTTGACCCGAACGAGGACATCATTCGCGCGCAACGCTGGCTCCGGCGTGTCTTCGAATTTGAGCACGCCCGGCCCGCCGTGCTGATGAAAAACGATTGCCTTCATGAAACCTCCGTCGCTGAGTCGCGAAAACCGAACGGTACCATCGAGCACGAAGAGTGTCCAGAAAGCGACGCACATTGACAGCGGGAATGGCGCGCCGTACGCTGGCAGGAGAGGAAGTCTGTGGATCTGTTCGAAGAAATCGTGAAGATGAGGCGCGGGGGGCAGCGCGGGGCGCTGGCCACTATCGTGCACACGAACGGCTCGATTCCGAGCTATGAGAGTTCGCGAATGCTGGTGCGCGAAGACGGCTCGATGGCGGGAACCATTGGCGGCGGCTGCGTGGAGGCGGAAGTCTGGGCGGCGGCGAAAGAAGTGATGCAGAAGGAAGCCCCCCGCAAGATGGTGTTCCATCTCAACAATGAAGCCAGCTACGACAACGGGCTGATTTGCGGCGGCACGTTGGAAGTTTTCGTCGAGCCGATTCTGCCGCAGCCGGTGGCGTATTTGTTCGGCGGCGGGCACGTTTCGATGGCGGTGGCAAGAGCAGCGCATGCGGCGGGCTTTGGTATTGCGGTGGTGGACGATCGCGAAGCGTTCGCCAACAAAGAGCGCTTCCCGATGGCGCAGGAAGTTTTCACGAGCTATGAGGAGGCCTTCGAGAAAATCAAGCCGAGCCCGGCGAGCTACCTCGTCATTGTTACGCGCGGTCACAAAGAAGATATGCGCGTGCTGGCCTGGGCCGTGCGAACCGACGCGCGCTACGTGGGGATGATCGGCAGCAAGCGCAAAGTGCTTTCGGTCTACGAAGCGCTGGAGAACGAGGGCTACAAGCCGGAAGAATTCGAACGCGTGTATGCGCCGATGGGTCTGGAAATCGGCGCGCTTTCGCCGGAAGAGATTGCCGTCAGCATCACCGCAGAGCTCGTAGCCGCGCGGCGCAACGTAGCCAACACCGAGCACAAGAAATTGAAGATGGAGCGAGCGGCGAGGATGCCATCCGCGGATAAAGTTTCCGCCGAGCGCTGAAAGGGAGACATGCTGGCCGCCGTCATCCTCTCCGGCGGGGCCTCGAGCCGCATGGGCTCGCCCAAGGCGCTACTTCCCTACCAGGGCCGGCCCTTCCTTGAACATTTGCTCGAAATCACCATGCGGCCGGAAATTGGCGCGCGGAAAGTGGTGCTGGGCGCAGATGCGGATTCGATCGCGAAAGCCATCCCGCTGAAAGCGAATGAAATGGTCATCAACCCGCAATGGGAGAAAGGGCAACTCAGTTCGATTCAGGCGGCAGTGCGGAAGCTGCCTGCGGGAACAGATGGCATGCTGCTCTGCCTGATCGATCATCCGTTGATCAGCTCCGCGCTCGTGACCGAATTGATCGAGCGATTCTATCAATCACGAAAATCCATTGTGCTGCCGGTTTACGAAAGGCGGCGCGGCCATCCGGTGATTTTTGCGGCGTCGTTGTATGACGAACTGCTGCGTGCGCCGCTGGAGACGGGGGCAAGAGCAGTCGTGTGGGCACACAACGACGACGTGGAAGAAGTTCGCACGAATGAAGAGGGCTGCGTGCTGAACCTGAATGACCCGGAAACCATGAACCGAGCAATTCGCGGAGAAAGCTAGTGAGGCGAGGAGAGTTTTTGAACCAGCGTTGTGACCGCGTCGGCGGCAAGTTGTGCGCCGTGAAAGGTTGCTGGCGGAAGACCGCCGAGCAAGGAAGAAAGAGAATCGGCAGTGATGGCGCGGGCTTCTGCGGGCGTGCGGCCGCGAAGTTGTTCGGTTAAGAGCGACGCGCAGGCAATTGCCGTGGTGCAGCCGCGGCAGAGGAAACGGGCCTCGGCGATGCGGCCCGATTCGAAGCGCGCGGAGAGCTTGAGAATATCGCCGCAGACGGGATTCGATACTTCGACCGCAGCTGTGGCGTCCGCGAGTTCGCCGGCGTTGCGCGGGTTGCGGAAATGATCGAGAACAGCTTCGCTGAACATTTCTAAGTTCTCAGTCGTCAGTTGCCAGTTCGTAGTTTCACTTCTAGCAAGCTATCCTTCTGCGACAGTCTTGTTCTCTCGCCTTTCCCGGTTGTCCATCTTTCAGGATACGACTATCGCGGCTCCGGGGCTTTCCTCGGAGGCAGATATTTTTTCTCGATCGAGGCGATAACCACGTAGTTGGGATCGACCATCTCGGTCAAATGGATTTTCGCCACCTTCGAAAGCAATTCATAGGCATCGAGCTCAGAAAGTCCGTAATCCGCGTGGATCCAATGGATGAGCTCGGTGACGGCGATGCGCAAGGCGTCATCTACGGGGCGATAGACTCCCGCGGCCATGATTTCCTTATCGTTTTCAAAGCGCGGCCAGCCGGTGCTCTTCCCTTTCACCAATTCGAATTGGAAGCGAGCGCGCATGGGCACTTCGACGGCACTGCCGGCAACTTCCCCATCGCCCATGGCAGCATGCCCATCGCCAAAATAAAAGAGCGCTCCGGGAACATTTACGGGAAGATAGAGCGTGTTTCCGGCAGAAACCTCGGTAGCGTCCATATTGCCGCCAAACTCCGCGGGAACCAGGGAGCTGCGAGCTTCGCCGTTGGCGGGTGCAACCCCAATGCACCCGAGAAAAGGATGCAGCGGAAAACTCACTTTGAAATCGGAATCGAGGGCCTGAAAGGTGGCCGTATTTTTCTCCATGTCGATGGGGTAAAACCACATGCGCTCGGGCAGCGGCTTTGTTTCCAGCACGGGCGTGTAATGTGTTGAATTGACGGCACCAAAGCCGGGAGAAAACGTGCCCACACCCTGCTTGCCATCGACTTGAAGATCAAGGATGCGGATGACGAGCGTATCGCCGGGCTCTGCGCCGTCAATATGGAACGGTCCGGTTAAAGGATTGTCGCCCTTCACCAGCGACATGCTGTCGCCAGGCTTCTGCAAAGCGTTACCAAAACAATCGAGCGAATTGGCCTCCAAAATGTTCCCTGGCTTGACGTGCGCGACTGGCTGCGCGACGCCGAAGAGGTACTTCACATTGTCAATCGTGCCATGGAATCGCACTACCTCTTTTCCAGCGCTTTGCGGCGAGGCGCTTTGGGCGAAGGCCAACGACGGCGCGACAAACGGCAGGAATAAGAAAAGACAAATTCTCGGCATACGTAGACGCCTCCAAAAGCGACCCGCAGAGTCCAACACACGAGCAAAAGTTCTGTCAAATCGTGCCGCTCGGAATCTGAAACGTTTGTTGCAAATGTCGATTGAGTGTGGCATAAGCTGGCGCACTGCGGCGCAAATTGGCTAACCAGGGGTGTCCTTCGCTAGCTTCTGACCTTATTCGCGCCGCCGCAGGACCCTGAGCGGAGAGTGAAAGACATGAGGAGCGGAACAATGAAAGCGATAGCAAGGAGTCTGCGCGTTCTCGGCTGGCTGGCGGCTTTGGCAGTTTCGACTGTGCCCATGGCGGCGCAAGAAAAACCCGCACCAGAAAAGCCTCCCGCCGAGTGGGATACCACCAAAGCACGCGGGCAAACGCGCGACATCGATTTCGACACCAATGAAGGCACGTGGATGGCGCTCACGCTCTCGCCGGATGGTAAATGGATTGCTTTCGACTTGCTCGGTCACATTTACCGCGTGCCAGCAAGCGGCGGCAAAGCCGAATGCCTGACACAGGACTCCGGCATCGCTCTGAACATGCAGCCGCGCTACTCGCCGGACGGAAAAGCGATTGCGTTCATCAGCGACCGCAAAGGGCAAAACAATCTGTGGCTGATGGATGCCGATGGTAAAAATCCGCGCCCCGTATTCACCGACAAGACCTCGCGCGCGCGCAGTCCGGTTTGGACGCCGGATGGCAATTACATCATTGTGCAGCGGCAGGGCACGCGGCGGGAAAGCGGCCCGGAGTTCAATTGGTCGCTGGTCAGGTATCACCAAGGCGGAGGCGCAGGCGTCGAACTGGTAAGCAAAGATAAGTCGCCGGGCTGGCATTCGATTTCGCGCGACGGCAGATATCTCTATTTCGACGCGCAACTTTGCCCGCCGCTTCCGTTTGGGCACACGGATCCCATGCTCGGGTGCGCGCAATTGCGGCGCATGAATTTGCAGACGCGCAAAATCGAGGAAATCACCGGCGGGCAGGCCGAACAGCAGGATCGCTGCTCGAGCGGCGGCGGCGTCGCGCCAGAAGTTTCTCCCGACGGGCGCTACGTGGCGTTTGGCCGGCGCATTCCGGACGGGCTGGAATCCTACAAGGGCCACACGTTTGGCCCGCGCACCGCGCTCTGGCTGCGCGACATGCAAACCGGAGAAGAGCGGCTGCTGATGGATCCCATCGAACTCGACGAGTCGGAAGAAATTTCGCGCCAGATGCCCATATTGCCGGGAATGGCCTGGACCGCCGACGGCAAATCCATGGTGATCTCGCAAGGCGGAAAAATTCGCCGGCTCTCCGTGGATAGCGGCAAAGTGGAAACCATTGCTCGCTGACATCATCGCGAACGGAGGCTACGGAGCGATTGGTTCGCACGGCCAAGCCCACGGCATCGGGTCGCATTGGGAAGTGTGGATGCTTGCGAGCGCGCTGGGCAATATGGGAGCGCTGGAAGTGGCCAGCGTGCACGGTGCGCATTTCCTTGGCGCAGACAAAGATCTGGGCACGTTGGAACCGGGCAAGCTGGCCGATCTCATGGTGCTGAACGCCAACCCGCTTGAGGACATTCATAACACCGCGAACATCGCAATGGTCATGAAGGCGGGCACACTCTATGACGCCGACTCGCTCGACGAAATCTGGCCGGAGAAAAAACCGTTTGGTTCCCCGTAGATATTTACGACAAAAAGTAGCGCTGCCTCCTTTGCTAAAATGGGGGTGTGAGTGTTGTTAGAGCAAATCCGCGCCTGCGCATTGTTTCCCTGGCACCCAGCGCGACGTCGATTTTGTGTGCGGTTGGCGCGAAAAAGATGTTAGTCGGAGTGACGAAGTGGTGCGAGGATGTCGCTCCCGTCGGCGATCTGCCGAAGCTCGGCGATTGCTGGCACATGAAGTCAGTCGATGACATTCTGCGGCTCAAGCCCACACTCGTGATCGGCTCGGTCCCCTATAAACAAGAAACGGTCGCCAAACTTTTGGAGCAGCCACTGAATTTTCTGGCGATGAACCCGCGATCGCTCGCGGACGTGTATGCAGACATTCGGTTGCTCGGAGGAATCGCCGGCTGCGCGAACGCCGCCGAAAGCCTTGTGAGGAAGATGCAGCGGGAATTTGCGGCCATCGAGCGAAAATCGAAAAACGGGGCGCCCGGACTGCGCGTGTACTGCGAAGCGTGGCCGAAACCGCGGATCAGTTCCCCGCCCTGGGTGGCGGAGCTGGTGCGTGTCTGTGGCGGCGAGATGGTTGTTCCAGCCGGCGAAAGAGTGAGCGAGAAGCAGGTTGCTGCGGCGAAGCCGGAAGTGGTCGTGCTGGCATGGGCCGCGGCGGGAGACCGGGCAAATCCCCGGAAAGTCTATGAAGTTCGTGAGTGGCAAGAGGTCCCGGCGATTCGAAACCGCCGCGTTCACGTGATCAGCGATGAATTGCTGAACACGCCCGGGCCGCCGCTGCTAAAGGGCGCAAGGGCTTTGCAGAAGCTGCTGCATCCCGAGCAAAACGAGACCAGTGTGAAAAGGTTGGGAATGCCGATGGCCGCCCACCAATGAGAACGGTTGTGGCGGCGGTCATCGAACGCCGTGACCGGCGGCTGCTAATTGGCCAGCGGCGGCGAAACGACACCTCAGCCTTGAAGTGGGAATTTCCCGGCGGAAAAGTGGAACGAGGCGAAACGCCCGAGGCCGCGCTTGCGCGCGAGTTGAAAGAGGAGCTTGGCGCTACGCTGGGCAAATGTCTACCCATTGGCCGCGTGGTTCACAAATATGCGGAAACTCCCGAGGAACTGGAGATTCTCTTTTTCGCTGCGGCGATTTCCGAAGGTGACCTCACTCCCCGCACGTTCGAAAAAGTCGAATGGGTCCTGCCGAAGGAACTCGGTAATTACGATTTCCTCGCAGCCAATGCGCGTTTAGTGGCCCATCTGGCGACAGGAAAAATCAAGCCGGGCGAGCTGCTTGAGGAAGCGCAACAATGAGAACCGACCGGCTCAGGTTTCTATGGCGCTAACACGTGATCGGATTGGGTTTTTCGGTGTTGATGCCGAGTTCCTTGATGGCTTTGTCCACCACGGACTTTTCGATTTTGCCGTCCAGGAACAGCTCATGCAGCGCAGCCAGGGTGATGAATCGCGAATCCACTTCGAAGAAGTCGCGTAACGCGGCGCGCCCCTCGCTGCGGCCAAAACCATCCGTTCCCAAAGTGCTAAGATGCCGCGGCATCCACTTGCTGACCATGCTAGGCAAAACTTTCAGGTAGTCCGTGGCGGCAACCAGCACTCCCGGCGCGTCCGCAAGGCATTGCGTGAGATAGGGAACGCGCGGCTTTTCGACGGGATGCAGGCGGTTCCAACGCTCCGTCTCCATGCCGTCGTTGTAAAGTTCCTTGTAGCTCGTGACGCTCCAAACGTCGGCGGCCACTCCGTATTTCGTCTCGAGAATTTCCTGCGCGCGCAGCGCCTCATTCAAGATCGCGCCGCTGCCGAACAATTGAGCGCGCAGCTTGGCTTTGCCATTGGATGCGGCCCGGAAACGGTACATTCCGCGGAGAATGCCGTCTTTCACATCCCCCGGCATAGCAGGCATGGCGTACGGCTCGTTCATCACGGTCAGGTAGTAGAAAATGCTTTCGCCCTCTCGGTACATCCGGCGAATGCCATCCTGAATGATGACCGCAATCTCGTACGCAAACGCGGGATCGTACGCTTTGAGGTTGGGCACGGGAAGCGCGAGGACGTGGCTGTTGCCGTCCTGGTGCTGCAACCCTTCACCGGCAAGCGTCGTGCGTCCGGCCGTGCCCCCGAGCAAGAACCCGCGCGTGCGCATATCCGCGGAGGCCCAGATAAAGTCCGCAATGCGCTGGAAGCCAAACATCGAATAGTAAATGAAGAAAGGAATCGTGTTGATGCCGTGCGTCGCGTACGCGGAACCCGCGGCAATGAAGGACGCCATCGATCCGGCTTCCGTGATGCCTTCCTCAAGAATCTGCCCGTCTTTCGCTTCCTTGTAATAAAGCAAGGTGTTCACGTCCACGGGTTCGTACCGCTGGCCGCCGCTCGAATAAATGCCCACGGTGCGGAACAGTGATTCCATGCCGAACGTGCGCGCCTCGTCGGGAACAATGGGCACGATGAGCTTGCCAATCTCCGGGTCCTTGAGCATCTTCCGCAGCATCACCACAAACGCCATGGTCGTGGAAACTTCCCTGCCCTCGCTGCCCTCCAGGAACTCTTTTAAGAGATCGTCGTGCTCGGCAAGGAGCGGCTTCGCGCGCACTTTCCGCTGCGGGACGTAACCACCCAGCGCTTCGCGGCGCGCGCGCAGATAGCGAATCTCCTCGCTGTCTTCCGGCGGCCGGTAGAATGGAAGCTCGATGCAGTCTTCGTCGCTCAGCGGGATGCCGAAGCGCGAGCGGAATTCACGCAGCTCCTCTTCGTTGAGTTTTTTCTGCTGGTGCGTGACGTTCTTGCCTTCTCCAGCTTCGCCCAGACCGTAGCCCTTGATGGTGCGCGCCAAAATCACCGTGGGCGAACCTCCATGCTCGACGGCGGCCTTGTAAGCGGCGTAAACTTTGCGCGGATCGTGGCCGCCGAGGCGCAAGCGGCGCAGCGCTTCGTCAGGCAGCGGTTCGATTAGTTTCAGCAAGCGCGGATCGCCGCCGAAGAAATGTTCGCGCACGTACGCACCCGAAGAAACCACAAGTTTCTGGTATTCCCCGTCGACCATTTCGCCCATGCGCTTGACGAGCAGACCTTCGGTGTCCCGCTCGAGAATAGGATCCCATTCGCTGCCCCAAAGCACCTTGATGACGTTCCAGCCAGCGCCGCGGAACATGGACTCCAATTCCTGAATGATCTGGCCGTTGCCGCGCACCGGACCGTCGAGGCGTTGCAAGTTGCAGTTGACGACGAAAATCAAATTGTCGAGCTTTTCGCGTGATGCCAGCGTGATCGCGCCCAGCGATTCCGGCTCGTCCATTTCGCCGTCACCGACAAACGCCCACACCTTCGCGTCCGTGCTCGGCTTTAAGCCGCGATTTTCGAGATAGCGGTTGAAACGCGCTTGATAAATCGCCATGAGCGGGCTGAGGCCCATCGAAACGGTGGGAAACTCCCAAAAATCGGGCATGAGCCACGGGTGCGGATAGGAAGAAAGTCCGCCGCCGGGCTTCAGCTCGCGCCGGAAGTTCTCGAGTTGCTCGGCGCTAATCCGGCCTTCGATAAAAGCGCGCGCGTAGATGCCCGGCGAAGCATGGCCCTGGAAATAAACAATGTCTCCCTCGAATTCTTCGGTGCGCGCGCGGAAGAAATGGTTGAAGCCGACCTCGTAGAGCGTCGCGGCGGAAGCATACGTGGAGATGTGCCCGCCGATGTTGTGCTCGATGCGATTTGCGCGCACCACCATGGACAGCGCGTTCCATCGAACCAGGCTCTTGATTCGGCGCTCGAGTTCCTGGTCGCCTGGAAAGAGCGGCTGCAAGCGCGCAGGAACGGTGTTCGCGTAGGGCGTGTTCGCGCTGAACGGCAGGTCAATGCCGTTGACCGTCGCATGAGCGCGCAAGCGCTCCAAAATCTCCGCGGCCACTTCCGGACCACTGGTTTGCAGGACGGAGTCCAGTGATTCCAGCCACTCTTGAATCTCTATATCGTCAATCGTGTGCTGCGGCCGGACAGCCGTCTCGCTATTCGTTTCTGAATTTGTTCCTTCAAATCGTGGTTGTACGGATGCCAATGCTCTTCTCCCACCAATTTTGCAATGTATTCTGTTTATTAGAATACACCGTGGCGCGTTTCTCTGCACGGTCACAAGAAATTTTGTTTCTCCGCGTTGACGGGACGCGAGCCCCTTCTGCCGCCCTAGGAACTTGCGACCCTTTTCCCAGATCCGCTGTCTGAACCGGTCTGAGCCTTTACGATACGATCTAGCCTGGGTCATTCCGAGGAGGCCAGCCTCCTGGCGGCAGGCTGGCGACGAGAAATCCTGGCTTGGTTCGAGCCTGTCTCGAGGACGATGGGAACGATGCGGCGCAGCTAAAGCGTCCGCCCGCCATCGACCATCAGCACATGCCCGGTAATGAACTTGGACCGCACCAGGAAAAGAACGCTGTCTGTGATGTCAGAGGGCTGGCCGGATCGGCGCAGCGGCGCCAGCTTAATGTAGTCAGCCTCCCACTCGGGAGGATCGCCCGCCATAGTGATTGTTCCAGGCGCGATGGCGTTCACCCGCACTTCGGGAGCCAGCGCTTTCGCCAGCACTTTGGTCAGCATAATCACTCCCGCTTTCGAAACCGAATGCGGAATGTATCCTGTCCAGCCCAGCAGCCCGCCCGTGTCCGCGAAATTAATGATTACCCCCTGTGCCCTTCTCAGCCAGGGTGCCGCTGCCTGCGCGCAAAAGAAAGGTGCGCGCAGATTCGTGTCGAGCGCGGCGTCCCAGATTTCCTCGGTCGTGGATACCATACTCGCCGGCAAAAAATTGGCCGCGCTGTTCACCAGAATGTCGAGCCGCCCAAAGTGTTTTCCGGCTTGGTCAATCAGGCGCTTGATTTCGTCTACGCTGCCAAGATCGGCTCCAAAGGCAACAGCCCGCTTGCCAAGTTTTTCTATTTCCTTGACGGCATCTTGAGCCTCAGGCTGCGAAGTCCGGTAATGGACGGCAACATCCGCGCCCTCTTCGGCAAGTCTCAACGCCACAGCACGGCCCAGGCGCTTCGCCGCACCTGTAACCAAGGCCACCTTGCCTTGCAAAGGAAGGCTCATGCACAAAGAAAATATCACGATATATCACGATACGAACACTTTAGCCCGGGCACGGCAACTCGATTTGTCGACTCTGGGAACAGCCCCTGCCTCCTACCGATTTACCCTAGCTTTATCGCCGTTAACACTCTTAAGTTCTTTCGCGTCTGGAAAGCCAGCGGGAAATGGTCCATTTCAAGTTTTGGGTAACATCCGGGGGCCTCAATGAACCGACTCTCCCGATGGCTTGAAGATTTTCTAGCGGACTTGCGCTTTGGTTTTCGCCAACTATGGCGCAATCCCGTCGTCTCGGCGGTCTGCGTCCTCACCCTTGCTCTGGGCATGGGAGCCAACGCCGCCATTTTCAGCGCCGTTTACGCCGTGCTCCTTCGCCCTCTTCCCTTCCACGACGCCGGCCGCCTTGTTCTGGTGAACGAATACAATCCGGGAAATGTCGCCAAAACCGGGAGTCCCTACATCCGTTATCAAACCCGCGTCGCACAAAACACGGTGTTTGAAGAAACCGGCGGCTATTGGGACGTCAGCGGCGGCGACGGCATCGTATTTGGGGGCAGCGGCTCAGCCGAACGCCTCCAATTCTCTGTCGTCACGAACAGTTTCTTCTCCATACTCGGCGTGCAGCCATCACTCGGAAGGGCCTTTACCGCAGCGGAAGCCGTCCCCGGCGCCTCCGCGAAAGTTTTTCTTGCCAGCAATTCCCTGTGGCGTCGTCAACTGGGCGGCGATTCCGCAGCCGTTGGAAGGACCTATCTCCTCGATGGCGAGTCCTACACTCTAATTGGAGTTCAGCCTGCCGACTTTCATTTTCCGGCCGCCTGCGACATTTGGCTTCCCATTGGTGTTCTCGGAAGGCGACTCCCTGAAGACCGCGTCTCGCACCAGTTCTGGATGATCGGCCGCCTTCACAAAGGATTCACCGTCTCCCAAGCGCAATCGGAACTGAACGGCATTCAGCGGCAACTTGCGCTTGCCTACCCAAATACCGACGCAAACTGGCTGGTCGTCGTCAAGCCTTTGCTCGAAGAATTCGTCGGCAATGTCCGAACTTCCCTATGGGTCCTCCTCGCTGCAGCGGGCTTCGTCCTTCTCATCGCTTGCACCAATGTAATCATCCTCTTGCTGGCCCGCGCGGTTGCCCGCGAAAAGGAGTTTGCTCTTCGCGGTGCACTCGGTGCCGCTCGCGCTCGCCTCCTGCGCCAGTCGCTGACCGAAAGCCTGCTGCTTGTCTGCGCCGGCACGGCTCTCGCACTGCTTTTCGCAAAAGCAGACCTCGGCGTCATCGTAGCTCTCAGCGCCGGCAGCATTCCTCGCTTTGAACAGCCGCGCATCAATGGCGCGGTCCTCGCTTTCGCCGCATTGTTAGCTCTCGCGAGTACGCTCCTTGTGGGCATCGCGCCCGGCTTCCATGCTTCCAAGGTTTCGTTCCTCCTCGAGTCTCTCCAGCAGGGCCAGCGCGCCGGGCTCCCTGGTCATGGCGCGAACATGAGAAGCATCCTCGTAATTTCCGAAGTCGCCCTGACATTTCTCTTGCTCTCCGGCGCGGGTCTGATGCTCCGCAGCTTCGCCGAACTTCGAAAAGTGGATCTCGGTTTCCGCGCAGAAAATCTCGTCACCATGAAGATCGCTCTGCCCGACGCGCTTTATCCTAAAACCGAGCAGCGGGCCTCGTTCCTGCGCGAACTCTTGCAGCAGCTCAACTCCACTCCAGGCATTCAACTCGCTGCGGCTGCCAGCCGCCTCCCTCTTGCGGGTGAAGGCAATTGGGGCGGCATTAACATTGTCGGACGTCCGCTGCTTGACTCCGCTCATGCGCCAACGGTTGAGCGCCGCGCCGTCAGCGCCAACTACTTCCGAACGCTCGGCATTCCTCTCCTGCGCGGCCGAGAGTTCATCGAAGCCGACGTCGCGGCAGGCCGCCACGTCGCGGTCATTAATCAAGTGATGGCCAACCAATTCTGGCCCAGCGCCGATCCCATCGGCCAGCGCATCGTCAGTCCTTATCATCCCGAAAACGTGAGCGAAATCATCGGAGTGGTAGGCAACGTGAAGGACTTCGCCCTGGATCGAGAGAGCCCTCCCGAAATGTACACGCCCTACAGCTGGTGGGAAACAATGAATCTCGTTCTTCGCGGAACTGCCGATTCGGCAAGTCTTGTTGCCGCCGTCCGCAACCAGGTTGCCTCCCTCGACAGGCAAGTTCCCATCTACGAAATCACCCGCCTGGAGGATCTCGTCACGCATTCGATCTCGCGCCAGCGCTTTGAATTGTCTCTCCTCGCCTGGTTTGCTTCACTTGCCCTCGCGCTGGCAGCGGTCGGCATCTATGGTCTGGTTTCCTTCACCGTCAGCCGTCGCACGCACGAAATCGGCGTGCGCATGGCCCTCGGCGCTCATCCCCGGAGCATTCTCGCTCTCATCCTGGCGCAAGGGATGAGGCTCGTCCTGCTCGGCCTTGCCGCCGGCCTGGCGGCCTCCTTCGGGATGACGCGTCTCATGAGCAGTCTTCTCTTTCGCGTCCATCCTTTCGATCCGCTCAGCCTCGGTGCGGTCGCGCTGGTTCTTGCAAGTATTGCGGCTCTTGCCTGCTTCCTCCCCGCTCGCCGCGCCACGCGCGTGGACCCCATGGCCGCGCTTCGCATCGAATGACGTTCTCTGAATCGGTGCCTTACCGCTTCGGGCGCGAACCTGACAGGAATCGGCTCGACATGCATCTAAGTTAAGTTATGAACGCCCTTCCCTAATCCTTTGGGCCATCGCAGGCCCGGTGTAGAATCCCCCTTTTCTTCAACTTGGAGGCTAGTTCTTGAACCTCGATCTGCTCGCCGTTGCCGCTCATCCCGACGATGTGGAACTCACCTGCGGCGGCACACTGCTAAAGATGGCTCAACTCGGCTATAAAACGGGGATTCTCGACTTGACCGCAGGTGAGATGGGCACGCGAGGCACCCCGAAGATCCGCGCCAAAGAAGCCGCTAAAGCAGCTAAGCTCCTGCGCGTGAGCTGGCGCGACACCCTGGGCGTACCCGACTCCGACGTTCATTCCTCCAGGAAATACAAGCTGCGCCTCGCAGGAGTCATTCGCCAGCTTCGTCCCAAAACGGTCATCCTGCCCTATTGGGAAGCGCGCCATCCCGACCACTACCATGCGTCCACTTTAGGGTACGAGGGATGCTTCTTAGCCGGTCTCAAGCAATTGCCAATCGGCGGTGAAGCCTACCGCCCATTCAAAATTCTTTATTCCGTGGCCTACGCCGGCGTTCGGCCCACGTTTGTCGTGGACATTTCCGCGCAATACGAGGAACGCCGCAAAGCCATTCTGGCCTTTGCCTCGCAGTTCCGTCCCCGCAAGAACGAGCGCGCCAGTAAAGTTCATTTGGCGATCGACAGGCTCGAAGAAGAGATGAACCAATTGGCCAGGCACTATGGCCAAATGGTTGGAGTTCAATACGGCGAGCCGTTTCTGCAAAGGGAGTTAATGAAAGTAGAAGATGTTGTGAATATCGAAGTTCGTTCTATTTAGCAAGCTGTCGAAGGAAGCGCTTTTAGGAAGCCGGGGTTCAGCCCCGCGTAAGCGCTTTGCTGGGAAAGCAGGTTCGGGGTCGCAAGTTTACGAAAGCATTTTCTCGGCTGTCCGCTAGGGCCTTAGTAGGATTCCTCTTCCTGAGCCGGCGAAAAGCCTTGAATGGTTTGGCCCTTGCTGCTTCGTTCCACCTTCACGCGAACCTGCGCTTCTCCTTCCGCGCCCGATTTACGAAGCACCGCCATCGTATGCAAAGCCTCTGAATAGAGGCGCGTTACCAGGTATATATCCCCGGTGGCGTCTTTCCTCCAGAGCTGCCCTACCTGAATTTTCATTCGACTCGCAGTCAAAGTGAGTTAGAGTCCGCTTGACTCTGAATGTAGAGTGCGTCCCAAAGGGTGTCAACTGGCCCTGCCGGTGCCCGTTCCCCAGCAGCACTTTTCGGCCATCATGCCCCTCCCCTCAACCTCGGGAGCCTCTACCGGGCTGGCTTCATGGCTCCAAAATGCAGTATTTGCCTTCGTCGTAGCGCTCCGGATAACCTTCTTTCCCGAGCTAACATCACAATGCCTGGAAGATTACAAGCCCCCCCTACTATTTGGGGTGTATACTACAGGCAGGCAGAGGTGCTTATGAACGCCATCCTGAGGCAGACCCTGAGTTTTATGCTCGGCAGTGCCCTCCTGGCAATACCGGTCTTCGCATCCCCGCAGAGCCAGGATCCCCCTCCACAGGATCCCTCTAAGACAACGCAGCAGGCTACGCAACCGCAAGCGCAGCAACCGGGCTCTGAGCAGCCTGTGCCCCAGAAGGATACCGTCAACCCCAGGAACTCGAGAGAAGACGTTGACGCTATTGGCAGCCGCAAGGTCAGTTGCCACATGAACTGGTTTTCGATCGAGAAGGAAATCGCTCTTGGCAAGGGCCTCGCCCAGGAAGTCGAGCGCTCCTCGAAACTGATTGACGACCCGGTTGTCACCGAGTATGTCAATCGCGTGGGGCAAAATCTGGTGCGCAACTCCGACGCGCGGGTTCCTTTCACGATCAAAGTGATCGATTCGGATGAAGTGAACGCCTTCGCCCTTCCCGGGGGCTTCTTTTATGTGAACAGCGGCTTGATCCTTCGCGCGCAGGAAGAAGCGGAACTCGCCGGTGTCATGGCTCATGAAATTTCACACGTGACCGCGCGCCACGGCACTTGCCAGGCGACCAAGGGCGAATTGATGCAGTTGGCGTCGATTCCCGCGATGATTTTCATTCCTTACACTTGGGCGGGATACGCCATGTATCAGGGCCTGAACATGGCCATCCCCCTGACTTTCCTGAAGTTTTCGCGCGACGCCGAACGCGAGGCCGATTTCCTCGGAATTCAGTACATGTACAAGGCGGGTTACGATCCCAACGCGTATGTGAGCTTCTTCGAGCGCATCCAAGCCGACGAAAAGCGCCGCCCAGGCACCATCCCGAAGGTTTTCTCCACGCATCCACCAACACCGGAGCGCATCGAGAACACACAAAAAGAAATTGCGCGCATTCTTCCGGCTCGCCAGGAATACATCGTCACCACGTCAGAATTTGACCAAGTGAAGGCTCGCCTCCGCAACATCATGTTCTCGCGCAAGGTCACCGATGCAAAGGACAAGCCGACGCTGCGCACTAAGGCCGAACAAAAGAAGCAGCCAAACGGCAACGATCCCCATAGCACCACCGATGACGACCGCCCGACGCTCAAGCGCCGGCCCGATTCTTCTCAGCCTTAGTTTTTTTGGAGTGCGGTTTACCTTGCTTACCCTCGGATACGAAGATAAGAAGGGCTGGCGCTTTCTTTTGCCTTGTCGCTTGCCATATACTGTGTGCCATTCAATCTTGGCCACCTAGCTGGCGGTCAGAAACAACAAGCGGTAATTCTGGGTGCCGACATGTCTAAATCAAAAATTCTTTGGGCCTTTGTTCTGGGAGTGGTCAGCTCCGTCCTCTTGTTCGAGGCGAAAATCAATCTGGCGTACAGCCCGCTGTGGAGCAGAATCCCTCATGTGCTTACTGCGCCCGGAACGCATCTGGTCTCTGCCCTCAACACGCCCGGCGCTCTCATGGCCGACTGGACAAAATTCTGGGCAACGGTTGCTTTCATCTGCAATCTTTTGATCTACACCTTCTTCTGGTACGCCCTCTTCACGGCAATAGGCTACCTTCGCACGCGCCAGAATCCCTACGACCGCGAAAACACCCTCGTGCCACCGCTCACGCGCTAATCCGCTTCGCCCGTCTTCATGGCTCCTGTAGAGGCCGGGCATTCAGCCCGGCTCTCCGCCTTTGCCCCTGTAGGGCACGGCATGCCGGGCCCGCCTCTGTAGCTTTACAATAGAGCTCCGATGACGCCCAAAAAACGAACTCGCGGCCCTATGCGCCCGCGTGACCACGCCGGCAAACCTGCGCGCCTTCTTCCCATTGGCGTGATCCGCTCCAGCATCAAAAAACGCAGCGAAGCGCCCAAACAAGCTTCCGAGGGCGCGCCCGACGCCTGGTTGGAAGTGCGTCCGCTGGTGGCACGGGCCCTGGATGGGTTGAAGCCCGGCGACGAAATTATCGTTGTGACTTGGCTGCATCGAGCCCGGCGCGATGTGTTGCAGGTTCATCCGCGCTCGGACCCGCACCGTCCGCTGACCGGCGTTTTCGCCACGCGCTCTCCGGACCGGCCCAACCCGCTGGGTCTTCATCGCGTCACCGTGCGCGAAGTCGCCGAGAACCGCCTGCGCATCGGCCCCATCGAAGCCATCGACGGTACCCCCGTCGTCGACATCAAACCCGTCCTCTGTGCCATCCAACGCCCTTGACGCCACGCTTCATTTTGTACCGCCGGCATGTTGCCGGCTCCTTTTTGTAGGCTACGACACGTCGTGCCCGTCTCTGTAGGAAGAGTCTAAAAACCAAGGCCTTGCAAATGGACAAAAAGGAAGTTGAAACGCCGAACTGGGCTCAGCGAGAATCGGGTGAGAATCACTCAAGGCCGAACGCACAATTCGAAGATTTGGGCACCAATACGCTTGATGGCATTCTGGTTCACGGCTACCGCAGAACCGTGACTCTCCGCTCAAAGGCCAGCGGCACCGGCGAACCCGTTGCAGTCACAGACGAGTATTGGTATTCCGAGGAGCTTCATCTCAACCTGCTCGCGAACCATGCCGATCCGCGCACGGGCAAGCTTACCGTTACGGTGACGCCCCGACGATGCCCGGCGAAACGATTGATCGCAACGAACCTTCCGGCGATCTGTTCCAGATTCCATCCGGCTACAAGTTGGTGGACATGACGCCCCCAGAATGAGGCGCGGACGACGGTCAATGGTCCTGATTGGACGCCAAAAGCATCCAAATCCGTAGGAATCTTCACTTTTCGTAGACTAGCCAGGCGGTCGCGAGCGCCGCGGCTTTGGTGAGCAGACTCCTCCTGCCCCACAGGATGCGTATCGGAGATTTATTTTGGCTTGGGTGGCTTGGTGTCTGGCGCCGCGGGCGGCGGCCTTCCCGTAATCGTTGAATCACCGGTCACCGATCACGGATTACGGGCCACCGATCAGCGATCACGGCTTACCATCGCGGCATCGGAATCATCAAAACCCCTAGACCAGCCTGCCCCGGATATATATGATTATGCAGAAGCTAGCGACGCCATCCGTCGCTGTCCCAGCCTGCCTGTGTCCGGCGTGGGTCCCTCAGGAGGCACAACATGATTTTGGTAACCGGTGCAAGCGGCACGATGGGGAAAGCCGTCTTGAACGAGGTAGCCAAGGAAGCGGCAAAAAGCGGCGAAAACTACCGCGCCATGTTTCGCTCGGCCACCGAGGCGGCCAAAGCTCCTACAGGAACTTCAACCGTCATCGCCGATTTCAGCAAGAAAAACACTCTTCCTTCTGCGCTTCGCAACGTCACCAGCGTCTACCTGGTCTGTTCGCCAATTCCCCAGTTGATCGAGTTGGAATGGAACATGATCGATGCTTGCGTTAACGCTGGCGTGGGTCACATCGTTTTGAGTTCCGCTATGGGCGCGCGTGAATACCGCAAATCCTTCCCGAGCTGGCACCGCCGCGTGGAGGACAAACTCAAGTCTACGAAGATCTCCTACACCATTCTTCGCCCCAACAGCTTCCATCAAAATGTACTGACCTACTACGCGCCCTCAATCCGCTCGCAAAGTGTTTTTCATGCGTCCATGGATAATGCTCGTGTTAGCTTCCTCGATGTGCGCGATATCGCGGTGGTGGCCGCGAAATCCTTGGCCGGCGGCGAGCACTCCGGCAAAACCTATGAACTGAATGGGCCGGAAGCGTTAACTTACTCGGAGCTCGCCGAAAAAATTACAAGGCACGCAGGCCGCCCCGTGCAATACGTGGATATTCCTGCCGACGTGCAACGCAAAGCCATGCTCGACCGCGGCATGCCCGAATGGCAGGCGGACGCGCTGCTTGATCTCCAGGAGTACTACGTCAAAGGCAAAGGCGGCCATGTCGATGGCTTGCTCGAGCAGCTTATCCGTCGCCCGGCCATCACCATGGATCAGTTCTTAACCGAATTCGGGGGCGAATTCCGCCCGCAACCCGAAGTGAAAGGACCAGTAGAAGTCAAGCCGCAAACCGAAGCCGCCACGGCCTGAGGCTGAAAGGGGAACCTTCGCCTTTTGCCGCCGACTCCTCGGCTAGAAGCCGCAACCAGTTCCGCTCTGCCCTAAGAGTATCTTCTTTAGAATCAGTATGTCTGCATTTCCCTTGCATAGTGGGCAGCCCGGCAGAACTGCTTGGGACTCAAGGCGGCAGGGGCGGGAGGGGTGAACTCCTTGGGCTCCCGGGGTGTGACCGAGGATGTGGAACTTCCTAAGGAACTCACCCCTGTTACTAGCCACAGCATTGCGTTTGTTGAAGCTACTTTGCACGGCCTAGCCGGGCACTCAATCCGGTAAACACCTGCATTACTCCTCGGGTGAAAAGGTGGCGATTTCAAAATCGGCTCGTTGCCTTTCTCAAGTCGTGTAGACAGGCCCGACCGCCGCCGAAGGCAAACCGCCGCATGGAGACCTAGGAGATGAAAAGAAATGCTGATACGTTTCTAAATATCGAATCGCAGAAGCGTTTTAGCCTGACTTCCCTTTCAAAATGAGGAAACCTCTCAGAGACAAGGATTTGCGTCAGAAAGGTAGCAAGTAATATTTCAAGTTGTATTAGGATTTGCCTTGCATTCCTGTAAATATGTGCTTCAATGTAGCACGTATGTTCGTGCAGGTCACCAAATGCAAGCACGGCAGCGCCACCTACTTCACCTACTTGGTTCGCGAGTCCTTTCGTACCCCAAAGGGGCCTCGCTCCCGC
>QHYI01000078.1 GCA_003223245.1 Acidobacteriota bacterium
CTTCTTGGCGCTTAAGGGCAGCAAGGGCTGCGTGCGATCTAAGGCCTGTCTTTTCGTCCACACACAACACCAGAGCATTTTCGGGGCGACAAGAAAAGGGTGTTTGGGGATGGTCCCGAGGCTGCTAACTGACGCCAGAGAAACGAGTTATGTGATTTAGAGTTCTCTGTTAACAGCTGGGGGGTATAAACCTCTAAGTGCCGCGTTTGGTGTCGCTTACGAGCCTTATCGGGGTGATGTCATAACGACGCCGGCCTCGCAACGGCCCGAGTAGACTGTCATTTGCGGTCGAAGGGAAAGGTTTCCAGCGCCCAGCGCTCGGGCAGGTTGGCGCGACGGATGCGATATTCCAAGGCAGTTTCCTGGCGGTGGTGCCACTGCGCGCGCAGCAGGCGGGTGAGAAACTCGGAGTAGGAGACGTCCTGTTTCTCGGCGGCGCGCAGCTGTTCTTCATAGATTTCCAGCATGCGCCGGAGTTTGAGGTTCTTGAGCAGCTGTCCGAGTTCTTCACTCATCGTCGGGTTCCTTGTCGCCATCTTCGTCCAACAGGAAAAAGTCGCGTTGCACGCGGCGCAGAACCATCCGTTCCAAGGCGAAATTCAGCGCCGTTCGCCCATTGTTCATTGCGTGATCGGCGTCCGCGCCCTTTTCAATTAGCAGCTTGACCGTGCTCAAATGTCCGTTCTGCGCGGGAAACATGAGTGCGTTGCCGCCCTCCGTCGTGGTTCGCCGGATGTCGGCCCCGTGAGCGAGGAATATCTCAACGATCTCGTCGTGCCCGCCTGCAGCCGCGGTCATCAGTGGAGTTGTTCCGACGACCGTCGCGAGGTCCACCGAGGCGCCATCGGCCAGTAGGCTCTGCATGACTGCCGTGTGCCCGTTTGCGGCTGCGATTATCAGCGCGGTCGTCCCCTCGTTATCGCAGCGGCAAAGTGGTGGCGCATGTCAAACAACGCCGCACTTCGGTCAACTTCCTGCGCTTCCTCAACGATGTGGTCAGAGCTTTCCCGGAGCAAGAGTTGCACATGATTCTCGACAATCTCAACATCCACAAGAACGAAGCAGCGCGGCGCTGGCTGAAGCGGCATCCCCGCGCGCATTTCCACTACACCCCGACCCACTGGTCGGTTTCTCCAGGCAGCGGACATGAGTGCGGTCCAGCCGGTCGGTGTGGTCTGATCGATGCCGACGCCACGCTCGATAAGCTCTGCCATAACGCCGACTTGGCCACCCGCTGCCGCAAGCATGAGAGGCGTCACCACGTTTTTGTCCTGTGCCCGGTTTGGGTCGGCGTCGCGTTCCAGCAGGAGGCGCACGACAGCCTCGTGGCCAGCTGCAGCTGCCACGCTGAGCGCCGAGCGCCCGCTCACGTTCACCTTCTCCATGTCCGCGCCGTGATCAAGCAGAATTTGGACTATCGGCGCACCGCCGTTGACGAGCGCCCGCACCACGGCTTCGCTGCTGTTCCCCACGGCGAACATGAGCGGCGTGAGCCCCTCCAGCGACGGCAGCGTGACGTTCGCCCCATGGCTGACAAGCAGTTCTACGATTTCGGCACGATTGTCCGAGATGGCAGAAAAGAGTGGGGGGATTCTTTTTTCACCGACGAGATTCGGGATTGGCCCCGTGCTCCAACAACACTCTCACAACATCCGGGCGATTGAACAGGATCGCCTCGGAGAGCGGCGTTTGGCCGTCTGGTAATTTTTGGTTCACGTTCGCGCCGGCCTCAATCAGCAGCCTCTGGAATATCCAAGCTCCCCGGCGCGGAGGAACTCGTTCAGCTCGTCCTGAGCGGTCAAACATATCGGGAGATTGCAGACCGCTTCGGCGTGAAGCTTGAAGACTCAGCGAAAAGGGCGTACGAAAGAGCCCGGCGGCTTGTCGCCCAACAGATGCGAGAGAAGGGCAGCACATGGGAAGAAATCCGTACGAGGTTCAGTTTGGAGAAACAAGGAGTACACGTTTAGCTCTGTTTGCCCGCAGGGTCCCTATGAAAAAAAAGGACTTAATCGTCGCCAACGAATGGTCGTTAAATTGCCATGCGTTAGATGTTAGAAGAAGGCTTGTTCGCCGGCAGGAGAATAACAATCTTCAACCTCCGTGTCGGACAACTCACATGTATTTGGAGTTTTCAGACTGGGAACTTGGAAATATGTCTTTGTACTTGCAACGGGAAACTACCGTATACCGCTTGCCGTATCTGCCAGGTGGCCCCAAGTCAATACTTAGTGCCTTTCGGATTCAACGGCGTTGGTTTTGCCGTGTGCGGATGGCTGACAATGTCCGTGACTAGTCTGACGCCGCCGGAGGCATATCCGGGATATACAAGAGTACGAGAACCTTGAACCTTCCTGCATCTTACTCGCTCAACTCTGTAGGTTGTCGCGGTGTCGAAAAAAAAGGGGAACGGAGATGAACCAGACTGGAAGTAAACTCGCGCTGACGGTGACAGTCATGCGGTCAATTCTCACGGACTTGAGTAACCTGTGGCGCGCCCTAGTGCAGAAGGGCGAAGATGACCAGCCACTGACACAAGACCCCATCAAGGCGCCACTGGCAGGTGTGTTATCCCGGTGGAGGCGCCTGGCAACATTCATCAACACTAGCCAGGAGACGATGAAATTGACAGACTACGTCTACGCGGAAGCGAATCTCCGATGCGCCAACGAACTTTCCCGGGTACTTGAGCGAATACCCCGCACTTGGTCTGAATCCCAACTGCGTGCGGCAGTAAAGGATGCGCGGGCTGATGAGGTATTCTTCATTAGTCAGCTGTGCAAAGGTATGCACGACGCGAACATGCTTTCTATGGCCCTGAAGAAACGGCTAGCGCAACTGAAGGGAGAATTGCCTCTCGGAGACTCGCCGGGTGAACCTGGTAGGATTCACGCCGCACCCGGATCAGGAGTGGATGGAGCAGCAGGCGCGAAACACGACGATGGAGGAGTGGGGATGCCTGAGAGGCTGCCGCTATCTCCTGCATGACCGAGATGCGAAGTTCTGCCAAGCATTTCGAGAACTGATCAAGACGGGAAGCGTGCCCCCATGTGGTCAAAAATCTCAAACGTATTGAAAAGGCTTGGTTTCCGGTCTCATAATTTCCTCACACAGCTGCTTTCTGAAACCTCAAGAGCATGTACAATCCGGGTTCGACGATCAAGTCTAGGGAGGCTCTGGAATGATTTGGGCTCGCATGCTTGCTTACATCACCGGAACCGTAGACCAGGAACTACTACTGAGGAACGAATATCTGGCCGCAGAGAACCGCATCCTGAGAGGCCAAATCCAAGGCAGGTTGTTGTTA
>QHYI01000079.1 GCA_003223245.1 Acidobacteriota bacterium
TCCCAGTGGGAACGCTCGTGGCTCTGCCAACGCTGTGGCACTTTAACGGAGCAGGAATAGGCTCTCCGCAAACGCCGGTTCTTTACCGGGTAAAAATACGTCAGGATGTCCTCTGTCTTGCGGCATGATCAAACGCAGAAAGAAAGCGTGGACGAAGTGGCGCCGAGAAGGCCCAAACGCGAAGGGATGGCCTTCCTAATGTGCTCCTGCGCAAGGTACGCAAATTGTTTTTGATTTTTTTCTTACTTTTCTTCCCGTCGCGGTTCCCCAGTAAGAGGGGGGAATTTGGGAGCATCGAAGGGAATGCCGGAACAGGTGCCTAGTACGGATAGTAATGGACCGTACTATGGACGCACGGCAAAACCCCGTGCGAGCCTGGCCCCATTCTGCCTGGCGGCTCACTGATCCAAAGGAACCAATGGAAAAACCGGACCCTTACGCCGAATGGGTGCTCTTCGCGAGGAATCAGGACCCGTCGAGACCTCCACTCCCGGTGGATGAGGAGCTGCTGGCCGCGGCGCGAAAGGCCTGGCCCCATGTGGTAGCGCACGCCCGGCGCAGGCTGCTCGGCAAGGAATTAGGTCGTGAGAGGGCCGCCCTTGCGGCAGAGATCTGGGACCGCGTGCTCCTATCGGTTGCCAAGACTCGCCAGCGAAACAAAGGTCTCCGGTCGCCGATCACGGACCTCGAATCCTATTTGATTGGAGTCTTCCTGCATCGTTTCAGCCGGGAACTGAAAAAGGAACGGAAGAGGGTCGAGACCATCGAGGCGTTTTCCTCGGTCCTCGATTTGGAGCAGTTCGAGGCCGCCACGGATGCAGAATGGGTTGAACAGCTCGACCGCGCGATTGCCGCGAGACAGATCTTCGAACGCATGAGCCCCTGGATGAAGAAGGTTTGGCAGAGGCGGCAGTGCAACTACTCTTGGAAGAGGATCGCAAGTTGGCTTGGAATCACCGAGCAGCAGGCCAAGATGAAGTTCCACTACGGGTTGCAAAAGATCCGTCAGCGCATGGTGAGGTCGCTTGAAGAGGGGAAATCTGAGAAGACCAACTGAGGTTAACCGGATGTATATTCGCGACGCATGGGGGAGGCAGGGGCTGAAAGCAAAGGCATATTCCGCGAGAGAGGAGAAGCGCATCCTGGCCGCGCTCGGTCGCAGTTTGCTCAGGGACTTCCCGAATCCAGAGCGCATCGGGTGTCCCGGCCCTGAAGTTGTGAAAAGAATCGCCTCTCATGAAATGGACCTCTCTGAGGCTGACAAGTGGCTCGATCATCTGACTTCCTGCAGCCCCTGCTACCGCGATCTCTCCGCGTTCCAAACTGCGTATCGAAGGCGGAGGAGGGGCGCCCTGGGGGCCATCGCTGCAGCCATCGTGATGGTTGCCTGCTTTGCGGGTTGGGCTTTGTTCCTGAGGCCAAACGGACCGTTGGTCCGAAGGCAGAAGGAGCCGTCCGCCCCCAGGCAAGAGAAACCGTTGGCTACGCAAACTGCCGTGCTCGACTTAAGGGATCGCTCCCCTCAGCGCGGTGCGGAACCAGCCCTCGCTCTGCCGCCGCTCGAGATGGCTCCGAACGTGTCTCACCTGGAAATTTATCTTCCCTTAGGAAGCGACGAGGGACTCTATGATGTTCGCGTTACGACGACACAAGGTGAGCTACTCCTTGCTGCAACAGGAAGGGCAAAAATCAAACAAGGCCTCACTTCCATGGCAGTCGATGTGCCGCCTTCTACGATCCGCTCGGGCAAGTATATTTTGAAGATCGGAACGCATAGCTGGGAGTGGGTTTTTCCGTTGGTCGTGCGGTGAAAACTATGCCCTGAGGTCCATCATGCAAACACAAGCGCCGAGGGGTCAGTATCGCGTCATGGGACTGGATCCATTTGACACTCTCACATGGCCGAGCGGACCACTTTGGAAAGACTGCGAAACCTTGGACGAAGCACGAGACTTTGCTGACCGCCATAGCGACATGTATGCGTGGATCTACGTATACAACGACGCCGGCGACCTTTTGTACGAGGCAGGCTTCGGCGCGCAGCAGCTTGGAAGGACTGGCCCTCACGGCTCCAATTGGCAATGAGTTGGGGGAAGATGTCGCCGCTAAACTGCCACAATTTGGTACGGGCTTTCGTCGAAAGGAATTGGCGCTTGCCGAACCCTGGTGAACTGCGGCCATGAATCTGAAGCGAGTCGTGATCTTAATTTTCTTGGGCGCGGCGGTTTCCGTCTCGATTCGAGCGAAAGCACCGAGCGACGATCCTGACGCCTTGCTAAAGCGAGCGCTTCACTTTGGCGATTTGTATAACTGGGCGGACGCGGGGCGTTTGTTCGCCGAGGCTGAGGAACTCTACGCGGCGCGTGGTGACAAGCGCAATGCTTTATACGCGCATTTGGGCCGCATACG
>QHYI01000159.1 GCA_003223245.1 Acidobacteriota bacterium
TTCTCCCTTCCGCTCCGAACCCTGCGTCACGGCTGATCAAGGTCTGTCCACGCACTGTCGGGCGAGGAAGCGTCGCAGCCAGAGCTCACATTACACACAAAGAGTTTCACAACCGGATGAATTTCCCAAATCGTGGAGCGCCAGCAACTCGCCCTAGCGCCTGTAAAACCACAATCGTCATTTGCATTGTAATGGTCATTGTCGGTCATCAATTGCCCAACGACCTTTACCTGCTTTCCCTGGAGCGCTTGCACGCGGTCAATCGTCCAGTTGGGATGACGCGTGGTTCGCGTGTACGGCGTCATTTCACTGACGACGCTGTTCTTCTGCAACTAGCTATACAGCGCGTCGCCCGACTTCGGATGTGTCGCGGCCGCCTGACTCGCAAGCCCCGAATCAAACCCGATGCCGATGTGATAATCGAACGTATCGGAAGCCGTCAGCTTGCAGTTGCAGGTTTCCACATTCGGGGACTTCCCCGGCGGCGGATTCCCCGTATCTTCCGCGAAATAAAGGTACGCAATCACGGTGTAGAGGTTGCCCTCGCCTAACACCGCGAACTGCGGGGCAAAGCTCGCGTGATTCGTCGCCGTGAGCCCGCCTTTTTTGGTCTTGGACCTGGCTTTGGCATTCGCTTTCGCCTTGCGCCTTGCCTTGGACGATTGCGAAAGCTGGGTCAGTTGCGACTTGAGGCGTTTAAAGTCGGCGTCAGCAAGTTTTTTCGTTGGCGCCAAACCCGGATCGGGATCCTGATCCTTCAAAAAGTCGAGATAGGCATCGTAGCTAGGGTGGGGCGAAGCGGAGCAGCCGTCGGGGAACTTGTCGTGGCACTGCTGCAACGTTAAATTGTTAGGCTTGGGGCACGTTGCCGCTTTCTGCTTACTGGCCTGTTGCGCCAGCTGATGCGCCCGATCCTGCGCCGAGAGCGAGTCCGGAACCGCCGCCAGAACCAGCAGGAAGAAAACTTGGCTGATCCTCTCCCATGGGCATCTCCTTCTTGTGAATTGTAGCTTTCGTGGCCTTCCTGATGGTGGAGGATGAAGATTCGGCGGTTCATTGGGGATGCCCTTGTATGAAGGGCGCAACGACTGATGCGGCGTCCTTGTGGACACGAACATCCTGCTTTGGAGTGTCCAACCGAATCACCCTCGCAGTTCTCAGGCAACCCACGCCGTTTCCAAATTGATCCGCAAAAACCATGCGGTGTTGTTCTGCCCGCAACCATCGCAGAGTTCTGGAACGTCGCGACGCGCCGGCCGGGCGGAACCGACTGGCGCTATCACCAGGTTGCAAGAAGTCAGCAACATCGAAGAATGGTTGACGCTGCTGCCGTTGCGGGCCCGCCTTGCGGATGGATAGCGGCGTTCTTCCTATTCGTCAATGAGGATGGTCAGCAGTTCGGCCAGTTCGCGTTCTTCGGGAGTGAGATCCTCGCGTTCATCGAGACCCATGCGGCGTTTGATTTTGACGCGATTTTTGTCTACTCCGGAACCAATGGCGGCAGGCTTGCGCCGGATCACTTGCTAAACGCCACAGTTCACGGAGGCGACCGGCTCACGGGAGGGAAGCTGGGACCGGAGGCGAGCCTGCTGGTGTTTCCGGTGATTGCCGCGATGTTGGCGTTTCACTTTTTGTACCGCGCACGAAATGATGCCGGGCTGATGCCCGGCGCTACGTGCACAGGCTTCGAGAAAGTGCATACGCGAAAGCTTCTCGATGCGGTGGGCGGAGCAGCATCGCAAAAATTTATCGACTCCATCACAAAATTGGGCCTGTTCGCGGGAGTTTTCGGAAATTTCAATGGGAGCGAGCGGAACTTTGCGTTTGCTCTTCGCAACCAAGAATGCCAGCATGACCGCACGAACAAAAAGAGTTTGGAGCTAGTCCGAGGTGGTCATTATGGGAGATTCGCGGATTTCGGAGATTGCGAGAGCGCCATTCGAATCGGGCGCCTCCATTGTGCCCGCAAACAGCGTGGAGAGCTATAAGGCATCGATAGGCGGAGACGGGCTGCGCATTTTGGAACAACTACCGCAAATCATCGAGCGCGGCCGGGATGCGCTGACTCCGGCAGAAAAGGAATTGTTGAAGTGGCTGGGAGTTTTTTACCGGCGGCCGACGCCGGGCAAATTCATGATGCGCATTCGAATGCCGAACGGTTTCGCACGGGCGCAGCAACTTCGCGCCATTGCGGAGCTCTCGCGCCGGCTGGGCAACGGTGTGGCGGACATCACCACGCGGCAGCAAATTGAGCTGCGCGGATTCACGCTCGAAAGCGTGCCGGAAATTTGGGAAAAGCTGCGCGGAGTGGACTTGCGCTCATTGCAAACGGGCGTGGACAACGTGCGAAACATCAACGGCTGCCCGCTTGCCGGTTTGAACCCGCACGAATTGCTGGACGCCTCGCCCGTCGTGCAGGATTTGGAGCGCATTATCGTCGGCGAGCAGGGCAATCCCGAGTTCACCAACCTGCCGCGGAAGTTCAACATTACGGTTACGGGCTGCCTGGACAATTGCACGCACGCAGAATCGCAGGACATTGCCCTGGTTCCCGCGAAGAAGGCGGGGCGCATCGGATTCAACGTGCTGGTTGGCGGGAAAATGGGTTCGGGCGGCTTCACCGTGGCCTCGCCGCTGAATGTTTTTGTGGAGGTTTTTCAAGCCATGCCCGTAGTGGTGGAGCTGATCAAGATTTATCGCGATCATGGACCGCGCGAGGCGCGCTCGAAATGCCGGTTTGCTTTTTTGATCGAGGAGTGGGGCCTTTCGCGTTTGCGCGCCGAGCTTATTGAGCGGCTCGGTCACGAGTTGGCGTTTCAAGGAAGAGATATGCGGAGCCCCGCGCACGCCGACCATCTGGGCGTGACGAGGCAAAAGCAGGAGGGACTTCGCGCAGTCGGGCTGTGTATTCCCACGGGGAGAGTAAATCCAGATCATTTGGACGAACTCGCTCGGCTGGCCGAAATTTACGGTAACGGCGAGATTCGGCTCACCACCGCGCAGAACGCGATCATTCCCAATGTTCCCGCGGATTCGGTTGGCGGCCTGCTTGCAGAACCGTTTCTCAAAGAGTTTTCGCCGCGCCCGTCGCCGTTTCTGCGGAACATGGTGGCGTGCGTCGGAACGGAGTATTGCAATCTCGCGCTCATCGAAACCAAGAGCCGCGCGGTCGAACTTTCCGAAGCTCTTCACCAAAAGCTTGGCGCCAGCGGGAACCCTTTGACGATCCACTGGTCCGGGTGCCCCGCGGGTTGTGGAAACCATCAAGCGGCGGATATCGGCTTTCGCGGATTCAAGGCCAGGCTCGAAGGAAAGCTGGTAGACGCCGTGGCGATTTACGCGGGGGGCCAGACGGGACCGCATGCGGTCGCTGGGGAAGAAATTTTGGAAACCGTGCCGTGCAACGACCATCTGCCGGAGGTGGTGGCGAAGGTCATCGAGTCTTATCGCTTCGAGAAAGAAGCGAAAGAGCATGCTGGGTTGAGCGATCCGTTGTTTACAGCGGCCGATACCGCAGGATTGGCGTCGTGGCATTCGCCGAGACCGATTGCGTCTTCGGAGCGGGCGAATTGACCTAAAAGGTCGCAGTTCAGAGAAAAAGCAGATCCCTCCGCCGCAGGCTGAGGAAGAGCGCACCCTGAGGGTGGGGATGACACGGGTGGGGTTTCTTTCAACAGATTGAAAGAGAGGGAGCGCGATGACGGATTACGTGGGCCCGCAAGAGCTGCTACAGGAAGCGGTGCGGTTGGCGGAGAAGAAATCCGAGCTAACTATAGCGGACATGCTGATTCGCGGAGCGCTCGCGGGAGCCTTTTTGGGATATGCCACTTCGCTTGCTTTCCTGGTGACGTCGCAAGGGCTTCCGCCGATCGTGGGCGCGATTCTTTTTCCGGTTGGCTTTGTAATGTTGGCGCTGCTTGGGCTGGAGCTGGTCACGGGGAATTTTGCGGTGCTGCCGATTGGCGTTTTGGCGAAAGATGTGAGTTTCTTCAAGCTAGTTCGCAATTGGGGATGGGTATACCTTGGCAACTTGATCGGAAGCTTGCTTTACGCCGTCCTGTTTTATGTCGCGATTACCAATTGGCGCACGGGCAATGGCGGCGCGGCCGCGGATCTGTTAAAACAAGCGGCACAAAAGAAAACCTTGGGCTATGCGGCGCTCGGTGGAAGCGGCTGGACCTTGGCGCTGGTAAAGGGGATTCTGTGCAATTGGATGGTCACGATTGGGACGCTGCTGGCCCTGGTTTCGCGTTCGACGGTGGGAAAAATCGCGGCAATGTGGCTGCCGATCCTGACTTTTTTCGCACTGGGTTTCGAGCATTCCGTGGTCAACATGTACGTCATCCCCTCAGGCATGTTACTGGGAGCGCCGGTTCCCGTGGGCCAGGCACTTTTCTGGAATCTTCTTCCTGTAACGCTGGGAAATCTTGTTGCGGGCACATTCTTCACCGGCATGGCTCTCTACTTTACATACGCCGCAAAGTCTTTGCCTGCTGGTTCCGCGCACATGCCCGCCACAACTCCCGCTGAACCAGCGGCCACCTTCGCTGCCGCAGCTGCCGGGGCAGATCCACTGAATTAGCGGGCTCTTTCGGAAATGCATTCGCCCGCATTCCCTGACGCGTGACATTAATTGGCATTAGACCCGCTAAAGTTCAGCCTGGCGACAAAATGCGCCGCGATTTCATCGGCCAACATAGAAGTTTCTGTACCCAAAGAGCATAATAGTTTGTCGTGTGAGTGTTGATTTGACACGTGGACTCACTCGAAAGAGCAAGGTCCCCGAGGGAAATATGAACAATGGGACGAAGGAACGACTGAAGACGCCGTTGATTCGCGAGAACGGGAAGCATCGGCCCGCGAGTTGGGAAGAGGCGTTGGACCGCGTGGCCGCGGGATTCCGAGCGCAAGTGGAAAAGCACGCGCCGCGTGCGTTTGGCATGTTCAGCTGCTCGAAGACGACGAACGAGCTGAATTATGTGGCGCAGAAATTCGTGCGCTCGGTGATCGGGACGAACAACATCGACAGCTGCAACCGGACTTGACACGCGCCCAGCGTCGCCGGTCTGGCGGCGGTTTTCGGAGCGGGCGGAGGAACGAGTTCGTACCGCGAAATCGAAGAGACCGACGTGATCTTGCTGTGGGGCTCGAACGCGCGCGAGACGCATCCGATTTTTTTCCATCATGTACTGAAAGGAATTCGCAACGGCGCGAAGCTTTACGTGATCGATCCGCGCCGGACAAGTTCGGCGCAATGGGCGGACGTTTGGCTGGGGCTGGACGTGGGCAGCGATATTTCGCTGGCCAACGCGATGGCGCGGGAAACTATTCACGCGGGCCTGGCCAACGAGAGGTTCATTCAACACGCGACAAGCGGATTTGAGGCGTACCGCGGGTGCGTCGAGAAATACACGCTGGAGCGCGCGGAGCGCGAGACCGGCGTGCCTGCGGAAATGATTCGGCAGACGGCGCACGCTTACGCCAAGGCCAAGCGCGCGCAAATTTGCTGGACGCTGGGCATTACGGAGCATCACAACGCCGTGGACAACGTGCTGGCGCTGGTGAACCTTGCGCTGCTGACCGGGCACGTGGGGCGTTACGGCAGCGGCGTGAACCCACTGCGCGGGCAAAATAACGTGCAGGGCGGCGGCGACATGGGCGCGATTCCTGATCGCTTGCCGGGTTTTCAGCACGTGGAGAACGCGGAGTTGCGCGCGAAATTCGAACGCGCGTATGGCACGAAGCTCGATCCGAAACGCGGTCTGCACTTGAGCGGGATGTTTGAGGCGATGGAGCACGGCGAACTGACGACTCTCTATGTGCTCGGCGAAAATCCCATCGATTCGGAAGCTGACCGTCACCGCGCGGTAAAACTCATGAGCGGGCTGGAATTCTTGGTTGTGCAGGACATCTTTTACACGAAGACCGCCGAGCTAGCGCACGTCATCTTGCCGGGCTCGGCGGGATGGTGCGAAACCGAAGGCACGGTGACGAGCAGCGAGCGCCGCGTGCAACGGGTGCGCGCGGCCGTGCCGCTGCCGGGAGGCGTGCGCGACGACATGGAAATTATTTACGAACTGGCGAAGCGGTTTGGCCACGACTGGGGCAAACCGGAGGCGGAAACCATTTGGAACGAGGTGCGCTCGCTGAGCCCCATGCATGCCGGCATGAGCTACAAGCGGCTTGAGGAGCTCGGCGGGATTCAGTGGCCTTGCTACGATGAATCGCATCCAGGGGAAATGTATTTGCACAGCCGGCTGTGGCGTGAGCCGTTGATTGGGCCGCGCGCGCCCTTCAGCGTCGTGGAATTCGAGCCGCCGGTGGATGAGTTGAACGAGGAATACCCGATTCGTCTAACCACGGGGCGACAGTTGGATTCGTACAACACCGGAGAACAGAGCCGGCGCTTCCCTTCTCCGTTGCGGCGCGCGGCGGCGCTGGATTTGTCGCCGGAAGACGGCAAACGCTACAAAGTTTGTGAAGGCGAACAAGTGCGCGTCAGTTCGCGCCGCGGGTCGGTGCTTGCGCCAGTGCGTTTTGATCCCGGATTGCGGCCGGGTCTCGCTTTCCTGGCGGTTCACTTTCACGATGAGATTGCAACGAACGATCTCACGATCGACGCCGTGGACCCGAAATCGGGCACGTCGGAATTCAAGGCGACGGCGATTCGCATCGAGAAGTGCGTGGAGAGCTGAGTGGACCTGCATCTGACTGCGGAGAAGGCAAGCCTGGAAGAACAAGCGGCGATCGATGCAGCGCTGAAAAAGCAGGAATCCGAAGGGGACGGCGCGTCACCAGCGGTTGCCACAGATGGTCACGCCGCATCCAACGGGTTGCCGCCGCGTTCGAAACGCCACTTGCTGCTCCCGGTGCTGCACGCGATTCAGGAACGCATGGGCTGGATTAGTCCCGGCGCGCTGAATTACGCTTCGTTGCAACTGGGCTTGCCGCCCGCGGAAGCGCATGGCGTTCTGTCGTTTTACGAGATGTTTTCGCGGAAGCCTCAGCCGCGTGTCGTCGCACACGTGTGCGACGACATTGCGTGCATGACGCACGGAGCAGGGTCGCTGTGCGCGGAACTCGAGCGCAAGCTGGGGCACTCGGGCTCGCCGTGCCTTGACGGAAAAGCAATTTGGCAGAGGACCTCGTGCCTGGGACTTTGCGAGCGCGCGCCGGCCGCGTTGATCACTGCCGCGGGAGAAACGCCGCGCGAGCGAGTGATCGCGCCGGCGCAAGAGGAGAGCATTTCATCAGCGGTCGCAGAGGCGGTGGGCGGAAAGCTTACGGAGCAAATTGATGTGTTGGACCCAAAAGTTTCCGCTCCACAAGCCGGGCAGCCGCAATTGCGGCTGTTGCGGCGAGTGGGACAAGCGGATCCGGCGAGCCTCGAGCATTACCGCCGTTCGGGCGGTTACCATGCACTGAACAAGGCATTCGAATGGGGGCCGGAGCGGGTCATTCGTGAGGTGATCGATTCGAAACTGCTAGGGCGAGGCGGCGCGGCGTTTCCTGCGGGGAAAAAGTGGGAAGCCGTGCATGTGCAGCGCGATTCAAATCGCCCGCACTATGTGGTTTGCAATGCCGACGAATCCGAGCCGGGGACGTTCAAGGACCGCATTTTGATGGAAGGCGATCCGTTCGCAATTCTCGAAGGCATGACGATTGCTGCGTTCGCCGTAGGCGCGAAAAAGGGCTACATCTACATTCGTGGCGAATATCCGTTCGCGGCAAAGCAGCTGGAGAAAGCGATTCGTACGGCATGCGCGCAAAACCTTTTGGGCAAGAATATTTCGGGCCGAGAATTTTCGTTTGACATTGAAATTCGCCGTGGCGCCGGCGCGTACATTTGCGGGGAAGAAACCGCGCTGTTCAATTCAATTGAGGGCTATCGCGGCGAGCCGCGCAACAAGCCGCCGTTTCCCGCGCAGAGCGGATTGTTCCATCAACCGACGGTGGTCAACAACGTCGAGACGCTCGTCAACGTTCCGGAGATTATTTTGAACGGCGGCGCCGCGTATGCGCGCATCGGAACGGCCAATTCCGCGGGATACCGGCTGTTCTGCGTTTCGGGGCACGTGGCCCGGCCTGGCATTTATGAAGTCTCGTTCGGGCCGACGATTCGAAACGTTATTGAAATAGCGGGCGGCGTCGGAGGAACGGGGCGTTTGCAAGCGGTTTTGCTGGGTGGGGCCGCAGGCAGCTTTGTTTCGCCAAAGGAACTGGATACGCCGCTGACGTTCGAGGGCACACGCGCAATTGGCGCCACGTTGGGGTCCGGAGTGGTGATGCTCTTCGACGATTCCGTGGATTTGAAGCAGATCCTTCTGCGCATCGCCGCATTTTTCCGTAGCGAAACGTGCGGACAATGCGTGCCGTGCAGGGTTGGTACGACCCGACAGGAAGAATTGCTGCAGCGCCTGGTACAGCGCAAGCCGCTCGGTTCGAACGAGCAGGAAAGCGCGCTGTTGAAAGAAATGGCGCAGGCCATGCGCGACGCTTCGATTTGCGGACTGGGGCAAACCGCTTCCGGAGCGATCCTTTCGGCGATGGATCGGTGGAGTCTTTTTTCATGAGCGAACAACTGCAGGCGCCTTCACCTTTGATTCCGATTCCGCGCGCACCTGCGCCGGAGATTCCCCCAGGCGCATCGCGGCGCGAAATCGAGGTCTCCATCGATGGGAAACAAGTGAAAGCTCCCGAAGGCGCGACGATTCTCGATGCCTCAAGAAAACTGGGAATTGAGACTCCCACGCTCTGTTTTCTCGAAACGCTGACTCCGGTAAACGTTTGCCGCGGGTGCGTTGTGGAGCTGGAAGGCTCGCGCGCGCTGGTGCCGGCGTGCTCGCGCAAAGTGGAAGCGGGCATGGTGATTCACACAGACTCCGAACGCGTGCGTCTGAGCCGGCGCGTGGTGCTGGAATTTCTCGCGTCGTCGGTAGATGTTTCGACGGCGCCGCAACTTCAGGCGTACCTGAAACGCTACGGTGCGCGCGCAGAAAAATTCGGGCCGCGAGCGGCCACCGTGGCGCAACCGCCAAAAATCGACAACGAACTTTACGTGCGCGACTACGCGAAGTGCATTCTCTGCTACAAATGCGTGGAGGCGTGCGGCGTAGATGCGCAGAACACGTTTGCAATTGGCGTGGCGGGACGCGGATTTCACGCGCACATCGCTACCGAGTTTGAAATTCCGCTGACGGATTCGGCGTGCGTGTATTGCGGAAACTGCATCGGCGCGTGCCCGACCGGCGCGCTCGTGGGCAAAATCGAATACGACATGCGCAAGGCGGGAACGTGGGACGAGTCGCGGCAAGCGCGCACCGAAACGATTTGTCCGTATTGCGGCGTGGGCTGCGAGTTAACGGTGCACTCGCAGAACGGACAGATTGTAAAAGTCAGTTCCCCGCTCGACCACTCTGTCACGCAAGGCAATCTCTGCATCAAGGGCCGCTTCGGCTGGCAATTCATGCAACCCAACAAGTGAACGGCGGCGCTATCTGCTGAAAATCTCAGTTCACGGTTAGAGTTAGAGTGGCAGTCGGGTCAAGTGTCCGAGAGCGTCAGTTACGTTGAGAGCGTAGAGGCACTTACCCAGTCCCGGATAGGAACACTGCCCGGAGAGAGCCAATCGGTTGGCTTTTGGGCTGAGTATTTAATTTACGCCGAACACGTTGAATGTGTAGATGAAGTCCGGGCGGGCGTCTCCGCGCGCGTCGGAAACGCGCATGAAAAAAGTTACGGAAACTGTGCCGGTTCCGGGAACCTGGAAGTTCAGGATATTCCCTGTAATATACGAGGCTCCGGGAAGGTTGTTTACACAAGGTAGATTGAAGGATGAACCACCACCGCAAGCCTGGTATCGAGCCCCGGTGGAATCTACAATCTCGAGCACGGGCTGCATGGAATTGCGGTTAGGAAGGGGTTGCACAAATTCATCGGTTTGATCCACGTAGAACTGAAAGATTGATCCTGGCGCAGCGCTCGCTGAATACACGTCCACGTCTGGCCCTGCGGTGCTCTGGTCACTATAGGGACTGATCGAAGCCAGGAGTGTGATGTTCGACACTGTGGCGATGGTGTCATTGCGAGTCATTTGTCCCGGATCCTTCATCGTCAAGGTAAGTTGTTGCGAAGCTGTTTGATGGAGACTTCCGGTGTTGCCATCCGAAAGACCAACAGTGAAGGTATAGGAGCCTGCAGTCGTGGGAGAAGCAGATATGGTACCGAGGTCTCCGAGCATCCCAAAGCTTAATCGTGGAGGCAATGAACCTGATGTGATCGACCATTGAAGCGGCGCGGCTCCTCCGGTGGATTGCATCCCGAACTTGACGTTACCGCTGGTTGCGAACGGAGGCACAAAAACCGCCTGGCAACGTCTACGGTTTCAGGCAATTCGTGCGCCACGTGTACCGGGGCGAAGTTAACGTGTCGAGCCAATAGTTTCTTTCCTGGATCGGCATAAGTGAGGTTAAAGCGAGATGATTGTAGCACTCGCACCGCGTAACACAGAAAGTGCCCGAAAGATGTGACTCACATCCTGAAAAATCGGCACACAAAAGAGACGGCAGAGCGCGTCCGCATCTGCCGTCTCGTGGCAACCCACCTTCTTTTCTATGCTTCTTTTGTGTGAAACCTCGCTCAGGAGAATTCGCGCCGCGCTTACTCCTCGTCGCCGTCCAAGCCGTCGACGGGAGTAATGGTGCCAAAAAGGCCGTGTGATTCGCCTTGAATGCCGGCGGTGAAAAACAAGGTCGTCGCAGGGCCGGATCCGCCTTTGGCGGGATCCGAGTCGCCTCCAAACGCGATCATCCAAAGGCCGTCAATGACCATGAACGAGTCATCGGGATTCTTCAGGAAGTTGATGAACTTGCCCGTGAAACCGTTGAAGGCGGCGATTTTGCCGCTGCCGAAATTGCCGACGAGGATAGAGTTGCTGTATTCGCCGAAGTCGCGGGGAGTCCATACGACACCCCAGGGCGAATTCATCCAGGGGCCGTGCTCGAGCTGGCCAATGAGTTTGCCCGAGGGGGTGAAGAAAAGCACGTATCCGAACCCGTCGCCCGCAACGTCATCGTGCTTTGCAGCATCCTGCTTTGCGTAAGTGACAAAGAGAGTCCCGCCAATGTTTTGAATGTTAAAGGGCGCAAAACCAGGAAGGACGTTGTCGTCGTTAAAGGTCTGCGGGCCGAAACTCACTTGATGGAAATTTGTGTCATAGACCTCGACACGAGCTTTGCGGAAATTGGTGACGTAGAGAAAACGTGTGCCGTTGACGTCGGCCGTGGTAGCGCCCTTATAGACGGCACCGTTGGGCGAGCCGTTGTCGGAGTGGTCTACCATGAGCACGGCGCTCGTCCCGCCATTCCATCCGGAGATGGTGCCGTCTTCGGTGACAAAGATGAATCGCGCTGGCTTGCCATTAGGAAGTGCAAAGTCAGAGCTGCCATTGAAAACCGTGCCGGTCGGGGTTGCGGTGGTTCCTGGAGGGGCGTTCTTCGGGGGCGGAATGATGGCGGTACCCGTGCCGTTGATGGGGACACTTACGCCCGCACCGGTGTAAAGCGAAGTGAAGCCGGAGTTGTTATCCGAAATCCACCACGGGCTGGTTTTGCTGCGGCTGAGGCCCCAGGGGTTAATCAAATTGGGGTCGGTGACGGGAGCCATGCCCGGGACGTCGGAGACCAGATTGGTTTGCTTGTAATGTTGGGCGCGGGTTCGCGCAGGGAGCAGAAAAAGCGAAAGAACAAAAACAGCAAGAAACTTCCAGAACTTGCAAGACCACATGATCGAATTTCCCTCCAGAACAAGATTTCGCAGCAAAACACGTCCCAAGTGTTCGCAGGGACACTTCGTCTGGCTGGACTCGAGCAAAGCATAGCAACCTTGCTTCCAGGCAAGGGCTTCGGAAAATCAACTTTTTGTGAGATGAGAACAGGGAACTTACGTGGAAGTGCCCTCGGTGGGCTACAAAAGACTTTCAAAAAATGGGAGCAAAAGACGTCAGGATACGAAAGCCTGGATATTTTGCTCGGACAAAGCTCAATCTTTTGAGCGCCGAAAGAGAGCTCCAGTTGGCTAGGCGGCCCGGCGCAGGATAATCAGGCTGATTTCCGGGGGAACCCCCAGGCGCACCGGAGCGCCAACCGTGCCGAGACCCCGGTTCACATAAATGCTCGCCATCGGTGAGGACTCCGGTGTGAACTTTCGCGACGTCGACACGACCGAGCCAGCGCGCTCGTTCGGCGCGGGGGCGAACATGGGGCGCCGATAAAGGCCGGCAATGTAATCACTTATGAAGCGCGCGGGGCTGAGGCGGTGATCCAGGATTTCCACCTGAATCTGGCCGCCGTGCGTGTGGCCCGCAAGAGAAAGCTCGATGCCCAGTTCAGCCGCGCGATTGAATGAATTGGGATTGTGGGAGAGAAGGATGTTGGGCATATCGCGCCGCACAATCGGCTCGACATCCGCGAGCATCTGCTGCTTTTGGCCACGGCCGTTGTATTCGCGCTGGTAATCCACGCCAATGAGATTGAACTGCGCGCCCTTGAAGGCAATTTGCGCGTTTGACTGGCGCAGCAGGTTCATCCCCGCTTGCGCATAAAGATAGAACGCCTCATCTTCCGCATGCGCATAGATTTCATGATTTCCATTGCAGCCCCAGACACCAAGCGGTGCATGCAAACGACCAAGCTCTTCAATGCAGTCGGCAATCGAATCGCCCGGCCCGGTGATCAAATCGCCCGTAACCACCGCGAGATCCGCTCCCAGATCGTTGGCCATATCCACGGCGCGGCGGACTTGGGCGCGCGACATGTAACTGCTCAGGTGAATATCGCTGAGCTGGACAATTTGCATGCCGTCCAGGGCCGAGGGCAAGTTAGGTATAGGGATTTCGACGCGGCGAACCTGATAATTCAGGCGCTCCGCAGCAAAACCGTACATCGCTGTGAGGAATGGAGCAGCGCCGGCAGCCGCCGTGGCCGCGCGGAAAAAGTACCTGCGGCCCGGATCGGGAACGGTTTCTGATGGTTCGGAAGGAGTGCCGGATTGCCGAGCGTTTGCTGAGGTGGCCGCGAGCCGCTTGACGGCAGCGGCATGGGACCAGCGCCAAATGCGCTCCAATCCATGAACCGTCTTAACGGAAAGATAGCCAAAGAGTGCGCTGAAAAACCACAGCCCAGTAAGCACCGTGGCCCAGGAAGTCCGGTGGGTATAGCTGGAATGCCCCATAATCGCCACGCGAATCAGCGTGACAACCATCACAGCGAGAAGAAGAACATAGGCAAGCCGTGGTGCGCGGCGCAGCCACAGACGGCCCCAATGCGCGGTGACGCGCCACAGGGAGCGGTACCAGAACCGCTGGGAGAGAAACAGAAGCGCGCATATGCCGCTGCCGATCCCCACGCGAAGAAATAAATAGTGCCAATCCACCGTGATGACTCTCCTAGACTACAAAGTAAAATTTTACCATGTGGGTTGCGAGGATTTCGAATGACGCCAATGGGGATTACTGCGTAAGATAAACCGCGCTAAAGGACAGGGTAGCTCGCTGGCCGAAAGGGAAAACGGTTCGCGGGGCGGTCCGTCTGAGGGAAAGGGCCCTTGAGGGGCGGTCGGGGCCAACTGAGGAGGCATATCATGACATATAGGCACAGGTTAGCCGGTGTGGTGTTGGCCATGGGGATGGTGGTAGCGCTACCCGGTTTGGGGCAGGAAGCGGCAAAGAAGGAGGCGCCGAAAGCGGCGCTGAGTCCGTCGCAAGCAGTTCTTGAGCAGTGGAACGAGGTGGGACGCAAATTAATCGCTATGGCTGAGGATTTCCCGGAGGATAAGTACGAGTACAAGCCGAGGCCGGAGCAGCGCAGCTTCCGCGAGCAATTGCTTCACGCGTGCGACTCCAACTATTTTTTCACCAATCCGGCAATGGGCAAGCCGATGCCCACGGAAGAAGATCCTTCGAAGAACAAGCTCAAAACCAAAGCGGAAGTAGCAGCCTACGTGAAGAAGTCGTTTGCGGACGGCGCAGCGGCTATCAAAGCGAAGGGCGATGCGGGAATGTCGGAAACGATCGTCGACCCGTACGGGAATCGCCAGGTGCGGTTGGGGGATTTGGCCTACGAATTGATCGAGCATTCGGGAGAGCACTACGGGCAGTTGGTGCTCTACTACCGGGTTAATGGCATGGTGCCGCCGGAATCGAGACCGAAGAAATAGGGAAATACAGGAAGGCTAAAGGAAATAACGGAAGCAAAAGAAAAGCGAAATCACATTTGCTGAACCGGGCGCGGTGCCGAGCCATCGTGCCCCGCTAGTTTGCTCAAGAGATCTCAGACAAAGACAGAGGCAGTTTGAGAAAGGCCATTAAAAAGTTGCAAGTCAATTGAAACCCCCTTGAACCCCCTTGAACCCCCTTGAACTACGGGGCGGCTGCGCCGACCGCGCCGTTTTCGAGGTAGGCCTTGAGTTGGGCAGGATCGCTGGTCGGGGGCAAGCAGGTTTGGCCGGAGCACACGACTGCAAGAAGTTTGTCGGCAGGAACGTGCGCGAGCGTTTCCTTAAGCGCGCCAGCCAGAGCAGCGAGTTGCGCGCCTGGAGTGACGCGCAGGACGGATTTGCCGAAGCGGAAGACGCCGTGCGCGGCGGTCTCCAGACCTTGGGCCGCGGCGTCTCCTGCGCGGCCAGTAATAACAACTTGGATGGGATGGCGCGCAAACAGCGTGGCGGCGAGGCCATACGTTGCGGCGAATAAGCCGTACTGCGGCGCGATGCCCGCAAAAGCTTCGAGCGTTTTTTGCGCGAATTCACGGTAGCGCTGTTCACCGGTGTAAGCGTGCAGTCGAATTAGGGCGATGGCCGCAACGGAATTCGCCCCAGGCGTCGGCGAGTCTTGAAATGGCTTGCGCCGCACCTCTAAGCCGCCCATGCGTGCTGCGTCGGAAGGACGGTCGAAGAAGCCGCCGTTCTCATCATCGCCATAGCGAGCGATGGCAAGTTCCATGGTTTTGTGCGCTGCGGCGAAGTACCGCGAGTCGAGCGTCGCTTCGTAGGCATCCAGCAACGCGAGCACGCTAAACACTTGATCGTCGAGAGAACCTTCAAGTGCAGGCCCACCGATGCGGTGCGGAAAGCCACGCGATTCGCTGCAGGCCTCCTTCAAGATGCGGTCTAATGTTTTCAGCGCAAACGCGCGGCAATTGTTTGCGAGCGCCCCTCCCAAGACCCGACCTGCTTCCAGGTACGCAGAAACAAACATCGCGTTCCAAGAAACGTACATCGTTTTGTCGACGTACGGTGTGGGGCGTTTCTTTCGAGCAGCCAGGAGCTTTCCCTCGGCTCGCGCGATTGTAAGGCGAACAACGCCCTCCTCGAGACCAAGCGTTCTGGCGATATCGTCGGCATCCCGGGCGATCCAAAGAACATTTTTCGCTGGGTTGTGGTGCATCTCGCCATGCGGCTCGACGTCGTAATAATGTTCAATGACGCGCGATTCCTCCGGCGTAAGCACGGCACGGACTTCATCGAGCGTCCAAGTGAAATAGTCCCCGTCATCGTCGAGCGAATAATCCGCGTCTTGGCTGGCATAGAAGCCGCCGTTTTCCTGATCGGATAGCACTTCATTGACCCAGCCGATGATGCTCTCCGCCGTTTCCCGAAAAAACAAATTCTGCGTGACCCGCCAGGCATGCACATAATTTCGAAGCAGTTCCGAGTTGTCGTAGGACATTTTTTCGAAGTGCGGAACAAGCCAGCGCTCATCGACAGAATAGCGGTGAAAACCTCCGGCAAGGTGGTCGTAAACGCCGCCGCGTGCCATTTTTTCCAAAGTGGTTTCGACCATGGTGAGCAAATGCTTTTCTTTGGCTTGCTGGTAGCGCTCAAGGAGAAGATCAATCGCCGCGGCATGGGGAAATTTCGGCGCGCGGCCGAACCCGCCATTTTTGCCATCGAAGAGTTGCGTAATGGATTGAATTTGCGCGTCCACGATGCCGAGATCGAACTCCGCTCGGGCACCGGAAAACTCTTCGGCTTGCGCGACAGCTTCTGAGAGTGAATTCGCCGCGTTTTCAAGTTCAGCGCGACGCTTGCGATAGGACTCGGCAACCGCAAGAAGCACACGGCGGAATCCGGGGCGCCCCATCTGATCTTCCGGCGGGAAATACGTTCCGCCGAAAAACGGTTTTCCGTCAGGGAGCAAAAAGCCGGTGAGCGGCCAGCCACCTTGCCCGGAGATCGCGCTAATGGCTGATTGATAGCGCGAATCCACGTCCGGACGCTCGTCGCGGTCGACTTTCACCGGAACGAAGTGTTCGTTGATGATTTTGGCGATTTCCACGTTTTCGTAACTTTCGCGGTCAATGACGTGGCACCAGTGGCACCACACGGCGCCGATGTCGAGAAGAATAGGCTTATCCTCGGCCTTGGCCCGCTCGAACGCGGCGTCCCCCCACTCATGCCAGTCAATTGGCTGATGCGCAGCGGAGCGCAGATAGGGGCTGGCGGAATCTTTTAGTCGGTTGGTGGGGTGATCAGTCAATGTCCCTCACGGAAAAAAAATGATGCCGGGCTAAAGCCCGGCCTCGGCAAAACCGCCTGACTCTCAAGGCATTCTTCTACTGAACTTTATCCCCAGGGCCGAGGTCGCGGGGGTCGAGCGGCTTGCGGCCCGCAAAACCTTCATCCTGGCGATGATAAAAACGGATGCGGTCCTCGCCGAGCTTCCAGCAGAGGTAGACGTCCTGATTGTCGATGATCGCGGGAAAATCCAGGAGCCCCACGTCTAAGTCCTTGACGATGCAGCCGGTTTCGAGAATGCGGTTGAGCGTGGACTTGAGCGTTTCGCCAAGATGCGTGTGCTCGGCGCGCAACTTGGACAATTTCTCATAAGGAACCAATACGCCGCCCATCATCATGATGCGAGCGGAAACGGCGGCAAGGTCATTTTCGAGGCTGGACAGTTTCCGCCGGCAATTGATGGCCTCGATGAGGAAGGGTTCGAGATCTTTGCGCACACGTTCCGCTTCGGTCAGCGTGAAGAGCCGCTGGGACGGTTCCGGCGTTTCGTCCTGTTCTGGGTCTTCGTCGGCCATTGGTCCGTTTCGGCTCCGCTCCTCAATTTAGACCCTACCAGCAGAGTCTCGTCCAGAGTTAGATGCTTTGCAAGTGGAAACAGGCGCAGTTAGGCGCAGTTCCGTGCTGCCAGGCACTACCGCAATGCCGACATGCGCTCGAGCGCCAGCCTGGCGTGGTGGCGCGTGCCGGGGACGAGCAGCTAGGAATCGAAATCGCGCCCTACGCCGGGGTTCCACTGCCGGCATTGTCCAAACTAGCCCCCAATGAAAACCATGGTACGAGAAGGGGGCACAAAACCGGGCTCATTGATCCGGTGACCTTCTTCCTTTTCGTAAACTACGGACTGGATATAGGTCACCAGATCTTCGTCCGAAGCCCCTTCGCGGAGGAAGAAGCGAAGATCATGGTCCTCCTTGCTGAACAGGCAGGTGCGAAGCTTACCGTCGGAGGTGACTCGAATCCGCGAGCAAAAGCCGCAGAATGGTTGCGTGACGGAGGCGATGAGGCCGATTTCGCCGGGCGCTCCATCGGCAAAGCGATATTTGCGGGCGGTCTCACTGCGTTCGTGGGGAATCTGGACTAAGGGCCAGCGGGAGTGAATGCGCTTGTACACTTCCACGGCAGGAACGACCAGTTCCCGGGACCAATGACGATCGGCGTCCAAAGGCATGAATTCGATGAAGCGCATGATAACGCCACGGTCGCGGGCAAACTGCGCAAACGCTTCGATTTCATCGTCATTCAGCGCGCGGACCAGAACGGCGTTCACTTTGGCAGGGGCGAGCCGCGAATTTTGCACCGCGTCGATGCCGTCCATAACCTTGGAGAAAGACTTGGTGCGCGTAATCTGCTCGAATTTGGCGGGATCGAGCGAGTCGAGACTGATGTTGATGCGGCGTAAACCTGCGGCCAAGAGGCGACTGCAGCGCTCGGGAAGGAGGTGGCCATTGGTCGTCATGGAGAGATCGGAAAAGCCGAGAGCGTCAAGGCGGGAAATGAAGTCCTCCACGCCATCGCGAACCAGCGGTTCACCCCCCGTGACACGAATCTTTCGGATGCCGAGACCGAGAAAGATTTTGGCCAAGCGATCAAGTTCAGGCCAAGAGAGGATCGCGTCGTGGCCATGATAGTTTTCCGGGTCGGCCGAACGGCAGTAGACACAACGAAAGTTGCAACGATCCGTGATGGAAATGCGCAGGTCGGTGATCTGGCGGCCAAAACTGTCGTGGAGAGTCATTGTCAACTGGGCCAAAAGAAAACCCCGAATCCGCAGGTTGGAATCGAGGGCAAGCCGGAAACCGACACATTCCGGCAAAATCGCTCCTTTCCAATCGCGGGAGGCGCAGGCGTTTCCGCCTGAACCCTGAGTCCCTTGGGTTCCTTAGGACATCGCCCCTGAAGCCGTGGGTTTCTTCTCCTTTAGGCGGCGGGGGTCGGAGTCACGATCCCTAGTCTATTCCTGTGCGGGAATAAGCGCAATTCCGCGCAAAGACTCGATCGCAGTAGCTCCAAAGGCTATTTCTGGGTGCCCGAGGACTTGCCTGCAAATTCCTTGGGAAGAGGATTGTCGGCGCGTTCCTCGTCCCACAAGATGCTGACAATCCACCAGCGGCTGCTATCATTGAGCATTTGAATGCTGTTGATGCCGCGTGCGAACGGAGCTTCACCCGGAGCGTGGCGGGACTCGTAGCTGCTAAAGATCTGAGTGATATTTCCGAACGTTTCGATGCGATTCACGACCGGACTCTCGTAAAAGGCGTGTTGAAGGAAGTAGTTGCTTGCGGCCTTGGCATAGTCTTCGACGCCCATCGGGCGAATGCGGGAGGAACCGTCAGCGTTCTTCGTGGCGGAAGTGAGGCGGGCTTGCGGCAAGAAGAGGGAACGGAAGCGATCCCAATCGCGCTCGCCCGCAGGACCGGAAATCACACCGTAGAGCGCTGTGAGAATGCTGTTGATCGACTTCACGTCGTCGGGGCGTGCAGCGGGGGCGCTGGCTAAGGCTGCTGAAGGCGCTTGGGGAGCCGCTTGCTGCCGGGCAGCCGGCGATTCTTCTGGAGATGGAGCAAAGGCAGGCAAACAAAGAGCGAGAATTGCGAGTAACGCTTGAATAGCTCGATTCATTTTGGTTCTCCGTTGGATAACAAATTGGCTAGCGGCCTGTTTTCTGCGTTCGAGACTATAGACCAACTGCATCCCGCGAGGCTCCCCGAACGCAAGAAAGACCGCAGCAACCCGGCGCATTCCAAAAGAGCCGGCTAGCGACGGAAGAGGGAGATGAGCCAGAAGAGGAGGGAAATCCCCATGCTGAGGAGAAGGCACGTGACGATGGGAAAGTAAAAGGTGGTGTGTTCGCCGCGATGAACGATATCGCCAGGCAATTTTCCCAAACGGAAAGGGAGTTTGTTGCCAAAGTATAGAAAAGCGCCGACAAGAATGAACAGCGCTCCAAAGAAAAGAAGAGAGCGGCCGAGATCGCGGAAAGGGTCCATGGAGTAATTTTACCCGAAGCCACAAGCAAGCCCCGCGCCATTGACAATTAGGCCCACTCAAGACGCCGCCAGCGCCAGTGACGTAGAAAAGCAGTCGTCAGATAAGTTCCATAGAGGAAAAGAAGTAGCTGATTTCGAAAGCCGCGGTTTCCGGGGCATCGGAACCGTGAGTGCAATTCATTTGGATGCTGGTGCCGAGGTCGCGGCGGATGGTGCCGGGAGCGGCTTTCTTCGGATCGGTCGCGCCCATGGTGTCGCGCCACTTGGAAATCGCACCATCGGCTTCGAGGACCAGGGCGAAGATTCTGCCGGAACTCATGAAGTCGGTCAGTTCGCCAAAAAAGGGGCGTTCGCGATGGACCGCGTAGAAACCACCAGCTTCCTCCTTGGTGAGCCGCATGGATTTGATGGCGATCAGCTTGAAACCGGCTTTATGAATACGTGAGAGAATTTCTCCCTGTAGATTGCGACCGACCGCATCTGGTTTGATGATTGCGAAAGTGCGCTGCATGGACACGAAAGAATCCTCCCCAAACCTCACAGACTCGCCGGGCTGAAGCCCGGCCTCTAGAAAACCAAAAACTCCACCACAAGGTTCGCGCTGCTAGGTTGTACCAGGTGCACAGGCTGAAGCCTGTGCTACCAAAAGCTATTTCAAGACGGTGCCGACGGTCGACCCGAGGTCCGCGGGAGTTTCCACCGTGCGGATGCCGGCTGCTGCCATAGCTGCATATTTGTCCTTGGCCGTGCCCTGGCCGCCGCTGATGATTGCGCCCGCATGGCCCATGCGACGGCCCGGCGGCGCAGTTTGTCCGGCAATGAAACCGACCACGGGAATCTTCGCGTTGGCCTTGATCCACGCCGCAGCTTGTTCTTCGGCGTTGCCGCCGATTTCGCCGATCAAGATGATGGCGTGCGTGTCCGGGTCGTCATTGAAAAATTTGATGGCGTCGAGAAACGGAGTGCCGATGATGGGGTCGCCGCCGATGCCGATACAAGTGGACTGGCCGATGCCGAGACGCGTCAGCTGATCGACCGCCTCGTAAGTCAGCGTGCCGCTGCGGCTGACCACGCCGACATTTCCGTGCTTGTGAATGCGACCCGGCATGATGCCGATCTTGCACTTGCCGGGAGAAATGATGCCCGGGCAATTGGGGCCGATGAGGCGCGTCTTCTTGAAATCCACGACGGAGGCTACCCGCACCATGTCGATGACCGGAATGCCTTCGGTGATGCAAACCACAAGCGGAAGGCCCGCATCGGCGGCCTCCAGAATGGCGTCGGCAGCGTAAGCTGGCGGAACAAAAATAACCGAGGCGTTTACCCCGGTCATTTTAACCGCTTCGGCAACAGTATTGAAGACCGGACGTTCGAGGTGTTTCGTGCCGCCTTTGCCGGGCGTGACACCGCCGACGACGTTGGTCCCGTACTCGATCATTTGCTGCGCGTGGAAAGTACCTTCGCGGCCGGTGAAACCTTGGACGAGCAAACGCGTCTTTTCGTTGACCAGGACGCTCATCGGGCACTCCTCGCAAGTTCGACGACCTTTTCGGCGCCGTCCCTCATGTCATTGGCGATGGTGAAATTCAAGCCGCTTTCGCGGAGAATCTGCTGGCCGAGTTCCACGTTGGTGCCTTCCATGCGCACAACGACAGGAACTTTCACTTGCAAATCTTTGGCCGCGGCAACAACACCGGTCGCGAGTACGTCGCAGCGAAGAATACCGCCAAAAATATTGATGAACACGGCCTTCACTGCGGGATCGCTCATGAGAATGCGGAAGGCGTTTTTGACTTGATCGGAAGAGGCGCCGCCACCCACGTCGAGGAAATTGGCAGGCGAACCGCCAGCATATTTGATGATATCCATGGTGGCCATGGCGAGGCCCGCGCCGTTCACCATGCAAGCCACGCTGCCGTCCAGCTTGATGTAATTCAGGCCATACTTGGAGGCTTCGACTTCGAGAGGATCTTCTTCGTCGAGGTCGCGCAGCTCGCGGAGCTCCTTGTGGCGGAATAAAGCGTTGTCGTCGAAAGTCATCTTAGCGTCGAGGGCCACGAGCTTGCCGTCGCCGGTAAGAACGCAGGGATTGATTTCAAGGAGCGAGGCGTCGGTATCGCTGAAAGCCCGGTACAGCGCTTGGAGAAAAGGCGTGGCGTAGTTGACGACTTCCAGTGGCAGGCCGAGGCCGAAAGCGATATTGCGAGCCTGATAAGGCTGCAAGCCAACGGCGAGGTGAATGGTCTCGCGGAGAATCGCAGAGGGATCTTTTTTGGCGACTTCTTCGATTTCCATGCCGCCCGCGGCGCTGGCCATGAAAACAACGCGCCCGGAGGCGCGGTCCACAAGCAGGCCCAGATAGAGCTCACGCTTGATGTCCAGCCCTTCCTCGATGAGCAAGCGCTTGACAATGCGGCCGACGGGCCCGGTTTGCGGAGTAACCAGCTTCATGCCGAGAATGTGGCCAGCGATATCGGCTGCTTCCTCCGCGGAGCGCGCTAGCTTGACTCCGCCGCCTTTACCGCGACCACCGGCGTGGATTTGCGCTTTGACCACGCAAACATTGGATTTCAGTCGCTGGGCCGCCTGGAGTGCCTCTTCTTTGGTGATTGCGACTTCGCCGCGGGGAGTGGTGACGCCATAACGCGCGAGTATTGCTTTGGCCTGGTACTCGTGGATTTTCATGAGAAGTTCTGCGTTTCCGTTCAGGCTTGAAACCGTCAGCCAGTGTTAGAATTTTGAGGCCAGTCGAAACATAAAAGTGTACTCGGAACCGAAAAAGGGAGCAAGGACGCGCGAAACACAGTTGTGAACCGGTGCGCGATTTCGCAAATGGCCCGTCCGTGCGAAATACTATGGAAATGGACCACAAATGCGAATTGCACGGGGCGCTTGACGGCGGCTGCAGGGGCGAAGGGCGATGAGCCTGACGCTGATCGAACGCGTCGAGGGGGGCTGCGCGCTCACGCGCGCCGACGCCGAAGCCTTGATGGAAGAGCTGCTTTCAGGGCGCATCGGAACGCCCGAGATCGTGCGGCTGTTGACGGCGCTGAACCAGCGGCCCGTGCAAGTGCAGGAACTCGCAGGCTTTGCGCAAGTGATGCGGCGACATGCGACGCGCGTGTTCGTGGAGGGCGAAGCGCGGCCCACGAACATGGTGGATACCTGCGGGACCGGCGGCGACTCTTCCGGAACGTTCAACATTTCGACGGCCGCAGCAATTGTCGCGGCCGCTGCGGGAGCGCGCGTTGCCAAACACGGGAACCGCGCAGCCAGTTCGCAGAGCGGCTCGGCGGACGTACTCGAAGCGCTTGGCGTGCGCATCGATCTGCCGTTCGAGCAGTACGGGCAGGCCATCCGGGAGATCGGCATCGGATTTTTATTCGCCCAAGCGGCGCACACGGCAACGCGGCATGCAGCTCCGGCACGGAAGCAGATTGGCATGCGCACGGTTTTCAATCTACTGGGGCCGTTAACGAATCCCGCGGGAGCGCAGGCGCAAGTTCTCGGAGTTTTTTCGCGGGAGGTAATGGATTTAGTCGCGGCAACGCTTGCGGAGCTAGGCACCGAGCGTGCCTTTGTGGTGCATGGCGCGGGTGGATTGGACGAGATTTCACTTGCCGGGGAGACCATCGTCGTGGAAGTGCGCGATGGCAAAGCGCGAAAATTCAGCGTGACACCAGAGGAATTTGGCGTAAAGCGCGCGCCGATCGAAGCGGTTCGCGGCGGAACTGCGGCGGAAAATGCCGCCGTGATCCGGAGAATTTTGCAAGGGGAGAATGGGGCGCCGCGGGACATTGTAGTGGTCAACACCGCCGCAGCCCTGGTCGCCACGGGTAATGCCGAAGATTTCCATGAGGCAGCGAATGTCGCGCGCTCGACGATTGATTCCGGAGCAGCCGACAAAAAACTGGCAAGCCTCAAAAATTTTACAAATCCAACTTAGCCGCACAGTGCGAAGTGGGAGAAACACTTTGAAGAAAGCCATAGCCACATTGGCGGTCCTGTTGTTGCCGTGCCTTGCGGCAGGACAGAAGGCCCCGGCTCCGGCGCAGGTAGTGCAAGCGGTGCGCGCATACCGGATGGAGAATGAAGACCGCATTATGAGGGAGTTGTGCGAATTTCTGGCCATTCCGAATATCGCGAGCGATACACCAAACATCCAGAAAAACGCCGCACATCTCATGGAAATGTTGGAGGCACGCGGAATCGAAACGCATTTGCTGCCGATTACCGGACGCGGACCGGTAGTGTTCGGGAAACTGCTCTCGCCCGAAGCAAAGCACACGGTCATCTTGTACGCGCATTACGACGGGCAGCCCGTCGACCCGGCGGCGTGGACCGATGGTGCTCCGTTCGAACCGCTGCTGCGCAACGCGGCGATTGAAGCGGGTGGTAAGCGCATTCCCTTTCCAGTGAATGGCGCCGGCCTACGCGGAGGGTATAACGACGACTGGCGGATTTACGCGCGCTCGGCTTCTGATGACAAGTCGCCGATCGTGGCGCTGCTGGCGGCGTTGGATGCACTGCGGGCGAAAGAGATTCCGCTGGCGCTGAACTTGAAAGTGATTCTAGAGGGCGAGGAAGAAGCGGGTTCACCAAATCTGCAAAGGACCCTCGAGCTGCACAAGAATTTGCTGGGCGCGGACCTGCTGATCACCGCTGACGGGCCGGTGCATCAGAGCGGGCGGCCGCTCGTTTTCTTTGGCAACCGGGGGGACATCGGGATCGACATTACCGTGTATGGACCCCTGCGCGCGCTACACAGCGGACATTACGGGAATTGGGCGCCGAATCCGGCGATGGAATTGTCGCGGCTGCTGGCGTCGATGAAAGATGAAGATGGACGCGTGCTGATCGCCGGCTACTACGACGACGTCACGCCACTCGGTGAGGTAGAGAAAAAGGCGCTGGCGGCTATGCCCGACAATGACGCCGACCTGGAACGAGAATTGGGAATCGCAAAACCAGAAGGCGCGGGGAAGAAGCTAGCTGAGTTGATCATGGAACCCTCGCTGAATGTGTGCGGGCTGCGCAGCGCCTATGTGGGCTCGCAGGCGCAAAACGTGGTGCCCGATAAAGCGGAGGCGTCGCTTGATGCGCGATTGGTGCGAGGAGAGGATCCGCAGAAGAAGTTCGACCAGATTGCAGGATTTATTCGCAGCCAGGGCTA